>JAHCAZ010000023.1 GCA_019634615.1 Opitutaceae bacterium
TCCGTCGTCTCCTCGCCGTGGCCCGCAAGGAGTCGCTCCACATCCGGCGCGACCCGCGCAGCCTCATCCTCGCCGTTGGCATCCCCATGCTGATGCTGCTGATGTTCGGCTACGCGCTGACCCTCGACGTCGACCGCGTGCCCTTCGTCGTGTGGGACCAGGGCCACACCCCGGCCAGCCGCGAGTTCACCGCGCGGTTCGCGGCCACGCGCTACTTCAACTTCCAGGGCACCGTAGCCAACTACCCCGAGCTCGAGCGCGCCATCGACGCGCGCACCGCGATGCTCGCGCTGGTGCTGCCACCCGATTTCGACCGGCGCATCGCCACCGGCCAGGCCGCCGGGGTCCAGGCCATCGTGGATGGCTCGGACGCCAACACCGCGGGTCTCGTCCTCGGCTACACGCAGGGCATCGCCAGCGGCTACAACCAGCAGCTCGCGGTCGAGCAGGTGCGGCGGATCACCGGCGCCGCGCCAGCGCCGGCCCTCGACCTGCGCACGCGGGTCTGGTTCAACGCCGACCTCGAGAGCCGCAACTTCATCGTCCCCGGCATCATGGCGGTGATCATGGGCCTCATCGCCGCCCTGCTGACGTCGCTCACGATCGCCCGCGAGTGGGAACGCGGCACGATGGAGCAGCTCATCTCGACGCCGGTGAAGCCCGCCGAGCTCATCCTCGGCAAGCTCCTCCCCTACTCCGTCATCGGCCTCGCCAACATGGTCATCGCCGTGCTCATGGCCGTGTGGCTGTTCGATGTGCCGTTGCGCGGCAGCGTGCCGCTCCTGTTCGCGGTCGGCATGGTGTTCGTCGTCGGCACCCTCGCCCAGGGCATCTTGATCAGCACCGTCGCGAAGCAGCAGCTCCTCGCCAGCCAGTTCGCGATGATCTCGACCTTCCTGCCCGCCTTCCTGCTCTCGGGTTTCGCCTTCGCCATCGCGAACATGCCGATCCCGGTGCAGGGCATCACCTACATCGTCCCGGCGCGGTACTTTGTCGCGCTGGTGAAGGGCATCTTCCTCCGCGGTGTCGGGCTCGAGACGCTCTGGCGCGACGCCGCCTTCCTGCTCGTGTTCGCGCTCGTCGTGACCGGCATCGCCATCCGCAAGACCCGCAAACGCCTCCACTGACCATGTGGGAACGCATCCTCACCATCCTCCGCAAGGAATTCCGCTCCGTCCTCCGCGACCCGCGGATGCGCGTGGTCATCATCGGCGTGCCGATCATCCAGACGATGATCTTCGGCTATGCGGTGACGCTGGACGTGCGCCACGTCCAACTCGCCGTGATCGACCATGACGGCACGCCGGCGTCGCGCGAACTCGTCGCCCGGTTCACCGGCTCGGCCTACTTCGACGCGATCGCACACACCCACGATGAGGACGCGGCGCGCGCGCTCGTCGACGCCGGCCGCGCCGCCGCCATTTTGCAGGTCAACGCCGGCTACGAGGAAAACCTCCGCGCCGGCCGCACCACGCCGGTGCAGCTGATCGTGGACGGCTCCGACTCGAACACCGCGCGCTTCATCGTGAACTACGGCACGCAGATCACCGCGGCCGCCAACGGCGCGATCCTCCTCGAACAGGCCCAGCGCCGGGCCGGCCGGACCATCGCGGTCGGCCGCGCGGAGGTGCAGCCGCGCGCCTGGTTCAACGCCGACCTCGAGAGCCGCAACTACTATGTGCCCGGCATCATCGCGATGCTCGTCATGCTGATCGGCCTGATGCTCACCAGCATGGCCATCGTGCGCGAGAAGGAGGCCGGCACGATCGAGCAGATCATGGTCACGCCGATCCGCCCGGTGGAGTTCATCCTCGGCAAGTGCGCCCCGTTCGTGGTCATTGGCTTCCTCAACACCGCCCTCGTCGCCGGTCTCGGCCTGTTCTGGTTCGACATCCCCCTGCGCGGCAGCTTCGCGCTCCTCCTGCTCGGGACGGCGCTCTTCCTGCTCAGCACGCTCGGCATCGGCCTCTTCGTCTCGACGGTGAGCCACACGCAGCAACAGGCGATGATGACGACGTTCTTCTTCTTTTTCCCGGCGATGCTCTTCTCGGGTTTCATCTTCCCCATCGCCAACATGCCGACGGCCATCCAGTGGCTCACGCTGCTCGACCCGCTGCGCTACTTCCTCGTCATCATCCGCGGCGTCTTCCTGAAGGGCGTCGGCCTCGCCGTCCTCTGGGACCAGCTCGCCGCCCTCCTCATTTTGGGCGTCGGGGTGATGATCTTCGCCGTGAAACGCTTCCACAAGACCCTCGCGTAAACCCATCCGTCGCGCCGCCATGAAAACCTCCGTCACTCTCGCCGCCCTCCTCCTGCTCGGCCCCGGCATCCGCGCCGAAACCGCCGCGGCCCTGTCCGCCGACGATTGTGTGCGGATCGCCCTCGGGCCGCATCCCGCGCTCGCCGCCGCACAGGCCGGCGTGGACGCCGCCGCGGCCGCCGTGGGCGAGGCCCGCGCGCCCTTTTATCCGCGCCTCGACCTGACCGGCGGCTACCATCGCCTCCAGCGCCGCGCCTACCTGCCGAGCGGGCTGACCCTACCCGGCGGCGTCGCACCGAAGCTGATCGGCCCCCTCGACGACTGGAACGGCGGCCTGGTCTCGCGCGTGACGCTGCTCGATTTCGGGGCGCGCCAGGCGGGGCTCGCCGCGGCGGAAGCCCGCCAAACCGGCGCCGAGGCCCAGGTGACCGCCACGCGCGCCAACCTCCGTGCCACCGTGCGCGCCGCCCATCACGCGCTCACGACCGCTGTCGAACTCGAGCAGGCCGCGACGAAGAATCTCGAGCGCGCCGAGGAACACCGTCGCCTCGCCAGCCTCCGCCACGACGCCGGGGCGGTGCCGCAGGCCGATGTCCTGCGTGCGACCGCCGAGGCGGCCGACGCCCGGCTGCAGCTCATCTCGGCGCAAAGCCGCGTTCGCCGTCTGACCGGCGAGCTCAACACCGCCATGGGCCGCGCGGCCGACACGCCGCTCACGGTGGCGGCGGCCGCGGCGCTGACGGAGCCGGCGCCCATCGATTTCGCCGCAGCCGTGGAACAGGCGCTCGCCCGGCGGCCCGAGCTGCGCGCCAGCAACCAGCGCACCGTGGCCGCCCAGGCGGCCGTCACCGCCGCCCGCGCGGCGCGGGCGCCGCGGCTGCAGGCCGATGCCTCCTTTGGCTGGCGCGACACCGCCTGGGTGCCCGACACCCGCGAATGGCAGGCGGGCCTGACGATCGATCTGCCCATCTTCGACGCCGGTGCGCGGCAGCGCGGCGTGGCCCGGGCCCGGGCGGAGGCCGCCCGCGAGGAGGCCGACGACGCCAGTCGCCGCCTGCAGGTGCGCCAGGAAGTCTGGGCCGCCCAGGTTGAAGTGGAGCGGACCTGGGCCGCGATCGCCGCCAACGAGGCCAGCCTGCGGGCCGCCGCGGAAGGCCTGCGGGCCGTGCGAGAGCGCTACGAGTTTGGCGCCGCCATCATCACCGACCTCCTCGACACGCAGACCGCCCTCGCCCGGGCCGAGGCCGCGTTGGCCGAGGCCCGCGGCCAGTACCGGACAGCGCAGGCCTATTTCTCGCGCGCGATCGGCGCCGAGGATGCCGCACCCGCCAGCGCCCGTGCCACGGGGCCGTCGAGCTGAACCGTCTGCGTCGGGAAGGCGAACGACAGGCCGCGGGCGGCGACCGCGCGCATGAAGGCGAGATTGAGCCGCTCGCGGATCTTGAGGTGCTCCCCGAAATCCGGGCTCACCGTCAGGTAGACCACCAGGATATCGAGCGACGAGGCGCCGTAGTTGTTGAAGGAGACGACGACCGAGTTCTTGTCGACGCCCGGCTCCTCGGTGATGAGGCGGCGAAGCTCCGCGACGATGCCCTCCATCTGCTCGGGCGTGGTGTCGTAGGTGAGGCCCAGCGTCTGCGCGACGCGCCGCTGCGTGAAGCGGGAGAGGTTCGTGACGGCCTCGGCGGCGACGGTCTTGTTCGGGATGATCACGAGCGCCTTGTCCAGCGTGCGGATCTTCGTGGAGCGCAGGCCGATGTCCTCGACGACACCGACATTGGTCCCGATCTGCACGGCCTCGCCGATCTTGAACGGCTGGTCGATGGCGACCACCACTGAGCCGAAGATGTTGGCGATCGTGTCCTGCGCCGCGAGGGCGAAGGCCAGGCCGCCGAGGCCGAGGCCGGCGAGGAAGGCCTTCACGTCAGCCCCAAGGCTCTGCGCGATCATCAGCAGGCCGAACACCACGAACACGGTGATCAGCGACTTCTTGATCCACGGCATGAACGCCGCGATGCCCAGCTGCCGGCCGCGTGCGAGCTCATGCACGTGGTCGAGCACGGTGTTGAAGGCCCGCAGGAAGAACCAGAACAGCACCAGCGAGAAGGCGACGGTGCTGGCGTAGCCGAACACGGCGTCGGCCTGCTCGCTGAACTTGAGCACCTTGAGCGCGGCCACCGCGCCGACGATGGCGATGAAGGCCGCCACCGGGCCCTCGAGCGCCGGGAAAAGCTTGTCGTCCAAGGTCGACTCGGTGCGCGACGCGAGGCGCTTGAAAAAGCCGAAGAGGAAGGTCGTGACGCCGCGGCGGAGGAGGTATGAGCCGACCAGGAACAGGGCGGCGATGACGTAGTGCGTCGTGGTGTTGCCGCTGCTTTTCACGTCGAAGATCTCGAGGGTCGCATCCACCAAGTGCTCGAGGAAATCCGGCGTCCGGGGCGGCTGGGCGTGACCGCTGGCCACGGCGGCGGCCGCCGCGGTGTTGACCGCCTGGGTCGGATCGGCCGGTGCCGCGCTCCCGGCCTCCTGGGCCAGGGCCGTCGCGCTGAAAAGCAGGCTGCAGGACAGGGCGAGAATCAATCGTTTCATGGGTGGAAGTCCGTGACTGAACCGCCGCCGCCGGGATGTCAAAACCTGAGGCGGAAGGGCGCTCCGGGGAAAAGGCCGCCTCATTTCCACCACCCCACTCCCCGCTTGCGGCGCCGCGCACCCTGTGACCATGCTGCGCGACCGATGTCTCCGTTGCTTGCCGTCATTGACACCCTGCCGCCGCTGCCCGCCTGGGCCTGGCTGGCCTTTTTCGCCTTCATCACCGCCATGCTCGCGCTCGACCTTGGGGTCTTCCAGCGCCAGGCGCACGAGGTGAAGATGAAGGAGGCGCTCCGCTGGTGCGTCGTCTGGTTCAGCCTCGCGCTCGCCTTCAACGGCCTCATCTGGTGGTGGCGCGGCGCCGTGCCCGCGCAGGAGTTCCTGGCGGCCTACCTCGTCGAGCTCTGCCTGAGCATCGACAACGTCTTCGTCTTCATCCTCGTCTTCACCTACTTCAAGGTCGCCCCGCGCTGGCAGCACCGCGTGCTCTTCTGGGGTATCATCGGCGCCGTCGTCATGCGCGCCATCTTCATTCTGGTGGGCGTCAGCGTCCTCGCCCGGTTCCACTGGATCATCTACATCTTCGGCGCCTTCCTCGTCTACACCGGCATCAAGATGGCCCTGCCGAGCAAGGAGGAGGTGGACGTCAACCCCGACCACAACATCGCCGTCCGCCTGTTCCGCCGTTTCTTCCCGGTCGCGCCGCACAACGACCAGGGGCACTTCTTCACCGTGCACAACGGTCGCCGGATGGCCACGCCGCTGTTCATCGTACTGATCGTGATCGAGACCACCGATCTCGTCTTCGCCCTCGACTCGCTCCCCGCCGTGCTCGCCATCACCCGCGACGGCTTCATCGCCCTGACGTCGAACATCTTCGCCATCCTCGGCCTGCGGTCGCTCTACTTCGCGCTCAACGGCATCATGCAGCTCTTCCGCTACCTCAAGATCGGCCTCGCCCTCATTTTGAGCTTCATCGGCGTGAAGATGCTGATCGAGCACTGGGTGGACATCTCGATCGCCGTCTCCCTCGGCGTGATCGCCGGCGTCCTCGCCACCTCGGTCTTGGCGTCGATTCTGATCCCGGAGGGGAAGAAGTCGTAAGTAGCGAGTAGGATTTTAGCGACCGTTGGTCGGGCTTCGGGTGGCTACGAGCGTGAGCGAGTGGATCAAGCGCTGCATCCGCCAACACGCCACTCGCTCACGCTCGTAGCTACCTTAGCCCGCAATATTCAGCCCAAAAACCTTCCCGTCCATTCCGGGCGGGCCAGCGGTCTCGGGCGCCATTCGCCCCAGATGCGGTAGCGCCAGCGGGCGACGAGTTTGTAGCCGGCGTCGCGCCACGCGGCTGGGAAAATGCCCAGCACTGCCGCAAGCGCGCGACCGGTGCCGGGGCACAGGCGCAAGGCCGCGAGGACGCCATCCGTCCGCCGTAGCGGAGCCGCGTCCGCGTTGGCCCAATCCGGCACGAAGACCAGCGAGTCGAAATCCTCCGTCGGCAACCCCTTTGCCCGCAGGTACGCCTGCGCCGCCGGGCTCTGCAGCGGCGCAAACCGCAGGCGGGCCTCCCGATCGAGGCGCAGCAGCAAGCGAACGCAGCGGTTGCACAGGCCGCACTCGCCGTCGAACAGGAGGACCGGACCGGCCACGGTCCGGGCTTCGGGTGAAGCGGACATGTTCAGACGCGGCCTCCGTGCCGGGCGTAAACCTCGGCAATGTCGGCGAGGTCACAGGCTAGACCGACTGCATTCTCGAAGCGCCGGCAGCGCTCCTCGCTGTCGAACTGCCCCATCTCGACGTAGGTGACCTGTGCGCGCTCCAGCTTGAACGCGCCGCGGAACTCCCGGAACTTCTCGAGCAACTCCGGCAACAGCGCCGTCCGCAGGAAATCCGGGGCATTGGTCTGCACAAACCACGCCGCGTCGAATTCCGGCGAACCCACGACGATCTCCCGCGCCCCGAACAGCTCCTGCAACTTCGTGCCCAGGCCCTGCCGCCCGAAACCAAACGTGAGTCCGCCATCCGCCGCCGGGGTCACGCTGACCGCCGCCCACGTGGTGCGGGATTTGCCCGAGCCGGTCGTGTAGTTGTAGAGCGCGACCGCCTTGCCGCGGATGCGGCCGGAGGCACGCGGCGATGGGTAAAAAACACCCAAGGCCGGCTTGGCGGTCTCCAACTCCAGCCCGAGCCGGCCGGCCAGCTGGCCCACTCGTTCCCGGTTTCGGGCCGACGCCTTGGCCCCGAGGAAGAGGATCAGGCCGAAAAACGCCACGAAGCCGACCACCATCAGGGCAGGCAGGTAAGCTTCGTTCATGAGTGGATGAATAGTCCGCGGGCGCCGGACTGCGAATCCATTCCGGAAAAAAGAAGGGCGGGTCTCCGACCCGCCCTGGGAACGTCTCCCCGCGTGTTGAACGCGAAAAGGGCAGGTCGGAGACCTGCCCTACTCCATCGGGCGCTCAGCTCACGGTGATCTTGCGCGGCTTGACCGCCTCGGCCTTGGGCAGCGAGACGCGCAGGATGCCGTCGGCGAGCTCGGCGTGGATCTTGTCCGCGTCGATCGTGTTGTCGTGCGTGAGCACGAGCTCGAACGGCAGGTCGACCGACTCGCGGTAGAGCGTGGTCCAGCCCGACGGCTGCTTCCAGGCGCGCTGGCCGCGGATGGTAAAGGTGCCCTCCTCGACGGTGAGCTCGAGGCCGTCCTTGTTCACGCCGGGCAGGTGGACCGTGAGGCCGTAGGCATCGGCCGTTTCCCTGATCTCGTAGGCGGGCGACACGGTCTGGGTCGTGTCTGGGGCGTCTTCGCTGCGGCGCGCGAGGGTGCGGTTGATCGAGGGGATGAGAGTATTGAGCAGGCTCATGGTGATTCTCCTTTGATTGGGTGGTGGGATGCGGGGCGGGCTCAGCTCACGTTGACGGTGATCTTGCGCGGCTTGGCCTCCTCCTTTTTCGGCAGGGTGACCGTGAGGATGCCCTGCTCGTAGTTGGCGGTGATCTGGTCGTTGCGCGTCGTGGCCGGCAGGCTGATGGAGCGGCTGAAGGCGAACGACTGCTCCTGCTCACCCTCCTTGGTCTTCCGGGTGGCGTTGATCGTCAGGTAGTCGTCGACCACCTCGACGTGGATGTCGTCGCGGCGCAGGCCCGGGAGCTCGGCGCGGACGTAGGTGTTGTCCTTGTCCTCGTAGAGGTCGACCGGGAAGCGGAGCGCGGCCGCCGGGGTGCCGAGGTCGGCGAGGGTCGAGGTGAACAGGCGGTCGATCTCGGACTCAAGGCCCGCCCAGGGCGAGCGGGCATAGCCGCCCAGCAGGGAAACCGGGCTGCGATGGGTGGGATAGGTATAACGTACGAGTCTCATGGTGATGTGGTGTTGAATGGTTGGTGGTTGATGGGAGTGCTTGGCACGGATGCTCCCTCTCTTGCAGGACCGATGCCGGTCACGCCGTTGCGCTAAATCGCGAAAAAACGGAAATTTGCGCAGCCCACCCATCAGCCCGCTGCGAATTTTAGGCGCGGCTTGGGCCGCGCACCTGGAAAAATTTTCCCAGAATGCTAACGGACCGTCGCCGTCGCGGCTTCCGCCACGCGGCGGCGGAGGATCTCGAGGAACTGCTGCAACAGCGGCGACTCCTCGCGGCGGTGCCAGACGGCCCGGAGCTCGATCGGGGGGCAGTCGGAATGAAGGTAGCGCACCAACGGGTTGGCCGGAAAGGAGGCGGCGAGGAACTCCGGCCAGAGGCAGACCCCGTAGCCGGTGGCCACGCGGGCGAGGACGCTCTCGATGGTGTGCACGGGCTGGGCGAAATTGGGCTGGAAACCGCTCAGGCGGCAGGTCTGGACGATGAACTCGCGCAGGCCCGGGGTTTCCTTGGCGCCGGTGATGACCCACGTGTCGCCAGCGAGGTCGGCGATGCGGATGCGCTCGGCGCCGGCCAGCGGATGCTGGGCGCCGACGAGGACGAGCAGTTCAGCATCGAGGAGGTGCATGGATTGCAGCTCGTCGTTGGGCGCGAACTCCTGGGCGGCCACGAAGCCGAGGTGCGCCTGGCGGGTGCGCAGGGCGGTGAGCTGCTCATGGATGAGCAGGTCGCGCAGGGAAACCTCGATGCGCGGGTGCCGGTGGCGGTACTCGGCGATGGCGCCGAGCACGATCTGGTTGGAGAGGCGCCAGTCGTTGCAGATGATGAGTTCGCCGGCGGCACCGGCGGCGGTCTCCTTGGTCGCGGCGGCCGCCATGTCCACCTGCGCCAGCACCTTGCAGGCGTGGGCGTAGAGCGTGCGACCGGCGTCGGTCAGCTCGACCCGGACCCGGTTGCGATCGAGGAGACGGACCCCCAGCTCGTCCTCCAGCGCCTTGACCTGACGGCTCAGCGCCGGCTGAGCCACGCGCAGCTCCTCCGCGGCGCGGCTGAAGCTCAGCCGCTCGGCCACGGCCTTGAAGTAGCGCAGGTGACGCAATTCCATCGGAACCATGGTCCTACCGACCCGCGCCGATGCGCGCAACCGCGGACCACGGGCAATCCTAAGGCAGTCATCCGCTTAATGACCGCAAAAAGCACACACCGTGGGCTGAGTCCTTCAGAACGGAGTTTGAAACCACGGATTACCAAGCCCGGCATTTGGGTAGCGGCCGGCCTCCGGACGGCCGATTCGGCATGCGCGCGTCCAACAGCGGCCGTCCGGAGGCCGGCCGCTACCCAAGTACATCCGTGGCATCCGTGTAATCCGTGGTTAGTAAATATTCGTGGATTATTTCGTGACTACGTCTGCTTCGGCCGGCGGTCGGCGGCGATCAGGACGTAGAAGGCGGGCACCACGAAGAGCGTGAACGAGGTGCCGATGGCCATGCCGGTGGCGATGACGAGGCCCATGCTGAACCGGGCCTCGGCGCCGGCGCCGCTGGCGAACACCAGCGGCATGACGCCGAAGACCATGGCGGCGGTCGTCATGAGGATCGGGCGCAGGCGGATGCCGGCCGCCTTCTCGATGGCGGTGCGCACGTCGTGACCCTCCTCCTGCATGCGGTTCGCGAAGTCCACCATCAGGATGCCGTGCTTGGTGATGAGGCCCACCAGCGTGATGAGGCCGACCTGCGTGTAGATGTTGAGCGTGGCCGCGCCAAGGAAGAGGAACACCATCGCGCCGGCGAGCGAGAGCGGCACCGCCATCATGATGATGAAGGGGTCACGCCAGCTCTCATACTGCGCCGCGAGGACGAGGAAGATCACGATGATCGCGAGCACGAAGGTCGCGAGCAGCGAGCTGCCCTCCTGCACGAACTGGCGGAGCTCACCCTTGAACTCGGCGGTGTAGCCGGCGGGGAACGAGCGCTGCGCCTCGGCGTTGAGCCAGTCGTAGGCGTCGCCCATCGACACGCCCGGGGCGGGCAGGAGCGAGAGCGTGGCCGCATTGAGCTGCTGCATGCGGCGCAGGTCGCGCGGCTGCACGGAGGGCTTGAGGGTCGCGACGGTGGAGAGCGGGACGAGGCCGCCCTTGGTCGAGGTGACGTAGTAGTCGCCGAGCTGATCGGGCGTCAGCCGGAAGGTGCGCTTGACCTGCGGGATGACCTTGTACGCGCGGCCCTGGATGGCGAAGCGGTTGACGTAGCCGCCGCCGAGCATGGTGCCGACGTCCGCGCCGAACTGCTGCATGGAGAGGCCGACGGCGGCCGCCTTGTCGCGGTCGAGCTCCAGCTCCACCTGCGGCTGGTCGAACTTCAGGTCGTTGTCGCCGTAGATGAACTTCCCGCTCATGAGCGCGCGCTGGAGGAGCTCGTTGGCCACCTCGACGACGCGCTCGTGGTTGTCGGTCGAGCACACGACGTACTGCACCGGCAGGCCGACGCCGGCGCCGGGCAGGGCGGGCGGCAGGAACGCGGCGGTGGAGACACCCGCGATGCCCATGGCCTGGCCCGTCAGCATCTGGCTGAGCTGGCTGGTGCTGCGCTCGCGCTGGCTCCAGGGCTTGAGCATCCAGCCGACCAGGCTGGAGCTGGGCGACGGCAGGTGCGAACCCATGTCCACGCCGGCCACGGTGAAGAACTTCTCCGTCTCGGGGAAGGCCGCGACCAGCCCGCTGAGCTGGTTGACGGACAACAGGGCCTGCTCCAGCGAGGCGTTGGGCGCGCCCTTCGTCATGGCGATGACGAACCCGCGGTCCTCGGCCGGCGCCAGCTCCTTCTTGGTCAGCAGGAAGAACGGCACGATCGCGGCCATGATCAGGACGGCGGTGAGATACACGGCCGGCCGGTTATGCAGCACGCGATCCAGCAGGTGCTCATAATACTCGCGCAGCCGGTCGAAGGCCTGGTCGAGGAAGTGCTCGATGCCGCGCGGGTTCGGGTTGTGGCGGAGGAGCTTCGACGAGAGCATCGGCGAGAGCGTGAGCGCCACGAAACCGGAGATGACGACGGCGCCGGCCAGGGTGAAGGCGAACTCGCGGAAGAGCGCGCCGGTCACGCCGCTCTGGAGCCCGAGCGGGGCGTACACGGAGACCAGCGTGATGGTCATGGCCACGACGGGGCCGATCAGCTCGTGCGCGCCGCGGAGCGCGGCCGCCAGCGGGGTCAGCCCTTCCTCGATGTGGCGGTGGATGTTCTCGACGACGACGATCGCGTCGTCGACCACCAGGCCGATGGCGAGCACCATCGCCAGCAGGGTGAGCAGGTTGATGGAGAAGCCCAGCGCGAGCATGCAGACCATGCCGCCAAGCAGGGAGAGCGGGATGGCGACGATGGGGATGACGACGGAGCGGAACGAGCCGAGGAAGAGATAGATCACGATGATCACGATCACCATGGCCTCGAGCAGCGTGGTGGTGACCTCGTTGATCGAGTCGTTGATGAACTCGGTGGCATCGTAGGCGATCTTGCCCTCGATGCTGGCGGGCAGCTGGCTCTCGATGTCGGGCCAGATGGCGCGCACGCGCTTGACGACGTCGAGCGAGTTGGCCGTGGGCAGGACGGAGACGGAGATCATGGTGACGTCCTTGCCCTGGAGCTGGACCTTCACCTCGTAGTCGTCGGCCCCGAGCTCGACGTCGGCGATGTCGCCGACGCGCACGACGGCGCCCGCCTGCTCGCGGATCACGAGCTGGCGGACGTCCTCGGCCGAGTGCACGTCGGTGCGGGCGGTGAGGTTGACGATGGTCATCTCGCCCTTGGTCTTGCCGACCGCGGAGAGGTAGTTCTGCGCGGCGAGCGCCGACCAGACCTGGGAGGAGCTGAGGCCAAAGGCGGCCATGCGGTCGGGCTTCAGCCAGACGCGCATGGCGAAGGTGCGCGCGCCGAGCACCTCGGCCTTCTGGACGCCCTCGATGGTCGAGAGCTTGGGCTGCACGACGCGGACGAGGTAGTCGGTGATCTGGTTGGCCTGCAGGGTCGCGCTGGCGAAGCTGAGGTACATCGACGCCGTGGTCTCGCCGACCTGGATCTCGAAGACCGGGTCCTCGGCGCCGGCGGGGAGCTCGCTGCGCACGCGGTTGACCTTGGAGGTGATCTGCGTGAGCGCGTCGTTGGGGTCGTAGTTGAGGCGCAGCTGGGAGCGCACGACCGAGAAGTTCGGCGCGCTGATGGACTCGACGTAGTCGATGCCGTCGGCGGACGCGATCTCGCGCTCGAGCGGCGTGGTGACGAAGCCGCGCACGAGGTCGGCGCTGGCGCCCGGGTAGGTGGTCATCACGGTGATGACCGAGTTCTTCGTCTCCGGGTACTGGCGGACGTTCATTTCCTGCAGCGCGAGCCAGCCGGCGAGCAGGAGGAAGAGGTTCACGACGGTCGCGAGGACCGGCCGCTTGATGAAGATGTCGGTGAAGCGCATGGGGACGGTCTCCAGGTCAGCCCTCCGACGGCGTCGGCGCCGGGTTGGCGGAGGGCTCGACCGTGTTGTCGACGCGCACGGGGCTGCCGTTGCGCAGCTTGATCTGGCCAGAGGTGACCACCTGCTCGCCGGGCTTCAGGCCGGAGAGAATCGCGATCACGTTGCCGCGCTGCGGCCCGGTCTGGACGAAGCGCTGCTTGGCGACGCCCTCCTCCACGACGTAGACGAAGTTGCCGTACGGGTTGTAGACCACGGAGGAGGTCGGGAGGACGATCGAGTGCGCGGTGCCGGGCAGGACGACCTCGACGCGCCCGAACATGCCCGGGTGGAGCGCCTCGTCGGCGTTGGGCACGGCGGCGCGCAGGCTGAGGCTGCGGGTGCTGTCGTCCACGCGCGGCGAGATCGCGGCGATTGTACCGGCGAACACGCGGTCCGGATAAGCATCGACCCGCACGTGCACCGTCTGCCCGACGGCGACCTGGGCGATGCTCTGCTGGGGCAGGGAGAAGTCGACGTACACCGGGTCGAGGGTCTCGAGTTGCACGATGGACTCGGCCTTGCCGAGGAACTGGCCGGGGTAGATGCGGGCGATGCCGAGCCGGCCGGCGAAGGGGGCGACGATGTGCTTCTTGGCCAGCGTCGCGCGGAGCGTGGCCAGGGCGGACTGGGTCGAGGCGGCAACCGCCTCGGCGGCGTCGAGGTCGGCGAGGGCGTTGGTGTCGGCGGCGCGCAGCTCGCGGGCGCGGGCGAGGTTGGTGGCGGCGAGCTTGGCCTGCGCCTCGAGGCCCGGGAGGCTGGCGGCCTCGATCGAGTCGTCGAGGTCGACCAGCGGGGCGCCGGCCTCGACGTAGGCGCCGGAGGTGAAGGCGATGTGGCGGACGGCGCCCTCGATCTCGTTCTTGACCATGATGCCGCGGAAGCTGGCGATCGAGCCGACGGCGTTGAGCGTGTTGGGCCAGGTCTCCTCCTGGGCGGGGGCGGCGCTCACGGTGGTCGGCGGTCGGACTTGGCCGGCCTGGGCGGCCATACCCCGGCGGATGGCGAGGTACTTGTAGCCGAAGATCGCACCGAAGACGACGACGGCGATGATCAGGGTGGGAAGGATGCGGGTTTTCATGGGACGGTGGCGGAGGCGTTGGCGGATGAAATGCGGTTGGCGGCAGCCTGAAACTGGGTGCTGGCCTGGAGGAGCGCCGCCTGATCGGCCGGTGCGACCAGGTCGGCCAGCTCGTTGGCGGCCCGGAGGTAGTCCATCAGGGCGGTATTCGCGGCGGTCTGGCCCGCGGGCGTGAGCTGGACGTAGACCAGCCGGCGGTCGCGCGTGTCGCGCTGCCGCGCGAGCAGGCCGCGGACTTCGAGATGATCGAGGAGCGCGGTCATGGCCGAGCGGGTCGTCCCGGCGTGGTGCGCCAGGTCCGCCGGGGTCGACGCCGCCGGGTCGAGCGCGTAGAGCGCCACGAGCACGGAAAACTGGTTTTCACTGAAACCGATGGCCGCCAGCCGGCGCTGCAACACCGCCTCGACGCCCTGGGCCGATGCCAGGTATTCGAGCACCAGACGGCAACCCGCCTCATTCAGTCCGTCGCGCTGGCGGGCCACGTTCAGGAGCGTCCGCAGGACCAAGGTGCCGGCCGGGATCATGGCCGACCTTTCCGTTCATCGCATATCGAGGCTGGGAGACTCACGCCCCATGTTATCAATTTGCCGCGGGAATCCCCAATACTTCCTCCCTCTCTCGGTTATACCGGCTCGGCATCACTTAAGTCTATCCGGACTATCCGCGGCTTGATCATCCAGTTCCGGAAGACATGGGTAGCGCCCGGCCTCCGGACGGGCGGTTTGGCGTGCGTATACCCAACGCGGCCCGTCCGGAGGCCGGGCCCTACCCAAAACAGCTCCGCTTCGCCTTCCGGAGTTTGTGTTGCGGGTCGAAGCCCCCACCCCAGATTACAGCCGCATGACCTTCGATTTTGACACCGTGCCGCAGCGTCTGGGCACCGATTCGCAGAAGTGGCAGAAGTACGCCGGCCGCGATATCCTGCCGTTATGGGTGGCCGACATGGACTTCAAGTCGCCCCCGGCCGTGATCGAGGCGCTGCACCGCCGGGTCGAACACGGCATCTTCGGCTATGCCCGGCCGGTTCCGTCCACGGTCGAGGCGGTCGTAAATGCCCTGCAGCAGCGCTATGGTTGGACGGTTGACCCGTCCTGGCTGGTTTGGCTGCCCGGCTTGGTCGTCGGCCTGAACATCACGGCCCAGGCCTTTGCGGCTTCAGGGGAAGAGGTGCTCACACTGACGCCGGTTTATCCGCCGTTCATGAGCGCGCCGAAAAATAGCGCGCGCACCTCGGTGACCGTGCCGTTCGCCCTCCGCGCCGGGCGGTGGGAGATCGACTGGGAGGCGCTGGAGCGCGCCATGACGCCGCGCACCAAGCTCTTTTATCTCTGCAACCCGCACAACCCGCTCGCCCGGGTCTGGCGGCGCGACGAACTGGTGCGGCTCGGCGAGTTCTGCGTGCGGCACGATCTCATCCTTTGCAGCGACGAGATCCACTGCGACCTCATCCTCGACGCCTCCCTGCCCCACATCCCGACGGGTACGCTCGGCGGCGAGATCGCCAAGCGCACGCTGACCCTGATGGCCCCGAGCAAGACCTACAACGTGCCCGGTCTCGGCACCTCGCTGGCGATCATTCCCGACGCCGGCCTGCGCGCCCGGTTTGTGCGCGCCACGGCCGGCGTCGTCGCCGAGGTCACCGCCCTCGGCTTCACCGCCTGCGAGGCCGCCTACCGCGATAGCGAGCCGTGGCGCCAGGCGCTGCTGGCCTACCTGCGGGGCAATCGCGACTTCCTCCTCGATTTCATCGCCCGCGAGCTGCCCGGCGTGAAGGTTGAGGCTCCGATCGAGGCCACCTACCTCGCCTGGCTCAATGTCTCCGCCCTCAAGCTGCCCGACCCCATCGCGCATTTCGAGGCCCACGGCGTCGGTCTGAGCGACGGTGCATTCTTCGGCGCCGCCAAGGGCACCCACGTGCGCCTGAACTTCGGCTGCCCACGCACGACGCTCGCCGAGGCCCTCCGACGGATGAAAAAGGCGGTTGAGCTTTTGGGTTAACAGGAGGGGGTGGTTTATGTGGGAAGATATAGCTTAAGAAGGAAGCCAGGAAACCAGGAGATGATCGATGGGAGCCGGAACCTCTGAAAAACAAATCTGGAACTCACGAACTCAGGAATAATCCCGGCATAGCCTAATTTTCCCTGAGTTCCTGAGTTCGATATTCTCCATCATCCGTTCCTGGATTCCTGGCTTCCCCCTTAAACTCCCCACCTAAACCTATCGCATGCGCCTTGGTCCCTACGACCTGCCCGCCAACCTCTTTCTCTCGCCGCTGGCGGGCTACACCAACCTGCCCTTCCGCGTGACGCTGCGCGAGCTCGGCGGGCTCGCCTGGGCGACCACGGATCTCGTCAACGCGCGCTCGCTCCTCGAGCGCAACCGCACGGCGCTGCAGCTCACGGCCACCTCGCCTGAGGACCGCCCGCTGGCGATCCAGCTCTTTGGCAGCGTGCCCGAGGAGATGCGCGACGCCGCCGTGATGTGCCAGGAACTCGGGGCCCAGTCCGTGGACATCAACATGGGTTGCCCCGTGAAGAAGGTCGTGAAGATCGGCGGCGGCTCGGCCATGATGACCGAGCTCGACAAGACCGCGGCCCTGGTCCGCGGCATGATCGCGGCCGTGAAGATCCCCGTCACCGCCAAGATGCGGCTCGGCTGGGATGACGACAACCTGACCGCCCCCGACCTCGCCCGCGTGCTCGAGGACGCCGGCATTGCCGCCATCTTCGTGCACGGCCGGACGCGCGCCCAAGGGTTCGGCGGCACGGTCAACCTCGCCGGCATCCGCGCCGTCGTGCAGGCCGTCAAAGGCATCCCGGTCATCGGCAACGGCGACATCACCACCCCCGAGGCGGCCAAGCACATGCTCGACGAGACCGGCTGCGCCGGCGTGAGCATCGGCCGCGGGGCGTTCTACGACCCGTGGATCTTCCGCCGCACGGCCCAGTATCTCGCCACCGGCGAATTGCCGCCCGAGCCCGACTTCAACGAGCGCCTGCGCGTGCTGCGGCGACACTTCGAACGGTACGTGCAGTTCTACGGCGAGGCGCACGGCGCCCGCCTGTTCCGGCGCGTGGCGCCGTGGTATGCAAAGCGTTTCGGTCCCTCCAAGCCCTTCAAGCAGCGCATTACCAAGATCAACTCCGCCGCCGACTTCGACGCGGCAATCGCGGAGTACGTGGCCTGGCGCGCGCAGTTCTGCGACGAGCGCGGCGAGCTCCTGCCCCGCTTCGCCCCGGCCCCGATGGTGGCGTCATTCATGCGCGACGACGCCGACCCGACCGAGCGCACCGCCATCCCGGTGCCGAAGGGTCCGGTGGATGTGTGGTGATGAGAAAGCCTGAACCCAATGAATGTGGAAATCAGGAAAGCAGGAAATGAATCTGGAACTCAGGGACTCTGGAAAATGCAAATAACCTCGGGCTTGGTTCCAGCGTTCCTGAGTTCCAGATTAATTCGGTTTTGGGTCCGTTCCCTGATTTCCTGATTTCCACATAACCCCATGACCACCGTGAGCCATTTCTGGGAACTGATCCTCGGCACCATCATCGCGCTGCTGCCACTGATCAACCCGCTCGCCGCCGCGCCGACCTTCCTCGCCATCACCGAGGGGCTCACGCCCGAGCGGCGCAACCAGCAGTTGCGCATGGCGTGCATCTACATGGTCACGATCCTCGTGAGTTTCCTCATCGGCGGCACCTTCATCATGGGATTTTTCGGGATCTCGATCCCCGGCTTGCGCATCGCGGGTGGCCTGCTCGTCGCCGGCATCGGCTCGGGCATGCTCGTGGCCCCGCCGCGCGACCCGGCGCAGCAAAGCCGCGAGAACGAGGCCGCCCGGGCCAAGCGCGATATCGCCTTCTCGCCGCTCGCCATGCCGATGCTGAGCGGCCCCGGCGCCATCGCCGTGACGCTGGGCTTCACCTCACTCGCGACCGATTGGACCGACTACGTGGCCATCATCCTCGGGATCCTGGTGGTCGCCGCGATCATCTACAGCACCCTGCGCGTCTCGAGCCGCATCGTGCAGGTGATCGGGATCACGGGCATGAACGCCCTGACCAAGGTCATGGGCTTCCTGATCCTCTGCATCGGCATCCAGTTCGTCGTCAACGGCGTGCTCGGCATCGCCACCGATCCCGTTCTGCTCCGCAGCATCCGCGACACGCTCGGCCAGCCGTGAAGAATGGTTTTCAAGAAGGAAGCCAGGAAACCAGGAACGGAATTTTCGGAGTTTTCCTGAACCCACATTCTCCATCGATCATTTCCCGGTTTCCTGGCTTCCCTCTTTAAAATCCGGACCCTGGGTTTGAAAAACCCATCCTTCCCCATGAAATCCGCCCCCGCATCGCCTGCCGATCGCATCTTTGCCCGGTCCGAGTGGATCTGGCCCTACGACCTGCGCTGGGACCTGCATAACGCCTACGCGCTGTTCCGGCGTGACTTCACGCCCGACCGCGTGCCACGGCGCGCGCCGCTGTTCATCACTGCCGACCAGTCGTACCACCTTTACATCAACGGCGCCTTCGTCGGCCGCGGCCCGGCGCGCGGCTTTCAGTCCCGCTGGCCCTACGACGAGATCGACGTTGCGCGCTGGCTGGTGCCCGGCCGCAACGTGCTTGCCGTGCGCGCCTACAATCCGGGCTTCAGCAATTTCCAGTACCTGCACCAGGGCTACGCCGGCCTCCTCGTCGCTGCGACCTGGGGCGGCGGCCGCCTGCGCACCGACCGCACCTGGAAGTGCCTGCACCAGCCCGGCATTCGCCGCGACATGGTGCACGCCAGCCTGCAATTGTTCCCGCAGGAGAACTTCGATGCGCGGGCGTGCCCGACGGACTGGATGAACAGCGATTTCGACGACAGCGCCTGGGGCACGCCAAACAGTCAGGCCCTGCATGTCCTCCCTTGGGCCGATCTCGAGCCGCGCGGCATTCCCCAGATGTTCGAGGTCGCCGAGCGGCCCGGGCGCATCATCGGTCTCGGCGAAGGCGACTGCGCTCCCGGCTGGGAACAGTCGCGCAACCTTTACCTCCTGCGGCAAAACGAAGACCACTCACACCGGCCGGTCGACGTCAGTCTGGGTGAAAAGCCGGCCGACCCGACCGCACCAGTCGGGCTCTTCGCCGCCGGCTTTGAGGTGCCGGCAACCGGCGCGAACCGCTTTCGCAGCCACCTCATCGACGTGGGCCGGCCCGTGGTCGGCAATTTCTCCGTGGTCGTCAGCGGCGGGCGCGGCGGCGAGGTGATCGATTTCGCGTACACCGAGGGCGTCGATCCCGCGACACTCAAGCCCGAGCTGCGCTTCCCGGACGGCAGCAGCGTGGCGTTCAGCGGACGCGTGATCTGCCGGAGCGGGCGCACGGAGTACATGTTCTACCATCCGTACGGTTTCCGCCATGTGACGGTCACCGTGCGCAACTCCACCGGTCCGCTGCACGTGTCACTCTGTCTGCGCCGCACGGGTTACCCGGTCGAGCGCCGCGCGGCCTTCCGCAGCTCCGAGCCACTGCTGGAAAAGATCTGGGAGACCTGCGCCTGGTCGCAGCAGAACTGCATGCTCGACGCCTATGTCGACACCCCGTGGCGCGAACAGGCGCAGTGGTGGGGCGACGCGCGCGTCCAGGCCTGGAACACGTTTCACCTGAGCGGCGACGCCCGACTTTTCCGCCGCGGCATCTATCAGATCGGCGCGCAGCACACGGCTGACGGCCTCACCTACGGCCACGCGCCGACGATGGCGCACAACTGCGTGCTGCCGGACTTCACCTTGGTCTGGATGCTCACGCAATGGGACTACTACTGGCAGACTGGCGACCTGCAGCCGTTCAAGGACCAGCGCGCCGGCATCGAGCGCGCCCTCGCCTATTTCGAGGCGCACACGGGGCGCGACGGGCTCGTGACCTACGATCCGCGCTACTGGCTCTTCCTCGACTGGACCGAGTTGCCGAAGGACGGCGCCTCGAGCGTGTACAACCTTTGGCTCGTGCTGGCGCTGGAGCGACTTGCCGCCATGCACCGGTTGACGCGTGACGCGAAGGCCGCGCTGCGCTGCGAGCGTTGGGCCAAGCGACTCCGCGCGAAGCTGCGGACCTTCCTCAACCGGCACGGCCTGCTCGGCGACGGCCTCGACGCCAAGGGCCGCGTGCTGCGCAGCACATCGCCCCATGCCCAGACGTTGGCGCTCATGGCGGGGCTCGCGCCGGAGTCCGAGGCGGCGATGGAAACGTTCCTGCTCGCTTACCTCGCCGACGAATCCGGGCACACGGCCAAGCCGAGTGCCTACTGGATCAATTACGTCTATTCGGTCCTCGCCGCGCGCGGTCACGGCGCCGCCGTTGTCGGCCACATCCGGCCACGCTGGGAGCCCATGGTCGCCTATGGCTCGACGTTTGAAATCTTCGGCGACACCGCTGCGTTCGCCATCAGCCGTTCGCACGCGTGGTCGGCGCACCCGCTCTTCCAACTCATGCAGATCATCGGCGGCGTGCGTCAGACCGCGCCGGCCTGGAAGCAGGTGCGTTTTGCGCCCGCGTTCATCGGCAATTCCGGCGGCGCGACGATCCCGAGTCCCCAGGGCGCAATCATCTCCGACTGGCGTCGCGTCGGCTCAAATGTCGAAGTTGAGCTGCAGCTCCCGCGCGGCGTGACCGCCGACGTGTACCTCCCCGGCCTGAAGCCAACGAAGGCGACTGGGCGGAACCGCTGGCGGATCGAAGCCGAAGAAGGCGGCTGCTAACCCAGAACAGAGCGCCGTTGGCGCGCCGCTATAACAGCCTAGGGCAACGCCCTAGGAATCAACGGCCCCACACACACCGGAGGGCTGAAGACCCGATCCATCGCCCGGGCTTTCAGCCCTCGGTGTGATGCGGGGATCGTGTCCTGGGGTTTCACCCCAGGCTGTGATGGCGACGCGCCGTTGGCGCTACGATTTCAGAGCGCCGAGGGCGCGCCGCTATTACAGCCTAGGGCAACGCCCTAGGAATCAACGCCCACACACACACCGGAGGGCTGAAGGCCCGATCCATCGCCCGAGGCCAGCCATTGAGGACAGGCTAGTTTTTGATGCCTACACTTGCCCTATGCCACGGTGATAGGGCGGGTCGGAGACCCGCCCTACTTTTCAATACTTCCGCGTGATCGTCGCGCCGGTGCGGTCCTTGAAAGTGATGGTCTTCCGGTCCGCATCCACGCTCTCGAACACGATACCCAATGCCAAATCGGCGGCCTCGCCGGCGCGGATCGTGCGGCCGTTGATCAACGCGCGGGGCGGGTTGCCCTGGAACACGCCGTTGATGCGGACGGCGGACACGAAGGCGCGGAACTCCTCGCTGACCGGGGCGCTGGCCGTGAGGTCGGATGTGGTGACCTTGATGCCGGGGGCGAGCTGGGTCTCGGTCTTGACGACCGTCTGGCTCGGCGCGGGTGCCGGTGCCGGCTGACCGCCGAGGTGCCCCGGCAGCGGCGTGTCGAGGAAGCGCTTGTCGGGCGGCTCCTTGCCCTCGAGCACGGCATCCACGCGGTCCTGTTCGTTGCCGCGGCGCGCGGCGATGGCGTCCTGCGCCTTGTCGATCATCTGCTTCGGCGCGGCGGCGAGTTGGTTCAGCGTATCTGACGGGGTCACCGCGGCGGGCTTGGCCGCCGGGGCCGGGGCCTTGGCCACGGGTGTGGCCGGCGCGGGCGCGGGTGGCGGCGGGGCGAGAAAGAAGACCCAGGCAATGTAGCCGGCAGCGGCGAGGGTGACCGCGGCGGCGAGGCCGATCACCGCGGTAAGCACCTTCTTTTTCTTGCCGTTGTCGGCCACCGGCGGCGCAGCCTCGACGGGCGACGGCGTGGCGGCGTCATCCTGCGCCCCGACCGGCGGCGGCACCGGTGGCTTGGGCACGAGCGGCGGGGGGACTGCAGGGGGAGGCGCCACCGGCGGTGGGGCGGCGGGGGCAGCAGACGCGGCGCCGGGCACCATGGGTGGACGCGTGGCCGGCTTGGGCGCGGCAACCGGCGGCGGAGCCGACGGCGCCGCGGCGGCCGGAGCAGGAGCGGGCGCCTTGGGCTTGAGCTTGAATTTCGAACCTTCCGCGGCCGGGGCCTCGGGCGGTTTGGGCGCGGGCGGCGGTTCCGGAGCCGCGGGCGGCGGGGTCGGCGCGGCGGCGACAGGCTCGGGCGCAGGGGCGGATGGCGGAGTCGCCTCGACCGCCTGGGCGGGCGCGGCGGCGGGCTCAGCCGTAAGGCGGGGCTTGAGACGAGGGCGCTCCGGCTGGGCGGCCTCGGGCGCGGGTGCAGCCGGGGCGGGCTCAGGGGGCGTCGCTGGCGCCGTGGCAGGCGCCTCGGCGGCAACAGGTTGAGCGGGTTGGGCGGCGGCCGGCTCGGCGGCGAGCTTGGGCTTCAACCGCAGACGCGGCGCGGCCGCATCGGCAGCAGCCGGCTCCGCCGCGGCCGGGCTCGGCGGGCTGGCTGGGGGCGCGGCGGGGGCAGGCGAGGCAGGTTGGGCACCACCGGCAGCGGGCTCCTCATTGGGGCGCAAGCGGGGTTTCAGGCGCAGTGCGGGCGGAGGTGTGTCCTCACTCATGCGACGACCGTAACGGAATTTTTTCGGGGCGTGAAACCAAAAAGATTCGCTCGCGGTCCCACCCTCATCGTTCTCAATAACCACCCATCATGACCGCTTTCAACCGCACCCTCGTCATCGCCCTTTCCGCCTCTTCCCTGTTCCTGACCGGCTGCAACGTGTTTTCCAAGGGACCCAAGAAGCCGAAGGAGAGCAAAGCCATCGCGAGCCAGGTGGAGGAGGAGTTCAAGCAGCGCTGGATCGAGAAGCGCGCGGCGGAACTGATGACCCGGGGCGTCGCACCTGACATCGCCCGCGGCCAGGCGATCGAGGAGTTCCGCCTCAACTACAGCTACACGACCGCGGCCGGCAAATGAGCAGCGCGCCGGGCCGCGCTCCCGGGCGTGGCGTGCTGGCTGCGCTGGGCTGCTATTTCATCTGGGGCCTCGTGCCGCTGTACTGGCGGCCCTTGGCGGCGGTCGATGCCCATGAGCTGATCGCCCACCGGCTCGTCTGGTCCTTTGTCTTCACGGCCCCGCTCCTGTGGTGGCTGGGCGGATTCCGCGAGGTCTTCGCCGCCCTCGGCTCCTGGCGATCGGCCGGCCTGAACCTCGCCAGCAGCGTGCTGCTGACCATCAACTGGCTGGTCTACGTCTGGGCGGTGAACGCGGGCCACGTGATCGAGTCCAGCCTCGGCTATTTCCTCGTGCCCCTCGTCAATGTCGCGCTCGGCCGCCTCGTGCTGCACGAGAAGCTGCGGCCGGCCCAATGGCTGGCCATCACGCTGGCGGCCATCGGCGTGGGCCTGCAGTTGGTGCACCTCGGCCGCCTGCCGTGGATCGCGCTCTCGTTGGCCGGGACGTTCGGCGTCTATGGCCTGCTGCGCAAACGCTCGCCGCTCGGCCCCCTGGCCGGGCTCACACTCGAGACGATGCTGCTGTTTCCGCTCGCCGCGGGCTTGCTGGCCTGGCGGGCCCAAGCCGGCACGGGGGCGCTCGGCCACGCGCCGGTATGGACCCAGGGGATGATCCTCTGCGCCGGCGTGGTCACCTCGATCCCGCTCCTGTTGTTCGCCTACGGTGCCCGCCGCCTCCGGCTGACCACGCTCGGGCTGCTGCAATACGTCGCGCCCACGGTGCAATTCGCCCTTGGGTTGTGGGTGTACCACGAAACCTTCAACCGGGCGCGCGCCCAGTCGTTTGCCTTCATCTGGGCGGGGCTGGCGCTTTATACGGCCGACACGCTCTGGACCCAGCGGCACCGTGCCGCGGGGATGCTCAGTTCGGCCCCGCCGCCAGCAGCTCCATCATGAAGACCAGCGTGGCGTCGCGCGGGATGCGACCGGTGCCGCGCGAGCCGTAGGCGAGCTCCGACGGGATGATGACGACCCATTTGTCGCCCGGGCGCATGAGCTGCAGGATCTGGTCCCAGCCTTGGATGACGTGGCCGCGGCCGACGCGGAAACGGAAGGGCTTCTCGCGATCGCTCACCTGGTCGAAGGTCTGGCCATTGAGGAGCCGGCCGACGTAGAGCACCGACACCATGTCGCCGGGCTTGGCCTTCTCGCCCGAGCCCGATTCAAGGATGTCATACCGGATGCCGGTGTTGCTCTTCTTGGCGTTGGGGAAGTTCTGCTCCACCCAGGCCAGGTCCTCGGGCGGGAGTTTTTCCCGCTGGGCCTGGAGCGCCAGCGGCAGCAGGCCGAGGCCCGCGGCAAGGAGAAGGAGAAATCGGCGAAGCATGGGCAAAGACTAGAACCGGCGCGGGGCCGTTGGCACGGATTTTTTCCGCACCCGCATGGCGGATCAAGATCGGATTGCTTTCCGTGGCTACGAGCGTAAGCGAGTGGGCCCAAGGCGATCGCTGCGCGCAATCCACTCGCTTACGCTCGTAGCTACATTTCGGCTCCGCCGCCAGGCGCTGGTTTCAGGGGCGCACGCCTAAAGCGGGGTGGCCGGCCGCCAGCTTCAGCGCCCGGTGCAGGAGGGTCTTGCCGGGCTCCATGCGGTGCCAGGGCGAGGCGCCGGAGGGGTGCGGCAGCGGGATGCAGTCGGTCTCGTGGCCGTGGTAGGTGATGCGAAAGGAGCGGCCGATCGTGTCGTTGAGGGGCGCCACGGGCAGGAACTGGGTGATGGCGAGCTTGCCCACGGGCAGGACGAGCTCGGGCCGGAGGAGGGCGAACTCGCGTTGGAGCCAGGTCGCGCAATGGGCGATCTCGTCGGGTGCCGGCACGCGGTCGCCGCCCTCCGGCTTCTTGCCCGGGAAGCAGCGGCACACCGCGGCGAAGTAGATGCGGTCGCGCACCTCGTCCTCGGTCCAGCCGAGCGCGGCGTGGAACCACTTGAAGAGCGTCTTGCCCGCGGTCCACGCGAAGGGCCGGCCGAGCTTCGGCTCCTTGTCGCCGGGTGCCTGCCCGACGAGAAGCACGCGGCTCGCGACCGGGCGGCCGACGACCACGGGCTTGTGCATCTGCGGGCACAAGTCGCAGGCGCGCAGGGCGGCGAGGTGCTTTTCGACAGCGGCGAGGGAGGGAGTAGCGTTAACCACGGATTCCACGGATGGGCACGGATCCGATCCAGGGGAATCAGAAAATGCAGGGGCGCAGATGTAGGGGCGCACCTCGTGTGCGCCCTTGGGCATCATCCGCCCGGGCGGTCACGCAGGGCGCACGCGAGGTGCGCCCCTACACATCACCGCCGGCCGCGGCCGCCGAAGCGGTTCCAGCCGCCGCGACGGTCGCCGTCGCGCGGGTGCTGCGCGGCTTGATGCCGGCTTTCTCGTTGCTGCGGCGGCTGCTCGGGCCGGGGCGTGAAGGGACCGTAGGGGAAGCCCTCGAGCCGGAGCTCGGGGATCTTCGCGCCGATGAAACGCTGGATGTCGCGGATGTCGCCGGCATTCTCCGGCGTGACGAGCGTGAAGGCGTCACCCACGGCCTGCGCGCGGCCGGTGCGGCCGATGCGGTGGACGTAGTCCTCGGGCTTCTCGGGCACGTCGTAGTTGATGACGTGCGAGACGCCGGCGACGTCGATGCCGCGGGCGGCGATGTCGGTCGCGACCATGACCTCGTACTTGCCGGACTTGAAGCCGGCGAGGGCCTCCATGCGCTGGTTCTGGGAACGGTTGGCGTGGAGGACCGCGACGGAGTGGTTGGCGGCCTTGAGGCGGCGCGCGATCTTGTCGGCGCCGTGCTTGGTGCGGGAAAACACGAGCACGCTGTCGAAGTCGGTCTTTTCCAGCAGCGCGAGCAGAAGGTCGAACTTCTGCGCGTAGCCGACGGGATAGAGGGCGTGCTTGACGGACTCGTTGACGGTGCGGGCGACGCCGACCTCGATGCGAGTCGGGTTGCGCAGGGCGAACGAGGCGATGGCCTGGATCTCGGGCGGCACGGTCGCGGAGAAGAGGAGCGTCTGGCGCTCGCGCGGGCAGCGGCCGATGATGTCCTTCACGACGGGCAGGAAGCCCATGTCGAGCATGTGGTCCACCTCGTCGAGGACGAGCGTGTTGATGTCGCGGAGGCTGAGCGTGCCCTCCTTCAGGTAATCCATGAGGCGGCCGGGCGTGGCGACGATGATGTCGACGCCGCGGCGCAGCTCGGCGCGCTGGTTGCCGTAGCCGACGCCGCCGAAGATGGCGACCGTGCGCAGGTCGGTGAAGCGGGCGAAATCGCGGAAGGCGGTCTCGACCTGGGCGGCAAGCTCGCGGGTGGGCTCGAGGACGAGCACGCGAGCTTTGCCGTGGTGGCCGAGCTTGGTGAGGATGGGCAGCGCGAAGGCCGCGGTCTTGCCGGTGCCGGTCTGGGCGGAACCGATGACGTCGCCGCCGCCGAGCACGATGGGAATCGCGCGCAGCTGGATGGGCGTGGGATCCGAGTAACCGGCGGCCTGGACGCCGCGGAGGACGGGTTCGGAGAGATTGAGAGCTTTGAAAGGCATAAGGATATTCGCTGACGGTGTAGCGACGAGCGTGAGCGCGTGGCGGATGGCGGAGGCTGGGGCGGACCCCACGCGCTCACGCTCGTGGCTACGGGGCGGGCGGACGATGCGTCCGAACGCTGGTTGGAAAAGAAAAGGGACGGAGCCCCAAAGGAGCTCCGTCCCTCGAAATTCAGTTGGTTAGGACTGAAGGCTTAGTAACGGCGCTCGCCGCGATCGCGGCCGCCACCGAAACCACCGCGGCCACCGCCGCCGCCGCCGAAGCCACGACCGCCGCCGCCGAAACCGCCAGCGGGACGCTCTTCCTTCGGACGGGCCTCATTGACGGTGAGCTGACGGCCACCGAGATCGGTGCCATTCATCTTCTCAGCCGCGGCCTTGGCCTCTTCAGCCGTGCCCATGGTGACGAACGCGAAGCCGCGCGGGCGGCCGGTCATCTTGTCCATGGCGACGTAAACGTCGGTGACGGAGCCGAACTGGCCGAAAGCGGAGCGGAGCTCGTCTTCGGTGGTTTTGAACGACAGGTTACCGACGTACAGTTTGGAGTTACTCATGTGATATCTCGTAGATCCTTCGTCCGCTGCCAGGTCCGTTCCCACCGTGGGTTTCGAAATCATCACTTGAGCACTCGCTCAGCCTACGACTCACCAGATACTGTCACCTAACGCTATCACTAACGATTCGCGGTAGGACATACCTGCGCGGGATTTAAGCAAGTCTATTCGGGATAGGGCAAAATCGCGGAAACGCGGAAGGGCGGAGACGCGGAAAATAACCGGGGCATGAATGCGAGATAACGTTCTACCCTCACGGGCTTAGGCCATCTAAACCCTATCGTCTTTCCGCGCTTCCGCCCTTCCGCGTTTCCGCGATTCTCAGATCGAATACCGCGCCTTGATGTCCGCCGGGAGCGGCGTCGCGCGGCCCGTGGCGAGGGTGACGAGGGTGTAGTCGGCATGACCGTCGCAGGAGCGTTTGCCGGTCGGCAGCTTGTCGATCTCGAAGGCCACCCGGCACCCCGTGTCGGTGAAATGCACGATCCACGTCCGCACCACCATGCGGTCGCCCCAGCCCAGCGGGCGTTTGAAGTTGATCGTGGCCGAGGCCATGAACCAGCCGAGGCCGAGCTTCGCGAACTCCTGCATGGACATCTTGTAATACCGGTCCATCTGCTCGAACCGCGCCGCCAGCACGTAGTCGAGGTAGCGCGTGCTGTGCACGTGCTGGTACAGGTCGATGTCGTCAGGGCGGACGGCGAGCTCGGTTTCGAATTTCGTGTAGACGCTGGTTTCCATGGAAATCCCTACTCCCACAGCCGCTCGAGGCGGCGGCGGTCGCGCTTGGTGGGTCGGCCCTGGCCGGGGGCGCCGGCGAGGAGGTGCTGGATGCGCTGCTCCTTCGCCTTCGCGAATTCCTCGGGCGGGGTGAGGTCGGTGCAGAACTCCGGCACCAGCTTCGCGCCGAGGCGCGAGGCGGGCACGGCGAGGACGCGCAGGGTGCGGTAGACGATGCCCTGGCGGAAGGTGACGGTCTCGCCGGCATGCACCGCGCGTGCCGGCTTCGCCGCCACGTCGTTGACCTTCACGAGACCGGCGCGACACGCGGCGGCGGCCTCACCGCGGGTCTTGAAGACGCGGACGCTCCAGAGCCACTTGTCGAGGCGGGCACGATCCTCGGGTTCGGTAGACGACACGGCCGCGAGCGTAGGACACTCGCGGCCGCGGGCAAATGGGATTTGGCGGCAGGCTTACTTCGCCGACTTCAGCTCGCGGGTCAGCCACTCGTTAAGCAGCTGCTTCTCGTGGCGGAACGGGTCGTCGCGGTGGATGCTGAGCTTCATCATGAAGGCGAGGTCGCGGAGCTCGCGCTTGCCTTCCTTGATAACCTTGCCGTCGGCGCCGGTGAGCTTGAACTCGAGGTCGATGCGCGGCGGGTAGATGTCCTTCACGATGCGGACGTCGTTCATCGCCGGATCGCGCCAGGGCTCGAAGTCGCCGGCGAGGTCGACCTCGGTGAGCGTGACCGTGAGTTTCTGGCCGTCGGCTACGAGTTCGTTGCCGCGCTCCTCGATGTACTGCTTGAGGCTGTCGAGGTTGGCGGCCTGGCCCTTCTCGGAAGCCGAGAAGCCATCGCGCACGTCGACGTACTTGTCGGGTGCCTTGGCGAAGAGCACCTCCACCTTGCTGGCGGCCTTGGCAGACTCCGCGCCAAACGCCGGGAGGGCGGCCAGCAGGCTCACGGCGGCGGTCAGGATCAGGGGCGGTGTTTTCATGGTGTCGCTGATGACACAGGATAGCTGTGTCGGGTTCCCGGACAAGTGCCGCGGCGGTTCAGTCCGCGGCGGTCCGGAGCGCGGCGAGCCCGGCGGCGGGATCGGCCGCCGCGCGGATGTTGATGATCACATACTTGCTGGTCGGCGTGTTGCTGACCGCCGCGACGCTGTCGATCGGCACCAGGACATTCGCCTCGGGAAAATAGGTGGCGACGCAGCCACGCGGGATCGCGTAGACCGCAACCATGAAGTTGGGCGCCACGCGCTCCACCCCGCCGTGGCGATTGGTGAGGTCGACGAGCTGGCCTGATTGCAGGCCGGCCGCGGCAATGTCGTCCGCGTGCATGAACACGACGCGCCGGCCGCCGTAGACGCCGCGGTACCGGTCGTCGAGGCCGTAGACCGTGGTGTTGAACTGGTCGTGAGTGCGGATCGTTATCATCACGTACTCGCCCGGCGCGAACTCCGGCCGCGGGATGGGAGCGACGGTGAAGTTCGCCTTGCGCGTGGCGGTGCGCCACTCACGGCGGTCCCGCGGCGCGTTGGGGAGGTAGAAGATGCCCGCGCGGATGCGGCGGTTGAAGTCCTCGAACCCCGGCACGACGCGGGCGATGCGGTCGCGGATGAGATCGTAATTGGCGGCGAATTCCTCCCAGGGGATCGGCGAACCGGGGCCGAGCACGGCGCGGGCGAGACCGCACACGATGGCGGGCTCGCTGCGCAGGTGCGGGCTGGCGGCTTTGACCCGCCCGCGCGAGGGGTTGATGATGCCCATCGAGTCCTCGACGGTGACGAATTGCTCGCCGGTCGCCTGCAGGTCGTGCTCGCTGCGGCCCAGGCACGGCAGGATGAGGGCGGTGCGGCCGGTGACCAGGTGGGCGCGGTTCAGCTTGGTGGAGACCTGCACCGTCAGCGCGCAGCGCCGGAGCGCCGCCGCCGTGAACTCGGTGTCCGGCGTGGCCGAAAGGAAGTTGCCGCCCATCGCGACAAACACCCGCACGCGGCCGGCATGCATCGCCTTGATGGTGTCGACCGTGTCCAATCCGTGGACGCGCGGGGACTTGCAGCCGAACTCCGCGTCGAGCCGGTCGAGCCACCAGTCCGGCATCTTCTCGAAGATCCCCATGGTCCGGTCCCCCTGCACGTTGGAATGGCCCCGCACCGGGCAGACCCCGGCGCCAGGCCGCCCGAGGTGGCCGCCGAGGAGGAGGAAGTTGACGATGGTCTGGATGGTCGCGACCGAGTTGGGCTGCTGGGTCAGGCCCATGGCCCAGCAGCAGATCGTGGCCCGCGAGCGGGCGGCCAGCTCCGCGACCTGCCGGATCTGCGCCTCGGCGACGCCGCTGGAGGCGACGACCTCCGGCCACGCCGTCGCGCGCAGGTCGGCCACCAGCGCCTCGTAGCCGTGGGTGTGCTCCCGGATGAACGCCTGGTCGAAGACCGTGCCCGGCGCCGCGTCCTCGGCCTCCAGCATCGCCTTCATGAGCCCCTTGAACAGCGCCAGGTCGCCGTTCACGCGCGGCTGCACCCAGACATCCGCGAGCCGCGTGCCCTCGCCGAGAAGCGTGGGCAGCGCCTCGAGCGGGTGGAGGAAATGCTGCGGATTCTTGAAACGCCGCGTGCCGATCTCGGGCAGCGGATTCACGGAAACGATCTTCGCCCCCCGCCGCTTCGCGTCCTCCAGCGTCAGGAGCATGCGCGGATGATTCGTGCCGGGGTTCTGCCCGATGACGAAGATGAGGTCGGCCTGGGCGAAGTCATCCATGGTGACCGTGCCCTTGCCGATGCCGATCGAGGCCGACAGCGCCGCGCCACTGGACTCGTGGCACATGTTCGAGCAGTCTGGCAGGTTGTTGGTCCCGAACAGGCGGACGAACAACTGGTAAAGGAAGGCGGCCTCGTTGCTCGTGCGGCCCGACGTGTAGAAGGCCGCCTCGTCCGGCGAGGCCAGGGTGCGCAGCTCGCGGCCCACGAGGGCGAAGGCGTCTTCCCAGCTGATCGGCTCGTAGTGGGGCGCGCCCGGGTGGAGCACCATCGGATGGGTCAGCCGGCCCTGGCGGTTCAGCCAGTAATCACCATGCGCGGCCAGTTCGGCCACGGCGTGCGCCCGAAAGAACTCCGGGGTGCAGCGCTTGGGCGTGGCCTCGTCGGCGATCGCCTTGGCGCCGTTCTCGCAGAATTCGAAAACGTGGCGCTCCCCGTCGGGGCTCGGCCAGGCGCAGGACTGGCAATCGAACCCGTCCTTCTGGTTCACGTTGAGGAGCAGCTGCGCGCCGCGGACCGGGCCCACGCCCATGAGCACGAGCTGGTTGGTCTTCGCCACGGCGGTCAAGCCGGCGGCGGCGGCGCTGGGAGCGGCCAGGCGCGTGCCGTCCAGTTCGACCGGGGGCTGGGCGGCAGGCAGCGGGTTGGACGGTGTGGCAGGGGAGGACGGGGGGGTGGATTGGGACACGTCGGCTTCCATTCGGACGAGGTTGCGCTATCTTTCAAGCATCCGTCACCGCCATGCTCCCGACTTTTTCCCGATTTTCCGACCCGCCGGCTCCGGCCGATTATGAGCGCGGGTTCGTCGCCGAGGTGCAGGTGATCCATCCACAGCCGCCTAACCCGCGAATGCAGCGCTTCCTGCTCATCTGCTGGGCGGCCATCGCGATCAAGCACGTGGCGGTGATCTATGCCTGCCGCCACTGGCCGGTGCCCTTCCACCAGCTCTGGATCAACGCCCCCACGTTCGCGCTGGGATTGCTCGCCACTTGGGTCTACTGGCGCCGGACCTAGGCGGATTTTCCGCTCGCCGGCCGGTGGTCCCGACCGCCACAAGATACCTCCCATGCCCAACGTTCCCGGTCTCCGCAGTCCCTACGTCCGCGTCGGTCGCCTCGTCTATTTCGGCCGCATGCTCGACAAGATCCGCCTCCAGGCCGCCGGTCGCCTCCCGCTCGAAGACTACGGCGCCAACCTCGGCAAGGGCTTCGACGCCCGCTGCTGCAGCTTCCTCGGCGTGAACTACGAGGAACTCAAGGCCCGCGTGCTCGCCGCCAACCTGACCGACGAGCAGGCGCTCGCCTGGTGCCACGAGAAGGGCGGCGCCCGGACCGACGAGCAATGCGAGGTGTGGAGCGGCTTCATGATGAAGCGCGGCTGGCGCGACGAGGGCCGCAAGGTGCTCGAACGCCGGATCGGCGAGTCCAAGCTCGAGGGCAAACCGGTCGAGACGATGTTCGACTACCTCGATTTCGACGAGGGTCGCGACCCCGTGTCGACCCGCGCCTGGGAAGGCTGACGTGAAAGCTCTCCGAGTCCTGCGCGTCCTGGCCGCCGTGGTCAGCGTGCTCCTGCTCCTGGCGGCGCTCGTCGGCGCGTGGTTCTACCTGCAACTGCGCGCCAGCCGGCCGCAGCTCGATGGCACCGCTGCCCTGACCGGCCTGGCCGCCGCCGTGCGCGTCGAGCGCGACGCGCTGGGCATCCCGACGATCTACGCGGCCAACCGCGCCGACACGGCCCGGGCCCTGGGGTACCTGCATGCGCAGGATCGCTTTTTCCAGATGGATCTCCTGCGGCGCCGCGCCGCGGGCGAGCTGGCCGCACTCGTCGGCCGCCGCGCCCTCCCGGCCGACCAGGCGGCGCGGATCCACGGCTTCCGCGCCATCGCGCGCGCGGCCCTCGCGGCCGACACCCCGGAACACCGCGCGGTGGTCGAGGCTTACACCGCGGGCGTGAACGCCGGCCTCGCCGCACTCGGCGAGGTGCCCTTTGAGTACATCGTCCTACGCACCGACCCGCAGCCTTGGCGGCCCGAGGACAGCTATCTCGCCATCCACGCGATGGCGCTCGAGCTGCAGGATTCCAAGGGCGCCTACGAACGCTCGCTCACGCTCGTGCGCGACCTCTACGACCAGAGCGTCGCGGATTTCTTCGCGCCGCTGCAGACCCCCGCGGACGCCTCGCTCGACGGCAGCACCGAGCCGCTGCCGCCGATCCCGCCGCCGACGCGGATCGACCTGCGCCGCCGGGCGGTGACGTCGGCCGCGACCGATGCCGGCTTCGACGCGTACCCGGCCGGCAGCAATGCGTTTGCCGTGGCCGCCAGCCGCACGGCCAGCGGCGGCGCCCTGCTCGCGGGCGACATGCACCTCCGCCTCGGCGTGCCCAACACCTGGTACCGCGCCTCGCTGATCTGGGATGGCGGCACCGGCGGCTCGCATCGGGTCACGGGCTTCACCCTGCCCGGCGCCCCGGCCGTCGTGGTCGGCAGCAACGGTCACATCGCCTGGAGCTTCACCGACGCCTTGGTCGACACGAGCGACGTGGTCGTCGTGGAGCCCAACATCATCGACCGCTCGCTCTACAAGCGCGGTACGGAGAACGTCGAGTTTGGCCGCCGGCCCGAGGTCATCCAAGTCAAGGGCGGCGACCCCGTCACCCTCGAGGTCGAGACCACCGTCTGGGGTCCGGTCATCGGCCTCGGCGAAAAGAACCGGCCCCTCGCGCTGCGCTGGATCATGCACGAGCCCGGCGCGACCAATTACAACCTGATGGGGCTCGAGACCGCGACCGACATCGACGCGGCGATCGACCTCGCCCAGACCGCCGGCATCCCGGCGCAGAATATCGTGGTCGCCGACGCCACCGGCAGCATCGCCTGGACCATCGCCGGCCGCCTGCCCAGGCGCGTCGGGTACACGGGGCGCTATCCCGTGGCCTGGACCTACGGTGATCGATACTGGGACGGTTTTCTCCCGCCGGCCGATGTTCCGGTGATTCGGATTGCGGCCAACGGCACCCCGACCGCGGACGCCGCGGTGATGGCCGGGGTGCTCTGGAGCGCCAACCATCGCCACATCGGCGGTGCGGGACTCGCGACGCTGGGAGACGGCGGTTTCTTCGGCCCCGCTCGCGCGAGGCAAATCCGCGACCGGCTCGGGTCGCTGACGCAGGTCAAGCCGACGGATCTGCTCGCCATCCAGCTCGACGACGAGGCGCGATCGCTCGCGCGCTGGCAGCGGCTGCTGGTGCAGACCCTCCGGCCCGACGTCACCGCCGACCGGCCGGCGCGCCAGCAATTGCGCACGCTGGTCGAGACTTGGGAGGGGCATGCGGCCGTGGACTCGGTCAGTTACCGGCTCGTGCGCGAGTTCCGCCGGCAGGTCGCCGCGCTGGCGCTCGATCCGGTGTTCGCCCCGTGTGTCGCGCGCGACGAGACCTTCAACTGGCGCCGGTTCCGCCACGAGGAGCCGCTGTGGGCCCTGCTGACCGAGAAGCCGCCGCATCTGCTGAACCCGAAATTCACGCGCTGGGACGAACTGCTCGTCGCCGCGGCCGATGCCGTGATGAGCGACCTCGCGCAGCGCGGCGAGGATCCGGCCCGCGCCACCTGGGGCCGGGCCAACGTCGTCCGCATCCGGCATGCGCTCAGCCCGATGTTCCCGACGTGGCTCACGGGCTGGCTCGATCTGCCGGCGGCGTCGCTGCCCGGCGACGATGACACGCCGCGCTGGCAAAGCCGGAACTTCGGCGCGAGCCAGCGCATGGTGGTTTCGCCCGGCCGCGAGGCGGAGGGCCTCGCCCACATGCCGGGCGGCCAGAGCGGGCATCCGTTGTCGCCCTTTTACCGCGCCGGCCACGAGGCGTGGGTGAAGGGCGAGCCGACGCCGTTCCTGCCGGGGCCGGCGGCGCACAAGCTGACGCTGACGCCGTAATCGGCGCGTCCCAGTTTGCCATTGTCCCCCGCCGCGCTTGCGGGCTAGCTGGCGAGCGTCCACCCCGGGATGAAAAAATCGAAGCAAAGCTACACGGTCTATTTCGCCGGCGAGCTCTTCAACCACAAGCACCTGATCGGCAACGCCTACCTGGCCGAGGCGATCTACGAGAAGTCGCACGGGCGCTTTCTCTGCACGCTGCCGCAGGACCTGGAGCCGCGGGGCCGGACGCAGCGGGCCATCCGCGATCACAACGTGCGCACGCTGCTCGCGTGCGACCTCGCGCTGTTCAACTACGACGGCGCGGAGCTCGATGCCGGGGCGGTGGTCGAGTTCATGCTTGCGAAATGCGCCGACATCCCGGCGGTGCTGCTGCGGAGCGACATCCGGGCCGGGGGTTACGGGCCCGACCCGTGGAACCTGATGTCGAGCCACTTTCCCCGCACGGTGAATGTCGTCACCCCGAGCCTCGCCGCCTACACGGCGATCATGAAGCGTCGGCACCGCCAGCTCGACGAGGTGATGCGGCTCGCCGGCCAGCACAGCTCGGCCGACGCCCAGCGGCTCTGCGAGCAGGTCGCCACGCTGTGTGTCCGCGCCTTCGAGCGCGTGCTGGCGCAGGAGCCCGTGATGCCGAAGCACCTGCGCGAGGAGGTCTATCACTGGCTCGCCCTGATGCCCGGGTTGCGCGGCAAGGAGAAGGCGCTGCGCAAGGAGCTCGAGCGCGTGCTCGAGCAGAAGGTGGAGAAGGACCTGCTGTAAGGGGGAAGCCGGGAAACCTGGAAACTGAATCCCATTCTACGCCATGTCGCTCCACGTCCTCTCCCACCCACTCGCCGCCCACATCGTCCTGCACCTGCGGGACAAGACCACCAAGCCGGCCACGTTCCGGACCTTGTCCTATCATCTTGGGCTGTTGCTGGCGGTCGAGGCCACGCGCGACCTGGCGACCGAGGAGAAAACGGTGCACACGCCGCTGGAACCGACGAGCGGCCGCGTGCTCGCCCGCCCGCTCGTGGTCGTGCCGATCCTGCGGGCGGGACTCGGCATGGTGCAGCCGTTCCTCGACATCTTTCCCGACGTGAGCGTCGGCTACATCGGGCTCGAGCGCGATCACCAGACCGCCGTCGCGCGCAGTTACTACTGCAAGCTGCCGCCGCTCGACGGCGCCCGCGTGATCGTGGTCGACCCGATGCTGGCCACCGGCGGCTCGGCCGTGCAGGCGCTCGACGTCGTGAAGACCGCGGGGGCCCGGGAATTGTCGTTTGTCAGTATCGTCGCCAGCCCCGAGGGTGTCGCGGCCGTGCAGGCCCGCCACCCCGAGGTGCCGATTTTCACCGCGGCGCATGATCGCGGGTTGAACAACCGGAAATACATACTCCCGGGGCTGGGTGATTTTGGCGACCGCTTGTACGGAACCTGAACGGCTGCGGGTCGGCGTAGGCCAGCCCGCTTGCGGGCGCGGTTCGGGCGCGCGCAAGCGCGCTGGCCTACGCCGAAACCGGCCAGCGCGTGGCGGCGATCGCGCGGACGGTGTTGGCCCACTCGCGGGAGGCGAGGGCGAGCGCGGGGCGGCCGGCGGGTTCGTAGAGTTCGGCAGCGTAGTCGAGGATGGCCGCGTAGGTGGCGCACTTTTCCTGGGCGGTGGCCGGCGACTCGGCGAAGGCCAGCAGGTCCACCTGCGCCTCCGGCGTGAGGCCGACAAACTGCGCCGCCGGGCGGGCGAAAAGCCTTTCCTGGGCCTGCACGAGCGCGGGCAGCGCGGCCTCGGCGCGCTGCGGTTCGCCGGAGCGCAGCGCCTCGCGCACGAAGCGGCCGAGTTCCTCGATCAGGCGGAGCAGGTAATCCTGGCGTTGCGGGGCCATGTTTGGATCGAGCGTGCGGGCGGCGGCCGCAAAAGCAAACCGGCCCCGGAATCATTCCGGGGCCGATTGGAAAACGAAAGCGTTGGTTCGCCTTACTTCCAGTTGAGCACGAGCCGCGTGTAGTAGGTCGTGTCGAGTTCCTCGCGGCCGGGCTGCGGGGTGCTGTTGAACTGGTTGTTGAGGCCGACGCGGAGCTTCCAGAAGCCGGCGGCGATCGGGAACTCCAGCGCCGAGTCGTGCACGAAGCGGTAGTCGGCGAAATCGTCCACCGCCGGCAGGAACTGCAGGTCGGTGACAAGCGAGGCGAACTCGCCGAACTTGATCGCATTGGCCAGGCCCGTGGAGATGACGGCGCCCTTGTTCTCCACGCCCGTGCCGTAGCTCTCGAAGCGGTAACCGGCACCGAGACGGCCCGTGAGCTGGTGGGCGTCGGTCTTGACGAAGCGGTAGGTGAAGCCGGCGTCGGTCGTCGAGCGCATGTCCACGTCCTCGACGTTGTCGCGTTCGAGCTCCTGGCGGACGAACCAGCCGAGGCGCTCGGCGAAGAAGGAGGCGTAGTCGACGCCGCCCTTCAGCTCGTCGGCGGTCTTGGTCTCGTTGCCGGCCGCATCCTCGGACGTGGCGTAGTTGGTCGAGGCGTAGAACTTCAGCGCATCCTGCGGGCTGGCCAGGGTGGCCGTGAAGCCGGCGGCGAGGCCCGTGGAGTTGGTGTTGCCGGTCTTGCCCGTGAGGTCGACCGAGGTCTGGTAAGCCCACTTGCGCTCGCTGGCCGCGATCTGCTTCTTCATGGCCGTGACCTGCGGATCCTCGCCGGTCGGGTCCCAGGAGGCGCTGACCTTCTCGACCTTGGTGGTCAGTTCGCCGTCGGCGCCGTTGATCTTGAGCGTTTCGCCGGAGCCGGCAAGCGTGCCCTGCAGCACCGTGCCGCTGGCGAGGCGGACGTAGACCGGCGTGTCGGTGCTCATCGTGGTGACCTCGCTCTGCTTGATCGTGAGATCACCGGCGAAATCGGTCGCGATGAAGACCTTGCCGTCCTCAACCTTCGTCACCTTGCCGACGATGCGGGCGCCGTTGCGGGTCTCGACCACGTCGGCCCAAAGCGGGGAGACGCCGAGGATGAAAGCAAACGCGAGCGCAACGAAGGCTCGGAGAGATGATTTGGTGCTCATGATGGAAGGGAAAAGGGTTCCACTTAAGCTAATGATTTGCAGCAGTGTCAACTTGATGCCGCCAATCCGGGGTTTTCTCCTCAAAAGGAGCCGGCCTCCTGTGTTTTCGGATTCCTCTCCGACGCCTGCGGGCCATGTTGACGGCTATGTCACTGCAACGTGCCGCCCTGATTGTCGCCGACCGCTGGCAGGATTACCAACTGCTCGATTGTGGCGATGGCATGAAACAGGAGCGTTGGGGTCCGCACACGCTGGTCCGGCCCGACCCGCAGATCATCTGGCCGCGGCAGGGCGCCGGCCCGGGGGCCAAGTGGGAGAACTGGGACGGCTTCTATCACCGGAGCAGCACGGGGGGCGGGCGGTGGGAGTTCCGACGGCCCTTGCCCGATGATTGGACGATCCGGTATCAGCCGCTGGGGCTGACGTTCAAGATCCGCCCCACCGGGTTCAAGCACACCGGCCTTTTCCCCGAGCAGGCGGTGAACTGGGAGTGGTTCAGCGCCAAGATCAAGGCGGCCCGGGCCGCCGGCCGGGAGGTTTCAGTCCTGAACCTATTCGGCTACACCGGCGCCGCCTCGTGCGCCGCCGCCGCCGCGGGGGCCAAGGTGTGCCACGTCGACGCCGCCGAGGGCATGGTGAAGTGGTGCCGCGAGAACGCCGCGCTCTGCGGCCTGGCCGAGGCGCCGATCCGGTACATCACCGACGACTGCCTGAAGTTCGTGCGGCGCGAGCTCAAGCGCGGGCGCCGCTACGACGCGATCATCATGGATCCGCCGACCTACGGGCGCGGCAGCACGGGCGAGATGTGGAAGCTCGAGGACCACCTCTGGCCGCTGCTGGTCGAGTGTCGCGAACTCCTGAGCGAGACGCCGCTCTTCTTCCTGATCAACGCCTACACCGCGCGCCTGTCGCCGACGGTCGTGGCCAACCTCCTCATCGCCCTTTTCCCCGACCGCGGCACCACTACCGCCGGCGAGATCGGGCTGCCGATCAAGCGCGACGGCAAGGTGCTGCCCTGCGGGATCTACGGCCGATGGGAGGCGTGAGCGAGCGCTCGGCGCCGCCTCACAGGTCCGCGGGCATGTACTTGGCCAAGAACTCCTCGACGCGTTTGTAGAGTTCGATGCGGTTCTTGAAATTGAAGATGCCGTGGGGTTCGTTGAACTTGGCGATCAGCTCGTACGACTTGCCGGCCTTGTCCAGGGCGGCGGTCAAGGCCTTGGCCTGTTCATAGGGCACCGTCGGATCGTCCCGTCCATGCACGATCAGGAGCGGCGCCTGGATCTTGTCCGCGTGATGGACCGGTGAAATGGCCTTCAAGCCCTCGGCGTCCTTCTGCGGATCGCCGATCCGGTCGACGCTGAACGCATAACTGTCCGGGTTCAGCGTCGCGCCGTGCTTGATGATGCCCGCCCAGTCGGTCACGCCGGCAATGTCGATGCCGCAGCAATAAAGATCGGGCGAACGGATCAGGCCCATCAGCGTGGAATAGCCGCCGAAGCTGCCGCCCATGATCGCAATGCGCTTGGGATCGGCGATTCCCTTGCGGATGGCGAAGCGCGTCGCGTCCTCGATGTCATCCTGCACCGTCGTGCCGACGGCCCGGAAGCCCTTTTCGTAAAACTCCCGGCCGTAACCGGTGGAACCGCGGTAGTTGATCTGCATCACCGCGTATCCCCGGTTGGCGAGGAACTGGACCTGCGGATCGAAGCCGTACGTGTCGCGCGACCAAGGTCCGCCGTGGACCATCACCACCAGGGGCAGATGCTTCATCTCCCGGCCCGGCGGCACGGTCAGATACCCGTGCAGCATGAGGCCATCGCGCGCCTTGACCTTGATCGGCATCTTTTCCGCCATCTGCTCGGGCTGGATCCAGGGCATCACGTCGATGAACTTGCCCAGGGTCTGGTTCGTCCGGTCGAAAAGGTAATAGGTACCGGGATTTTTCGCCGACGAGGCAAAGACGAGCAATTGCTGTTCGTCCTGGCTGATGCCAACGACGCGGTTGACCGATTGCGGCACCGCCAGGTCGATCTGCCGCTGGACGGCGGCAAAGTCAGGATCGATCCAGAAGGTCCGCGCCATCTCCGTGTAGTAGCGCACCCCGATCAGCCGCCCCGCCGGCGTGTGGATCGGGCCACCCAGGTTCATCGGCCCGATGTCGTAAAGCGCATGCTCGAGGATCAGGTCGCCGAGTTTGTCCGCCGCGATGTCGTACGTATACAGGCCGTACCGGCCGCTGTCGGCCACCTTCGATACATAAAGATACTGACCATCCGGGCTGAGGCCGAGCAACTCGGCGCCCTTGGGATCGTCGCCCAGCCCTTCCAGCACCCGCCAGGCCGATTGCGCATTCTCCCGGTACAGCACCGAACGCTTGAGGCCCTTGAGTTTCACGGCGACCCGGACGACGCCCTGGCGATCCGTGAACCAGGCGATAAAGTCGCCCGGATTCTCCTCTTCCCGGGTGAAGTGGCCGGTGCGGGTGTCGAGGCGGATGATATTGGGATACTTGAGGCCAACATAACCGCCGGCGGCCACTCGCCCGGTCGGCGGATCATATTCCTCCAGCATGACCTGGTCTCGCTCGGTATCGCGGTCGACATAGAGCAAGCGGCCCGCCCTGACATACTGATCATCCGTCCGATTAACCCCGTAGATCCGCGCGCCATCCGTCAGCAGCGAATAGTCCTTCCCGTCGCGATCGATGGCAACGTACCCCAGGTAAGAGCTGACCAGGAGCCGTCGGTTGGAGATCCAAGTGATACTGCCGATGCGACCAAACAGATTGGCCACGACCGATGGCATGTCCACGCCGAGCACTTCCTTGGTGGCGAGTTCGCGGATGAAGACCCGCTCCGCTTCCTCAAACTCCGCCTTATACGCCACGAACTTCCCGTCCCAGGAAAGGGTCATGTCGGTGAAGGCCGGCGGTTGGGCGAAGATTTCGACCGGCAGGGGCTCTGCCTGGGCAGTAGTCAGTATGGCTGTCAATGCGAGCCATCGGAGCAGTTTCATGGGGATAACAGGGTTATTGCGGTTACGCATCGAGACCGGTGCCCGGTCCGCTGCCGCCACCGGCAAACGGATTCCGATCAGGACGCAACAGAACGGTGGAGTTCCCACTTTTGCCGCGACTTCCGCCGGGGGAAAGCTTTCTCTTGGCTACCATGAGCCCCCTCGCCGACGCATTCTATGAACGTTCAATGGCCCTCGTCGCCGCGGCCCGGGAGAAGAACGCCCCCGTCCTCCGCACCTTGGCGCCGATCATCGGTCAGTCGCTCGCCGCGGGCGGGATCCTGCACGTCTTCGGCAGCGGGCACAGCGAGGTGATCGCCCGCGAGATCATCGGCCGCGCCGGCGGACTCGTCTGCGTGAGCGGCATCGTCGATCCCACCGGCGGCTTCATCGAGAACCTCGTCGGCTACGGCACCGAGCTCGCCGGCCGCCATGACCGCCAGCACGAGCTGCGGCCCGGCGAGACGATCATCGTCATCTCCAACTCGGGGAAGAACTCCTCGCCCATCGAGGTCGCGCTCTACGCCAAGCAGAAGGGCCTGCATGTGGTCGGGCTCTGCTCCGCCACGATGTCCGCCGGCGCCCGCACGGTTCACCCCGGCGGCAAGAAGCTCCACGAGATCGCCAACCACGTGCTCGACAATCTCGGCGTCCCGGGCGACACGCTGATCGACACCGGCGGCGGCGTGATGACCGGACCCACTTCCACCTTGGTCGGCGGCATGCTCCTCAACCTGCTCATGCTGGAAATCATGGATTGGATGAAGGCCAATGGTCACCCGCTTCCCGTCCTCCGCAGCCAGAACCTGCCCGGTGCCATCGAGCACAACCGCGCCGTCGGCGCCGCCTACAAGCACCGCCTCAGCCGCCAGCTCGCATGAGTCTCCGGATCGGCATCGACGGCGGCGGCTCGAAGACCGAGCTCATCTTGGTGGACGAGTCCGGCGCGATCATCGCCCAGCACATCGGCCCGGGCTGCAACCCCAGCCTCCTCGGGCCCGACAAGGCCCGGGCCACGCTGGTCGACGCCCTCCAGCACTTGCTCGCCCAATCGCCGCGGCCCGGCGTCGCGGTTGACGCCACGCTCCTCTGCATGGCCGGGGCGCCCACCTTCTGGCAGGAAACGTCGGCCGGCCTCACGGGTTATGGCCGCATCGTCGCCGTCCTCGACTCGCTGCCCGTCCTCGAACTGGCCACGGCCGGCGGACCCGGGCTCGTGATGCACGCCGGCACCGGCTCGTTCATTTCGGCCCGCGCACCCGATGGCACAGTTCATTACGCCGGCGGACTCGGCTGGCTCTTCGGCGATCCCGGCAGCGGCCATGACCTCGGCCGCCGAGCCCTGGCGCGCGGATTGCGCGAACTCCAGGGCTGGGCCCCGCGCACCGCCCTCGGCGACCGCATCCGCTCGTACACGGGCATCGAAGTGTACGGCGCCATCTCGCGCTCGTTCTACACTGCGGCCGATGCCAACGCCCGCATCGCCGGTTTCACCCCGCACCTGCTCGAGCTCGCCCAGGCCGGCAATGAACCCGCGCAACAGGTCCTGATCGAGTCGCTCACCGGCCTCGTCGAACAGGGCGAAGTGGTGACCGCCCGCCTGTTCGGCAACCAAGCCACCACCTGCGGCGTCAGCGGTGCGATCCTCAACCACCCCGCCGCCGCCGCCACGCTGCGCAACCTCGTCGCCTCCCGCAGCTGGGCCGTGAGCCTGAGCTTCATCACCGCGACGCCCATCGAGGGCGTGCGCCGCCTGCTGACGCGACTCTGATTTTGTTTACCGCATGATCTCCCTGCCCCTCGCCTCCGCGCCGTGGAAGTTCCGCGACGCCACCACCAGCGCCGCCTGGCACCCCGCCGTCGTGCCCGGCTGCGTTCATCGCGACCTGCGCCGAGCCGGGCTCATCCCCGATCCCTTCCACGGCACGAATGAACTCGACCTGCAGTGGATCGAGGATCGCGACTGGGAGTACGCGACCACCTTCACCGTCTCCGCCGCCGCCCTTGCCGAGGAAACCATCGATCTCGTCTGCGACGGCCTCGACACCCTCGCCACGGTGACGCTCAACGGTCGCGTCGTCGCCCGCACCGACAACATGTTCATCGGCTGGCGCTGGGACGTGAAACCGCTCCTACGCCGCGGTCGCAACGAGCTGCGCATTCGCTTCTCCAGCGTCGGACGCGCATTGCCCAAGACGCGGCCGGAACATCAACCGAAGGAGTTCAACGATTCCGTCGGCCGTAGCTCGGTCTTCCGCAAGCAACCCTGCCAGTTCGGCTGGGACTGGGGTCCGCGTTTCGTCACCGCCGGCATCTGGCGCGACCTGCGCCTCGAGGCGTGGAGCGGCAACCGCCTCGAAAGTGTCCGCATCACCCAGGACCACGCCGCCGACGGCACCGTCACCCTCGCCCTCCACCCCGAGCTCACCCGCTCCGACCGCTTTGTCACGTATTGCGTGACAATTGGCCGGGGCGACCGGGTAGTGGCGGAGGTATCGGGACGCGCCGGCGCGTTGACGGTGCGCATTGTGGAGCCGGAACTATGGTGGCCAAACGGCCATGGCGCGCAGCCGTTGTATTCGGTTGTCGTGCGGACGCAGGACCGGGCCGGGCGCGAGATTGGTACCTGGTCGCGGCGCATTGGCCTGCGCACGATCGCGCTCGACCGGTCGAAGGACAAATGGGGCGAATCGTTCCGCTTCGTCGTCAACGGCCGCCCGATCTTCGCCAAGGGCGCCAACTGGATTCCGGCGCACAGCTTCGTCGCCGGCCTGACCCGCGCCGATTACGCGCGCGACCTCCAGTCCGCCGCCCGCGCCAACATGAACATGCTGCGCGTCTGGGGCGGCGGCATCTACGAGAGCGAGGATTTCTTCGACGTGTGCGACGAGCTCGGCCTGCTCGTCTGGCAGGACTTCATGTTCGCCTGCACGCTGTATCCGGGCGACCCCGCCTTCCTCAAAAGCGTGCGCGCCGAGGCGGATCATCAGGTGCGCCGCATCCGCCACCGCGCCAGCCTCGCCCTGTGGTGCGGCAACAACGAGATCGAGACCCTCAACTGGGAGGCCCTCGAAAGGACCCCGCGGCTGCGGCGCAACTACGACGCTGTCTTCCACAAAGTTCTACCCGCGGCCGTCGCCGCGCACGACGGCGTCACGCCCTACTGGCCGACCTCGCCGTACCGCGGACCCGGCCGCAACAACGACTACACGATCAAGCCGCTCGGCGAAAAGAGCGGCGACACCCACTTCTGGGACGTATGGCACGCGCGCCACCCGGTGAAGGATTACGAGAAGTGGCGGTTCCGCTTCGTCTCGGAGTTCGGCATGCAGAGCTACTGCTCGCCGGAGACGCAGGCGACGTTCTGTCCGCCCGATCAGGCCAACGTCTTCGGCCCGGTGATGGAGAACCATCAGAAGAACACCGCCGGCAACCAGATCATCCTCGACTACGTGTCGCGGCTCTACCGCTTCCCGAAGAGCCAGGCGGCTCTGATCTACCTTTCGCAGCTCAACCAGGCGCACTGCATGCAGACGGGCGTCGAGCACTACCGCCGCATCATGCCGGTGTGCATGGGCGCGCTCTACTGGCAGCTCAACGACTGCTGGCCGGTCGCCTCTTGGAGCTCGATCGAACACACCGGGCGGTGGAAGGCGCTGCAGCACGTCGTCCGTCGCTTCTTCGCGCCGGCGCTCGTCAGCGCGCACGTGCCGGGCACCGAGACGGCTATCATCGGCAATTACCGCCGGTCGACCGTGCGCCAAGTGCACCTGTACACAGTGTATGACGCGCCCGCGAAGGCCGAGGGCGTGCTGCTGTGGGATCTTTTCCACGTGGACGGCCGCGTCGTCTTGGGCGGACAGAAACGCGTCGCGCTGCGCTACGGCCGCAGCGTGAAGCAGCAGACCCTCGATCTCGCCCAGCCCATCGCGCAGCATGGGCGCGACCACCTTTACCTGCGAATCGCGCTTGAGATCGACGGCGTGCGTGTGAGCGAGGAGACAGTCTTCCTTGCCCCGCCGCGCTTCGTCGCGCTGCCCCAGCCGAAGACCGACGTGACGGTGCGCTCGCTTTCGCCGCAAAAGGCGCTGCTGACCTTCCGCTCGGACGTCTTCCAGCACCGCTTCGCCTTCGAGTTGCCCGGCCTCGCGCACCACAGCAGCGACAACTACTTCGAGCTGTATCCGCGCGAGAAGAAGGAAGTGCTCGTCGAGTTCGATCAGCCGACGACCAAGGCCGCGATCACGCAGGCGTTGAGCTGGCAGTCGCTGGCCGACACGTATGCCTGAGATCCAGGGACATGATAGCTCCTTGGGTAGCGCCCGGCCTCCGGACGGGCGGTTCGGCATGCGCACGACCAACGCGGCCCGTCCGGAGGCCGGGCCCTACCCACTGTTAACGGGCCTGGGGGCCTGTCGGGATGAAAGATGGGTTAGGCATGAGTGGTTACACTCCAGACGTACTGGCCGAGGTTGACTGGCTCGCACGCCGGGAGACACACGAGCGACGCGTGCGGGAGTGGACCGATCCGCATCAGCAGCGGGCGGCTCGCGGGGAGAAGCACCCGGTTTACGACTTTCTTTTTGATTACTACGCGTTCCGCCCCGCGTGGCTGAAGCGGTGGCACCCGGGTCCGGACGTGATCCTCGCGGGACCGGCGGCGCGCGAGTATCTGCGCTGGCCGGAGTATCGCGAAACGCCGGAGGGTGTCGGTATCGACCCGGCGGCCTTGCCGGCGCACCGATTGACGTTCGTCCACTGGCTGCGCGACCTGCTCACGGCCATGCAGGCCCGGCCGGCATTCTTCGGCTGCTACGGGCTGCATGAGTGGGCGATGGTTTACCGCCTGACGCCGGAGGAGATCCGGCATCGGCAGTTGCCCCTGCGGCTTCCGCCCGAGGAGGTCGCCCGCATCGTCGAGGGATCGGCGATCACGTGCTCGCACTTCGACGCGTTTCGCTTCTTCACGACGCCGGCGCGGCAGCTGAATCGCTTGCAGCCCACGCGCGAGACCGTGCCGCAGCTCGAGCAGCGCGGGTGCCTGCACGCGAACATGGATCTCTACAAATGGGCCTTCAAACTGGCGCCGTTCACGCCGTCAGAACTGGTAGCCGACTGCTTTGCGCTGGCCTGGAAAATCCGCGAGGTGGACATGCGCGCCAGCCCTTACGACGTCCGCGCGTTCGGCTTCGCACCGATCCCGGTCGAAACCCCGGCGGGTCGCGCCGAATACGAACAACTCCAGCGCGGATTCACCGCCCGCGGCGAACCGTTGCGCGAGCGTTTGATCGCCCTGTGCGAACGGTTGCTGGCGGCTAGCTCGTAGGGCCGGACTTGGCCCAGCCCTACACCTCGGCTCCAACCTGCTTTGTCACGTAATACGTGACAAAGCAGGATCAGGCACCGCCTTACCAGCGGGCTTCCGTGCCCGGCGGGCGGGTATATTCCTGGGGGTGGATGAGCTTGCGGGCGAAGGGATTGGCGCGCGCGAGCAGCTCGGGTGAGGCGTGGTAGCCCCAGCGGGTGCGGTTCCAGGAGCAGCCGTAGCGGTAGACGCTGATGCGGCGCTCGCCGGGATTGGCGCGCTTGGCGGAGCCGTGGCAGGTCGCATCGACGAAGACGATCGCATCGCCGGCCTTCATGTGGACCTCGATGGCGCCGGGGACGCCGTCCACCGAGCCGCCCGTCTCCCACTCGTTCCCCGTGCGCTTCAGGAACGCCGGGTGAATCATGTTCGATTTGTGCGAGCCGGGAATGACCATCGTCGCGCCGTCGCCGGGACCGATGTCGGTGAACGCCATGAGCACGTTGATCTGCGCGCACTGGAAGCGGCCGTTGTGGTAACGGAAGGACATGCGCTTCGAGATGTCGTGACCGCCGGCGTGCAGCGGGATGGCCTCGCCGGGTCCGCGGATGGTGAAGAAGTTCTCGTCGATGAAAGCCGGACCGTGGTGGTAGTCGAAGCAGTCGTGCCCGCCCGTGAAGCGCAGCACGTAGTTGATGTACTTCGGGTGGTCGATCATCCGCTCGAACACGCCGCCCAGCTCGTAGACCTGCTGGTAGCTGATGCCGCGGTGCTCGGGATGGTTCTCGCGCTGCACCCAGCCGTGCCAGCCGGAGCGCGGGAGCGAGCGCGGGATGGCGTCGATGCGGGCGTTGGCGTCGGCGACTTCCTCGGGCGTGAGCACGCCGCGTAAAATGATGAAGCCGTTCAGGTCGAAGAGATACTCATCGAGGTCGCTGGGCACCGGGGCGCCAGGGACGTTGACCACGGGTGGTGGGGGCAGGTGGTTATGGTAGCGGGGTTCCATGGCGGCAGCGTAGACGAACTTTCCGGAAATATCTTTCCGTTTAAGCCCAAATTCTTCTTTGATAGTAACCCATGGCCCGGCCCATCCCCCAGCGCGCCCCTGACCGCCACGAACAGGCGCACGGCTTTCGCATCTGGCACATGCAGGGCGCGGCCAAGATGGATGCGCCGCACACGCATCCGGACATCGAGTTCAATTTCCTCTTTAACGGTGGCTTCTCATACCTGCACGGCGGCGCGGTGGTACCGGTGGAGCCGGGCCGGTTCACCGTGCTGTGGGGCGGCGTCCCGCACCAAACGCTGCCGCCGGGGATCGTCGGCGAGGGCATCTGGTGCACGCTGCCGCTCGGCTGGTTTCTGCAATGGCGGCTGCCGCGGGCGCTGCCCGACCGGCTGCTGCGCGGTGAGATCGTCGCGGGCGCGCCCGATCTCGCCGACCGGCCGCTGCTGGAGCGCTGGCTGGCCGATGCCCGCAGCGGCGAGCCGGCGCGGCTGCGCGTACTGCAATTGGAGATGGAGGCGCGCTTCCACCGCCTGGCGCTGGGCACCGCGGAGGATCGGCGGGGCGAACGCCGGCCGGCCGGCGAGGCCGGGGCCGGGCAGATCGCGCGGGTCACGCGCTTCATCGCGCAGCATTACCGCGAGCCGCTGGATGTCCGCGCCATCGCCGACCACGCCAAGCTCCACCCGAAGTACCTGATGCGCGTCTTCCGCAAGCAAAGCGGCGCGAGCATCTGGGAATACTTGCTGCGCCTGCGCGTCTCGCACGCCCAGCGTCTGCTGATCACGACCGACCTGAAGGTGCTGGACGTGGCAATGGAGAGCGGATTTTCATCGGTGGCTCCCTTCTACGCCGCCTTCGCCCGGCACTCGGCCGGACTCCGGCCGCTCGAGTACCGGCACCGGCACCGGCCGGCGACCGAGGCGGCGCCCCCTCCCCTCTTCCCATGAAAAAACCTGACCTGCAGATCGGCGTCATCGGCTCCGGCGGTCGCGGCGGCAACCTCGCCCGCACCACCCATCAACCGGGCAAGGGCTCCCGCATCGTCGCCTGCTGCGACGTGAGCCCGAAGACGCTGGAGCGCAACCGCACCGAGTTCGGCGCCGACATCTTCACCACTCACGACTACCGCGAGTTGCTCGCCCGCGACCTCGACGCCGTGATCATCGGCACGCCGGACTTCCTTCACGAGGAACAGGCGCTGGCGGCGATCGCCCGCGGCGTCGCCATCTACCTCGAGAAGCCGATGGCGCTCAGCACCGAGGCCTGCGACCGCATCCTCGCCGCGGCCAAGAAGCACAAGGTCCGCCTCTACGTCGGCCACAACATGCGACACATGGCCTTCGTCCGGAAGATGAAGGCCCTGATCGACGCCGGCACGATCGGCGAGGTGAAGGCCTGCTGGTGCCGGCACTTTGTGGGCCACGGCGGCGACTTCTACTACCGCGACTGGCACGCCGAGCGCCGCTACGTGCACGGCCTGCTCCTCCAGAAGGCCGCCCATGACATCGACGTGATCCACTGGCTCTGCGGCGGATACAGCCGGCTCGTGAATGCGCTCGGGGCGCTGACGCTGTACGGCGACCTCCCCGGCCGTCTGCCCGCCCAGCCGGGCCCGCGGCGGATCAACGTCGCGGACCAGGACTGGAAGCTGTTTCCACCGACCAAATTCCGCCGCCTCAACCACCGCATCGACGTCGAGGACCTGAGCTCCATGCAGATGAAGCTCGATAACGGCGTCTTCGCGACCTACGCGCAGTGCCACTACACGCCGGATTACTGGCGCAATTACACGATCATCGGCACCGAGGGCCGGCTGGAGAACTTCGGCAACGGCGAACCCGGCACGCACCTGCGGCTGTGGAACAAGCGCGCGAGCTGGAACGAGAGGGCCGACGCCACCTACCGCATCCCGATCCAGAAGGGCTCGCACGGCGGGGCTGACCCGAAGATCATCGGCGAATTCCTGCGCTACGTGCGCGAGGGCGGACACACCGACACCAACCCGCTCGCCGCCCGCGAGAGCATCGCCGCCGGCTGCGCAGCGACCCACTCGCTCCGCCATGGCGGCATCCCGCAGCGCGTGCCCGCCCCCTCGCCGGCCATCGTGCGCTGGTTCGAACGCGGCGGCGCCTAGGGATGGCTTATTGTCTATGGCTTATTGGTTATTGGTTATGTCCCAACCGGAGGGAGGGTCGGCGTAGCTACGAGCGTAAGCGAGTGGGAGCTTGGCGTACGCAGCCGGCAATCCACTCGCTCACGCTCGTAGCTACGGATCAGCCATGACCAACGGGCCATTCCACTCGCTCGCGCATTGCCAGTGACGCACCGAACGCTAGCCTGCGCGCATGTCTGAGGACCTGAGCCTGAACGCGGCGACGCCGAAGAAACCGAGCATTCCGGTGAGTGACGGTCTGCGGGGATACCTGCACCGCTATCGGCGCGAGCGCGAGCTGCCGGTGACGTACGAGCGGCTCCGCGACTTCCACGAGTCGATCCCGCTGTGCGACGCCCAGGGCCGGCCGACGCTGTGGGACACCGTGATCTACCGTTCCGAGGAAATGGCGCCGCTCTACGAGGGCCTGAAGCGCATCTACGCCCGCCTGAAGGTCGACGGCAACCTGACCGTGGTGCAGCACCTCTACGTCGACCGCGTGGATTTCTGCAGCTTCGGCAATTCGACGCCGTTCCGCGTCCGCGTGGTCAACGCCTACAACGACAACCAGGACTACTTCTACGTGAAGAAAGCCGATGCCTCGCGCATCTACGGCCTCGAGCTGGAGCACCTGCTATCACCCAACCGGCTCAACTTCCTCACGCACGGCAACACGCTGATCGAGGAGCACATCGCCGGCATCCCGGGAGACATCTTCATCGCGCGCTGGATGAACAACTCCGAGCTGAAGCCGATCCGCGTGGCCAAGGAGCTGGTGAAGTTCAACGAGCGCTGCTTCGTGCGCCTCCTCGGCGACATGCGGTCCTACAACTTCGTCTTCGTGCTCACGCCCGACTTCGAGGAGGCGCAGGTGCGCATCCGCGCGATGGACTTCGACCAGCAGTCGTACAACAGCCGGAAGCACTTCTACCTGCCGCAGTTCTTCAAGGAGAACGCACCGCTCGTCGCCTACTGCACGAAGCACCTGCACGTGCAGACGGCGCTGCAGTACCAGCGGGAGGAGCAGACGCTGATGCTGCAGCGTGCCGATCTCGCCGCGGTGCGCCTCGGCCACCTGCTCGAGATGATGGCGCACGATCCGCTCGCGCCCGAGGAGAAGGTGGCGGCACTGCGCACGAGTCTCGCCGAGCATTACCAGCGCTCGGAGTACCTCCAGTGCGCGACGATGGGCGCGCTCGTGCGCGAAAATCTCGCGACGCTGCGCCATGTCGTGACGGAGCACGCCGATCCCGCGACGGCGCCGGGCGCGCTGCACTGAGCGCTCAACGCGCGCGAATTTTTCGTCGCGACGGATTTTTTCGCGCAACGCATCGGAAAATATTCCGTGCGCATTTGTGTTGCGCGTTTTGCGCCAACGGTTGCATAACTTGGTTGTCACTCGTGCACGACTGTGAGTCGTGGCGAGTCTTTCAACCCAAAGCCCACACAAAATACGGAGCAAAAACCGATGGCTAAGAAAGCTGCCAAGAAGAAACCCGCGAAGAAGACCGCCGCTAAGAAGAAGAAGTAAGGCGCTTCGCCCAATACAACACCTGAGCCGCTCCCGTCGTGGAGCGGCTCTCTTTTTTTCCAGACTCGCGCTACTCGATCCGGCCCTCGTCGAAATCCATGAGGTCGGTGACGCTGATGATGTCCTCGGCGCGGTCCGCGCAGCCCATGTTGGTCAGCGCCTCCTTGAGAAACTCGCGTCCGCTCGGCGTCATGCCCTTCTGCACGTAGCTGCGGTTCCACTTGGCCACGCGCAAGTCGCGCGGGAAGAGCGCGAGCAGCCGGCGATCGCGCTCCGCCTCGTCCAGGCCGGCGTCGAGGCACTCATGGACGATCCGCTCGACGTCGTTCGGGTCGATGCCGAGGTGCAGGCAGAGAAACCGGTCCATGCCGCGCTTGTAGTTCTTCGCGTAGCTCGCCGGCAGCGCGCCGTGTTCTTTCACGTACTTGCACTTCGCCAGGAAACGCGGGAGATGCAGCAGCCCAGTCGCGGCGTGTGGCACATAGGGCGACGGCAGCTCGGTCAGAATCTCGCCGGAAGAACCGGGAATGGGCTTGGAAGGCATGGCGGAGTCTTAAACCACGGATTACCCTCCTTCGCCAAGCCTACGGAGGGCAGGCACGGATAGAAAATAAACCGATTCCAATCCGTGCCATCCGTGAAATCCGTGGTTCAATAATGTCTTCAGGTCTTTTTCCCGGCAGCCGGTGCGGTCTCGGCGACAGGAATGGGGCGGTTGCGGTAGGTGTCGTAGTCGGGGACGAGGCGCGTGTAGGGCTTGTCCATGAGCGGCGACGAGATGATGAAGTCGGCCGAGGCGCGGTCGCAGGCGATGGGGATGTTCCACACCACGGCCATGCGCAGGAGCGCCTTCACGTCGGGATCGTGGGGCTGCGGCTCGAGCGGGTCCCAGAAGAAGATCAGGAAGTCGATCTCACCCTCGACGATCTTGGCGCCAATCTGCTGGTCGCCGCCGAGCGGGCCGCTCTGCAGCTTGGTGATGGGGAACTTGAGCTCCTTTTCGAGCAGCAGGCCCGTCGTGCCCGTGGCGTAAACTTTGTGGTGTGCCAATAGATCGCGGTTGAACTTCGCCCATTCGACGAGGTCGCGCTTCTTGTGATCGTGCGCGACGAGCGCGATCTTCTTGTCCGGTTCCATGACGATTTTCTTGTAGGCCATGGAAGCAGCGTAGCAGGACGCGGGCCGGAGGCAATGGAGGGCGGGTCTGTGACCCGCCCTTGGTACGAGGCGAACGCGGGGGCCGCGTCAGAGGGCAGGTCAGAGACCTGCCCTACTTGAAGCCGCATTTCGGGTACTTAACCTTTTACGGCAGGTCGGTCGCTCCCATCAGGTACCGGTCGCACTCGCGCGCGGCGCCACGGCCCTCGTTGATCGCCCAGACGACGAGGCTCTGGCCGCGGCGGCAGTCGCCGGCGGCGAAGACACCCGGGATGCTGGTCGCGAAGGCGCCGTGCTCGGCCTTGATGTTGGAGCGGGCGTCGGTCTCGACGTTGATCTCCTTCAGCAGCGCCTGCTCGGGCCCGAGGAAGCCCATCGCCAGCAGCACGAGCTGCGCGGGGCGGGTCTTCTCGGTGCCGGGCTGCTCCTTGGGGATGAACTGACCCTTGTCGTTCTTCTCCCACTTGATCTCGACGGTCACGATCTCCTTCACGTTGCCGGCCTCGTCGCCGATGAACTTCTTCACCGTGGTGAGGTAGACGCGCGGGTCGGCGCCGAACTTGGCGGCGGCCTCTTCCTGGCCGTAGTCCATCTTGTAAACCTTGGGCCACTCGGGCCAGGGATTGTCGGCCGCGCGCTCCATGGGCGGCTTCGGGAGAATCTCGATCTGGACGAGGCTCTTGCAGCCGTGGCGCATCGAGGTGCCCACGCAGTCGGTGCCGGTGTCGCCGCCGCCGATGACGACGACGTCCTTGCCGGCGGCATTGATCGCGCTCTGGCCGCTGGCGAGGACGGCCTTGGTGTTGGCCGTGAGGAACTCCATCGCGAAGTGCACGCCCTTGAGGTTGCGGCCCTCGATGGGCAGGTCGCGCGGCTGGGTGGCGCCGGTGCAGATGACGGTGGCGTCGTATTCCTTGAGGAAGATCTGGGGCTCGACGTTCTCGCCGACGTTGGCGTTGCAGATGAACTTGATGCCCTCCTTCTCCATGAGCTTGATGCGGCGGAGGACGACCTCCTGCTTGTCGAGCTTCATGTTGGGGATGCCGTACATGAGCAGGCCGCCCGGGCGGTCGGCGCGCTCGAAGACGGTGACGCTGTGGCCGGCGAGGTTGAGCTGTGCGGCCGCGGAGAGACCCGCGGGGCCGGAGCCGATGATGGCGACCTTCTTGCCGGTGCGCACCTTCGGGGCCTGGGGCACGACCCAGCCCTCATCCCAGCCGCGGTCGGTGATCGCGCACTCGATGTTCTTGATCGTGACCGGCGGGTTGTTGATGCCGAGCACGCACGAGCCCTCGCAGGGCGCGGGGCAGACGCGGCCGGTGAATTCCGGGAAGTTGTTCGTCTTGTGCAGGCGGCCGAGCGCCTCCTTCCACTGGTTGCGGTAGACGAGGTCGTTCCACTCCGGGATGAGGTTGTTGATCGGACACCCCGAGGCCATGCCGCTGATGAGCTTGCCCGTGTGGCAGAACGGCACGCCGCAATCCATGCAGCGCGCCCCCTGCTGGCGGAGCTTCTTCATCTCCATGTGTTGGTGGAACTCCTTGTAGTCGCGCACGCGCTCGAGCGGCGGGCGGTCGACGGGGAGTTCGCGGAGATATTCGATGAAACCGGTAGGCTTGCCCATGGGAGGTAAGGTGTAAGAGGTGTAAGGTATAAGGTGTAAGGGATGAAGTGGCGGAGGTTTGCTTGGAGCTTACGCTCTTAATCCTTATCCCCTTAATTCCCGCCGACGCGGGCGAGGTCGCGCGCGTTTTCCTCGAACGCGGCCATGATGGCCTCGTCGCCGGTGAGGCCCTGGGCCTGGGCGCGGTCGATGCAGGCGAGCATGCGCTTGTAGTCCTTGGGCATGACCTTGACGAACTTGGGCTGGTAGGCGGCCCAGTTCGCCAGAATCGCCGCGGCGCGCGTGCTCTGCGTGTAATCCTGGTGGCGCTCGATCATCGCGCGGACCTCGGCGATCTCCGCCGGGGTCTCGAGCTTCTCGAGGCCGATCATGGCGCCGTTGGCGCGCTTGGCGAAGTCGCCGGTCTCGTCGAGGACGTAGGCGACGCCGCCCGACATGCCGGCGCCGAAGTTGCGGCCCGTGGGACCGAGGACAACGACGCGGCCGCCGGTCATGTACTCGCAGCCGTTGTCACCGATGCCTTCGACCACGGCGTTGACGCCGGAATTGCGGACCGCGAAGCGCTCGCCCGCCATGCCGCGGATGTAGACCTCGCCGGACGTGGCGCCGTAGAGGGCCACGTTGCCGATGATCATGTTCTCCTCGGCCTTGAAGGTGGCGTCGCGCGGCGGATAGATGACGATCTTGCCGCCGGAGAGGCCCTTGCCGACGTAGTCATTGGCGTCGCCCTCGATGCTGAAGGTCATGCCCTTCGTCATGAAGGCGCCGAAGCTCTGGCCGGCGGAACCCTTGAAGCGGATGCGGATCGTGTCCTCGGGGAGGCCCTTGGCACCGTGCTTCTTGGTGACCTCGTGGCTGGTGATGGTGCCGACCACGCGGTTGACGTTGCGGATGGGCAGCTCGGCGACGACCTTCTCGCCGCGCTCGATGGCGGGGCGGCAGAGCTCGACGAGCGTCGTGAGGTCGAGGGACTTGTCGAGACCGTGGTCCTGCGGGATGGCGCAGAAGCGGCCGACCTCGGGCCCGACCTCGGGCGAGTAGAGGATGTTGGAGAAGTCGAGGCCCTTGGCCTTCCAGTGGTTGATGGCCTGCTTGGGCTCGAGGCAGCCGACCTGGCCGATCATCTCCTCGATGGTGCGGAAGCCGAGCTGGGCCATGATCTCGCGGACCTCCTCGGCGATGAACTTCATGAAGTTAACCACGTACTCCGGCTTGCCGGTGTACTTGGCGCGGAGCTTCGGATCCTGGGTCGCGACGCCGGTCGGGCAGGTGTTGAGGTGGCAGACGCGCATCATGATGCAGCCCGTGGTGACGAGCGGCCCGGTGGCGAAGCCGAACTCCTCGGCGCCGAGCAGGGCGGCGATGACGACGTCGCGGCCGGTCTTGAGCTGGCCGTCGGTCTCGACCGCGATGCGCGAGCGGAGGTTGTTGAGGACGAGGGTCTGGTGGGTCTCGGCGAGGCCGAGCTCCCACGGCAGGCCGGCGTGCTGCAGCGAGGTCTGCGGTGAGGCGCCCGTGCCGCCGTCATAGCCGGAGACGAGCACGACGTCGGCGTGCGCCTTGGCGACGCCGGCGGCGATGGTGCCGACGCCGACCTCGGACACGAGCTTGACGCTGACGCGCGCGTGGCGGTTGGCGTTCTTGAGGTCGTGGATGAGCTCGGCGAGGTCCTCGATGGAGTAGATGTCGTGGTGCGGCGGCGGCGAGATGAGGCCGACGCCCGGGGTCGAGTGGCGGGTCTTGGCGACCCACGGGTAGACCTTGCCGCCGGGGAGCTGGCCGCCCTCGCCGGGCTTGGCGCCCTGGGCCATCTTGATCTGGAGCTCGCGGGCATTGGCCAGGTACTCGCTGGTCACGCCGAAGCGGCCGGAGGCGACCTGCTTGATGGCGGAGTTCTTGGAATCGCCCTGCTCGTTGGTCCAGGTGAAGCGCGCGGGATCCTCGCCGCCCTCGCCGGTGTTGGACTTGCCGCCGATGCGGTTCATGGCGATGGCGAGCGTCTCGTGCGCCTCCTGCGAGATGGAGCCGTAGGACATGGCGCCCGTCTTGAAGCGCTTCATGATCTTCTCCGCCGGCTCGACCTCCTCGAGCGGGATCGGCGTGCCGGGCTTGAACTCGAGCAGGCTGCGCAGCGTGCAGAGGTTCTTCCCCTGCTCGTTGATGATCTTCGAGTAGTTCTTGAAGGTCGCGTAGCTGCCGGTGCGCGTGGCCTTCTGGAGGAAGTGGATGGACTCGGGCGTGAACAGGTGGGCCTCGCCGTCGACGCGCCACTTGTAGATGCCGCCGACGGGCAGCACGTGGCCGTCGACCTGGCGCTCGGGATACGCGGCGTGGTGGCGGGCGAGGACCTCCTTGGCGATGACGTCGAGGCCGATGCCGCCGACGCGCGAGGCGGTCCAGGTGAAGTAATGGTCGACGACGTCCTGGCGCAGGCCGAGCGCCTCGAAGACCTGGGCGCCACGGTAGCTCTGGATCGTGGAGATGCCCATCTTGGACATGACCTTCACGACGCCCTTGGAGGCGGCCTTCACGTAGTTCTTGCAGGCGGTCTTGTGGTCGATGCCGGTGAGCACGCCCTCGTGGATCATGTCGTCGATGGTCTCGAAGACGACGTAGGGATTGATGACGCTCACGCCGTACCCGATGAGGAGCGCGAAGTGGTGCACCTCGCGGGCCTCGCCGGTCTCGAGCACGAGACTGGCGCGCGTGCGCAGGCCCTCGCGGATGAGGTAGTGGTGCAGGCCGGCGACGGCCAGCAGCGCCGGGATGGGCGCGAAGTCCTGGTTCACGCCGCGGTCGCTCAGGATGAGGATGTTGATCTCCTCCTCCTCGATCATGCGGCGGGCGATCATGCAGATCTCCTCCATCGACTTGGCGAGGCCGCGCTCGCCGCGGGCGGTGCGGAAGAGGGCGGGCAGGACGCCGACCTTGAAGCCGGGCTGGTCGAGGCGGCGGATCTTGGCGAACTCCTCGTTGGTGAGGACGGGCCACTTGATCTCGACGCGACGGCAGGCCGAGGGCTGCGGGTTCAGCAGGTTGCCCTCGGAGCCGAGGCGGGTCTCGGCGGAGATGACGATTTCCTCGCGGATGGAGTCGATCGGCGGGTTGGTGACCTGCGCGAAGAGCTGCTTGAAGTAGTCGTAGAGGAGCCGCGGCTTGTTCGACAGCACGGCGAGGGCGCCGTCGTTGCCCATCGAGCCGATGGCCTCGACGCCGTCGCGCGCCATCGGGGTGATGATGATGCGCTCGTCTTCGTTGGTGTAGCCGAAGGCGATCTGGCGCTGGAGAAGCGTCTCGTGGTCCGGCACCGGGACCGACGGCGCCTCGGGCAGGTCCTCAAGGTGGAGATGGTGCTCGGCGATCCAGTCGGCGTAGGGCCGCTCGCTGGCGAGTTGCCGCTTGATCTCCTCGTCCTCGATGATGCGGCCCTGGACGGTGTCGACGAGGAAGAGGCGGCCGGGTTGGAGGCGGCCCTTGCGGACGATGTCGGCGGGCGGGATGTCGAGCACGCCGGACTCGGAGGCCATGATGACGAGGCCGTCCTTGGTCACGCAGAAGCGCGAAGGGCGGAGGCCGTTGCGGTCGAGGATGGCGCCGATCTGCTTGCCGTCGGTGAAGGCGATGGCGGCCGGGCCGTCCCAAGGCTCCATCAGGCAGGCGTGGAACTGGTAGAAGGCGCGGCGAGCCGGGTCCATGTGGGGGTCGCCCGACCACGGTTCCGGGATCATCATCATGACCGCGTGCGCCAGCGGGCGGCCGGCGAGGACGAGAAGCTCGAGCGTGTTGTCGAACATCGCCGAGTCGCTGCCGTTCGGGTTCACGATCGGGAGGATCTTGCTGACGTCGTCACCGAAGGCGTCGGTGTCGAACAGCGCCTCGCGGGCGTGCATCCAGTTGATGTTGCCGCGGAGGGTGTTGATCTCGCCGTTGTGCGCGATGTAGCGGTACGGGTGCGCGCGGTCCCAGCTCGGGAAGGTGTTCGTGCTGAAGCGCGAGTGCACGAGGCCGATCGCGGTCTCCATCGCGGGGTCGGACAGGTCGGGGAAGTACTTCGCCAGCTGGTCGGTGAGCAGCATGCCCTTGTACACGAGCGTGCGGCTCGAGAGGCTGGTGACGTACCACTGCTCGGCGCCGGCCATGGTGGAGGTGCGGATCTCGGAGTAGCTGCGCTTGCGGATGAGGTAGAGCTTGCGCTCGAAGGTGATCTCGTCAGTCACGCCGTCGCCGCGGCCGATGAAGATCTGGCGCATGAACGGCTCGCAGGACTTGGCGGTCTCGCCGAGCGACGCGTTGTTGGTCGGCACGGTGCGCCAGCCGAGGCAGTGCTGGCCCTCCGACTGGATGATGCGCTCGAAGGCCTGCTCGATCTTGCGGCGGACGGTCGGGTTGCGCGGGAGGAAGATGATGCCGCAGCCATACTCGCCGGCGGCGGGAAGGGTAAACCGCGCCTTCTTGGCGGCCTCCTGCAGGAACTTGTGCGGCATCTGCAGGAGCACGCCCGCGCCGTCGCCCGTGTTGGGTTCGCTGCCGGCGGCGCCGCGGTGGTCGAGATTGGTCAGCACCTGCAGCGCCTGCTGCAGGATCTGGTGCGATTTGCGCCCGTGCATGTCCGCCACGAAACCGACGCCGCAGGCATCGTGCTCGAAGGCCGGATCATACAGGCCCTGCTTGGTGGGCCGCTGGTTGAACTGCGTCGGGAGGGAGGACTTGCTGGGCATGGATGGGGGCGCGGTCGGTGGTTCGGAAAATCAGGTCGGATGGATTCTGCGTGTCACGCTAGCCGGATTCATGCCGTGGCCCGGGCGGTGAGCCCGCAGGTCGAGGGACGAATGGTTAGGCATGGGGACAAAAAAAAGGCCGGTCGCGTTGCGCGAGAGCCGGCCCGGAGCGTTTGGATTGCGGTGAGCTCTCAGCGTTAGAAGAAGCGGACGGTTTTGGTAGCCATTTTGGCGTGTTCCGCGTCCGAGCAGCCCGCGTTGGTGGGGATGTCGGTCGAGGCGTCGGTCGGTTTCACGAGGTCGTTGCTGAGCAGATAGTTCTCCACTTCCTCGCCCGAGACATCAGCGAGCATCACGCCGTCGATTTCGACGCAGGGCGAGAGGGGCTGGCCGGACTTCTGCACCATTTCCGCGTAATTTTCGCGGTGGTTGATGATATCGATGTCTTCAAAGGCGAGCCCGTGCTTGCGGAGGACGGCGCGGACGCCGTTGGACCATCCACAATGCGGCTTAAGATAGGCTTTGATTTTCATTCGACAGGATGACGCAGGACAAAAGTCGCGCAAGGTATAGGGCGCGAAATTCCATCGGCAAGAGGAAGTTTAGATTATTTTTGGCATAAGCCCGCCCGGACTTATAGTTCGCGCCGCAGGCCGCGCCGGAATTCCGTCGGCGCCTGGCCGGTCTGGCGCCGGAATTGCCGCGAGAAGTAAAAGATGTCCTGGAAGCCCAGCGCCTCCGCGATCATGCCGACGGTCAGGTCGGACTCCGCCAGCAATTGCCGCGCCCGCGTCACCCGCGCCTGGATGACGAAGTCCTGCGGCCGAAGGCCGGTGACGCTGAGAAACACCCGCGAGAAGTGATCCGCGCTGTAGCCCGCCGCCCGGGCCAATTCAGCGACCGGCGGCACCTGACGTGGGTCCTCCCGGATCCGCGCCGCGAGCCGCAGGATCAGATCCCGGTGCCGCAGCTCCGTGCCGGTGCCCTGCAACTCCTTTTGCGCCGCCTGCTCGCGGGCGAGTTCCAGCAGGAGTCCGCCCAGCAGCGCCGCGCCCACCGCCTCACCTGTACGCTCCGGCGCCAGGTCGATGATGCGGCGCATGACGGCATCGACGAACTCCACCTGCCGCGTCCGCAGCACCTCGAACGGCGGCTTGAAAGCGGATAAAGGCAAACCCCGGGCCCCGCGCACCAGTTCGAAATGAATGTAATTCACCCCCAGGCGCTCCACCGAGTCCTGCTCCGCCTCGTAGCGCCGACCCGGGCGCATCCAGACACACGTGCCCGGTGTCAGCGGCACCTCCTCGCCCTCGATCGCCAGCAGGCCGCGACCGGCCCAGACGAACCAGAGGTCGAAGTCGTGCAGGCCGCGTGACCAGTCGCGCCCCAGGCGCCAGCCCGGCTCACAGCGCACCCGCCCGCGCGCGCCGAGCCGCGGGGTGCAGGTCTGGGAGCCAAAGGCAATCATGTCGGATAAGCACAAACAATTACCGGCGCCGTGCATGGCTCCGCAAGGTGATTTCTGGCACCTTCGCCGCCCGCCACACCCACCCCATGAGCACAGCTTCCCCTGCCCCCACCCAATTCGATCCCGGTGCCGAGATGCACGCCCCGGAGCTTTATCAGCCGGTCGCCACCGGCTTTGGCGTCGACCGCCTCGAGGACATCGGCGCGGCCGAGATCGCCTTCTATCGCGAGCACGGCTACCTGATCGTGCGCCAGGCGTTCACGCCGGCCGAGACGGCGGCGGCCCTCCAGGGGCTGATCGACCTCATCATGGGCAAGCGCCCGGACTTCAAGGGCCTGCACTTCGAGGCCGCCGCCAAGGACATCATTCCCACCCTCACGCCCGACCAGCGCCAGGACGCCGTGCGCAAGGTCTGGCACTTCGTCAATTTCGAGGATCGCCTGAAGGCCCTCTCGCACCACCCGAAGCTGCTCGCCGTCATCCGCCGCCTCATCGGCGATCGCGTGCCGTTCATGTTCCAGGACATGGCGCTCATCAAGCCGCCCCGCCTCGGCCGCGAGAAACCGTGGCATCAGGACCACGCCTATTTCGATTACCCGCTCGGCACGCCCGTCGTGGGTGTCTGGATCGCACTCGATGAGGCGACGGTGGAGAACGGCTGCATGCAGTTCCTTCCCGGCCAGCACAAGGCGGGCCCGAAGATCCACTTCCAGCGCCGCGACTGGCAGATCTGTGACAACGAGATGATGGGTGCCAAGTCCGTCGCCGCCCCGCTCCAGCCCGGCGGCCTGCTCCTCTTCGACGGCCTGCTCCCGCACGGCACGCCGCACAACTCATCCCCGAAGCGCCGCCGCGCGCTGCAGTACCACTACACGGCGGAGGACGTCGTGAAATCCTCGACCGAGGAGCGCCTCAAGCACTTCGGCAGCGAGGGCAAGAACGTGACGTGCTAGGTTAAGGCGGCCCACTTTCGCCTAGCCGCCCCCGGCGGCGTGCCTTATCACACGGCGGATGAAAGTCCTCGTGACCGGCGCTGCCGGGTTCATCGGTTACCACGTCAGTGCGCGCCTCGCCGGGACGCAGCACTGCGAGGTGCTGGGCGTGGACAACCTTAATGATTACTGCCCGATCGAGCTGAAGCGCGCCCGCCTCCACCAACTCGAGCAATTCGAGTCGTTTCGTTTCGTGCAGGCCGACTTCGCCGACGCCAAGGCCTTCAACGGGCTCTACGACCACTTCAAGCCCGACTACGTCGTCCACCTCGGCGCCCAGGCCGGCGTGCGCTACAGCCTCGAGAACCCCGCGGCCTACGTGCACAGCAACCTTCTCGGCTTCACCACCGTGATGGAGGCCTGCCGCCGCCGGCCGCCGAAGCATGTCGTCTACGCCTCGAGCAGCAGCGTCTACGGCGCCGGCTCGAAACCGCCGTTTGCCGAGGACGCCAACACCGACTGCCCGCTGTCGTTCTACGGCGCGACCAAGAAGAGCAACGAGCTCACCGCCTACAGCTACGCCCACCTGCACGGCCTCAACGTCACCGGCCTGCGCTTCTTCACCGTTTACGGACCCTGGGGCCGGCCCGACATGGCCCCGATCCTCTTCGCCCAGGCGATCACGGAAGGGAAACCGCTGAAGCTCTTCAACCACGGCAAAAACCTGCGCGACTTCACCTACGTCGACGACGTCGTGGACGGTCTGCTCAAGGTGCTGCTCTACCCGCCGGCGGCCCGCCCCACCCCGCCCGCCCGCGTGTTCAACATCGGCCATCACCGCCCGGTCGAGACCATCCTCTTCGTCCGCATGCTCGAGCAATTGCTCGACCGCCCCGCGCAAGTCGAGCTGGTCGAAGCCCAGCCCGGCGACATGTTCGAGACCTGCGCCGACCTCACCCGCATCCAAGCCGCCGTGGGCTACACGCCCAAAGTACCGCTGGAGGAGGGGCTGAAACGCTTCGTCGCCTGGTTCCGCGAGTATTACGTCAAGGTCTGAGACGGAATCCGGACCAAATGTGGAACTCAGGAACGCTGGAAAATGAGATCAAACCCAAATCCGGTTCCAGCTTTCCTGATTTCCACATTCCTTTCTCAGGAATCTCTTAAGTTCTGACCTGCCATGTCCGGATTCGACTGGCTCGTCACCGCCCTCGTCACCGTCACCCTCATCGGCGTGGCGATCGGTCGCTACCCGTGGCTGAAGATGAACCGCGCCACGATCGCGCTCGTCGGCGCGACGCTCCTCATCGCCCTCGGCGCGCTGACCCTCGACGAGGCCTACCGGGCCGTGGACTGGAACACGATCCTGCTGCTCTTCGGCATGATGGTGTTGAACGTCAACCTGCGCACCTCCGGCTTTTTCCACCTGGTGACCGCCCACGTGCTCGCGCGCGCCCACACGCCGCGTCGGCTGCTGGCGCTGCTGGTCGTGACCTCGGGCCTGCTGTCGGCGATCTTCCTCAACGACACCATCGTCCTCGTGTTCACACCGCTCGTGCTCGACATCGTGCTGGCGCTGAAGCGCAACCCCCTGCCCTACCTCGTCGGCCTCGTCACCGCCGCCAACATCGGCTCCGTCGCCACCATCACGGGCAACCCGCAGAACATGCTCGTCGGCATCTCCTCGGGCATCAGCTACGTGGACTTCACGCGCGCGCTTGGTCCGATCGCCCTGCTCGGCCTCGGCGTGATCTGGGTCGTCATCGTGCTCGTTTACCCGCGCGAGTTCAAAGCCGAGCGTCTCGTCACCGGCCACATCGAGCTCCCGCCGCCCAACTACCGGCGCCTGCGCAAGGCGCTCCTCGCGACCATCCTGATGCTGGTCGCGCTTGTCGTCGGCGCGCCCATCCCGCTCGCCGCTGCGCTCGCGGCCGCCCTGCTCCTCATCTCCCGCAAGCTCGAACCCGACAAGGTGTTCCAGGAGATCGACTGGAGCCTGCTCGTATTCTTCAGCAGCCTCTTCGTCGTCACCGGCGCGATCGAGCACTCCGGCCTCGGCGAGCGCCTCTTCGCTCTCCTGCGGCCCTACGCCGACGGCGGTCCGGGCCCGTTGACCGCGGTCTCGGTCGTGCTCAGCAACCTCGTGTCGAACGTCCCCGCGGTGATGCTCTTCCGCCCCATCGTCCCTGACCTTGCCAACCCGCACTCCGCCTGGCTGACCCTCGCGATGGCCACGACCCTTGCCGGCAACCTCACCCTC
>JAHCAZ010000024.1 GCA_019634615.1 Opitutaceae bacterium
CAAAACTCCGGGCTTGCGCCTTGATATGACGATCGTCATTCAAAGCAGCCTTGCGCTATCCCTCCGATCACAAGCTCCAGACCCGCCGCCGCATTGTTGCCGCGGCGAGTGCGGCTTTTCGCGAGCGCGGGGTGGATGCGACGGGCGTTGACGAGGTTATGCGGCGCGCCGGGCTCACGCACGGTGGGTTTTACGCGCATTTCCACGACAAATCTGAGCTCGTCGCCGAGGCCTGTGCGGAGGCCTTTGCCGGGGCCGTGGTGAACCTCGAGCGCATCGCGGCGCTCCCGACGCCGGCGCAGCGGGCGCGGCTCCTGATCGACAGCTATCTTTCGCAGCGCCACCGCGACAATCGCGGGTCTGGCTGCCTCATCGTGGCGGTCGGCGCCGACATGGGCCGGCTGGCGGGCCGCGGCCGTGCGGGGTTTGCGGAGGGGTTTGTCCGCCACCTTGACCGCCTCGGGTCGGCGCTGCGGCTGAGCGCGGACCCGGAGCGGAACCGCGATCTCGTCACCCATCTCATGAGCTCCCTGGTCGGCGCGCTGATCTTTGCGCGCGCGATCGAAGACCCGGCCCGGAGCGATGCGCTGCTGGCCTCGTCGCGGCGCATGTTGCGCCGGGAATTCTGTGCGGATAGCGGATTGTGGATACCGGACACCGAATAGCGGAAACAACGACGGATCCTGAAGCCTAACACCTAAAACCTAGCACCTCGCATCCAACAACCTTTCCCATGAGCTCAAACTCACCCTCGCTCACCCAACCGCGCCGCCGCGTGGTCATCACTGGCATCGGGGCCGTCACCCCGGTCGGCAACACCGCCCCCTCCACCTGGTCCGCGCTCGCCGCGGGCAAGAGCGGCATCGCGCGCATCACGCGCTTCGATCCCACGGCGTGCAACGTGCACATCGCGGGTGAGGTCAAGGGCTTCGAGCCGGCCAAGCCGCTGGCGACGCCGCTGCATCCGCGCGGCCCGGGCAGCGAGCCGCTGACCCATGCGTTGAGCCCGAAGGACGTGAAGAAGTTCGGCCGCTTCACCCACCTCGGCACCGTGGCGGCGATCGAGGCGTACACCGACTCCGGCCTCGACGCGCATCGTGCCTCGTTCTCGCCCGAGCGCATGGGCGTGAACCTCGGCGTCGGCCTTGGCGGCCTGCCCGAGATGGAGGCCATGCACGACACGTGGAAGGCCGGCGGCTACCGCAAGATCTCGCCGTTCTTCATCATCCAGATCGCGCCCAACCTGCTGGCCGGCCAGGTGAGCCTGCAGCTCGACGCGCGCGGCCCCAACATGAGCGTGGCCTCGGCCTGCGCGACGAGCGGCCACGCCATCGGAGAGGCGACCGCGGCCGTGGCGCGCGGCGATGCGGACGTGATGGTGGCGGGCGGCGCGGAGTCCACGGTGACCCCGCTGGCGATCGGCGCGTTCGCCCAGATGCGCGCGCTCTCGCAGCGCAACGACGCCCCGGAGCAGGCCTCGCGTCCGTACGACGCCGATCGCGACGGCTTCGTGCTCGGCGAGGGTGCCATCGTCTTCATCCTCGAGGAGTACGAGCACGCGGTGAAGCGCGGCGCCCGCATTTATGCCGAGGTGCGCGGCTACGGCGCCACGGCGGATGCGTACCACCTTTCCTCGCTGGCCCCGGAAGCCGAGGGCTCGGCCCGCGCCATGAAGCTCGCGCTGGAGCGCTCGGGCCTCAAGGCGACCGACATCGACTACGTCTCCGCGCACGCGACCTCGACGCCCGGCGGCGACGGCGAGGAAGCAGCGGCGATCGCGACGGTTTTTGCGGAGAATAAGGCCAACCTGCACGTAAGCGGCGTCAAGTCCATGACCGGCCACCTGCTCGGCGGCGCCGGCGCGATGGGCACGTTTGCCGCGGTCATGGCGATCCACGAGGGGCTCGTGCCGCCGACGATCAACCTGCAGAACATCGACCCGGCCTGCGCGGCGACGGGCCTCAACTTCACGCCCAACGTCGCCGTGCGCAAACCCGTGCGCGCCGCGCTCGCCAACAGTTTCGGCTTCGGCGGCACCAACGCGTCGATCGTCGTGGCGAAGGTCTGAGCGCAGGCTGCGCCTCAGCCCTCGAACCGCGTCCGCACGTAGAGCTGCTCGACCTTCTGTCGCGCCCACGGGGTGCGGCGGAGGAAGGTCAGGCTGGATTTCACGCTGGGATCGTGGGTGAAGCAGCGGATGGTGATGCGCCGGCCGAGTTCCTCCCAGCCGTAGTGCCCGGCGAGGCGGGTGACGATGGCCTCGAGGGTGACGCCGTGCAGCGGATCCTTTCCGGCGCTCATGCGTTTGGAATGAGCTTCACCGGGACCCGCAGCGTGCCGCTGCGGCCGCGCTGGCGGATGGTGAGACGCGGCTGGGTGTCGGCGTGGGCCAGGCCGAAGCGGACCAACTCCGGGCGCAGCTTGTCGATGGCACGACGCTCGTCATTCATCAGCGGCAACTGCTCGATGGCGGCCTCGGTGCCGGCGGGGATCGTGATCTCCACGCGGCCGCGGCGGCCCGTGATGATCACTTTGTCGCCCTCGCGCCGCATCGGCAGCGGCGTTGTCCAATGGAAAACCACGCCTTCGCCCTGCGCGATGGCCCATTCGTCGGTGATGACCAGCTGGTCCGGCGTCGGAGAATCCCAGGTGCGCTGCCAGCGCTGGAACCAGCCTTCCCAGCCCGCGGTGACGTCCATCGTCGCGTGGAAGGCGGTCGCGTCGCCGCGCCCCTGGGCATGGATGTTGGCGTTGATCGGGTTGGAGGGTTTGGCCCGCAGGCCGAGCGACCAGGGCGTGAGCATGTTGTGCCGCTGGGCGGTCTTCAGCTCCTCGACGAGCGGGTTGCTGTAATCGACGACGCCGAAGTCCTGCGCGAACGAGTCGCCGGCAAACTCGAGCACGAAGCTGCCCTTGTCCTCGTGGGTGTGGCTGGCGCCGGCCTTGTTGCCCATGAGGAAGAGCTTCACGTATTCGCCGCCGAGGCGTCGCACCGAGGCGGTCATGCCGGTGTCGGGCATCTCGACAAACGGCCGCAGCGCCGGCCCCTCGGCCGGGATCTGCGGGTCGAGGCTCATGGCGAGCAGCGACGGGGCGGCGCCGGCGCGGCGGAGCTGCTTGCGGTAGATTGTGACCCAATGGCTGTCGGGCATGTGCGCCGCGAGGAAGGCGAGGGACTCGGGAATCGCGTACATCGCGTCGCAAATCTGAATCGTGTCCTGGCGGTCGTCGGTGGAACACAGCACCTCGGCCATCAGCGCGGTCTTCTTCATCTGCTCGGGCATGAGCTCCTGCAGCGATTGGCCGCGGGCCCGGGCGTACAGGTGCAGGGCGACAAAGGCCTGGCGCGCGACCCAGGTGAAGTACGTCGGACCCTCGACATAGCCGCCGTCGGGCAGCAGCACGTGGTTGAGGTTCTCGATGAGGTCCTTCGTCGCGAGGTCCGTGTAGGGCACGACGCGCGACGGGTTGGGCCGCTGCAGGGGCGCATCGCAGCGCGCCGGCATGGTGCGCTCGAGCGTGAGGTAGCCGAGGATGCGGCCGGGGGCGAACCAGGCGAGCTGGTTGCAGTGGAAGAGGTACTCCCACCACCACGTGTTGAAGTTGAGGTGACCGATGCCCTCCTCGGCGATGCGCCGGAGGACGAGCTGCCGGCCGACCTCGGTGAACCATTCGCCGCAGAGGTCGAGGATCAGGGCGCATTCGTAGACGCAGATCGACTGGGTGAAGCTGCGCTGCTCCCACGTGCTGCCCGGCATGTAGCAGACGAAGCTGTCGTCCCAGCGCTCGAAGTGCGCGAGGCTGATGGCGAACCGCGCGGCAAGGCGGCAGAGGTTCGCGTCCTTGAACAGCATGCCGGCCTGCGCAGCGTTGGCGCCGTGGATGGTGACGACCTTGTTGTGGTCGCGCTCGCGGCGCAGCGTGTTGGAGCTCCAGATGTAGACGTGCTGGCCGATGAGGCTCTCGGGGCGGATGGCGGCGGCATCGGCGGCGGCATCGCGCAGCGCACCGGCGGCCGGGGAGTCGGCGAACTTGGCGCGGGCGGTCTCGAGTTCGTCGGCGGTCAGCAGGAGCCCGTAGCTGGGTTTGAACGTCGGCTGGAAATCCGCCGGCTGCAGGTATTTCTCCCAGCGCTCGTCGTAGCCCTGCCACTGCGCGAGGTGGGCGGGCAGGCGCGCGGTGCTCTGCAGCATGATCCAGTAGATCCACGCGTTGCCGGGCGCCTCGCGCGGGAACCACGCCTCGATGGTGATCGAGCGGATGCGCTTGGCGCCGTCGAGCGGGAGCCATTCCTCGCGCTTGATGCCGCCGAAGGGCTCGCCCCGGCGCTGGCGCGGACCGGCGTCGGTCTCGGCGTGCAGCGTGTACCAGCCGCCCTCGGGGATGACTGCGTTGATGATCAGGCGGTCGTAGGCCGAGCAGTCGAGGTCGTAGGTCCGGTGGAACCGCACCACGCGGCCATCGGGCGCCGGCTTTTCCCAGGCCCACTGGACCCAGATCCAGTTCTGCCAGAACTTGAAGCCCGTGACGCCGTCGCCGGTGACGGTCCACTGCTTGAGTTCGCTGATCTGCGGATCATGGAAGGCTTCGATGACGGCCTCGGCGCTGTTGATGGGGGTGAGTCTCATGGGGAAAGGGGAAGTGTATTTGGGTAGGGCCCGGCCTCCGGACGGGCCGCGAACGGCATGCGCACGTCGAACCGTCCGTCCGGAGGCCGGACGCTACCCAAAGCGACTAATGTCATTGGGGAAGGGGTCACGCGTTTGTTGGCACCAGCTTCACCTCCACGCGCAGCCGGCCGCTCTGGCCGGGCTGCTTGAAGGTGAACCGCGGCTGCGTCGGGGCGTGGTTCCAGCCGAAGAGGCTGCCGTGGGCCTGCGTGGCGACGGCGTCGAGGCGACGGTTGCTGGCGCCGTGGTAGACAGTGTCGACGCTGAGCCGGCGCGGATCGAGCAGGGGAAGCTCCTCGATCTCGACCTCGACGCCGGCCGGAATGCGGATCTCGGCGCGGGCGCGGCGGCCGGTGATGACGATGCGGTCGCCCTCGCGGTGCATCGGCAGGCGGGTGGTCCAGTGGAAGACCACACCGCGGCCCTGGGCGATGGCCCAGTCGTCGGTGACGACGAGCGTGTCGGGTGTCGGCGAATCCCACGTGCGCTGCCACCGCGCAAACCAGCCCTCCCAGCCGGGCGTGACATCCATCGTGGCATGGAACTTCACCGCGTCGCCGGTGCCGACGGGCTTGATGTCGGCGAAGATCGGATTCTTAGGATGCGGGCGCCCGGTGTCGCTCCACGGCGTGAGCGTGGTATGACGCTGGGCCTGCTTCAGCATGTCGGTGACCGGGTTGGCGTAATCGAGGACGCCGAAGTCGAGGGCGAAGCTGTCGCCGGCGTATTCGAGGACGAAGCTGCCCTTGTCCTCGTGCTGGTGGTCGCCGCCGGAGCGGTTGCCCATGATGAAGAGCTTCACGAGCTCGCCGGCGTGGCGGCGGACGGAGCACATCATGCCCGTGTCGGGCATCGAGCAGACCGGCGCGAGCGGCGGGCCCTCAGCCGGGATCTCGCGATCAAGGCGCAACGGCAGCAGCATGGGCGCGGCGCCGGCGCGGCGGAGGGACTTGCGGTAGATCGTCACCCAGTGCGACTGCGGCATGAGCCAGGCGAGAAAGGCGAGCCCCTCGGCGACGGGGAACATGGCGTCGGCGAGCAAAATCATGTCCTGCTGTTCGTCGGTGGAATACAGCATTTCGGCGAGCCGGTCGGTGCGGAGCAGGGCGGGCGCGATGAGGGAGCGCGGGTCGAGCCCGCGGCCGCGGCCGTAGAGTGCGGCGCCGAGGAAGGCCTGGCGGGCGGTGTAGGTGAAATACGAGACGCCCTCGAGGTAGCCCCCATCGGGGAGGAGTGCCTTGGCGAGGTTGTCCTGAAGGTTGAGCCAAGCTTGGTCGGTGTGCGGGGCGACCCGCGACGTGGGCGGCCGCGGGTACGGGTCGACCTTCGCCGGCATGGTCCGCTCGAGGAGCAGCAGGCCGTAGATTCGGGCCGGCGAGATCCAGGCGAGCTGGTTGCCGTAGTACATGTACTCGTACCACCACGAGGCCTGACACATGTTGCCGTGGCCCTCGGTGGCGATGCGCTTGAGGATGAGCTCGCGGCCGAGCGGGGTGAACCATTCGCCGCAGAGGTCGAGGATGAGGGCGCAGTCCCAGGTCGCGATGGCCTGCACGAACCCGCGCTGGTCGGAGGTGCACCCGCGAAAGTGCGCCCAGAAACTGTCTTCCCAATGGTCGCAGAGGGCGATGCTCAGGGCGAAGCGGGCGGCGAGGCGGCAGAGGGCTTTGTCCTGCCACAGCACGCCGGCCTGGGCGGCGATCGGGCCGTGGAGCGAGAGCATCTTGTTGTAGTCGCGCTCGCGGCGGAGCGTGTTGGCGCTCCAGAAATTCATGTGCTCGCCGATCAGGCTCTCCGGGCGCACCGTGCGGGCGTAGTCGGAGCTTGCGCGCAATTCGGCCATGGCAGGTGACTGCGCAAACTCGCGGCGCACGGCGTCGAGTTCCTCAGCGTTGATCAGCAGGCCGTAGGTCGGCTTGAACGTGGGCTCGAACTCCTGCGTCTGCAGGTACTTGGCCCAGCGCTCGTCGTAGCGGTCCCATTGCTTGAGGTGCGAGGCGAGGCGCCCCGGATGCACCAGGCCGAACCACAGCAGCCAGCCGGCGCCCGCGCCTGGCCGCGGTGTGTGGATCTCGACCGTGAGCGCGCGGATGGACTTGGCGCCGGCGAGTTCGACCCACTCCTCGCGGCGGAGGGCGCCGGCCGGCTCGCCCGTGCGGCGGCGAAGGCCGGCATCGGTCTCGGCCACGATCGTGACGCGCGCCTCCTCGGGCAGGTTGATGCAGACGACGAGACGCTCGAAGTCGGAGCAGTCTAGGCTCTCGTACTTCCGGTGCATGCGTACGACGAGTCCATCGGCCGTCGGCTGCTGCCACTGGAACGTATGGAACGCCCAGCCGCGCGACTCGGCCAATCCGACGCTCTCCGGCGCGGTGAAGGTCCATTCGGAGAACTCGCTCAGGTACGGGTCGAAAAACGGCTCAAAGACCGCTTCCGCGCTGTTGATGGCCGTGAGGTGCATGGGGAGGGCGAAGACGAGCGGAAGCGATAGCCCGCCACGGTGGCAATGCTGCAACGGACGGAGTCGTTCTACGTGTAGGCACGATGAGCCTAGAGTCGCCGCGCCAGCAGCGCGACTTGCACCTCGACGAGGTGCTGGCCGGTGACTTGGCGGAGCATGTCGGCTTGTTCGGCGGGGCCGAGGAACCATTGGGCGCCGAGGGCGGTGTCGCGCCGACGGAGGTTGGCGCGGCCAAGATTGAGCTGTTGCTGCAGATCGGCCATCACCGCCGGACGCATCCGATCCTCGACGCTGCGGGTGAACGCATCGACGCCGCCGTCCGGGGCGAAGAGCAGGTGATAATGGGTCGTGAGCAGCCGCGCGCCCTCGGCCCCGGGGCCGGCCATCAGGATCGGGCCGCTCTGGGCGTCCGTGGCGATGTAGCCGTCGGTCACCTGCCGGAACGGCTCCAGCTCGGGCGCGACCGGTACGCCCTCGATGGCGGGCATCCATTGGCTGGCGGCCGAGAAGAGCCGGTTGCCCTCCATGCTCGTGACGAAACGAAGGAAATCGAGCGCCTCGGCCTTGTGCGCGCTTTGGCGCGTGAGGAAGAAGGGCAGCGCGGTGGAGGCGCCGCCGTCGGAGACGGGCAGGAGGGCAAGACCGCCGAACTCGGGATCGTCGGCCGCGGGCAGGGGCAGGCGGTAGCCGCCGATCGCAAACGACGCCGTGGCCCGCATGGTCGGGAAATCCCAGGTGCCGCTTGGCACGCAGAGCGCCTCACCGCGCAGGAAGGACTGCAGGGCGGCGTTGCGGTCGACCTGGAGGAAGCCGGACGGCATCTCGCGACCGAACGCCTGCGCGATGCGCAGCGCCTGCTGCATCTCCGGCGAACGCAGGTCCCACTGGCCGGCGAGGAAGTCGCCGTAGAAGTCAAAGGTGGTCGTGCCGAACCGCAGGCCGTAGTCACGCCGGCCGATCCAGCGGCCTAGCGACTGGTTGACGAGCGAGGGCATGAGCCACCCGTAGAAGTCCCGCGAGCCGGCGACGTGCGCGAGCCCGGGGCGATGGGCGCGGACCTTCTCGCCGAGGGCGAGCCACTCCCGGAAGTTGCGCGGCGGCTCCGGGCTGCCGGTGATCTCGCGCATCAGGTCGCGGTTGTAGAACATGCGCATCGTGTGCGAGCACAGGCCGACGGCGAAGAAGTTGCGGTACTGGTCGAGGTAGGTCACCCGGTTGCGGCCGCGGTCGATGAAGGTGTCCTTCCAGGCCATGCCCTCGAGGGGCGTGCCGGCGTTGTAGGGATTGGGTTCCTCCAGCCAGCGGGTCAGTACCTCGAAATGCCGCGGCACCTGCGCCACCAGCGCCTGGTCGGCGAAGTCGAAACTCACCAGATCGGGCACCGTCCCGCCGGCGAGCTGCGTGCTCAACCACTGCTTGTAGACTGCGCCCGGGACGGCGAGCTGCTCGACGCGCACATCCGGGTGCAGCTCCATGTAGCGCCGGGCGACGACATCGAAGGCCTCGCGCAGGCCGGTTTCCAGCTGCCAATGGCCGAAGCGGATCGTCACCCGCGGCGGCGGCTGGTCGCGATCGCGGGCCTCCGGGCCGAAGACGTAGAAGACTGACCCGGCGTAGGCCAGGGCGAAGCAGGTCAACGCGATGATGAGGCGGGGCCGTTTCATCGCGGACCAGGGGTTTCGCCGCCGGCGAGGATCAGTTCGACCGTGGGCCGGCGACGGTCACGGGGATAGTCGCGGACGAATCGTTCATAATAGTCGCGGGCGGTGGCGGCGTCGCCCATGAGCTGCGAGACGCGGGCGATCTGGATCAGCAGGTCCGCGCGGACATCAGCGCCGGGACTGGGCGCGGCGAGGGCGGACAGCAGGTGCTCGCGGGTGGCGGCATCGTAGCGCTGCTGGCGCAGACAGACCTCGGCGACGACCAGATGCAGGTCGCGCCGCGTGGCTGGGTCGGTCGTTTGCTCGAACAAGGGCCGGACCGTCGCGACGCGGGCGGCCGGATCGTCGGGTCCGGGCAGGGTGGTGAGGCGGAGGATCGCGAGTTTGACGAGCGCGAGCCGGCACCAGGCATCGTCGGCGGCGGTGGCGACGAGCGCCTCAAATTCGCGGGCGGCCGCGATCGGATCCGGCGCGATGGGATGCAGCTGATGCAGGCGACCCAGAAAATAATGGGCTGTGCGTCCAATCTCATCATTGGCGACGAGGGCGCTTAACTGGCGCTGGGCATCGGCGAGCGACGCAGCCGTGACGGGCGAGCTGTTGACCTTGGCAATGGCCGCACCCAACCGCGCCTCGCGCGAGTCCCCGGCCCGGGCAAACGCCTCGCCCGCGTCGTCGTAGAAACCGTAGGAGAGTGTTTCCCATGCCTGCGTCAGCCCGGTGGTCTGGGCGTTCGCGCCCATGACGATACCCACGAGGCCGAGCACGAACAGCCACCGGAGGTGGCTCGCAGGCGCAGGCCGCAGAAGGGGGCGAGAGGCGGCAGGGGATCGCTCCAGCATGGACGCTGCCATTGCGCGCCACGATTCCGCCGATTTCAAGCGTAGGTACGCGGCGAAACGCTTGAATAATCCCGCGCGAGCGCCTGCTCAGGCCTTGAGCGTGAAGCGCACGGTGACGTTGAGCTGACCCGAGCGGCCGGCTTGCCGCAGGGTCAGGCGCGGCTGGGTCTCGGCGTGGGCCCAGCCGAATTGCACGATGTCGCGGCGGTCCTGTTCGACGGCGGTGCGGCGCGGGTCCTGGAGCGGGAGATAGTCCAGCTGCGCCTCGACGCCGGTGGGGAAGGTGAGTTCGGCGGTGGCGCGGCGGCCCTCGATGAGGACGCGGTTGCCGTCGATGCGCATGGGCAGACGTGTGGTCCAATGGAAGACCACGCCGCGGCCTTGGGTCACGGCCCAATCGTCGGTGATCGTGACGGTGTCCGGCGTGGGCGAGTCCCAAGTGCGGGTCCAACGCTCGAACCAGCCGTCCCAGCCGGCGCGCAGGTCCATGCGGGCGTGGAACCGGGTCGCGTCGCCGGAGCCCTCGGGCTTGATGTCCACGTGGATCGGGTTGGCCGGCTTCGGCCGGGCGTCGTCGTTCCACGGGGTGAGCATGTTGTGCCGCTGGGCGTGCTTGAGCTGGTCGGTGATGGGGTTGGCGTAGTCGACCACGCCGAAATCGAAGGCGAAGCTGTCGCCGGCGCATTCGAGGACGAAGCTTCCCTTGTCCTCGTGCTGGTGGTCGCCGCCGGCCTTGTTGCCGAGGATGAAGAGCTTCACGAGCTCGGAACCGAACTTGCGCACCGAGCACATCATGCCCGTGTCGGGCATCTCGAGAAACGGCGTGAGCGGCGGCCCCTCGGCGGGGACCTCGGTGGCGAGCCGCAAGGCCGGGAGGAAGGGCGCGGCGCCGGCGCGCTTGAGCTGCTTGCGCAGGATCGTGACCCAGTGCGATTGCGGGAGCAGCCAGGCGAGGAACGCGGCCCCTTCGCCAACCGTCATCACGGCGTCGCCCGTGAGGATCATCTCCTGCCCGTCGTCGGTGGAATACAGCATTTCCGCGAGCCGGCCGGTCTTGAGGAGGGATGGGGAGACGAATTCGCGCGGATCGCGTCCGCGTCCGCGGGCATAGAGCGTGGCGCTGAGGATGGCCTGACGAGCCGTCCAAGTGAAGTAGGTCGCGCCCTCGAGGTAACCGCCATCGGGCAGAAGCGCGTGGCTGATGTTCTCGGCGAGGTTGGCCCAGGCGAGGTCGGTGTGCGGGGCGACGCGCGAGGCGGGTTTCGGGAAGTGGCCGAGGCTGACGGGCATGTGCTGCTCGAGCACGAGCAGGGCGTAGATGCGCGCGGGGGAGATCCACGCCATCTGGTTCGTGTAATACATGTATTCCCACCACCACGAGGCATGGCACATGGCGCCGTGGGCCTCGGTGGCGAGGCGGCGGAGGATGAGCTGGCGCCCAAGCGGCGTGAACCATTCGCCGCAGAGGTCGAGGATGACGGCGCAGTCCCAGGCGCCGATGGACTGCACGAAGCCGCGCTGGTCCCAATTGCACCCGCGCATGTGGGCGAAGAAGATGTCCTCCCAGTGGTCGCAGTGCACGAGGCTCAGCGCGAAACGCGCGGCGAGGCGGCACAGCGCCTTGTCGCGCCAGAGCAGGCCGGCTTGGGCGGCGTTGGAGCCGTGGATCGAGAGCATTTTGCCGATGTCACGCTCGCGGCGGAAGACATTGGCGCTCCAGAAATTCAGGTTCTCGCCGATCATCGACTCGGGCCGCTGGCCGCGGGCGCGCTCGCCGATGGTGCGAAGCTCGCGGGTGACGGGAGAGTCGCCGAACTCCTTCCGAACGGCGGCCAGTTCCTCGCCGTTGATGAAGATGCCATAGGCCGGTTCGAACTTCGGTTCAAATTCGGGCGGCTGCAGGTATTTGTCCCATTGCTCGTCGTAGCCGGCCCATTGGTTGAGGTGGTGCTTGAGGCGCTCGGTGTGCTGCAGCCCGATCCACAGGAGCCAGCCGGAGCCGGCGCGGGCGTGCGGCGTGCGCACCTCGATGGTCAATGCGCGGATCTCGCGGGCGCCGGCGAGGTCGACCGCCTCCTCGCGACGGGTTGCGCCGGCAGGGGCGGTGGTGCGGGCGCGCGAGCCGGCGTCGGTCTCGACGCGGATCGTCATGACCGCCTCCTCGGGCAGGTTGAACGTCGCGAGCAACCGGTCGTAGTCCGCGCAGGACACCGGCTGCGCGTACGTGCGCTGCATGCGCAGCGCGAGTCCGTCGGGGGCGGGGAGGACCCATTGGAAGGAGACGAAGGCCCAGTTGGGCACCAGGCTGAGACCGGTGGCGCCAGGGGCGTCGACCGTCCATTGGGCAAGTTCGCTCAGGGCGGAATCGAAGAACGGTTCGAAGACGGCTTCGGCGCTGTTGATGGGGATGAGGCGCATGGGGAAAAGGAACCTAAAGGGCTAAACCGCGAAGAGCGCGAAGAAACGCGAAGCTGTGGTTTTGGGTAGCGCCTGGCCTCCCTCCTTCGCTGAGCCTACGGAGGGCAGGCCGGACGGGCGGTTGGGCGTGCGCATACCAAACGCGGTCCGTCCAGAGGCCGGACCCTACCCGCATACCGGGTTCTCTTCGCGTCATTTCGCGCCCTTCGCGGTTTTATGGTTTGGGCTTCAGTTCCAACTTCACCTCGACGCGCAGCGTCCCGGACTGGCCGCGTTGGTGGAAGGTGAGGATTGGCTGGGTTTCGGCGGGGTGGAGGCCGAACTGGGCGATGTCGCGGCGGCTGGCCTCGGCGGCGGTGCGGCGCGGGTCCTGCAGGACGAGGTGCTCGATCTTGGCCTCGGTGCCCGCGGGGATGCGGATGTGCGCGCGGGCGCGGCGGCCCTCGACGATGACCTCCGATTCGGCGATGCGCATGGGCAGCGGGGTGGTCCAATGGAAGATCACGCCCTCGCCGCGGTTGAGCGCCCAGTCGTCCGTGATCACCAGCGTGTCGGGCGTCGGTGAATCCCAGGTCCGCTGCCAGTGCTTGTACCAGCCGTCCCAGCCGGCGGCGAGGTCCATACTGGCGTGGAAACTCGTCTCATCGCCGCGTCCCTGCGGTTTGACGTCGACGGGCATCGGGTTGAGCGGCTTCGGGCGCTCGGTCTCGCACCACGGCGTGAGCAGGTTGTGACGCTGGGCCTGCTTGAGGAGATCGGTGACGGGGTTGGCGTAGTCGAGCACGCCGAAATCGAAGGTGAAGCTGTCGCCGGCGCACTCGAGGATGAAGTTGCCCTTGTCCTCGTGCTGGTGGCCGCCGCCGGCGAGGTTGCCCATGAGGAAGAGCTTCACGAGCTCGGGGCCGAGGCGCCGCACGGAGCACATCAGGCCGTTCTCGGGCATGTCGAGGAAGGGCGAGAGCGCGGGGCCTGTTTCCGGGACCTCGCTGGCGTAGCGCAGGGCGAGGAGCAGCGGGGCGGAGCCGCAGCGCTTGAGTTGCTTGCGATAGATCGTGACCCAGTGCGAGTCGGGCATGAGCCACGCGAGGAACGCTATGCCCTCGCCGCTGGTGAAACTCGCGTCGCAGATGATGATCATGTCGCGGTTATCGTCCGTGGAGAGGAGCATCTCGGCGAAGCGGCCGGTCTTGAGCAGGGCGGGGGAGACGATCTCGCGCACCTCGCGGCGGCGGGCACGGGCATAGAGGTGCGTGCCCAGGGCGGCCTGGCGGGCGACCCAGCTGAAGTACATCGGGCCCTCGAGGTAGCCGCCGTCGGCGAGGAGGCAACGGCTGAGGTTTTCCTGCAGATTCTGCCAGGCGTCGTCGGTGTGCGGGGCGACGCGGGACGGCGGACGCGGGTGCGGCTCCTGCCGTGTCGGCATCGTCTGCTCGAGCACGAGCAGGGCGTAGAGCCGGGCGGGAGCGATCCAGGCGAGCTGATTGGTGTAGAACATGTACTCCCACTTCCACACGGCCTGGCACATCGGGCCGTGGGCGTCGTAGGCGAGGCGCTTGAGGATGAGGTCGCGGCCGACGGGCGTGAACCATTCGCCGCAGAGGTCGAGGATCAACGCGCAGTCCCACGCGGCGATGGACGGCACGAAGCCGCGCTGGTCCCAGGCGCTGCCCGGGGTGTGGACGAAGAAGATGTCCTCCCAACGCTCGCAGCAGGCGATGCTGAGCGCGAAGCGCGCGGCGAGGCGGCAGAGGGCTTTGTCCTTCCACAGCAGGCCGGCCTGGGCGGCGTTGGCCCCGTGCTGCGAGATCATCTTCCCGATGTCCCGCTCGCGGCGGAGCATGTTGGTGTCCCAGAAATTCATGTTCTCGCCGATCAGGCTTTCCGGGCGCAGACGGTTGGCGATGTCCGCGACGGCGCGAAGCTCGCGCGTGACATTGCCGTCGTGGGCGAACTGCCGGCGCACGGCGTCCAGCTCGGTCTCGTTGATCAGGAGACCGAAGCTCGGCTTGAAGACGGGCTCGAACTCGGGGGGCTGGAGGTATTTTTCCCAGCGCTCGTCGTAACCCTCCCATTGGGCGAGGTGATCGACGAGGCGGCCGGTGTGCTGCAGGCCGAGCCACATGATCCAGCCGGAGCCGGTCTGCTGCGCCGGGTGGCGCACTTCGACGGTGAGGGCGTTGATGTGCTTCGCGCCCTCGAGGGGCAGCCATTCCTCGCGGCGGGTGGCGCCGATGGGTTCGCCGGTGCGGCGGCGCACGCCGGCGTCGGTCTCGGCGATGATCGTGATCACGCTCTCCTCCGGCAGATTCAGGCAGGCGAGCAGGCGGTCGTAACGCGAGCAATCGAGCTGGTCGTAGCGACGATGCAGGCGCAGGACGAGCCCGTCGGGGGCGGGGCAGGCCCAGTTGACGATGACGAAGGCCCAGCTCTGGGTGTGGTTGATGCCGGTGGCCCCGGGGGCGTCGATCGTCCAGGCGGACAGATCGTTGATGGCACCGTCGAAGAACGGTTCGATGATGGCCTCGGCCGAATTGATGGGAATGAGACGCATGGGGAAGCGGGGGAGAAGGGGTTTCCCGATGAGGTCGCAGCGGTTGGCGAAGGCAAGGGTGGGTGGCTTCTACAAGTAGGATGGAGAGGGACGAATGGTTTGGTCTGGCGCCCATTTCGACGTCGGCTTGAGTAGCGCCATGTCCGACCTGAACGAAGAGGCTGATCAACTGCCGGCGACCACCGCGCCCCGGGCGCCCATCGACCGCGCGCAGTGGACGCGGCCATGGGCGCAGCTGAAATTCGTCTCGTTCCAGCCGGCAATCTTTCCGCGCATGCTCGGCGAGGTGTCGCGTGACGCCCGGCCCGGCGACCTGGTTTCCGTTTACGACAAGTTCGGCCAGCGCGTCGGCATCGGCCTCTTCAACCCGCGCGCGAAGATGCCGCTGCGCGTCGTCGCCCACACCGCCGAGCCGCTCGGCGAGGAGTACTTCGAGGCCGCGATCCGCCGCGCGGTCGCGTTGCGGCGCGACCTGTTCAAGCTCGACGCGGTGAGTGATGCCTGGCGCGTGATCAACTCCGACGGCGACGGTCTGAGCGGCCTGACGATCGACCGCTACGCCGACACCCTGTATTGCGACGTCTACTCGCTCGGCATCTTCCAGCGCCTGCCCAAGTGGCTGCCGCTGCTGCACGAGCTGCTCGGCACGCGTCACGTGCGGGTGCACGTGGACCACGACCTCGGGAGCCTCGAGGGCATCAAGCCCTCGCAGATGAAGGAGCTCACGGCCTCGGCGCCGGACAAGGTGCGCATCCGCGAGCACGGCGTGAAGTACGAGGTGGATTTCGCCGAGGGGCACAAGACGGGTTTCTTCTGCGACCAACGCGACAACCGGAAGCGCTTTGGCGAACTCGCCAAGGGCCGGCGCGTGCTCGACCTGTGCAGCTACACCGGCGGCTTCGCCATCAACGCCGCGTTGGGTGGTGCGACCGAGATCACGGCGGTGGACCTCGACGAGAAGGCGATCGCCCAGGGGCGGCGCAACGCGAACCTCAACCAGATCCCGCCGAACCGGCTGAAGTGGGTGCACGCCGACGCCTTCGCCTACGCGCGGCAGATGCAGAAAAACGGCGAGCAGTTCGACGCCGTGCTGTGCGATCCGCCGAAGTTCGTGATGACCCGTGATCCGGCTTTCGCGGCCGAGGGCATGCGGAAATACGCCGACCTGAACACCATCGCCGCCAGCCTCGTGCGGCCCGGCGGGTTGTTTGTCACGTGTTCATGCTCCGGTCTCGTCTCGCTCGAGGACTTCGAGGGCTGCGTGATCAAGGGCGTGCATCGCCTCAATCGCCGGCTGCAGTTCTTCGACCGGACCGGGCCGGGCGTTGATCATCCCGTCTACTCCAACTGCCTCGAGAGCCGTTATCTCAAGGTGTTGTGGGCGCGGGTGGTGTGAGGTGCGCGCCCAAAGCAACATCCGCAGCATGAGCAACGAGGCGGCTGTTGATTTCGCAGAAGGGCGTCACGCCGACCAGTGGCTCCGGCATCCGGTGTTGGGGGATCCGTCGTTCGATACATTTGAGCATGCACCGGGCAATCCAATCTACCGCGGCCGGGCGCCGCGCGAGTGGTCGGTCAATGGTTTCCTGTTTGAGGATCCGCAGGGCGGCGGGTTGTTCGCCTACGTGGGCCGTTATCCAGTGGGCTATGCCTGCGGACCGGGCGTGGTCCGGTCGGATTGCGTGGTGCTGCGCTCGCGCGACGAGGGCAGGACGTGGACGGAGATCGGCCCGGTCTTTGCCGGTGATTTCACGTTCACAGGCGATGCCGTGGGGGCGAACAACACGCCGGATGTCAGCGTGGTCTTTGCCGACGGCCGTTACCACCTGGTCTACGACTGGGGGCACGATACGGCGACATGGGCCTCGGCGTTCAACCCCAAGGGCAACGACGACAGTGGCATCGGCTATGCATGGTCCGAGCGACCCGAGGGTCCTTTTCATCGCCATCCGGTGCCGGTTTTTCGCAACAGTGCGCACCGCAGTCCGGTGCCGGGAAAATACCGGCGGCTCTACGCGTCCACGCTCCTGCGCCGTGCGCACGACTGGCTGCTGCTGACGCTGACGGATTCCGGCCCGTTATTCGCGTGGGGACTCTACGCCCTCACGGCGCAAAAGCCGGAAGGTCCCTGGTCGGAGCCGCGACTCGTCCAATCGCTGGAGGGGGACGGCTTTCACCCGGCGCTCATGGAGTTTTTCCCGGCGTTTGCCCATGAGGGACAGGTTTACAGCCCGGCCACGTCAGTGGCCTTGAACCGGAATTTCCAATGCCTGTGGCGGGCGCCGCTGGAGCGGGCGCACGAGCCGGAGGCGTGGGTGCTGCGCCAACACGGTTCGCTCTGGCATGCCGTTGACCGTGAGGACGAGCATCACGGCATTTGGGGCCAGACCTTCAGTGGCCAGGTCAGCCGTGAGGGTCGGTTGCGGGTGCTCTCTCCCAGTCGGGACCGGAATGGCAACGGCACGATCGGCCTGGCCTCACGACCGTGGACGGAGTCCTTCCGGGAGCGCGGGTTCGTGCTCAACGGCCATGCCGGTCCCGGTATGACTCTCCTGCGTAGGGCCTACAGTGATCTTCGCCTGCGCTGCCGAGCGACCGTGCGGGGCACGGCGCGCCTGCTTTGGGGCTGGAACGGAGTGCTTGGGCCGGACCGGCACGGTTCGGATGCGACGCTGCATCCGCTGGCACGCACTCATTATCGGGCGCTGGAATGGCGGGTGGATGGTTGGAGCCTGGTTGAGGTTGATCCGAGCGGTGGGGAAAGAGTGGTGGCGAATGGCCCATGGTCGCGGAATGACCCAAAGCGGGAGATCCATTTGGAGGTTACCGAGTCTGGCCGAGTGAGGCTCGGGTACGAGGGCGTCGAAGCTTGGATCGGTGATATGACGCTGACGACCGGCTCAGTCGGCTGGTTGGTGGAACCGGATACGCACCTGGCGGTGGAGATCTTTGCCATCAGCGGGCGGAGCGAACGCGCCGTCACCCGCTGGCATGTGTTGGATGCGTTTCTGGCCGCGGGAGTGAATGCCGAAGCGTGGGAGATGCGGGACGATGCCGGATCACCGGGTGGTCAGGTGGCGGTCTGCCAGAACGCGGGCGGACGGCTCAAATGGAATTTCACCGGGACCGGAGTACGGTGGTACGCGCCGAAGGGCCCAGGGCACGGGAGGGTGCGGGTGAGGCTTGATGGTGCGGTGCGCGGTGAGATTGACCTTCAGGCGGACGCGCTGATTCCGACCGGAGAGGTCTATGTGTGCGACGACCTGCCCGAAGGCGAACATGCACTCGTGATTGAGGGGATCACGGGTCACCTGGCTACTGGTGGACTGGAGATCCTGGGATCGTGAATCAATGCAGGTAACAGAAGGACAATAGTTTGAGACAGTCGTATTGACAGAGGATTCTAGTGGAATACCAATTGGGTATGTCTGCGACTACCATAAAACTAGACGCTGGTTTAGTGAAGAAAGTCACCTCGCTGAAGCCCAAGGATGCGAGCATTTCAGGCTATGTGCGCGGGTTGATTGAGCGGGAGCACCAAGTCCGTGAGTTGCAGGCGGCGTCTCGCGCTTATGAACAGTACCTGAGGGAGAACCCGGAAGAACGCAGCGCCATGGAAGTTTGGGAATCGGCGCCGCTCAGCAATGAGATCGAGCCTCGCCAGCCATGAAGCGCGGAACCGTGGTCTGGGTGGACTTGAATGATGCCTCGCCGCCGGAAATGGGCAAGGTGCGCCCGGGTATCGTGATCTCGGGTACGGCGCATAACGAGATTTTGAACACTGTCGTGGTGGTGCCCACCTCTAGCCTGGCCCCTGAAATCTGGCCTTTGCGCCTGGCCGTGGGGCATTTTGCCGGCAAGGACAGTTTCGCGGTGATTCCCGGTGTCCGGCAGGTGCGCAAAGGCCGCCTACGCGGCGAACTGGGTGAGCTTTCGCCGGAGAGCCTGGCGGACCTGGATGAATGTCTCGAGGCCTACCTGCGCTGATCGCAGCGCCGGGGCGGTCACAGCTTCTTGTGCGAGCCGTCGCAGTTGCACCCGTTGGCCGAGTGCTTGCAGCCGCACCACGCGACGGTCTTTTCCTCGGTGAGGACGACCTTCTGCGGGGCGAAACCGGTGCCCTTGTGGGAGCCGTCGCAGAACGGCTGCCCTTTGGACTGCCCGCAGCTGCACCACCAGTAGGTGCCGGGCGCCATTTTCTGCACGTAGGGGGACTTTTGGGCGATGGTTGGAGTAGGCATGGGGGTGGCTGATTGGTTATTGGCTATGGCTTATTGCTTATTTCTAGACGACCCAACCTTCATGCGAAGGAGGCAGCGGATACGCCTATTCCGGACATAACCAATAAGCGATAAGCAATAAGCCATATCCAGTTATTTCACGGCGGCCCAGACGCGCTGGACGTCGTCGTGGTCCTCGAGGGCCTGGAGGAATTCGCCGACCTCGGCGCGCTGGGTGTCGTCGAGGGTGGGGAAGGTCTTGGCCACGTAGCCGATTTCCGAGGTGACGACCGACCACCCGTGCTCCTTGAGCCAGGTGGAGACGGCGTGGACGGCGCTGCGCTCGGTGATGAAGCGGGCGCCGGCGCGGCCCTCGGGGATGTCGTCGTTCTGTTCCGGGGTGAGGACCTCGAAATCGTTGGCGCCGGCCTCGATGGCGGCGGCCTCGAGGTCGCTCGCGGCGTCGGGGTGGTGGGCCTCGACGAGACCGACGTGCTCGAAGAGGAACTTGTTGCTGCCGGCGTTGCCGAGCACGCCCTTCTTGAAGAGCACGCGCATCTCGGGGGCGGTGCGCTGGTGGTTGTCGGTGTAAACCTCGACGATGACGGGCACCTTGTGCGGGGCGTAGCCCTCGAAGACCACGTGCTCGAGGGAGGTCTTGTCGCCGCCGATGCCGGCGCCCTTGTTGATGGCGCGCTCGATCACGTCGCGGGTGACGCTGGCCTTCTTGGCCTTCTCGACGGCGGCAAAGAGGCGCGCGTTGGCGTTCACGTCGCCGCCGCCGAGCTTGGCGGCGACCGTGATCTCCTTGGTCAGCTTGCCGGCGACCTTGCTCTTCTTCTCGTTAACTATCGCACGCTTGGCGTGCAGCCATTGACGTCCCATGTCGCGGAGCTTGCCGGGCGGCCGTTCGCAGGCAATGCGGAATCTCCCGCAACTCCAATCTCGACAATCGTTGCCCTGGCCGGACCATCCCACGGCATGAAGGAACTGAGCCACCTGTTTGCCCAGAATCAGGCGTGGGCAAACGCCATTCGGCAGCGCGATCCGGAGTTCTTCCTCAAGCTCTCCCGCCAGCAGTCACCGGAGTACCTCTGGATCGGCTGCTCGGACAGCCGGGTGCCGGCCAACGAGATCATCGGCCTCCTCCCCGGCGAGGTGTTCGTCCACCGCAACATCGCCAACGTCGTCGTCCACACCGATCTCAACTGCCTGTCGGTCATGCAGTACGCCGTGGACGTGCTCAAGGTGCGCCACATCATGGTCGTGGGCCATTACGGCTGCGGCGGCGTGCAGGCGGCGCTCCGCTGCACGCGCGTGGGCCTCGCCGACAACTGGCTGCGCCACGTGCAGGACGTGAAGGAGAAGCATCAGGACTGCCTATGCCGCCTGGCTGACGAATCCGCCCAGAGCGCGCGGCTGTGTGAGCTCAATGTCGTGGAGCAGGTATCGAATGTCTGCCAGACCTCGATCCTCCTCGACGCTTGGACCCGCGGTCAGAAGGTCACCGTCCACGGCTGGATCTACGGTCTCACCGATGGTCGCCTGCGCGATCTCGGGTTGATGGCCTCAAGCGCCGAGGAGGCCAAGGAAAAATACCGGGCTGCCGTCGCCGCCTTGGGTTGAGTTGGCGGGTAGGGGCGCACCTCGAGTGCGCCCTCGGGCGTCATCCGCGCCGGCACACGAAAAGGGCGCACACGAGGTGCGCCCCTACAGGAAACCATCCGGCAGATGCCAAGGCCGGATTCTTGCGCCGCTCAGTTACGACCGAGGTAGCTGCCGTCGATCGTGCTGACCTTGATGATCTCGCCTTCCTTGATGAAGAGCGGGACCTGCACGACGAGGCCGGTCTCGAGCTTGGCGGGCTTCTGGACGTTGCTGGCGGTGTCGCCCTTCACGCCATCGGCGGACTCGACGACCTTCAGCGCGACGGTCGAGGGGAGATCCACCGACAGCGGACGCTCGTCCACGAATAGCACGTCCACCTTGCCGCCGGCGGTGAGATAGTTGACCACGTCGCCCAGCGTCTGGGCCGACAGCTCGATCTGCTCGAAGGACTCAGGGTCCATGAACGCGTACGTGTCGCGGTCGGCGTAGCTGAACTCCAGCGTCTTGCGCTCGGTCGGGAGGACCTCGATCGTGTCGGTCGAGGCGAAGCGCTGGTCGAGCGCCTTGCCGTAGCGGAGGTTGCGCATCTTGATCTGGACGAAGGCGCGGAGGTTGCCGGGCGTGCGGTGCTGGGTCTCCATGACGAGGTGCGGCTCGCCGTTGAATTTGATCACTTGGCCTCGGCGGATGTCGTTGGCTGCGGGCATGACGATGGTGCTTTCTGGGTGTTGTTGACTGTTAAAAGGGTGTTGGAGTAAGCGGCTGGCGATACCGCTGTCAAGGCCCGGTCCATCTCGGGGCTTGCCCTCGGGGCCGGCCGGTTCTGAATCTGGGCGCAACCCTATGAAACAACGTACTCTGGCGCGCGAGGTCTCCATCCAGGGCAGCGCGCTGCACACCGGGGAGGCGGTCACCCTGACCATGAAGCCCGCCCCGGCGGACCACGGCATCGTCTTCAAGCGCATTGACCTGAGCGGCTCGCCCGAGCTGCGGCCGCGGGTCGACCAGATCACCGACCTCGTCCGGGCCACCACGATCCAGAACGGCCACGCCAAGATCCACACGGTCGAGCACGTCCTCAGCGCCCTCCACGGCTGCGGGGTGGACAACGTCCTGATCGAGATGAACGCCTCCGAGCCCCCCATCATGGACGGATCGGCCAAGCCGTACGTGAACATGATCCTCCAAGGCGAGCCCGTGGAGCAGGACAAGGACCGCGAGTACTTCACCCTCGACGCCCCGGTCTCGGTCACCCGCGGCGATTCCTCCATCATCGCGCTGCCCTGCGACGAGCTGAAGATCTCCTGCACCTCCGCCGACAACCGCGGCATCCACACGCAGCACCTGTCGCTGTCGATCGACCCCGACGTCTACATGACGCAGGTCGCGGCCGCCCGCACGTTCACGATCTACGAGGACATCGAGGAGCTCCTGAAGCTCGGCAAGATCAAGGGCGGCTCGCTCGACTGCGCCGTCGTCATCAAGGGCGACAAGATCATCTCCAAGGAGCCGCTGCGCTTCAAAGACGAGTTCGTCCGCCACAAGATCCTCGACATCATCGGCGACGTCCTCCTCCTCGGCCTCCCGCTCAAGGCGCACATCATCGCCACGCGCCCCGGCCACGCGATCAACGCCGAGCTGACGAAGATCCTCTTCGAGAAGCTGCAGGAGAAGAAGAAAGGCCCGAAGAAAAAAGCCGCCACCCCCGCCGCCAAGACCCCGCAGCCCGGCGAGACCTCCCTCGACATCAAGCGCGTGCTCGAGATGCTCCCGCACCGCTACCCGTTTTTGATGATCGACCGGGTACTGGAGTTCATCGGCGACACCGAGCTCGTCGCGATCAAGAACGTCACCATCAACGAGCCCTACTTCCAGGGCCACTACCCGGGCGAGCCCGTCATGCCCGGCGTCCTCCAGATCGAGGCGATGGCCCAGGCTTCCGGCATTCTACTCCTTCGCAACGCCAACACCGACGGCAAGACCGCCCTGTTCATGAGCGCCGACAAGGTGAAATTCCGCCGCGCCGTGCGCCCGGGCGACCAGCTCGTGATCAACGCCAAGCTCACCAAGAGCCGCGGCGGCAAGATCGGCGTCGCCGAGGCCACCTGCACCGTCGGCGGCAACGTCGTCTCCTCCGCCGAGCTGATGTTCGGCTTCGTCGACATCGAGGCCGCGCCCTGAGGCCATGGCCGCCCGCATCCATCCTTCCGCCGTCGTCGAGCCCGGGGCCCAGCTCGGGGTCGACGTCGAGGTGGGGCCGTTTGCCTACGTGGGCGCCGGCGTGAGTCTGGGCGACCGCACCCGCCTGCACCACCACGCCTCGGTCGAGGGCTTCACGAGCCTCGGCGCGGGTTGCGAGGTGTTCCCGTACGCCTGCATCGGCGGCAAGACCCAGGACCTGAAGTACAAGGGCGGCCGCCCCGGCCTGCGCGTCGGCGACCGCAACGTGTTCCGCGAGTATGTCACGATCCACGCGGCCACGTTCGACGGCGAGTTCACCGTCCTCGGCTCCGACAACACCGTCCTCGCCTACAGCCACATCGCGCACGACTGCGTGCTCGGCAGCCACATCGTGATGAGCAACGCCGTCTCGATGGCCGGCCACGTCACGGTCGAGGACCACGTCGTCATCGGCGGCGCCGCCGGCATCCACCAGTTCTGCCGCATCGGCGCCCACGCGATGCTCTCCGCCATGGCCAAGCTCGTGCAGGACCTGCCGCCGTACTTCATCGCCGACGGCACCCCGGCCGAGGTCCGCGCCCTCAACAAGGTCGGCCTCGAGCGCCGCGGGTTCACGCCCGAGCAGATGGACCGCGTGAAGCTGATCTTCCGCATCCTCTACCGCGACGGTCTCAACCGCACCCAGGCGCTCGAGAAGCTCGCCGCGCACCCGCAGGCCGACAGCGCCGAGATCAAGCGCGTCCTCACGTTTGCCCAGACGAGCGAACGCGGCCTCGCCCCCGGCGCCAGCTGAGAGGGAAGGGCGTTCTTTCGCCCTTGGCCACATATACTCCTTCGACGTTTCCCACGTCATTCCCCTATGCACGCAACCTTTCGGCCCGGACTGACGCGCCTGCTGTCGGTCGTCGCCCTCATGACCAGTCTCACCGCCACCGCCGAAACCACCGCGGCTGCGCCGTTCCTGCTCTCCGCCGAGGGCAGCGGCCGGGCCACGGCCTACCTCGAGTCGGGCAAGATCATCACGTACCAAGGCAAGACCCACGTCGCGTGGCTCGACACGCCGGCCGAGGGCTTCCGCATCCGCGTCCGCACCCTCGACCACGCCACCGGCCAGTGGTCGCCCGCGTACACCATCGGCGAGGCGGCCGACAACCACGGCGGTCCCGCCCTCGCGGTCGACGCTGAGGGTTACCTGCACGTCGTCTACTATTCGCATCACCACCCCTTCCGCTATCACCGGTCGCTGCGACCCAACGACGCCTCGGCGTGGGGCCCGATGGAGGAGTTTGGCATCCACCTCACGTATCCGACGCTGCTTTGCGCATCCGACGGCACCCTCATCCTCACGGCCCGGCGCAGCTATGACGACAAGCCCTGGGAACTCGAAACGTGGACCAAGGCTCCGGGCGCCTCGTGGACGCAACAGGTTCCGGTGCTGCGCAGTCGTTATCCGGGCTACGTCCAGTTCGCCGCGTCGATGGCCTGGGCGCCCGACCATCAGCGGTTGTTCCTCTCATTCCGCATCTACGAGATGCCCGGGTACGATAACAAGAACACCGACGCGATCACCCGGGTCGGCTGCATCACGAGTCCCGATGCCGGCCGGACGTGGACGAAGCTCGACGGCACCCCGCTCGCCCTGCCGGCCACGATCGACACGCTCGACGCCATCGTCACCTGCGACTCGCGCGAGGGCCGCATCGCCGACACCGGTTCGATGACAGTGAGCCCCGACGGCACGCCGTTCGTGACCTACAGCATCCGCACGCAGGAGGCATCCGCGGCCTACCTCGCGTCGCCCCTCCCGGGTGGCAAAGGCTGGCGGCACCTCGAGCTGAACCGCTTCCTGCCAGCCGACATGCGCAACCAGGCGATGATCATGCAGGGTGGCGTCGTCTTCAACCGCGCCGGTCAGCCCATCGTGGTTTGCACGGTGCTGGACTTCGCTTTCGGCGAGGAGTCGTGGGGACACCCGAGCAGCACCCTCGTGCAGTTCAACTCCGCCGACGGCGGCCGCACCTTCAACGCCAAGCGCCTCACCGAGCCTGACCGGCAGACGCCCCGTTGGCTGCCGAATCTCGAGAAACCCGGCGGCTGCAACGAGATCCCGGCCCACCCCGGAATGATTTACACCGAGGGCGGCGCGGGCGCCGGGCTCGGCGACATCCTGCGCAACCGAGTCTGGTGGCGGACGCTGGAGTGACCGGGCCGGGACCGGTGTAATACGTTACAACCCGGTGACATTGCGCCGCTTGGCCCGGGGGCGGCTTGATCCCTCCCGGGATATCGGCAATGTCATACAAAGGCGGCATTGCCGACCTTCCACCATGTCCACCAATCCCCCTTTCGATCCCGAGACCACCTCCGCCACCCCGACCGCGTCGCCGTCCGCCTCCGCCGCCGCCCAGGAAGCGCAACTGATGCGGCGCGTGCACCGCGAGCTCATCGACGACTACGACGAGGAGCTCGAGATGGAGCGCGAGGATTGGGAGCGCCACGACCCGGACTTCCCCGATCGGAAGCTCGAGCAGCACGCGGACCGCGCGGAGCGCAACCACTACTTCAAGGAACTCTTCCGGCTCCAGGGCGAGCTGGTGAAGATGCACGACTGGATCGTCGCGACCGGCCACCGCCTCGTGATCGTGTTCGAGGGCCGCGACGCCGCCGGCAAGGGCGGCGTCATCAAGCGCATCACCCAGCGCCTCAACCCGCGCGTCGCCCGCGTCGCCGCTCTGCCGGCCCCGACCGACCGCGAGAAGACGCAGTGGTATTTCCAGCGCTACGTCGCCCACCTGCCGGCCGCCGGCGAGATGGTGCTCTTCGACCGCAGCTGGTACAACCGCGCCGGCGTCGAGCGCGTCATGGGCTTCTGCACCGACGAGCAGTACGAGGAGTTCTTCCGCTCCGTGCCCGAGTTCGAGAAGATGCTCGTGCGCTCCGGCATCCAGCTCATCAAGTACTGGTTCTCGATCTCCGACGAGGAGCAGGAGTTCCGGTTCCGCTGCCGCATCAACGATCCCCTCAAGCAGTGGAAGCTGAGCCCCATGGACCTCGAGTCCCGCAAGCGCTGGGAGGCCTACACCAAGGCCAAGGAGATCATGCTCCAGCGCACGCACATCCCCGAGGCCCCGTGGTGGGTCGTGCCGGGCGTCAACAAGAAGAAGGCCCGCCTCAACTGCATCCACCACCTGCTGAGCCAGGTGAAATACAGCGAGGTCAAGCACCCCACCATCCGCCTGCCGAAGCGCGTCTATCATCCGGACTACACCCGCGCGCCAATTCCGGAGGAGATCTTTATCCCGGAGGTTTACTAGGCCCGCGCCAGCGGGCCAATCGTTCTCTTTCTCGTTCTCGCCCTCGATTGGCTAGCGTTAATCGTCGCGAACGAGAACGATTACGAGAACGAGTACGAGGCTGTTGGTTGGGGCGCCGGACCCCTGACGAAAGAGAACGATAAAGGGGAAAGAGAAAGAGTCCTACTGCAGGATCCGCCCGACGGGCTGCCGCAGCGCGGCGGCGATGGGCACCACGCTCAGCGCCCCGCCGAGCAGCAGCCACCGCGCCGCGGGCCACACCGTTCCCCAAGCGTAGGGGTCGATCAGCGTCCGGTCCAGGAGCGCGGGCTCGAATCCGGCGGCGCCGAAGAGCGGTGCGTGCACCCAGGCCAGCCCGGTGCGCGCCAGCAGCACCGCCGCGGCGGCGACCAGCAGCGCCTCGCCCGCGTACCGCAGCAGCAGCAGCCCGGCCGGCGCGCCGAAACTGCGCAGGAGGGCGACGATGTAGCGGTTCTGGCGGTACTCCAGCACCGCGATCGAGCCGAACACGATCGCGACCACAAGCCCGGCGGCGAGCGCGGCGCCGGTTTGGGCCCGCGTCTGCAGGGACCGCAAGTCATCCAGTTCATCCAGGAGAGCCTCCGGGGTCTGGAGCTGCGCCGTCGGCCGGTCCTCGAGCACGAGGAGGGCGCGCAGCGCGGCGGCCAGGCGCCGCAGGGCGGCCGGGTCGGAATCGCGGGCGAGGGCGAGCGTCGTCTCGTAGTAGCCGGCCTGCAGCCAATCGCCGGCCATCTCGACCGGCACCAGCGCCACCGCCCGGTCGGCGGCGAATCGGGCCAGCCAGCCCGGCGGCGCCAGCGTGAGCGCGGGATAGTCGGCGCCGGCGATGTGCAGCGAGACCGGCAGCCCGGCCGGCAACGTGGGCGCAAGCAGATGAACGGAGTGACCGCGGCCGCCGGCGAGCAGCGGGGCCAGGGCGGGAAGGCTTTCGGGCCCGTAAACCAGCACGACGGCCTCGCCGCCGAACTCGTCCTGGGCGACCCAGGGCACCTGCCTCAGGGCGATCAGGTCGGCGCGCTCGCCCAGCGGCGCCAGCAGGGCCCCCAGGGGCGGCCGGCGGCCGGGCTCGCCGGTGACGGCCTCGGTCAGGTAAAGGCTCTGCGCCCCCAGGCGGAGGATGCGCGCCTCGAGCGATCGCTCGCCCAGTTGGAAGGCGGCCTGCGCCAGCAGGAGCAAGGCGCCCAGCAGCACCGCGACCAGGAGCCGGGCCAGGACGGCGCCGGGCGTCTCAAGCCAGCGCGACCAGATGTCTTTCCACAGGTAGAAAGCGGTTAAAGTCCAGGCTTTCATGCGGGAGGGCCGCGAGGCGTTGGTCGTGCGTGGCCACGAGGCACACGCAGCCGGCGGGCAGGTGCTCGCCGAGGAGTTTCATGATGACGCGGCAGTTGAGGTCATCGAGGCCGGAGGTCGGCTCGTCGAGGAGGAACACCGTGGGCTCCTTGATCAGCGCCCGCGCGATCGCCGCGCGCTGCTGCTGGCCGCCAGAGAGCGTGCCCGGTCGGCGCTCGGCGTAGGCCTCGAGTCCCAGGAGCCCGAGGTACTTGCGGGTGCGCGCCGCGACGGTGCGCGCCGGCAGGCCGGCCAGGGCGCCGACGAGCTCGAGGTTGCGCCGCACCGTCGCGAGCGGGAGGAGGTTGAGCTGCTGGAAGACGAAACCCAGGGCCGTGCGCTGGTAGTTCCCGTCGGTCGGGCTCAGGCGACCGGGCAGCTCGATCGTGCCCGCGGCCGGACGGAGGTAACCCGCGATGAGCTTGAGCAGGGTGCTCTTGCCGCAGCCGGAGAAGCCCTGCACGAGCGTGAGCCCGGGCGAGAAGGTCGCGGTGAACTGCGCCAGCACCGGCGCCCCGCCGTAGCCGAAGGACAGGCCGCGGCAGATCACCTGGTCGTTCTCGTAGGCCGGGCTCATGGCGCCGCGATCGCGAGATGGGTGTCGCCGACGGCCAGGACCTCCGCACCGGGCAGCAGCCGCGCCAGGCCCGCCGGCCAACCGGCATCGCGGAACCCGGCCGGGTCGGCCAGCACGAGGTCGAGCTTGGGGACGAGATGCGCGGGGCGCGGGAGGACATATACCAGCTGGGCTGGTGCCTGGCCGCCGACGAGGGCGCGCGCCGCGGCGTTGTCGGCGCCGGCGAGCGCGAAGTGATAGACGAGCTCCTCCCGGCCGTTGATGTCGGCCACGAGGCGCCGCGCGAAGGCTGCCGGCAGCGGTGGCGCGAAGCTGCCGGTGGCCAGGCGCAGGGCCAGGCGCGACGGATCGGCGAGGCGCCACTCCGGGCGGCGCACCGCGACCCGGGCCGTCAACCGCGAGAGGTCCTGCAACCACGCCAGGTCCTGCCCGGCCTCGACGCGAAGGGGCTGGTCGGCGGGGGGCGCGGGCGGGATGAGGGTGATCTCGCCGGCGAACGGCATCGCCAGGCGGCTCTCGGCCTCGCGCCGCGCGAGCTCGAGCTCCTGCTGGCGCAGCTTGAGGGCGAGCGCCCGGGTCTCGAGGTCCGCCTGCCGCGGCGTGCCGGCAAAGGCGAGCACCTCGCGCAGGAGGGCCACCTGGCGGTCGACCAGCGCCGCGGCGGCGCGCACGTCGACGCCGCCCGGCGCCTGCTCGGCCCCGTCGAGGTACAGCGCGGCGAACCCGGGCTCGCGCTCGATGCGCTCGAGAAACGATGCCTGCCGCGTGAGTTCCTCGAGCTTGTCGGCCAGCTCGGCGCGCGTGCGGGCCTGGTCGTAGAGGAGATTCGGGGTCTCCTTCTCGCGGATCAGGTCGCGGGCGAGCTCGAACGCCGCCCGCTCGAGCTCGATTCGCGTGGGATCATATTCCGCCCAGACGGTGTCCTTGGCCAGGACGGTGCCCGGTGGCGGAAGCCGGAGGTGGAGCAGGCCGCCCTGCGGGGCCTTGAGCTTCTGCACGCGGTCGGGCTGGACCTCGGCGACGACGGCGCCGAGCACGATCTCGCGGGCGACGGGGTAGCGCCCGAGATCGAGGGCCCAGGCGGCGGTCGCGAGCAAGAGGAAGCCGAGGAGGTGTTTCATGGCCGTGAAGTCTGCGCGAGGAGGCTGGGCGGGGCCCCGGCTCGCCCGTTATCCCACCGCGCCTCGTCGAGCAGCCAGAACAGCGCCTCGAGCTGGGCGCGCTCGAGCAGCAGGCTGGTGCGCTGCTGGTCGAGCGCGAGGAGACGCTCGAGGTTGTCGCGCGCGCGGGCCGGGGTGGTGGTGGCCGGGAGCCCGCGCAGCGTGCCGAGGCGGGCCTCGGTGAGCTGCAGCTCGCGGCCGTTGCGGACCAGGGCGGCCAGCGCCTGCTGCAGGCGCTGGATGGTCTGGGCGTTCTGCTCGCGGAGGCGCGCCTCGAGGAGGGCGAAGTCGCGCTTGGCCTCGCGCAACTGCTGGGCGATGGTGCCGCGGAGATCGAGGTTCACCGCGCCGGTCAGGGTGACGAAGACCTGGTCCGCCGAGAACTCCGAGCGTCGCCCGCCCGACACCTGAAGGAGGGGCGGACCGCTGAGGTTGAGGCTGAGATCGGGCCAGTATTGGAGCTTCACGCCGCGCACCCGCAGGCGGGCGGCCTCGAGATCGGCGGCCTGCAGGCGGCGCAGGAGCCGGCCGTAGGCGGCGGGCTCGGTGAGCGCGGGCGGCTCCCGGTCGTAGCCGAGGTCGGGCACGCTGCTCGCGTCGAGCCGCCAAAGCCGGGTGGCGTCACCCAGCAGGCTGGCCGAGGCGGTCTGCAGGCTGTCGGCCTCGCGCCGCAGGGCCCAGAGGACGGCTTCGCGCTCGAGCCCGGGCGGGTTGGTCTCGAGACGCTGGGCCAGCGAGCCGATCGCCGGCCAGCGGGCGGCGAGGTCGAGGTTGCGGCGCCGCTGGGCCAGAAGGGCGTCGCGCAGGAAGAGCTCGCGGAGCTGGATGATCAACTCGCGCCGCTTGAGCTCATGCGCCCACTCGGCGCGGATCAGCTCGAGCTCGGCCCCGTAGCGGCGCACGCGCCACTGCACGAGGCCCGGGACATTGACGAAGGCGTAGAACGAGAGGGCCGCGTCTTCGCCCGAGAAATCGCCGAGGCGCGTCACGGCCTGCATGGCGTTGGCGGTGAGGGCGGCGCCGGGCAGGAGGTCGCGGCTGACCTGGACGACGCGCTCGCGGGCGGCGGTGACGGCGTCGCGGCTGCGCCGCAGGTCGAGATTCTGCGCTTCCAAGCGGGCAACCGCGTCGGGCCAGGCGATGGCGGTTTCCGGTAATGCCCGCTGCCAATCGGCAGAAAAAGTCTCGGCCAGTTTCGCCTCTCCGGCTTGGAGCGCCGGTGCGGGCGAGCGGCAGCCGGTGAGGATGAGGGCGCTCGCGAGGACCGCGCCAGCCAGCAGCGCCTGCGACGGGCGCAGCGCCGGCCGGCAAAGCGACAGACCCCCGGCGCAGCTGGCACCGGGGGCCTGTCGGGTGGGTTTGCAGTCAGCGGTCAATTCAGGGTGTAGTCCACCATCGTCACGACCGGCGGAAGCGTGCCCGACGTGCGGATGAACTGGAGGGCGACGCTCGTCGGTGCGCCCGTGGTGAGATTCTTGTACACGATCACCGTGTTGGAATTGCCCGGGCTGAGCACCTGGTTGTAGGTCAGCGCGGTGCCGCCGTCGGCGGAGTACGGCACCGTGAGACCGCTGAAGGTGATGGCGCCCGCGCTGTTGATCGTGAAGGTCACCTGCTGCCCGGAGTTGTAGTTGGGCACGTCGGCCGGCACGGTGCTGGTCGGCGCCACGATCTTCGTGCCCACCGAGCGGGTGAACGTCGTGCCGGCGGCCAGGGCCCCGGCGGGGAGGGAGCTGCCGCCCGAGGACGAGCCGCCGGACGAGGACCCGCCCGAGGATGAACCCGCGGAGGCCGGCGTGAACTGGCCCTTGAAGGCGCCGCCGGTGACGATGTTGATCTCGTAGATCGCGCCGTCCTTGAGCACGACCTCGTAGGTGACGCTGGCGGCGGAGTCGACGAACGTGTTCAGCGAGTAAGGCGCGGTGAGGGTGTTGTCGACCTTGGGGTTCGTGAGGGTCTTGCCGCTGAACTGGAGCGTGTTCTTCGTCGCATCGCCCGCGTCGCGGTTGAAGGTGAAGTTCACCCGCTGGCCATCGGTATAGGGGCCGCCGGAGACGGACGCCGCATAGATATACTCCGCGCCCTGGGCCGGCGCCGGGGTGCCGCCACTGGGCGAGGAGCCGGCGGAGGACGAGCCGCCGGACGTCGATCCACCCGAGGCGGCGGCGGTGCCGGCCGCCAGCGTGCCGCTCGTGATCTGCGACGTGTAGTTCTGGCCGCTGGCCGTGGCGGTGAACGACGTGATCTTGCCGTTCTGGTGCTTGAATCCGCTCAGCGTGAACGTGATCGAGCGGTCGATCGTCGGCATCGTCAGCGTGAGCGTGCCGGAAAGCAGGTCGGCCGAGGGCGTGTAGGTGTAGGTGCCGCCGACGGGGACGGAGGCGCCCGGGAGGATGGTGCTGGCGACGACGTTGTAGTAGGTGATCGTGCCGCCGGCGAAGAAGGCGATCGTCGGATTGATCTCGATCGTCGTGCCGACAAAGGCCGAGGCATCACTCGGGCCGGTCGGTGGCGCGCTCGCCGCCGCGGGCGAGTCGCTGTCGCCACCGCAACCGGCCAGGGCCAATGCGACTAGGGCGAAAATGACGGATAGGCGTAAGGGAGAAACCTTAGGTGTGAGCATGTCGCCGCCACCATACTGCACTCGCTTTGCACCCTGAATACGCATGCTTACGTATGCGGGGCCACCTGGAGGCGTAACGCACCCCGCAGGCCAGCGCGCTTGCGCGCGCCCAAGCCGCGTCCGCGAGCGGGCCGGCCTACTTCTTCTTGTACACCGTGGCGGGGTCGAAGACGCGGCGGGAGGTGAACTCGAGTTTCAGCGACGCCGCGTCGTCGGCCTTCGCCCCGGGCGCGAGACGACGGTAGAAGCAGGATTTGTAGCCATTGTGGCAGGCGGCGCCGCCGACGTTTTCGACCCGGAGCTGGATGACGTCCTGGTCGCAGTCGGTCAGAATCTCTTTCACGAGCTGGGCGTTGCCGGACTCCTCGCCCTTGACCCAGAGTTTCTTGCGCGAACGGCTCCAGTAGGTGGCCTTGCCGGTGCGCAGCGTGTGCGCGAGCGACTCGGCGTTCATGAAGGCGAACATGAGCACCTCGTTCGTCTCGTGGTCGCAGGTGATGCAGGGGATGAGGCCGTCGGCGTCGAACTTGGGCTGGAGCAGCGCGCCGAGCTCGATCTCGGCGGTGGTGGTGCGGGCGGGGAAGACGTAGGTGCTCATGGTTTTTAAAAAATGTGGTCGGGTGGCTCGGGAGTAGGGGCGCAGCTGGCCTGCGCCCTTGGGCGTCATCCGCGCATGGAGCGCGCGGGCGCACGCTAGGTGCGCCCCTACATCTTGGCGGCTAGGTTTTTGAGATAGTCGTAAGCGTACAGCCCGGTGCGGTGGCCGTCGCTGAAATCGAAGCGGATGGCGTAGTTGCCGATGCGCTCCCAGCCGGTGACCTGCACGCCGGTGAAGTCGCGACCGCCGCCCCCGCCGTACTGGGTGCCGAAGATGTCGCGCTCGCCGGCCGTCTCGGCGCTGGGCGAGGCGGCGCGGAGCTTGTCGCACGGGTAATAACTCTCGCTGCCGTCGTCCCAGACGATGGCGACCTCGTTTCCGATGAGCTGGATGTTGACCGGCGCGTTCATGGCGGGCGGTCAGTTCAGCGGAAATTACCGGGGGATGAACAGAAAGAAATGCCCCGCCACCTCAGGACGGGGCGTAGGTGTAGTAGCCGTCGGCAACCGGCCGGTGCGATTCCCGCCACCAGCGACGGACGACCCAACCCTCGACCACGGCCTCTACGCCCTCCGGGAGATGGGCATGGACCGCAAAGGTCACTGGCTGCTGCGCCCAGGCGGGGTTGAGGCGGACTTTCCAGATCATCCACGAGCAGCCGAAGGACTGGGTGTTCCCGTGCTGGCGGCCGTCGGGCATCGGGATGAGCTGCACCTTCTGGTCGCCGATCTTGGCGAGGACCTGGATGATCTGGACGAGCGTGGGCGCGTATTTCCACTCGGCGCCGCCTTGGCGGAGCCGGATCGTCAGCGCGAGGATCGGCTGGTCGCCCGCGAGATCGGGCAGGGTCGTGGCCCAGGTGCGCGTCTGGCGCACGAGGCCCTTTTGTTCGAACACGGCGGCGTCGACAAACCGCACGTCCAGGCGCGGATCGGCGGGTGCCGGCTGCAGGGGCAGGGCGACGCCCAGCTTCGCGGCCTGTGCGGCCGTCAGCGTGCGGCGCGGCCACCGGGCGCCTATGCGCCGATCCGACGTGACCTCCAGCAGGAGCGTCTCGAAGGGGCGGAGCGCCACCGTGAGCGTGGCACCGATCCTCCACCCCGCCTTACCCGGAGCCGGCACCACCTGCCGCTCGGGAAAATGCGCGACCACCCGCACCGGCGTACCCGCGGCCCCGTCGAACCCGAGCCCCGGCCCCAAGTCCAATGTCACGTATTGCGTGACAAAGTTGGCGTTGTGCAGGAACACGAGGCCGCGGGTGCCCTTGCCGTAGGCGTAGCCGTAGGGCTCGTTGCGGAAGGGGTCGCCGCCGACGAGGCGGCGGCGGGCGAAGAGGGCGGCGTGCTCGCGGGCGAACTGCGTGATCCAGGCGAGGAAATCCACGTCGCCGTCGTCGAGGTGCCGCAGGTTGCCCCAGAGGTTGGGGAAGAGCCGGCTGCCGCGGCCGAGGTCCATGACGAGGCTCTCGCGCCAGCGCTCGGGCCCCATGAAGTTGCCCCAGCGCGTGTCGGAGAGCCAGACGCCGAGGCTGTCCTTGAGGCGCGGCGGGATGGTGCGGGCGTGGTGGGCGTTCTGGTCCTGGGCGAGCGTGACCGAATCGCGGTAGTACAGGGTGGGGATGTTGCTGGTGCCGGAGCCCTCCATGAACAGCCCCGACTCAAAGATCGCGTCGCCGTGCAACGCCCAGAACGGCGAGCGCAGGCCCCAGTACCACATGATGAAGACATCGGGGGCGATGGCCCGGGCCCGGTTGGCGAGGTCGATCAGCCACGCGTGCATCGACTCGGTCGCGTATTTGCCCGGCAGATGGCCGTGGTCGGTGCGGTCGCACTGGTAGAAACCGCCGTCGAACTTCAGGAAGCGCACGCCGTGGTGCTTCACGTGATGCAGGACCGCCTTGCGCAGGATCGCGCGGTAGCGTTCCTCGGCCATGCAGAAGGTCAGGCCATCGGCGCCGAGCGGGTAACCCTCGCGGTAGAGCTGCGTCGGCGGTTTGCCGTCGGCGAAGGCCGCGGGGTGATCCCAGCAGGATTGCAGTCCCCAGCTCGTGGCGAACCACAGGCCGAACTTGAGGCGCAGCGAACGCACCCGGCGGATGATGGCGTCGGGACCCTGCGGATAGGCCGTGGGCTTGAAACGCGTGAGGTCGGAGGCGGCGTCGACCCAGCCGGTATCGAGGGTGAAGTAATCGAGCTTCACGCCGCGCCGCTGCAGCGTCGCGAGGTGGTCGAGCACGTCGAGGGTCTGCTCGTCGTCGAGAGTGGGGCAGGCGCCCCACTGGTTGTTGATGCCGAAGGGCGTGTAGACCCCGAGGAAGGGCGGCCGTGGTCGGCTCTGCGCTTCGATGTATTCGAGGAAGTGCGCCGCCGCGCCGCCGGCCGGCGCGATGCTGAAGAGCGCCACGTGGCTGCGGAACTTGGCGCCGGGCGCGAGGCGCTTGCCCGGATGATGCGCGAGGACGACTAGGCCGTCGGCGAGCAGGTTTTCGCCCGAGGGATGCTCGATGGCGGCGAAGGCCTCGTCGTGGAGGAACAGCGGCTGGCCCTGGCCGCCGCCGGTCGCGGCGGCGCCGGCGTAGCGTTCAAGTTCGACGTCGAGAAGCAGCAATTCGCGTCCCGTGGTGTTGGCGAACTCGACCCATTGGCGGCGGGTCGGGCCGTCGAGCTCGACGTGGACCGTGACTGCGAGGTCGGCGCTCGCACTGTGGATAACCGCAATGGCGTGCCGGGGACCGCGACGGCGCAGCGATTGGACCGTGAAATCGTCGACGCGCCGCAAGGGCTCCGCGATGCAGTCAGTCGCGGCGGAGAAGGCGAGGGTGGGGACGAGACCGACCGCGAAGGTGCGGCCGGTGAGTTTGCTTTCGAGGGTGGCCCCGGTGGCGTCGGTCCGCCACGCGAGGTGATCGTTGGCCAGCGTGAGCATCAGGGGGCGGCTTCGAGCACGATGACCCAGTCGCTGTCACCCTTTGGCGGCGGGCAAGTCCAGGCACCGTTGCAGTCGGCGACGATGCGCGTGGGCTTGGATTCCTTGCCGGTGGCGGGATCGACGAGCTTGGCGCGCCAATTCGTGCCGGCGCCGAGGTCGCGGACGATAACGGGTTCGGCGTAGGGCACGTAGGTGACGCGGAGTTGGCCCGGGATGCCGGCGGATTGCGGACCAAAGAGGTCGGCGTCCGGCGCGGCAATGGACCCCCACGGCTGGTCGCCGAGGCGGCCGACCACGAGCGCGGTCGGCCAGGCGGAGTCGTCGTACGTGCGCGCCTCCCAGCCGCCGAGCTTGGCGGGCCAGGCCTTCCACGCGGCGTCGGTGACGATGCGCTGCACGCCGCCGTCGGCGAAGCGGAGCTCGAGGCAGGCGAGCAGGCCGGGGGCGTCGCCCGTGGCGGGGCGGTGCTCGCACCAGAGCGTGAGGACGTTGCGGCCGGGTTTCAACAGGTGGGCGCGGTCGTTGAATTGCGGGCCCGTGCGCCATTCCCAGCCGGTGCCGGCGGGCGCGCCGTTGAGCTGGGCCTCGACGTGGGCTGAGCCGGCAAAGCGCAGGCGGGCGCGAACGACCTTGCGACCCTTGGGCAGGTCGAACGTCCGACGGAAATAGCTCCGGCGGTTGGGTGCGTCCTTGGCCGGAACCTCGCGCGAGGTCCAGAGCCACGCGGCGCCGTCGAGTGGGAGCGAGACGTCGCCGGTATAGGCGGCCCATTCGGGGTGCGGCTCGAAACGGTGCCAGGGGAAGCGGGCGAGGAGCTTTTTCCCGATCGCGCAGTGGGTGGATCCGCTGAAGCGCATCGCCTCGACCCACGGCGTGTTGCCGTAGTTGCCGCCGTGCGGCGAGGCGCCGTGCGGGATGCCGGGTTGGTTGGCCTGCCAGATGCCGTTGCCGCCGTAGGTGTGACCCATGGCGCCGTTGAGGACGCAGGACCAGAAGGCGCGGCGCGGCCAGGGCGCGGTGATCGTGCCCATGAGCATCTCGTAGCAGGGCTCGCCGTTGAGGACAGGGAGGCGCGGCGTGGCGGCGTAGCTCTCGCGCACGGCCTTGATGCTGATGCCGACGGCCTCGTTCTGCGCGTGGCAGCACTGCAGCATGTCGAAATCGAGGAGGGTCTCGTCCTCGGTGCAGTTGCGCGCCGTGTAGCGGTTGATCGCGGTCGGGTGGATCGTGATCGGGCGGCGGAAGGGATCGGTCTCGCGCAGGAAGCGGATGAGGCGGGTCCAGCGCTTGACCATCGTGCGGTCGTCTTCGGGGAAGTTCTTCGCGAGGTACCACGGCAGGTTGGCCTCGCCGGCGGTGCACCAGAGCACGGGCCAGGCGCCGTAGCGCGCGACGAGGTAGCGCCAGTGGGCCTTGAGCTGGTCCTCGGTCATCCAGTCGATGAACCAGCCCCACGCGCCGACGATGCAGGGGCTGATTCCGTTGGCCACGAGGTGGGCGAGACGTTCATCGGCGCGGTCGAAATACTCGGGGCGGATGTGGGCGTAGCCCTCCTCCCAGGGAAACCCGGCCTCGTTGGCGCCGCGGGGGTCGAAGGCGTGCATGTCGGGGTAGAGGCCGGCGACGATCTGCACGACATTGAAGCCCTTCTTCACGCGGTCGGCGGTGAGCTGCTTGAAGCCCTGCGGCCACTTCAGGCGGTGGCAGAGCCCCATCCACCACGTGTCGGCGAGCCAGAAGAACGGCGTGCCGTCGGCGTGCTCGAAGTGGCGCTTGTCCGCGGCGACCTGCACCGGGCCGTGGGCGTAGAGCGGGTTGCGGCCGCGGTAGGGTGTGACGGTCACGGTGCCGGTCGCGCCGTGGAGTCCGGCGTCGCCGGAGCGGTTGCATGCGGTGCGGAAGGTGTGGGCGCCGGCGAGCGGCGAGGCGTAGCGCACCTTCCATGTGCGGCCGCCGGCCCAGAACGCGGGCACGCGGCGGGCGGTGCCGGCGGGGTCGGTGAACACCGCGTCGAGGACCACCTGGTTGAACGGATCGGCGTAGCCGTCCTGGGCGGTGAAGGTGAGTTCGACCGGCACATTGGCCTGGGTCGAAGATGCGGCACGACGGGTTCGCGGGGTCGCCTTGGCGGAAGGCGAGGGGCGGGCTTTCATGGCTGGGCGGGGATCATTGGCCAAGGGAGGTGCGCCGCGAGGAAATTATGGCTGGCCGTGGCGGCCGGTCGTCGCCGAATTCGCGGCTGGAAATTGCGTGGCCGCGTGCGAGTATCGCGGACATGTGGCGCCTGATTTTTCTGTTTGGGCTGATGACGATGGTGATGACGGGGGCGGTGGCGGCGCCGCTGAAAGATGAGGCCACCGGCCTGTCGTTTCCGGGGAGTCCTGGGCCGTGGCTGCGGGTGGGTTTCCGTGAATTCGAGCCAAAGGCGCAATATGGGGTTTCCTATACCTACCAGCGCGAGGGTCGCGAGCAGGGTGTGCTCACGTGCTACGTGTTCAATCTCGGGTTCACCGACATTCCCGATGGCGCGGACTCCGACCGCGTGCGCCAAGAGATGCTGAACACCTTCAATGGCGTCACCCAGCTCTGGAACCAGCAGGGGGCGACGGTTTCCGAGATCATGCCGATCGGCGCGCTCCGCACCCAGGCGGGCAACGTGCTTTTCGCGTACGTCGGGGCGCATCATATCCAACACCAGGGCACCGCGAACATCTCGATCAGCCTCGTCTCGGCCTACCGAGGTCATTTCCTCAAGCTGCGCTATACGTTTCCGGGCAATGACCTGCAGGCGGCGGTCGACGACGCGACCGAGTTCGTGGACCTTTTGTTCAAGGCCAATGGGCACGTCCTGCCGGCACTCACGGTCGTAAAGGAACCGCTCCGCATCGCGGGCGTCCGCAATGTCGCGATCAGCTTCATCGACCGGCGCCTGCCCTCCACTCCGGTCGGGACGCTGTGGATCGCGTACGCGACCATGCGTTTGAAATATCGCGGGGATCACGGTCTGGCCCTGCCGGAGTCCGGCGACATCCGGCCGACGTTCGCCGAGGAGGTGTTTGCGCGGTCCGAGGCGGTCAAGATCTACGATGAGGTTGTGGCCACGGACCCGACCGCTGCCGACGCCTATTGGGATGCCCTGGCGAAGGTGGCCGCCAACGGGTTCATGCCGGCCTACGTCTGGACCCACCACAAGCGCTTCGACTGGCCGGAATCCGAACAACCCCAGGACTTGGCGAAGTTCGTCAAGTGGCAGAAGAAGAACCTGAAGAAACATGTGCCCGATACGGCGGTTGTCCTGCAAATGCAGGATCCCTAGGGCGAAAAGCGGGTCAGGCGGCCGGTCTGGGGGCTGGGCGGGCAGGCCTCCCGAACGTTGACACCGGGCCGAACCGCGGCCTCCTTTGCGGGCTTTTGTGCCCATGACCGACAAGTCCCTGCCCTTCACCCTTGCCCAATTGGAAGCCATCGCCGCCCAGGTGCCGACGCCGTTCCATATCTATGACGAGGCGGCGATGCGGAAAAACGCCCGCGCGTTCAACGCCGCGTTTGCCTGGGTCCCCGGCGGCTTCGTCAATTATTACGCCGTCAAGGCGCTGCCCAACCCGCACGTGCTCGACGTCCTCAAGCAGGAAGGCCTCGGCGGCGACTGCTCGTCCTTCGCCGAGCTCGCGCTCTGCGAGGCCGCGGGCATCACCGGTGACCGCATCGTCTTCACGTCGAACGACACGCCGGCCTACGAGTACAAGAAGGCCCACGAACTGGGCGCGATCATCAACCTCGACGACATCAGCCACATCGCGTTCCTGGAAAAGACCCTCGGCGGCAAGCTGCCCGAGATGCTCTGCTTCCGCTACAACCCGGGTCCGCTGAAGGAGGGCAACGTCATCATCGGCAAGCCCGAGGAGGCCAAGTACGGCTTCACCCGCGAGCAGCTCTTCGAAGGCTACCGCATCCTGCGCGACAAGGGCGTGAAGCGCTTCGGCCTCCACACGATGGTGGCGTCGAACGAGCTCAATCCCGATTACTTCGTCGAGACGGCCCAGATGCTCTTCGACCTTGTGGTCGAGCTGAATCGCGCCCTCGGGATCCGCTTCGAGTTCCTCAACCTCGGCGGCGGCATCGGCATCCCGTACCGCCCGAGCCAGACCGCCGTCGACCTCGCCTACGTCGGCCGCAAGATCAAGGAGGCCTACGAGCAGACCATCGTCGCCCACGGTCTCGGCCCGATCCGCATCTCCATGGAGTGCGGCCGCATGATCACGGGCCCGTACGGCTACCTCGTCTCCCGTGTCCTGCACAAGAAGGCCATCTACAAGAACTACGTCGGCCTCGACGCCTGCATGGCCAACCTCATGCGCCCCGGCATGTACGGCTCGTACCACCACATCACCGTGCCGGGGAAGGAGAACGCGCCGAGGAAGGTCTACGACGTCACCGGCTCGCTCTGCGAAAACAACGACAAGTTCGCCGTCGACCGCGAGATCCCGGACCCCGCGATCGGCGACCTCGTGGTCATCCACGACACCGGCGCGCACGGCCATGCGATGGGTTTCAACTACAACGGCAAGCTCCGCTCCGCCGAGGTGCTTTGGCAGGGTGGGGACAAGTTCAAGCTCATCCGCCGCGCCGAGACCCTCGCCGACCACTTCGCCACCCTGGATTACCCGGGCCTGAAGAAATAAGGCTTTTTTTAACCACGGATTGCACGGATTTCACGGATTGGGATCCGAGCCGGATACCGGGTATTATCCGTGTCATCCGTGTAATCCGTGGTTACATTCCGCGTTTGGAATCCCCTTGGCAGCGAAGCGCGGGGCGGTTTGATCTGCGGCTTCCGTGAATTGTCCCCGTCCCGAATCCTGCCGCGATGTTTGATGCCCTGATCGAATTCTTCCAGGGCACGGCGTTCGAGCTCTGGGGTCCGTTCCTGATCCTCCTGGCCTGCGGGCTTGGCCTCCCGGTGCCCGAGGACATCGTCCTCATCGTCGCCGGAGTCCTCGCCTCCGAGGGCGGGCGCGAGTGGGTGCCGGTGGCGGCCGTGATGTATGTCGGCGTGCTGAGCGGCGACTCGATGATCTTCCTCGCCGGCCGTTTCTTCGGCACGCGGCTGCTGGCGCTGGCCTGGGTGCGGCGGCTGTTCTCGCCGGCCAAGCAGGAGAAGGTGGAGTATTTCTTCGAACGCCACGGCGCCAAGGGCCTGTTCCTCGGCCGGTTCCTGCCGGGATTGCGGGCGCCGATCTATTTTTCCGCCGGTTCGATGAAGGTCGGGTATCTCAAGTTCCTGCTTCTCGACGGGTTTGCCGCGATCATCAGTGTGCCGGTCTTTGTCTGGCTCGGACACTGGCTGTGGGAGCGCTTCCACGCCGACATCGCGGCGTTCCACCGCGCCCTCGACCGCACCCAGAGCTACGCCCTGGTCGTCTCGATCGCCATCGCCGTGCTCGCCTGCGCCGGCGCCATCTGGCTCTGGCGCCGCCACCGCGCCAAGGCTGGGTGAGCCGCCGTCTCTCGCGGAGGCGCGGAGGCCGCGGAGTTTCTTGCCACGGATTACGCAAATCCGGCGGATGGAGCGTGGTGGGATGGCCACAAGAGGCGCAAAAGGCACAGAATAGAGATCCGGTTTTTGTGCATTCTGTGCCTTTTGTGGCCATTGCTCTCGGTCTCATTCGCCGAACAGGCGTGAGCCGTGGTTAAGCCCTCCGTGGTTCGCCTGCTTTCAGAGTTCCAGGCTCACGCCCATCAGGCCGATGACGACGTCGCGGGAGAGGCACTCGAGTTCCAGGTGCTCCAGCACCGCGCCCGGACGCAGGCGCCAGGATAGCGTCATTGCCCGGCAATTCCGGCCCAACTGCACCTGCGGCGGCGGTTCCGGCGGCAGGCTGAAGGCGTCGTGCTCGTAACTGTAGTCCTCGCCGCCCCAAGGACAGAGCATCCAGAAATTGTCCGGCGGGATGAGCTCCAGCTGTTCGGATGCCCCACCGGCATAGCGAAAATGCACCACGGCGTTGGCGATGCGGGTCTGCATCGGAAACGTCGTGCCGCATAACAACAGCCACGCGGTGCGCGCCGTGCGGCCGACCGGCACGGTCACGCGGTCGGGCCAGTTGTCCCAGCGCGACGTGAACGCGATGTTGCGATCGGCGGCGAAGGCGGCAAACGGCACGCCGGCCGGCGTGGCCACGCGCCCCCGCGCGTCGAGCAGCACCGGCACGCGATCGAGCGCGATCTCCGGCGGCGGCAGGTTCCAGTAGGGGAAGGTCCACGCCGAGTATCCGTCCACGCCCAGCCGCACCGAGCACGTCGCCGGACGCGGGGAAACGTAGCGCTGCTGAAAGATCGTGCGGATGTCGCCATTCCACACCGGCGCCAGGTCGAGGCAGGCCCACGGGGCGTCGGCCAGCGCCGAGAGGGGCGTGCGCGCGGCGTGGGCGGCCGCCGCCACGGGGTCGGTGATGTACAGCTTCACCACCTGCCACCGGGTCGCTTCGCCGGTGCCCACGGCGACGAGCACCAGGTGATGCCCGGGCTTGGCGGCCAACCGGGCCCGGAGCGTCCGCGCCTCGACACGGGCGCCGACCAGAACCCCGTGCAAGTCGCGCCAGTCCGGTGTCGCCGCCGCGGGTAAAGCCAGCTCGATGCTCTCGCCGACGCGCGCGGTCACGGCGATCGGCGGAAGGGTCAGCGGCGCACCGTCCGTGGTGACGACGATCTCGCCGCCGCTGCTCTCGGGTATCTCGGCCACCACCGTGAGCTGACCAAAGCCTGGCTCCGCCCGCCACGCGACAGCGCGATCGTCCAGGGTGACCGCGTGAATTCGCTCGGCGCGCACCGGCACGCGGAATACGACCCGCGCCGCCCGCGTCAGCCGAAAACGGTAACGCACGGCGTCCTGCGCCTGCTCGAACTCCAGCGCAAAGTCCAGCGTCGTCAGCTCCGCGCGCGGCCACGTGGACGGGAATGCTGGCCGGAACAGCACGGTCCCGTTCGGATAATCCGGCACGTAGCCAAACAGGCCCTCGACCACGGTCCGGGCGTACATGTGGACGTTGTCGCCGAAGTCGGTCGCCGCCCCGATGTGGCTGAACCCGCCCGGCACCGCGCTCGCAAAGGCGCTCTCGTGGGTCACGCCCCGAAGCAGCTCGTAGCCTTCGTCGCCGAGTCCCGTCTGAAAATACGCGAGGGCCAGGGCGCACACGTCGCCGCCGAAGACATCGCGCACCGACCACTTCCACGGCACCCAGTTCGACAGTTGGCAGAGCGTGCCCCCGAAGGGCAGGGGGATGCGCTCCAGCGCCCACTCGGTATAGTACAATGCCTGCAACGCCTCCGCCGGCGAACACAGCCCGGCGTCGATCGGCAGGAAGACACTATAGGTCCACGCATCGGCATGCACGCGGTGGGGCGGGAGTTGCTCGCGGTAGAGCCCGAAGTGCCCGCGCTCGGGCAGCCAGAGCAGCGTGCGTATCGCCTGCTGGATCTTCGCGCACCGCGCCTCGTGTCGGGCCGCGGCGGCGTCGTCGCCGGCGCGCCGCGCGAGATCGCGGGCCGCGCGGTGGGCGGTGAAGGCGTAGGCCGAGGCCTCGGCGCTGCCGCCGCCGTCGTACCAGACCGAATCGGTGGGCAGGGTGTTGATGTAGCTCTCGTAGAGCCCGTCGTCGTCGGGATCGAAACACGCGCGCAACCACTCCACGTGCAGCTCGAGCGCCGGGCGCAGCAACCGTTCCAGATCGGGATCACCCGACGCCCGCCAGCCGGCGATCGTCTGGTCGAAGAACTGCGACTGCACGTCGTACATCGGGAAGTCGCGGTCGAGCGATCCCTGGCCGTAGAACCGCGAATCCCGGCCCTCGTGCACGAGCAGGCGCTCGACGCTCGCGGAGGGCGCGGTGCGCGCCGGGTCGGAAGTCTTCTGCAGGCCGATCGTGTAGATCGCGTTGCCCAGCACGCGCTCGTGCCAGCCAAGCGCCGTGGCCCCGCAGATCACGCGCCAACCGACGAACCGACAGCTGAAGGCCATGCAGCCGTGACGGAAAATGAACGGGTCGCGTTCGCAACTCGCATCCACGGCATGGCACACGGCGGCAACCGCGGCATCGAGGCGCGGATCGGGTGTGGTCGCCACCGCGCGCTCGGTGGCGGACAGATAGGCGACCGCCTCGGCGTGCGCGCGAATCGGATCGAGCTGCGCCTGGCGGCCGGACGCCGTCTCGGCGGCGCCGACCTCGACGGCCAGGCTCCACGCGTCGGTGCCCGGGGCCAAGGACACGGCACCGACCACCATGGGCGCCGCATCCGCCGTGGATGCGAGCAGAGCCTTGGGGTCCGCCCAGGCTCGGGCGGAGCCGATGCGCAAGTCGTCGGTCCGCGTGGCGCGCCCGATTGCGACGTGCTTAGCCTCCGGCGCGGCCGCCAGGGTGAACCCCGTAGGCAGCCCGCTCGCGGGCGCGGCTTGGGCAGACGCAACCCTCGCGAGCGGGCTGCCTACCCAGGCGACGTTGCCCGCGCAGAAATCCGGCACCACGGCCTGCGCGAGCAGCGGGCGCCGCGGGTCACCGCCGCGGACGATGTCAGGATTGCCGCGCATGACGGGATCCCAGTTGAGTCGCGGGTCGCCGTCCTCGGCGCGGGCGCCGCCGTAGGCCCAGATGAGACGGTCGCCGGGTTTGGCACCGGAGACTTCCACCTGGGCCGCGAAACCCGCGGGTTCCTGCAGGGGCACGACGTCGAGCTTGAGCGCAAGGCCGGCGAAGGCGTCGTCGGTGCAGCGCCAGGTCATGCGCCCGCAGCGGTAGGCCATCTCGATGGTCGCGAAATCATGCAGCCAGCGCGCCGCGGCGCCGCGCTGAACGGCGAGCGCGAGGGCGCCGTGCAGGTAGGGTTTGGCGATCAGCCGAACGAAGGGGCGGTCGCCGGCGAGGACGGCGCCGTCGGTGTTGAGCCGGCAATAGAGCGGCCGGTTGTTGAAGTACGGTCCGTTGTGCCCGACGACCGCGCGCTCCGCGGCCTCGTAGCGGAGGCGACCGCCGCGACGGTAGGCGGCGCTCACCGTCTGGCCCGGCTCGCGCGGCAGGATCGCGGGTTCAGGGGAGGGGGCGGGGGCGGCCATGGGCGACGCCCATCAACAAGCAAGGTGTCCGCGGCGCGGCGAGCCAAACCGCGCAATCGATGCGCGCAGGATAGGGCAAAATACGCGCTGCAATCGTTCTGGCCCCGGCTGCCCGGTGGGCGTTGGGTCTGGTCCACGCCATGAAGATCCTTTTGGTCAGCCCGCGGACCCCCGACACGTTCTGGAGTTTCGCCCACGTCCTGCGGTTCGTGGCGAAGAAGGCGGCGTTCCCGCCGCTTGGCCTGCTCACCGTCGCGGCCATGCTGCCGCGGGAGTGGGAGCTGCGGCTGGTCGATCTCAACGTGAAGCGCCTGACTGACGCCGACCTGCGCTGGGCGGACCACGTGCTCCTCAGTGCGATGATCGTGCACCAGGAGTCGGTGCGCGAGATCGTCCGGCGCTGCGCCGCGCTCGGCAAGCCGGTCCTCGCGGGCGGGCCGCTGTTCACGACCGGGCACGAGAACTTCCCGGAGATCGCGCACTTCGTCCTCGGCGAGGCCGAGGAGGTCATGCCGCAGGTCGTCACCGATCTCGCGGCGGGCCGACTGCAGCCGGTCTACCGAGCGCCCGGGTACCCGGCGGTCGCGCTCGCGCCCTTGCCGCGCTGGGACCTGATCCGGGTGCGCGACTACGTCACCATGGCGGCGCAGTTCTCGCGGGGCTGTCCCTTCGACTGCGAATTCTGCGACATCATCGTCATGAACGGCCGTGTGCCGCGGACGAAGTCGCCGGAGCAGTTCATCGGCGAACTCGAGGCGCTGCGGCTCCGCGGGTGGAAGGACATGGTCTTCGTTGTCGACGACAACTTCATCGGCAACAAGGCCCGCACGCGGGCGCTGCTGCACGCGATGATCGAGTGGCGCGAGCGCACGCGGGCGGGGATGGGTTTCCTGACCGAGGCCTCCATCAATCTCTCCGACGATCCCGAGCTCCTCGCGCTCATGGTGCGGGCGGGTTTCCGCAAGGTCTTCGTCGGCATCGAGACGCCGTCGGCGGCCTCGCTCGACGAGTGCCGCAAGCTGCAGAACCGCGGCCGGGACCTTGTCGCCGCGGTGCAGGTCCTGCAGCGCGCGGGGCTCGAGGTGATGGGTGGGTTCATCGTGGGCTTCGACAGCGACACGGGTGACATCTTCAAGCAGCAGTTCGATTTCATCCAGCGCTCGGGCGTCGTGACCGCGATGGTGGGCCTGCTCACCGCGCTGCCGCAGACGCGCCTCTACCAGCGGCTGAAGCAGGAGGGCCGGCTCATCGCAGCGTCGAGCGGCGACAACACGGCGGCGACGCTCAACTTCATGCCGAAGCTGAACCGCGAGTACCTCGAGTCGGGCTACCGCGAGCTGATGCGTCGGCTGTATGAACCGCGGAATTATTACCGGCGCATCCGCATCTTCCTGAAGAACCACGAGGTCACCGGCGAGCGCCTGCGCCTGTCGTGGGCGGACCTGTCGGCGTTCGTGAAATCGTTCTGGCTGCTCGGCGTGTGGCACCGCGGCCGGGTGGCCTACTGGTGGTTCTCGCTGACGACGCTCCTGCGCCGCCCGCGGCAGTTCCGCCTGGCGATCGAGCTGGCGATCATCGGCCACCACTTCCGCTGCGTGGCCGAGCAGCTGTAGGGGTCGGCCTGCCTGACGGGGTGAACCGCGAACAGCCCCGTAGCGCTCTGCCGCAACGCAGTGTTGTAGCCGGGGTCGCTGACCCCGGTCTGCGGGCGCTGTCAATCCCGGGGTCAGCGACCCCGGCTACAACGAAGGCGGGCGTGGTGTTTGCGCATACTGGTCTCGCGTGATCGCATAGCACCAGCAGTCCCGCGGAATGGATGATACATTGGGGTGCACCGCCCACGTGTGGAGTTTGCCTTCTTTGATCATGCCGGACTTTTCCATCACGCGGGCGGAGGCCGGATTCTCGCAGTCACAGTAGGCCCAAACGCGGTGGATGCTTTCGTGGCGGAAGCATTCATCGATCAGCCGGCGCAAGGCTTCCGTCATATAGCCTTGTCCCCACCAGCGACGGCCAAGGACATAGCCGACCTCGATCCGGTGACCATTTGGCCGCGCCGCGACTGCTCCTATCGGTTGGCGGGAGGAACGCTCGCGGAGGAGCCACGTGAACTCGCGACCTTTGTCCCATCCCGTCTGGCACGATGCGAGGTAGGCTGTCACCGTGCCCACTTCCTGGTGGGGCCGCCAAACCAGATAACGTGTCACCTCCGAATCGGTCGCCCAGTTGGCGAAGACGGCGGGAGCATCATCCGCACTGGGCTGCTGGAAGCGCAGACGCTCCGTATCGAAAGTTGCCGGCAGGGTCATGCCTGGAGGAGTGGTGCCGAGCGGGCGATCCGTCATGACGATTCGTACAGACGCTTAACGGACTCCCGGCTGAGCACGATGATTGTGAAGATGCCGAGCACGGTGCCGAACGGCACGAACATGCACAGGAACGCGGCCATGACGAAACTGAACAGCCGGTTGCGACGCCGCGCCAGGTAACGGCCCGAGATGAACGTGCCCACGGCCGCGGCCCAGCCCAGGAGCACGAAAAAGGCGCCCATGCCGGCAAACAGGTACCCGAAGAACGCCGGGGGCTGCGGGCCCTGGTTGTTGCCGCCGAACGCCGCCGGCTGTGTGACCATCATGATCCCGATTGCGACATGGATCAGCGGCAGGCAGGCGAAGAGCGCGCCGATGCCGGCGACGACATAGTGAAAGATCGCCAGAAGCCGAAGGTGCTCCGTGTCGGCGGTGGGCAAGGGTGGGGGCAGGGTGGAGGCATTCATCGAGGTCGAATCGGAGCGCCAAGCCGCAAGGGCGTCGCTCGTGCCGCCACTCTCGGCCTCCGGCCGGTCGGGCGCAATCCGCTTGTGCGAGCGCCTTCGGCCTGCCGGCCCATCATGGGCTCTCAGTCAGCGAACGGCAAACCTGCCTTCGGCTCCGTGCCGAGCCAAAGCACGTTACCATCGGGGTCGGCAAATTTCATGTCGTAAGCCCAGGCATGATTCATCGGCGCTTGGAGCACCTTCACGCGCTTCGCGCGATACACGTTGAACAGGTGATCGCTGTCCAAGCCGATCCAGACCCAAACCGGTACGGTCTTCTCGCGGCTACCTCTTTGGCGAAGCATGATAGGCTTGTCGTCCCGCGAGACCGAACACACGACCTCGCCGCGCCAATCGAGCTTGAAGCCAAGCTTCCCGGTATAGAACCGAATGCTGCGCGCGAGATTGCGGACCGGCAGCACCGGGATCGTGCATTCCACGTGGTAGGACGAGACCTTGTTCATACCGCCTGGCGCATCGGTTCGACCTAGGGCGGCAGCTGGAAATTCCCGGCCACGATGCCGGGGACCGTCAGGTCTTCGTCAATTGCTTCCCAACGTAAGGCATGACCTTGTAACTCCAAGCGGACCTGCGCCAAATCCTCGTCCGAAGCATCGCGCAGTCGGCGGAATCGGGACGCCGGAAACCCGACTATCCGACCATCAGTCAACTCGAGGTAGATCATCCGCTTCTCGGTCCATGCGCGAATGGCCGCCGGTTCGACTTGGGGCAAAGGATCAGCGGCCGTGGAATTCATGGGAATTTTTTGAGGAGGAACAGCCGGTCAGCGAATAGGCCTCACGGTTGCTGGCGAGGCGGCATCACGTCCTGACGAGCGATTCCTCAAGGTGGCGTATTCGTTTACATCACCGGAACTCCGTACCCGCGCCCGCGAACAAGCTGCCTGCCGCGGCCACATCCGTGCCATCCGTGTAATCCGTGGTTCACCCCCGTCCATCGCCCCGGGCGTATGTGCACACATTGTGAATAAATTCCGTCATTATTTACGTCTCCATGCTTGACCTTGGTGGGTAAAAATGGGTTGAAATGGGGCACTTTGGGGGAGTTGGTGCCCCCGACCCCATGTCGCAATCCATTCCACCGCTGTATACCGGCCTTTTCAGGCACACGTTGGACGACAAGAATCGGCTCACGATTCCGTCGGCGTGGCGGTTCGCGCACGGGGAGAACGACACGTTTCTCGCGACGCCGCATCCCGACGGTTACGTCGCGGTGCTGCCGCCGGCCGAGGTGGAAAAGCTCCGCGCCAAGATCGCCGCGATGGCGCTGAGCGACGGGGCGGGGCAGGACTTCGTCGCGCGGTTCTTCGCGCAGACCCACTCACTGTGGTTCGACAAGGCCGGGCGCATGAACCTGAGCGCCGAGCTGCTCAAGCACGCCAACATCACGAAGGACGCGGTCCTCGTCGGCGGCCTGACGAAATTCAACATCTACACGCCGGAGCGCTGGACGCAGGTCGAGGCGCGCACGTCGGGCGAGAACTTCGGCGACCTCATGCGCCGTCTCGGCATCTGAGCCATGCACTACGCCGCCAAGATCTCCCCCGTGCGGCTGCCGCTGCGCAAGGTGGCGGCGGACCTCCTCGCCAACCGGCAGTTTCCGGCCTGGGTCGACGCCGCCGAGCCCGGCCTGCTCAACCCCCTCGCTGTGGTCGTGCCGCGCGTGCGCGACAGCCTTTGCCTCCGCCTCGTGGCCAAGCGCCGCCCGCGGAATTCGTCCGATGCGTACCGCGTGCGCTGAAGCCCCCGCCGCGACCATGACGCCCGGCCACCAGCCCGTCCTCCTCCGCGAGGTCCTGGAATTCCTCGCGCCCCGCGCCGGCGGCCGATACCTCGACGCCACCTTCGGCGGTGGCGGCCACACCCGCGCCCTGCTCGAGGCGGCCGCGGACGTCCATGTCACCGCCCTCGACCGCGATCCCGCCGCCCAGCCGCGGGCGGCCGACCTCGCCGCCGCCTTTGGCCCGCGCTTCACGTTCATCGATTCCGATTTCGGCCGTCTCGCCGGCCTGCCCGTGTCGGACCTCGACGGCATCCTCTTCGATCTCGGCGTATCGTCCTTCCAGCTCGACGATGCCGCCCGCGGATTCTCGTTCCGGTCCGACGCCCCGTCCGACATGCGCATGGACCCCCGCCACGGCGTCCCTGCTTCCCGCTGGCTGGAGACGGCCACGGCCGAGATGCTTACCCGCGCCATCCGCGATTACGGCGAGGAAAACCACTGGCGCCGGGTCGTCCGCGCGATCACCGACGCCCGCGGCACGGGCGCGCTGGCCCGCACGGCGACCCTGGCCGACCTGATCGCCGCCGCCATCCCGGCCCGCGACCGTCACGCCTCGAAGATTCACCCCGCCACCCGGTCCTTCCAGGGCATCCGCATTGCGGTCAACGACGAGCTCGGCGCCATCGAGCGCGCGCTCCCCGCGGCCTTCGAGCGCCTCAAGGCCGGCGGCGTCCTCGCCGTCATCAGCTTTCACTCGCTCGAGGATCGCCCGGTCAAGCAATGCTTCCGCCGCCTCTGCGGCCTGCCCGAGAGCGCCGACGACCACCGCCCGCAGGACCTGCGCGTGCGCGTGGCCGAGCCGCTGACCCGCAAGCCCGTCACGCCCGGCGACGCCGAGATCGCCGCCAACCCGCGCAGCCGCTCCGCCAAGCTGCGCGTCCTCCGCAAGCTCTGACCCGTCCGCCTCGTCCCGCGCCGTCCGCCGCCCCATGAAAAAATCCGAGACCCACGCCTTCGTGAACCAGCTGCTCGTCTACACCCTCGTGGTGATCGGGTTCAGCGGCTCCATCGGCCTCGGCACCGTGTGGCTGCGGCACCAGATCTCGGTCACCGCCAACGCCACCAAGCAGCTCGAGGCGCGCCTGGGCGAGGTCCGGCGCCACATCGCCGAGAAAACGGTCGAGATCGAGAGCGCCGAGAGCCCGGCGATGCTCGAGCTCCGCAACAAGCAATGGGCGCTCGGCCTGCAGCCGCCGGCCCCCGCGCAGATCCAGCACATCGACGTCGACCCGGTCCGGCACCTGGCCGCCAAGCGCAACCGCGCGCTCTTCGCCGACGAACCCGCGGCCGTGTCCTTCCAGGTGGTCCTGAAGCGCTGACCCATGTCCAAGGGCTACGCCGCCAACTACCGTCTTTTCCTCATCGCCACCCTCATCGGCTGCGGCCTCACCGGGGTCGGCGTGCGGCTCGTCTTCCTCCATGTCATCAACCGCGGGGAGCACCTTGACCGCATCGAGCGCGTGCGCCGCCAGATCATCGTCGAGAACGCCCGCCGCGGCGACATCCTCGACACCAACGGCGCCGTCCTCGCCACCAGCCGCTCGCTCATCGTCCTGGGTGTCGACCCCCAGGTCCTGCGGCCCGAGGACGAGGCCAAGTGGCCGCAGCTCGCCGCGTTGCTGGACAAGCCCCTGGCCGAGGTCCGCGCCGTCCTGCTCACCAAGACCCGCCCCGCCATCACCGTGCCCACGGCCGTCGCCGCCGCCCGCGAGGCGCCGGCCGGCGGGCTCGTGTTCAACCTTGCGCCGGAGGCCGCGCCGGCCGCGGACGAGCCGGTCGACGACACCGTCACCGACGAGGAGCCCGATGAGCAGGGCCGCCGCCCGATCCGCTGGGCCAAGCTGAGCGAGGCCGTCGAGGAGTCCGTTTACGACCAGGTCCTCAAGCTCGGCATCAAGGGGGTCTATGGCACCCGCGTGTACCGTCGCGCCTACCCGAACAACGGCCTCGCCGCCCACCTCGTCGGCTACGTCAACAAGGCCGGCGAACCCGCTAGCGGCGTCGAGGCCTACGCCGACTTCTACCTGCGCGGCCAGAACGGCTGGCGCGAGTCCGAGCGCGACGGCCGCCGCCTCGAGCTGGCCCAGTTCCGCACCCGCGAGGTGCGCCCGGTGGACGGCTACAGCGTGCGCCTCTCCATCGACACCGTCATCCAGCACAAGGTGGAGGAGGAGCTCGAAACCATCGTCCGCACGTTCTCGCCCGCCAAGGCCACCATCATCGTCAGCGACGCGCGCACCGGCTTCATCCTCGGCCTCGGCAATTACCCGTCGTTCGACCTCAACGCCTACAACACCGCGCCGCTCGACGTGCAGCGCAATGTCGCCATCACCGACCAGCTCGATCCCGGCTCCACCTTCAAGATCGTCGCCGCCGCCGGCGCGCTGAATGACGGGCTCGTCACGCCGTCGACGCGCTTCGACTGCTCGATCCCGAGCATCGAGTACCGGGGGAAGCCCCGCCGGTTCATGCCGGACGACCATCACTACGACCACCCGCTGTCCGTCTCCGAGATCATCAGCCACTCCAGCAACGTCGGCGCGGCCCAGCTCGGCATGAAGCTCGGCGAGCGCCGCCTCTACGAGTACGCCCGCGCCTTCGGCTTCGGCGACAAGCTCGGCTTCCCCTTCGGCGGCGAGATTTCCGGCCAGCTCAACCCGCCCGAGAAGTGGAGCGGCCTCGAGATCACGCGCATCCCGGCCGGCTACAGCATCTCGGCGACGCCCCTGCAGATCCACTACGCGATGGCCACCATCGCGAGCGGCGGCCTCCTCCTGCGCCCGCAGATCATCCGCCAGGTCCGCGACGCCTCCAACGAGGTCGTCTACCGTTTCGACACCGCGTCCCAGCGCCGCGTCATCTCCGAGCGCACCGCCCGCGACATGGCCCGCATGCTCCAGGGCGTGGTCCGCAAGGGCGAGGGCACCGCGCCCGAGGCCGCCATCCCCTTCTACGAGGTCGCGGGCAAGACCGGCACCGCGCAGAAGCTCATCAACGGCCAGTACTCCAAGAAGAACCACATCGGCTCCTTCGTCGGCTTCTTCCCGGCCAGCCGGCCCGAGCTCGTCATCACCGTCATCGTCGACGACGCGCGCGTGCCGCGGGAGAAGGGCGGGGCGGGCTACGGCCGCGTGGTCGCGGCCCCGTCGTTCAAGCGCCTCGCCGAGCAGCTCATCCTGTACCTCGACATCAAGCCCGTGGACTACGCCATGGGCGGCCGCCTCGTGGCCTGGGAAGGGGGCCGGCGATGATCGGCTACCTCACCCAGGACTACTCCCTCATCCACGCCTTCGCGCCGCGCGCCGCGCGCCGGACGCGACAGGAGAACCTCGTCCGCAACCGCGTTTTCAAAATGGCCCCGAAAATTTCCGATTACTTCGCCGAGGAGGAGATCGTCGCCGTCAAGGGCTCGCTCGACCGCCCGATCTCCGGCCTCGTGATGGACAGCCGCCGCGTCGTCCCGGGCACGCTCTTCTTCGCCCTGCCGGGCCTCCGGGCCGACGGCGCCACCTTCGTCGACGAGGCGATCGCCCGCGGCGCCGTGGGCGTCGTCACTTCCAAGCTCCCCGCCGCCGTCCCGGCCAAGGTCACCTTCATCCAGGTGGCCGACCCCCGCGCGACTCTCGCCCGCGTCGCCCAGCGCTACTACAAGTTCCCCGACCGCGAACTCAACGTGATCGGCGTCACCGGCACCAACGGCAAGACGACCGTCACCCACCTCATCAAGCACTTCCTCGACGGCGACCGCCGCGTCGGCCTCATCGGCACGATCAACTACGACCTCGGCGCCCGCACCGTCCCGTCGTTCCGCACCACGCCCGAGTCGGTCGACATCTACGGCATGATGGCCCAGATGCGCGACGCCGGCTGCCACCAAGCGGTCATGGAGGTCAGCTCCCACGGCATCGACCAGCAGCGCGTGCTCGGGATGCAGTTCGGGGCCGCCGTCTTCACCAATCTCACCCGCGATCACCTCGACTACCACAAGACCCTCGAGGCCTACTTCGCGGTCAAGACCCGCCTCTTCACCGGTGGCACCGGCAGCCAGCCCAAGGTCGCGGTCGTCAACCTCGACGACCCCTACGGCGAGCAGCTCGCGGCCCTCCTGCCCACGGGCGTCAAGGCCGTCACCTTCGGCGAGAACCCGCGCGCGCTGGTCCGCGCCGAGCAGGTGAACCTCGGGTTCAAGAACAGCACCTTCAAGCTCGTCTGGCCGGGCGGCGAGATGGCCGTCGATTCCCCGATCATCGGCCGCTACAATGTCAGCAACCTCCTCGCCGCCATCGCCACCGCCTGGGGCCTCGGCCGCGACCCCTCGGTCTTCCTCGCGCGCCTCAAGTCCTTCCGCGGCGTCCCGGGCCGCATGGAGCGCATCGAGGAGGGGCAGCCCTTCAACGTGCTCGTGGATTACGCGCACACCGACGACGCCCTGCACAACGCCCTCGGCATGCTCCGCGCCATCACGCCGGGCCGGCTCTTCGTCGTCTTCGGCTGCGGCGGCAACCGCGACCGCACCAAGCGCCCGCTCATGGTCCGGGCCGTGCAGGCGAACGCCGACTTCGCCTTCGCCACCGCCGACAACCCGCGCAGCGAGGCGCTGACGCGCATCTTCGAGGACATGAAGGCGGGCGTCACCGCGCCCGAGAAGATCACGTGGATCGAGGACCGCCGCCGCGCCATCAGCCTCGCGCTCGATGCGTGCAAGCCGGGCGACAGCCTGCTGATCGCGGGCAAGGGGCACGAGAGCTATCAGGAGTTCGCCGACACGGTGAGCCCGTTCGACGACCGGCAGGTCGTGCGGGAACTCATCGGCATCAAGGCGATCAAGCCCGGGGGATGAGTCGGTTCACCTCCAGTCAATTGGCGGCATGGACCGGAGGTCGCTGGACAGCGACCCCGGTCGCTCCGCTTTTGGGCTTCACGATGGACACCCGCCAGCTCCAGCCGGGCGAGGTCTTCGTCGCCATCAAGTCCGAGGCGCGCGACGGCCATGACTTCCTGCCCGCCGCCCGCGCCGCCGGGGCGGCCGCGGCGATCGTCGCCCGCGCCCAGCCGGAGGTGGACCTGCCGCAACTGGTCGTGGCCGACCCGCTTGCCGCCTTTCAGGCCATCGCCCGCGAGCACCGCCGCGCCTTCGCCGGCCCGGTCGTCGGCATCACCGGCAGCGCCGGCAAGACCTCGACCAAGAACCTGCTCGCCCTCCTCCTCGGCGGCGAGGCGGGTGGGGTGCTCGCGACCGCGGGCAACCTCAATAACCACCTCGGCGTCCCGCTCACGCTCACGCGCCTCGACCCCGCGGTCCACAAATGCGCCGTGATCGAGGCCGGCATCAGCGCCCCGGGCGAGATGGCGCCCTTCGCGGCGATGATCGAGCCCGACGTGGCGATCAACACGCTCATCGCCGCCGCCCACACCGCCGACCTCGGCGGCCTCGAGGGCGTGGCCCGCGAGAAGGCCGTGCTCCCCGCGGCGGTGCGTGCGGCGGGCGTGGCGATCTTTCCCAAGGCGACGGAGGAGTTCGCCCCCTTCCGTGAGCTGGGCGTGAAGCGCATGGTCATCGAGCGCGCCGACGCCATTCGCCCGGCGTCGCCTCCGCTGGACCGCATCTATTTCACCCTCACGCATCGCGGCACCGCGACGGCGGTGTCCATCGCCTACGGGCTGCCGCCGCCGCTGGTCTTCACCTTCCGCCGCGTGAGCGACGGCATGGCGCAGAACGCGGTCCTCGCCATCTGCGCCGCCCTCTGGCTCGGCGTCCCGGCGCCCAGCATCCAGGCCCGGCTCGGCGGCTGGCAGCCGGCGCCGCTGCGGGGCGAGATCCGGCGCGACGGGGAACGGCTCCTCTATCTCGATTGCTACAACGCCAACCCGGCGTCGATGGCGGACGCCCTCGCGGTCTTCCGCGACGTCGCCCCGGCCGGGCAGCCCCGCCTGTACGTCATCGGCGGCATGGAGGAACTCGGTTCTGAAAGCGCCGCCTACCACGAGGCCCTCGGGCGCTCGCTCGTGCTGCGACCCGAGGACCGCCTGTTCGTCATCGGCGACCAGGCCCACGCCGTGTGCGCGGGTGCGCTGCAGAACAACGATGTCTCCGCGCAGCTCCAGATCGTCTCCACCCTCGATCCCGTGCGCGCCACCCTCGCGACCTGGTCCGGCGCGGTCTTCGTCAAAGGCAGCCGGAAGTATCGCTTGGAGACCATCCTGGAACCCACCGCCCCCCTCCCATGCTGAGCTACCTGGCTGACTACGAACACTACTTCGGGCCGCTGCGGCTGCTCCGGTACCTCAGCGTGCGCGCCGTCCTCGGGGCGGGCACGGCGCTGTGCATCGGCTTCCTCGTGGCGCCGTGGCTCATCGCGCGGTTCCGCGCGCTCAAGTTTGGCCAGCATTACGACGACGACCGCACCGGCGACCTTGCCGCGCGCTTCGACAAGAAGAACACGCCCACCATGGGCGGACTCATCATCTTCCTGTCCGTCTTCCTCGCGACCGTGCTGTGCGCGACGCCGAATGTCTGGGTCATCGTCAGCCTCTTCGTCTACACAACCCTGACCGCCGCCGGCTGGCGCGACGACTACCTCAAGGTCGTCCACCGCAACCGCGACGGCATCAAGTCCTGGGAAAAGATCGCCTGGCAGTCGCTGGCGACGCTCGTCGCCCTCGGCGTGCTGCTCTGGCACCCGGTGAGTTCCGAAAAGATCCGCGAGCTGTGGGTCCCGTTCTTCAAGACCGCCGTCATCGCCCACATGCCCTGGTGGCTGCTCCTCGTCCTGATCTACCTGTGGATCGTGGGCTTCAGCAACGCCATCAACCTGACCGACGGCCTCGACGGCCTCGCGGTCGGCTGCACCATCTCGGTCGCGCTGGTCTTCGCCATCATGGCCTACGCGGCGGGCAACATCCGCATCGCCGACTACCTCCTCATCAGCTACGTGCCGGGCGTCGGCGAACTCGCGGTCATCTGCGCCGCGCTTATCGGCGCGTGCATGGCCTTCCTCTGGTACAACTCGCACCCGGCGGAGGTTTTCATGGGCGACACCGGCTCGCTGGCCCTCGGCGGGTTGATCGGCGTCATGGCCTTCATGATCCACCAGCCGTTCACGCTGATCATCGTGGGCGGCGTGTTCGTGATGGAGGCCCTTTCGGTCATCATCCAGGTCGGCAATTTCAAGTACACCCGCGCCCGCTACGGCGTCGGGCGGCGCTGCTTCCTCATGGCGCCGATCCACCATCATTTCCAGAAGCTCGGCTGGCCGGAGACCAAGGTCGTGCTCCGCTTCTGGGTCCTGTCGCTCGGCTTCGCGCTCGCGGGGCTGGCGACGCTGAAGATCCGCTGACCATGCCGCTCGCCATCCCCGAGTTCCTGCAGGTGCGCCTCCGCCAGCCCGTCGCCATCTTCGGCGGCGGGGTGAGCGGCGAGGGCGTGCTCGCATTGCTGGGGAAAGTCGGCGTGGCGGGGATCATCTACGACCAGCGCGGCCGGCCGTTCACGCCCGCCGACGCGGCCGGGCACGCACTCGCGGTCGTGTCGCCGGGTTTCGCCCCGACCCACCCCTGGGTGACGGCGGCCGAGGCGGCCGGCGTGCCCTGGCTGGGCGAACTGGATTTCGCGAGCTGCTTCTGGCAGGGGCAGGTGGTCGCGATCACCGGCACGAACGGCAAGACGACGCTGACGGAGTTCCTGGCCCACGCCCTGACCGCCGCCGGCGAATCCGCGGCGGTGGCGGGCAACATCGGCCGGCCCTTCTCGCGCGTGGCGCTGGACGCGGATGGCGGCGCCGGATCGATCGCGGTCTGCGAGGTCAGCTCGTTCCAGGCCGAGACGCTGCGGCACCTGCGCGCCGACGTCACGCTGTGGACCAACTTCGCGGAGGATCACCTCGAGCGGCATGGCGACATGGCGGCGTATTTCCGGGCCAAATGGAATCTCGTCGCCCGGACCACGCCCGGCTCCGTCTTCGCCGGGACCTCGGTCCAGCGCATGGCGGCCAAACTCGGCCTTGCGCTGCCGGCCGGCGCCGCCGTGGCGTCCGAGGATGCGCCGGCCGACGCGCGGCTCGCCGGGACCGTGTTCGCCACCTACCCGCAGCGCGAGAATCTCGAGCTCGCCGCCGCCTGGTGGCGCGCCTCCGGCCGGGACATGGCGGCGCTCCATGCCGCGGCCCGCACCTTCCGGCTCGGCCGGCACCGCTTGGCGCGGGTGGGGGAGCACGACGGGGTCGCATTCTGGAACGACTCGAAGGCCACCAACTTCCACGCGGTCGAGGCGGCCTTGGCGGGTTTCGACCGCCCGGTGCTCGTCATCCTCGGCGGCAAGCCCAAGGGCGGCGACCTCGCGGCCTTCGTCAAGCGCCTCGCCCCGCGGGTCAAGCACGCGAGCCTCATCGGCGAGACCCGGGAGGAGCTTTCGACCTACTGCCGCGCCTACGGCGTGCCGCACACTGTCTGTGAATCGCTGGCCGACGCCGTGCGGAACGCGGCGGCCCGGGCGGTCGCCGGCGAGGCCGTGCTGCTCAGCCCCGGCTTCGCGAGCTTCGACCAGTTCCGCAATTACGAGGATCGCGGCGAGCAGTTCGAGACGCTCGTGCGCGGACTCGCCAGCACACCCAGTTTGAGATAGCATTCAATCGTCAACCCAGCATCGTTTCTCCCATGAAAATCCTGAAAATCTTCGGCATCGTGGTCGGCGTCCACGTCTTTGCCCTGATCCTGATTTTTGCGAACCCCGGCTGCAGCTCCTCCACCAAGCCGAAGCCCACCCCGGCCGACACGGCCGCCCCCGCGGAATCGAGCCCGGTGGTCACCGTGCCGAGCCAGAGCACGGTGAATTACGAGCCGGCGTACACCGCCCCCGCGGCCGACAACGGCGACTCGCCCATCGTCGCCGCGCCGATCGCCTTCAACCCCGACGCCCCCGCGACCTCGGGCGGCGTGCGCTTCAGCCCGACGCGGCCCAACACGCCCGCGGCCAGCGCCGTGCAGGCCCAGCCCGTCGCCGACGTCACGCCCGTCTCGACCTACACCGTCGCCCGCGGCGACAGCCTCTGGTCCATCGCGAAGACGCACCGCCTGACCGTCACCGAGCTGGCCGACGCCAACAATCTCTCGACCGGGGCCACGCTGCGCCTCGGCCAGAAACTCATCATCCCGAACCAGCCCGCCGGCGCCGCGCCCGCGGCCACGCCGCCCCCCGCCGTCGCGGCGGCGCCCGCGCCGAAGCCCTCGGCCGAGTCCGTCACCCACGTCGTCAAGGCCGGCGAGACCCTCGGCGCCATCGCCCGCAAGTACCAGGTCACCGTCGGCGAGATCGCGACGGCGAACAACATCACCGACCCGGCGAAGATCCGCCCCGGCCGCGAGCTCATCATCCCCGGCTGGAAGTCGCCGGCCGTGCGCGCCAACGGCGCGGCCACGACTGCCGCCGCCCCGGTCACGACCGCGCCCGCCCCGGCGAACCGGCCCGCGGGCACGCCGCTCTTCTCCCTGCCGCCGCCCGACCAGGACCTCGATGCCGGTTTGAAAAAGACCGGCGACGCGCCGGTGATCAAGGTGGAGGAAGCCGACCCGAACAAGCCGCTTTGAAGCGATGGCCCACGCCCCCTCCGCCGACAGCCGGCACGCGCGTTTCGTGCTCAACCCGGCGGCCATCATCGCCGTCTGTGCCGTCGGCCTCGCCATCCTTGGTCTCACCATCCTGTTCAGCGCCAGCGCCTCGTACAAGCAGGGGCCGTATTACTACCTGAACAAGCAGCTCCTCGGCGTCCTCCTCGCCGGCGGGCTCTGCTACGTCACCAGCCGGCTGAACCTCGACTACCTCCGCCGCTACGTGCCGTGGCTCGCCGGCATCGCCGCGGTGCTCCTCCTGCTGGTGGCGATCCCGCACATCGGCATCGAGGTCAAGGGCAGCCGCCGCTGGCTCGGCATCGGGCCGGTGCGCCTGCAGGTGTCGGAGTTCGCCAAGCTCGCCGTCGTCTTCTGCCTCGCGCACTACCTCGCGATCAACCAGACGCGCATCGCGGAATTCAAGCGCGGGTTCCTCTTCCCGATCGCGATCGTCTTCGCCTATGCGGGCCTGATCATGCTCGAGCCGGATTTCGGCACCGCGGCGCTTATCATGGCCGTGGGCCTGACGCTCCTCTTCCTCGCCGGGGCCAGGTGGCGGTACATCCTGCCGTGCATCGGCGCGGTCGTGTTCCTGTTCGCCATCATGGTGATCCACAACCCCAACCGCCTGCGCCGCCTCACCGCGTTCCTGGACGTCGAGGCCAACCGCCAGGGCGGCACCTACCAGCTCTACCAGGCGCTCGCCGCCTTCGCGGCCGGCGGGACCGACGGCGTGGGGCTGGGGCAGGGGCGGCAGCAGCTCAGTTACCTGCCCGAGGCGCACACCGACTTCATCCTCGCCGTCATCGCCGAGGAACTCGGCCTGTGGTTCACCCTCGGCGTCGTCGTGGTCTTCACCATCATCTTCATCGCCGGCCTGATCCACCTGCGCCGCGCGCCGAACCTCTTCCATTTCCTGCTCGTGGCCGGCTGCCTGCTGCTCGTTTCACTGCAGGCCATCATCAACCTCGGCGTCGTGACCGGCATCTTCCCGACCAAGGGCATGTCGCTCCCGTTCATCAGCGCCGGCCTCTCCAACCTGCTCCTGATGGGCATGATCGTCGGCATCTTCATCAACACCCAGCGCACCTGGGGCCGCGCCGCCCTGCCCGGGCGATCGCGAATGATGGAGGAAGTCCTGGCGTGATGGATGAAGGCGAAATGTGGAAATCAGGAACGCAGGAAACGAACCCACGGAATCAACGGGATAGCTTCGCCCCACCTCCAATCCCTGATTTCCTGATTTCCACATTCCCTCATTTCCAGAGTCCCAGAGTTCCAGATTCAAGATGAGCACCTTCCTGATTTCCTGCGGCGGCACCGGCGGGCATCTCTCGCCGGGTATTTCCCTGGCGGAGGGACTGACGGCGCGCGGACACAAGGTCACGCTGCTGATCAGTAAAAAGCGCGTGGATGCGCGACTGATCGAGAAGTACCCGCAATTCGAGTTCATCCCGGTGGCCGGCACGGGTTTCTCGCTCAATCCCTTCCTGCTGCTGCGCTGCCTCGTCACGCAGACGCAGGGCTTCCTGCATTGCCTCCGCCTGGCGCGTTTCCGGCGTCCGGATGGCATCGTCGGCTTCGGTGGTTTCACCTCGGCGCCGGTGGTGGTCGCGGGCTGGTTGCTCGGGATCCCGGTGGCGCTGCACGAGTCCAATCGCATCCCCGGCCTCGCCGTGCGCGTCCTGGGTCGCCTGGCCCAGCGCGTGTACCTGCCGCCCGGCGTGCGGCTGCCCGGCGTGCGCGCCCGGCGGGTCCGCTACATGGGGATGCCCGTCCGCCGTGAGATCCGCCGTTTGCCCGCGGCCGAGGCGCGCGCCGCGCTGGGCCTCGACCCGCTGCGCAAGGTGCTCGTCGTCTTCGGCGGCAGCCAGGGCTCGGGACCGCTCAACGATTTCGTCACCGCCAAGCTCCCCGTCCTCGCGTCGGAGGGCATCCAGCTCTATTGCGTGACCGGCCTCGGCAAGGGCGAGGCCGCGACCCGCGAACTCCCGGCCAAGGACGGCGGGATGGTGCGGGCGCATTTCGTGCCGTTCTGCGACCGCGTGGCCGAGCTGCTCTCGGCGGCGGACCTCGTCCTCGCCCGCGCCGGCGCCGGCACGATCGCGGAGCTCATCCGTTGTGAGACCCCGGCGATTTTGGTGCCGTACCCGCAGGCCGCCGATGACCACCAGCGCGCCAACGCGTCGTTTTTCGAGCGCCAGGGCGGCGGCATCGTGGTCGAGCAGACGAAGATGGACACCCTGCAGACGGAGGTGCTCGACCTGATCTTCAACGACTGGCTGCTGCGGACCTTCCGCGGCAACCTGCAGCGCATGGACCGGGCGAACTCCCTCGATCTCATGCTCGCCGACCTCGAGGACCTTTGCCTGCCGCCGCCCGGCGCGGCGGCGCATCCCCTGCCGGCATGAGCGACGCGCCGCTTCCGCCCCTGTTCGGCCGCGCGGTGCGCCGGATCCACTGCGCCGGCGTTGGCGGCACGGGGCTCGGTCCGCTGGCCATCTACCTCGCGGCATCCGGCTACACGGTCACGGGCGAGGACCGCGACCTCTCGCCCGTGATGCGGCGCCACCTCGCCCGCGCCGGGGTGCAGGTCGGGCCGCTGCCGGCGGAGGCGGACTTGCTCGTGCATTCCTCGGCCGTGCCGCCGGCGCACCCGGCGC
>JAHCAZ010000025.1 GCA_019634615.1 Opitutaceae bacterium
TACGTGCAGCTGCCGAAACCGGGCGCGGTGCTCACCGCGGGCCAGGTCTTTGGCGTCGTCGAGTCGGTCAAGGCCGCTTCGGATCTCTACGCCCCGGTGGGCGGCACGGTGATCGAGACGAACCCGACCCTCGAATCGGCGCCCGAGACCGTGAACCAGCAGCCCTACGAGGGCGGCTGGATGCTCAGGCTCAAGGTCGCGAATCCCACCGAGGCCGATGCGCTCAACGACGCCGCGGCCTACAGCAAGCTGATCGGGTGAGATCACTAAGGAGGGCAGGGCTCTGACCTGCCCAAGCGGTCTCTGCCTGTTGGCAGGGCCTCCAAGCATCGCGAACGTTTGGCCGGCGTCGGTTGTTGCGACTCAGTGACGGTGAAAATTTTGCGCCGCAGGTTGCACTTACGGTGCAATCAGATCACACATATCGCCTCATCCATGAATCGCCTTCCCGTTCTGTTCGCCGTCGGAGCCGCCTTTCTGGGCCTGACGGCTGGGTGTTCAAAGCAATCGTCCAGCGGGGCGGCGCCACGTTCCGGCGCGGCGCAGGCCCAGGTCGTCGAGGTGGCGCCCGTTGTCCGGCGCGACCTGTTGGAGACACTGACGGTGGTCGGCTCCTTTGAGGCCAATGAATCGGCCCAGCTCCGTCCCGAGATCGCCGGCCTGGTGCAGGGGATTTATTTCGAGGAGGGGCAGACCGTGAAGCAGGGCGAGCTCCTGATGAAGATCGACGACGCCGAGCTGCGCGCCCAGTTCGCCCAGGTCGAGGCCCGCTTCAAGCTTGCCGAGCTCAACGTCGCCCGCAGCGAGAGCCTGAGCGAGACGCGCACGATCCCGCAGTCCGAGTATGATCGCGCCCGCAGCGAGTACGCGGCGGCGCGGGCCGAGCTGGACGTGCTGAAGCTCCGCATCGAGAAGACCTCGCTGCGCGCCCCCTTCGACGGCGTCATCGGCGCCCGCACGCTCTCGCCGGGCGACTACGTGACGAGCGGCTCGATCCTGACGACGCTCAATGATCTCAGCCGCCTGAAGATCAGCTTCCAGGTTCCCGAGCGTTATCTCGGCAAGATCCGCCCGGGCACGACCTTTTCGATCCACACCCGCGAGGCCGGGGCGGCGGCGGAGATCGCCGGCGAGGTCTACTTCGTCAGCCCGGTGATCGAGCGCACGACGCGCTCCAGCGAGGTCAAGGGCTACGTGGCCAGCCCGCCGGCCTTCCTCAAGCCCGGCATGTTCGCCAACGTCGGGATCGTCCTCGACGTCCGCCGGGGCGCGCTCACGGTCCCGGAGGGCGCGATTCTCACCGTCAGCGACGGCACGCAGGTCATCGCGGTGCGCGAGGCCGGCGGGGACAAGGTGGCGGCGTTCGTCCCGGTCCGGATCGGCCTGCGCACCGAGGGGCTGGCCGAGATCGCGGTCGACGGTGACGCGCTCAAGGAGGGCGACTCGATCGTCGCCGCTGGCGTGGGCTCGCTCATCCTTTACCCGGGCATCAAGCTGGCGCCGCGGCCGCTGCGCGCCGCCTTTCAGCAGGGGGAGACCGGACGATGATCCTGTCGGACCTCTCCATCCGGCGGCCGGTCATCTGCCTGGTCGCATCGATCTTGGTCGTGATCATCGGCTTCCTCGCCTTCGGCGAACTGCCGGTGCGCGAGTACCCGAACATCGACTCGCCCGTCATCTCGGTCGACGCCGGCTACCCCGGCGCGTCCGCGGAGGTCGTGGAGAGCAAGATCACCGAGCCGCTCGAAAAGGAGATCGCGTCGATCGACGGCATCCGCGTGATCCGCTCGACCTCCGCCGAGGAGTATTCGCGCATCTCGGTCGAGTTCGACCTGAGCCGCAACATCGACGAGGCGGCCAACGACGTGCGCGACCGGGTCAGCCGCGCCCAGGGCCGGCTGCCGCCCGAGGTGGACAACGTCCGCGTCTCCAAGACCGAGTCCGACTCGAGCCCGATCCTCTCGATCTCGTTCAATTCCAACCGGCACACGCGCACGGAGCTTTACGAGATCGTCGAGCGCATCGCGCTGCAGCGCCTGCAGACGGTCCCGGGGGTCGGCGCGGTGAACATCCGCGGCCCGCGCTACGCCATGCGCCTGTGGGTCAATGCCGACCGCCTCGCCGCCTACAACCTCACGGTCACCGATGTCGAGCGCGCCCTGCGGCAGCAGAATGTCGAGATCCCGGGCGGCCGCATCGAGTCGGTGTCGCGCGAGTTTCCAATCAAGGTCCAGGGCAACATGGGCGAGGTCGGCGAGTACGAGAACCTCGTCCTCGCGACCGTGGGCGACTACCAGGTGAAGTTCGCCGACGTCGGCCGCGTCGAGCTCGGCCAACAGGACTACCGCGGTGAATCCTACTTCAAGGGCCGCCCGACCGTCGGGGTGCAGGTGCTGCGCCAGGCGCAGGCCAACCTGCTGGACGTGGCCAACGGCATCAAGGCGCTGCTGCCCGTGATCCAGGCGGAGATGCCGGAGGGCGTGAACGTCGAGATCGGTTTCGACACCAGCGTCTTCGTCGACCGCTCCGTCCGCGAGGTCTACAAGACCCTGTGGGAGGCCTCGATTCTGGTCATCTTGATGATCTTCCTGTTTCTCCGCGACTGGCGGGCGACGCTCATCCCGCTGATCGCGATCCCGGTCTCGCTGGTTGGCGCCTTCGCGGTGATGAACTGGCTGGGTTTCTCGCTCAACGTGCTGACGCTGCTCGCGCTTGTGCTCGCGGTCGGCCTCGTCGTCGACGACGCGATCGTGATGCTGGAGAACATCTACCGGCGCATCGAGGAGGGCGAGGGGCCGATCCACGCCGCGATCTTCGGCGCCCGGCAGGTGGCCTTTGCGGTCATCGCGACGACCCTCACGCTCGCGGCGGTGTTCCTGCCGGTGGCCTTCCAGAAGGGCCAGACCGGGCGGCTGTTCTTCGAGTTTGGCATCACGCTATCGGTCGCCGTCATCGTCTCGGCGTTCGTGGCGCTGACGCTGACGCCCATGCTCTGCTCGCGCCTGCTGCGCGCCAAGATCGTGGCCGGCCATGCCCAGCACGGCTGGTTTTACGAGAAGACCGAGCCGTTCTTCGTCTGGCTCAACGCCCGCTATGAGGGCCTGCTCAGCTGGTCGTTCCGCCACAAGTTCGCGGTCCTCGGCGCGACCCTGCTGCTCACGGTCGGGGGCTTCTGGCTCTACGGCGGCCTGCAGCGCGAGCTCACGCCGCTGGAGGATCGCGGCATCTTCACGGTCAATTTCATCCCGCCGGTCGGCTCGACGCCGAAGTACATGCAGGCCTACTCCTACGAACTGGAGCAGGAGGTGCTGAAGATCCCCGAGATGGAGCGCACCTTCCACCGCACGGGCGACGGCAGCCGGGCCTTCATCTTTGCGACGCTCAAGCCCTGGGAGGAGCGCGAGCGCAAGACGCAGGACGTGGTCAACGAGCTGCGCGTGAAGATGCAGCAGATCAGCACCGGCGGCCAGGCCTTCGCCGCGCCCGTGCGGCCGCTCGGCGGACGCCGCGGCGGCAGCGGCGTCGAGATGGTGCTGCAGGGCAGCGACTTTGCGGAACTGCAGCGCCTGGGCCAGAAATTCATCGATGAGATGCGCTCCAGCAGCCTGTTCCTGCTGCCGCGTGTCGATCCGTCCCCGACCAAGCCGCAGCTTGACGTGCGCATCGACCGGGCCCGCGCCGCGGACCTCAAGGTCCCGGTGGCCGACATCGCCTCGACGCTCGAGACCCTGCTGGGCAGCCGGCGCGTGACGGAGTTTCAGCGCGGCAACCAGCAGTACGACGTCATCGTCCAGGTGGAGGACGCCGACCGCACCTCGCCGCGCGACCTGACGCGCCTCTACGTGAAGTCGACGGACGGCCACCTGATCCAGCTCGGCAACCTCGTCACGGTCGACGAGAACGCGGTCCCCGAAAACTACCCGCATTTCAACCGCCTGCGTTCCGCGACCGTTTCCGCCCAGCTCGGGCCCAACGTGACCATCGGCGACGCCGTCGCCTTCCTGCAGGCGAAGGCGCCGGAACTGCTGCCCGCCGGGTACACGATCGCCTGGGACGGCGAGTCACGCGAGTTCGTCGAGAGCAGCAGCGACACCTACCTGCTGTTCGGCCTCGCGCTGCTCTTCACCTTCCTGATCCTGGCGGCGCAGTTCGAGTCGTGGATCCATCCGCTGACGATCTTCACGGGCGTCGCCATTGCGTTGGCCGGCGGCCTGTTCGTGCTCTACAGCACGCGGTTCTGGGGCACGGCGATGACGGACAACCTGTTCTCGCGGTTCGGCCTCATCATGCTGATCGGCATGGTGGCCAAGAACGGCATTTTGATCGTGGAGTTTGCCAACCAGCTCCAGGTCGCGGGCAAGGCGGCGTTCGAGGCGGCCTTTGAGGCGGCGACGCTGCGCTTCCGGCCGATCATCATGACCTCGATCTCGACCATCCTCGGCGCGGCGCCGATCGCCTTCGCGGCGGGCGCGGGCGCGGAGACGCGCAACCCGATGGGCATCGTCATCGTGGGCGGCCTGTCGATCGCCACGTTCCTGACGCTCTTCGTCGTGCCGATCTGCTATGTGCTGATGGACCGCCTCTGCGTGCGGTTCACCGGCAAGTCGAGTGCGCACGGCCTCATCCAGGCCGACGCGATCGAGCGCGAGACGCGCGAGATCGCCGCGGCGAAGTGAAGAAAGTAGGGCGGGTCTTTGACCCGCCCTGCGATAGTGAACCGGTTTCGCCCGGAGCAGGGGCAGGTCGATGACCTGCCCTGCGGGTGAGTGTTATTCCGCCTTGGAGGCGCGCTCGGCCTTGCGGCGGTCGGTCTGCTTGAGGATGCGCTTGCGGAGGCGCAGGTTCTTGGGCGTGACCTCGACGAACTCGTCGGCGGCGATGTACTCGATCGCGCGCTCGAGGGAGAGCTTCGTGGCCGGCGTGAGGCCGGCGGAGACGCCTTCGCCCTGGGAGCGGAAGTTGGTGAGCTTCTTCTCGCGGACGGCGTTGATCACGATGTCCTCGTTGCGCGGGTTCTCGCCCACGATCATGCCCTCGTAAACCTGCTCGCCGGGGCCGACGAAGAGCTTGCCGCGCTCCTGGCACATCAGCAGGGCGTAGGTGGTGGTCTCGCCCGCCTCGGTCGCGATGAGCGTGCCGGTGAGGCGGGTGAGGACCTCGCCCGCGTAGGGGCCGTATTCCTTGAAGAGATGGCTGGTGACGCCGCGGCCGCTGGTGGCGTTGACGACGTCGATCTCGAGGCCGATGAGGCCGCGGGTGGTGATGGTGGCCTCCATCATCGTCGAGTGCGGCAGCTTCTCCATGTTCGTGAGCTGCGCCTTGCGGTTGGCGAGGTTCTGCATGATGGCGCCGACGCACTCGTCGGGCACCTCGATCCAGACGGTCTCGTAGGGCTCCAGGCGCTTGCCGTCGACGATCTGCTCGATGACGGTGGGGCGGGAGACGAGGAGTTCGTAGCCCTCGCGGCGCATGGTCTCGACGAGCACGGCGACCTGCATGGCGCCGCGGGCCTTGAGGTTGAAGACGCCGGCGCGCTCGGAGTCCTCGACGCTGATGGAGACGTTGGTCTTGATCTCGCGGAAGAGACGCTCGCGGATCTGGCGCGACGTGACGAGCTTGCCCTCGGTGCCGACGAGCGGGCCGTCGTTGACGGCGATCTGCATCTCGAGGGTCGGCGGGTCGATCTGGGTGAAGGGCAGGGCGTGGCCGTTCTCCTCGGCCGTCAGGGTGTCGCCGATGTCGATGTCCTCGAAGCCGGAGAGGCCGACGATGTTGCCGGCGACGCCGGTGGCCGACTCGTTGGTGCCGAGGCCGGAGTATTCGAAAACCTTGGTGACCTTGGCGCGCACGCGCTTGCCGTCGGCGTGGCGGATGACGAAGACGGGGTCACCGACGTTGACGGTGCCGCCGAGGATCTTGCCGATGGCGATACGGCCGACGTAGTCGCTCCAGTCGATGTTGGAGACGAGCATGTGGAAGGGCTCGTTGGGCTTGGCAAACGGGGGCGGGACGTGGTCGAGGATCGTCTCGAACAGCGGGGTCATGTCCTTCCGCTCATCGCCGAGGTGATACATCATGTAGCCGTCGCGGCCGGAACCGTACACGACCGGGGCGTCGAACTGCTCCTCGGTGGCGTTGAGCTCCATGAGGAGCTCGAGCACCTTGTCGTACATCTTGGCGGGCTCGGCGTTGTCGCGGTCGATCTTGTTGATGACGATCACGACCTTGAGGCCGTGGGCGAGGGCCTTGCGGAGCACGAAGCGGGTCTGGGCCTGGGGGCCGTCGTAGGCGTCGACCACGAGGAGCACGCCGTCCACCATGCGCAGCGCGCGCTCGACCTCGCCGCCGAAGTCCGCGTGCCCGGGGGTGTCGACGATGTTGACGATCTTGTCCTTCCAGTGGACCGAGGTGTTCTTCGCCTTGATCGTGATGCCCTTCTCGCGCTCGAGGTCCATGGAGTCCATGGCCCGCTCCTCGACCTGCTGATTGGCGCGGAAAACACCGCCCTCCTTGAGCAATTTGTCGACGAGGGTGGTTTTCCCATGGTCGACGTGGGCAATAATGGCGATGTTGCGGATGTTCTGGTTCATGTGACAGGCATGATTTATGGCGGAAAAAGGGGAAGAACGTGCGGACCGGCCCAACCGATTGCAAGGCCGAAGCCGGGCCGGATGATTGGGACTTGCGGCGCGGGGTGGTTCGGGGCTGGCTTGAGCGCATGGGGCAAGCGCCGGAATCGACCGAAAGGCCTGCGGGCCGGCGGGTTATCGCCGACACGCTGGCGGTGGCGCCGGAGGTGCTGGATCTGCCGCTGGCGGAGCCGTGGCGCCGGCTGGCGGCGATCGCGGTGGACGTGATTGTCGTGGCGCTGCTTTCGCTCCTCGCGACGCCGATCCTCGGGTTGGCCACGGGCGTGCTCGTCATGGTGCTGCTCGGCCGCCGCCGGGAGGTGCCGCTGGCGTTGAAGGTGGTGCGGTGGCTCCTGCGCGGGTTCGGCGCCGTCATCGTCTTGCTCTCCGTCCTGGCACTCGGCCACGTGTCGTCGGTGCAGTCGCGCGAGCTCAACCTCGACGCGCTAACCGGGCGGGCCGAGAGCGCGGCGTTGAAGGAGACGGTCTACGTTTCGCCCAATCCGTCGTCGGCCGAGCTGCGCGCGGCCAACGCCCGGCTGCAGCAGCAGGTGGACGACCTGAAAAAGGAAATCCGCGAGCAGCAGGCGGCGGGTTCCTCGTGGTTGTACCGCACCAAGGCCTTCACGGGTGCGCTTGGCGTGACCTTCGGTTGGTCGGGCATCTATTTCACCCTCATCGTCGGCGCCTGGAACGGCCGGTCGCTGGGGAAGTTTCTTTTCCGCGTGCGGGTCGTGAAGGTCAACGGCCAGCCGCTGACCTTTTTCGACGCCTTCATCCGTCAAGGCGGCTATGTCGCCGGCGTGGCCATGGGTATGATCGGCTTCCTGAAGATCCTGTGGGATCCCAATCGCCAGACGGTCGAGGACCGGATCGCGGCGACGGTGGTGGTGCGGGGCTGAGGATTCGCCCCGTAAAAACAGTGAACCCGGGACCTTGCGGTCCCGGGTTCAAAGTGGGGGTGGGCGTTCGCCACGCGCTCTTTCCCGGCGGCACGACATTGGGCGCTCTCGCTTTCGCGGGCTGCGTGCTCCCCGACGCCACTCAACGCGGCATGCGCTGATCTCGGTCTCATGGCGGGACCGTCCCGGCCGTTGCCGGCTGGGATCTTTCGAGTGAGGCCTCTTCGCCCGGTTCGGTCGGCTCCTGCCGGAGCCCACTCGCCGGACGGGGTGCAGACACGCCTGCAATCCGTCGATTTCTTCGCGTCGGCACCTAAACCGCAAGGACGGCGCCGGCGGTTAGCCGGCCGTTGGCCCTGCGTTACGGGTCTGACCTCTTAACTCTCAGGTTGCGTTCGCCTTGCAGTAGGGTGATGCGGTTTTTCACACCGCCCCATTTGAGGAGGTTGACGGGCTTTGCCAGGCCCGCTCACTCCGCGCCGCCACGCCTCCCTTGCGCGCCCCGTCCCTTTCGGAACCGGGCCTTTTGGCGGGGGTCGCCCGCCGGGATGCGCGACTGCGTTCTGGTCCGCGCAGTAGCAACCATAACCCCCTGGGTAACTGCGTCAGTCCGCAGGTCGAAACGTCCTGTGGACCTGACTCGGCTCGGACGCGGTTTCTCATCGCGCCTCGCCGCTCAGCTCCTGATTCGTGCTGAACTGGACCGGTCACGACACCGGCCAGAGGAGCTGGTGATATCTGCCTGCCGACCGCGTTGCCGCGTCAGAGGGGCGGGTGGCACCAGCTGCCACCGGCCTTTCCCCGGTCGCCCGGGATTATCCCAGCCGTGCTCTCAGCGAACCGTTTCAGGCCGCTGCGCTGCGACTGTTCTATCAAGGAACAAGGACGACCATGCGCATGCTCCCCGGATTGGAAAGCAGTTGTTCTGCACAACTTCTGCACCGGCCGAACCGGTGAATAACTTGGGAGCAATCCGGCTCACCGGTTATTCACAACGGCCTTGCCTCGCACCGGAAGAGACCGACGCTTGCTCCCTCCCTGCATGTCGCCGCGCGAATTGCCCATTTATGAGCTCGAAGGTGCCGTCGTGGCCGCCCTCCGGTCCGGCGGACGCCTGATCGTGCAGGCGCCGACCGGCTCGGGCAAGTCCACCCAGATCCCGCAACTGCTGCTGCGCCACGGGTTTCTCGACGGCGGCGAGGTGGTCGTGCTCCAACCCCGCCGCCTGGCCGCCCGCCTGCTCGCCAAGCGCGTGGCCGAGGAGGTCGGCACCCGGCTGGGCGATATCGTCGGCTACCAGATCCGCCTCGAGTCGCGCGTCAGCGCCGCGACGCGCATCCGGTTCGTCACCGAGGGCATCCTCCTGCGGCAGATGTCGTTCGATGCCACGCTCCGCGGGGTGAATGTCCTGGTCTTCGACGAATTCCACGAGCGGCACCTCTACGGCGACATCTCGCTGGCCCGCGCCCTGCAGATCCAGGCGACGCTGCGGCCCGACCTGAAGATCGTCGTCATGTCGGCCACCCTCGACACCGAGGTGCTGCGTCCGTACCTCGCGCCGTGCGAGGTCCTCACGTCGCAGGGCCGCATGTTCCCGGTCCGGATCGAATACCAGCCGAAGACCGTGAACTTTGACGACGAGCCCGTGTGGTCCGTCGCCGCGCGCGAATGCGAGCGCATCGCAGCGGCGACCGCCGGCGACATCCTCGTCTTCATGCCCGGCGCCTACGAGATCGGCCGCACCGTGCAGGAGGTGCAGGGCACGCGGGCGCTGCGCGACTTCGTGTGCTTCCCGCTCCACGGCGAACTCCCGCCGGAGCAGCAGGACCGCGCCGTGGCCCGGTACGACGCCCGCAAGATCATCGTCTCGACCAACGTCGCCGAGACCTCGCTCACGATCGACGGGGTCACCGCCGTGGTGGATTGCGGCCTCGCCCGCGTGGCGCGCTTCGACGTGCACCGCGGCATCAACACCCTGCTGATCGAAAAAATCTCCGTCGCCAGCGCCGACCAGCGCGCCGGCCGCGCGGGCCGCACCGCGCCGGGCGTCTGCGTGCGCCTGTGGACCGAGCGCGAGCACGCCCAACGGCCGCGGCAGGAACTGCCCGAGGTGAGGCGCCTCGACCTCGCCGAGGTCGTGCTGACGCTCAAGGCGAGCGGCATCGATGACGTCCACGCCTTCCCGTGGCTCGAGAAACCAGACCCCAAGGCCCTCGACCGGGCGGAGACGCTGCTGGCGGATCTGGGGGCGTTAAGTGAGGCAGGTCAGGGACCAGCCCTCCGAATCACCGAACTCGGCCGCAAGATGCTGCGGTTCCCCGTGCACCCGCGGTACGCCCGCATGTTCCTGGCCGCGCAGGAGCGCGGGTGCGTGCGGTCGGTCGCGTTGATGGCGGCGCTGACCCAGGGGCGGAATTTCCTCCTGCGCGGCGTGGACAAGCGCACCGAGGAGGCGCGGGAGGATCTCTTCGGCGAGGAGCATGAGAGCGATTTCTTCCTGCTGATGCGGGCCTGGCGTTACGCGGACAAGGCCGGCTATGCCATGGATGCCTGCCGCCGGATCGGGATCCACGCGCAGGCGGCGCGGCAGGTGGGGCCCTTGTTCGAGCAGTTCCTCGAGATCGCCGCCAAGGAAGGCCTCGATGTCAGCGAGCGCCGCATCGACGGCGAAGCCGTGCGCAAGTGCGTGCTCGCGGGGTTCTCCGACCAGTTGGCCCGGCGGCTCGACGGGGGCACGCTCCGGTGCGCCCTGGTGCACGCGCGCAAGGGCGTGTTGGCCCGCGAGAGCTGCATCCAGCGCGCGCCGCTCCTGGTGGCGGCGGAGATCAGCGAGATCGAGGGGCGGGGCGGGGAGGTCAACGTCCTCCTCTCGCTCGCGACGGCGGTCGAGGAGGCATGGCTGAAGGAGATCTTCCCGGACGACTACCGCGAGACCCGCGGCGTGGTCTATGACGAGGCCATGAAGCGCGTGATCTCGCGGCGCGAGCGACGCTTTCGCGACCTGGTGCTCGAGGCCAAGTCCGCCAGCGACGACGCGCCCCTCAACGAGGCCGCGGCCCTGCTCACGCAGGAAGTGCTGGCGGGGCGCATCAAGCTCGAGGCCTGGGACGAAACCGTGGACCAGTGGGTCATCCGCGTGAATCGCCTGGCGGAATGGTTTCCGGAGCTTGAGGTCAACCCCATCACCGACGCCGACCGTGCCACCCTCATCGAGCAGATCTGTTATGGCGAGCTGAGTGCGCGCGACGTGAAGGACAAACCCGTGATGCCCGTGCTGCGCGACTGGCTGACCGCGGAGCAGCTCGCGGTGCTCGACGACTACCTGCCGGAGCGCCTGACGATGGCCAACGGCCGCAAGGCCAGGCTGCGCTATGCCAAGGAAGGTCCGCCGGTGTTGAGTGCGCGCATTCAGGAGCTCTACGGCGTCAATTCCACCTTCACGCTCGGGCATGGCCGCGTGCCGGTGAAAATCGAGGTGCTCGCGCCGAATCATCGCCCGATCCAGGTGACCGACGACCTGAGCGCCTTCTGGCGCGACATGTACCCGAAGGTGAAGGCCGAGCTCTCGCGGCGGTACCCTCGCCACGAGTGGCGGTGAGGTGACGCGATCCAGGTCATGGGTAGCGTCCGGCCTCTGGACGGACGGAGCGATAACCGCCAACAAGCATCCAACCGCCTGTCCGGAGGCCGGGCGCCACCTAATGACAGCCGCGCCGATCCCGCTCAGTCCAGCGGGCGGAAGTTCGACTTGCTCGTGCTCGAGCTGTTGGTGGCGTAGGTCTTTTTGGCCGGGGCGACCGGAGCGCCCGTCGCTTCATCCACAATGACGAAATCGCAGGTGTGGCGGTCGTCGTCGGTGATGCCGGGCGTCAGTCGCAGGAGATACCGGGCCCCGGGCTTGGCCTCGAAGGAGAAGACGGCGCGGGAACGGAAGACGGAACTGCGGTACTCGACCGCGATGTCCATTGCGCCCGGTCGCAGGGGCAGCGCCTGGGCCCAGTTCTCCTCGGCCTCGCGCACGAACTGGCCGTTCACCATCATCACGTAGGCCACGTGGCGCGCGCCGAAGAGCCCGGGATCCTGCAGCTGGCTGCCCTTGATGAGGGCGAGCGCGGGTCCCGTCGGGGGCTCATAGACCAAGGTCTCGGATGAGGCGGTGGTGTTGCACCCGGTGAGAGCGAGGCAGGAGGCAAACAGGGAAAGGATGAGACCGAGGCGCATGTCGGGAATGGTGATCGTAGCGGTTCAGTATGCCGGGAAATGAGCTGCGGATAAAACCACAAACTGCGGGTGCGGCGACGTTTGTTGTCTTCTGACTCCAGTCTTAAGGCTGGCTACTGAATGCGGAAATTTTGAAGGGATTTTCGCCGGTCGATCCGCGGTCGCGCGTGCGGCGACGATCGACCGGCGCAACCCCGATGGGGCGCCCTCGCTAGCCCAGGGTGGCATTGAATTCCAGGACGGCCGGCGGGTCGGTCAGCTCCAGCACGGTGCCGCCGTGCGTGACGACCGCCGCGGGGAGGTCGACGCCGGTGACCGTGCGGCCGGGAGGCAGGCGGAGATGGATGCACAGCCGGGACGGGCGGCGGGCGGGGTCGAGCGTGACGCGGCCGTTGACCCGATCCGGGGCGGCGAGGGCAAGGCGGTAGCTCACCCGGCCGAAATGCGTGGCGAAGCCGTCGCCGCCGAGCGGCCCGCCGGTGAGCCAGGAGCGGTCGGCGCCGCGCGCCAGGTGCAGCGTGTCGCGGTCCTCGAAGACGAGGCTGTCGCGCAGGAGGCGCACGACGGCGATGGGGGTCCAGAGATGCTGCCGATCGCCGATGACCTTGGCCGCGCCGGGCTCGGGGCCGCGCTCCTCGGACCACGAATAGAGCGGCGTGGCGTGGTTGAGGGTCGCGTAAAGGTACCGGGCCACGGCGTCGCCCTCGCCGCGCAGCAGGAGCGTCTCGGCGAGATTGTCCAGCGTGATGGCGACCCACATGCCTTCCTCCATCCAGCCGGTGTGCATGGGGATGCCGCCCGGGCTCATCTTGGATTCGATCTGGCGGATCGTGCCGTCGATGAGCGGGTCGTGGGGATCGAGGAGGCGGAACGGGTAGGCGGCATTGAGCGCGCCCCACCGGCTGCCCGAAGTCTTGCCGGCCACGCCGGGGATCCACGCGAAGCCGTCCGCGTTGATCGCGCCGCGCCGCACGGTGTCGAGCAGGTCGGCGCGGGCGGTCTCATGGATGGCGCGAACTTCCGCGGCCTCGGCCTGGAGGCCGAGGATCTCGGCGGCTTCGCAGGTCAGCTGGTCGGCGTAGACCGCCCAGAAATTGTGCGGGAGAAATACCCCGTAGTTGCTCGTGTCGTTCTTGAGTCCGCAGTCGCCCATCCCCGGGGGCAGCAGGCCGTAGTTCAGGGGCTTGGCCCCGTCGACCAAGATGCGGCTGCGTTGCCGGGCGCGCTCCTGCCAGCGGGAGCTGGCCAGCATGCGCGGGAAGATGTTGGCGAGGAAATCGCGGTCCCGCGTGATGCGGTAGTGCTCCATGATGAACCAGCTCTTGAAGCCGGCCGCGAGCCAGCCGGTGCGGGCCCAGCCCTGGGGCTCGGACCAGCAGCCATCGTAGTTCTGGAGGTCGAGGGCGAGGCGGTAGCCGTCGGCGGCCTCTACCGGGAGTCCCGCCTGGTCGAGGGCGACGCAGGCGATGGCCGCCTCCGTGGGATTCGCGGAACGGTAGAGCTCGGTGCCTGGCAGCGTGCCGAGGTATTCGCCGGGCACGGGCTCGCGCATGATGAAGATGTCGGCGAGCCCGGCGTAATAGGCATGGCGGACCCCCGCGTCGGCCAGGTGCAGGCGCGGCGTGCGGGCGATCAGTTTCTGCCATCCGGCCTTGGCCTCGACGAAGGCGGCGGCCCAGTCGCGGCGACGCAGTTCCGGGAGCATGGACTCGTACACGCGGTAGGGGCGGATGAACCAGACGACCTTGGTCTCGCCGGGCGCGAGCGTGACCGTCGGCGCGAGGGTGTTGGCCGACAGCGGATATTCCTCGCCGCCGAGGGCCGCGATGATCACGCGATCGGCGCGGGCCATCCAGCCGGCCACGAGCGCGTCGCGCGCGTTCTGCGCCAGGCCGGGATCGACGAAGGCTGGCAGGACACCGCGCCAGTTGCCGGGCACGCTGCACTCCAGGGTGGCGCGGTGCGCGGCCTGGCGGTCGAGGTTTGTGAACTCGACCCGCATGATGGCCGCGCGCTGCGCGCCGATGACCTCGATCGTCGTGCGGACGGCGGGGTGGATGAACGCGGCGGCGAGCCCCGGCAGCCAGTCATCGAGGCGGCGCCAGGTGTTCTGCTCGACCTTGCGCCCGTCGATGACGGCCTGGAAGTCGAGCTTCCACTGCGTGAGCGGGCCGTGGAAATTCGCGACGGAGAAATCCAGCAGGGTGTCGTAGCTCCACGAAAGCGAGACGAGGCCGGGTTCGCAGTCGACGAGGGTCTTGTCGCCGCTGTCGGGCGGCGCGACCGTGATGCGGTGCGGCGGGGCGAACGCGTGGCTGAAGTCGACGCGGGGAACGGAGGAAACGGTGCTCATGTTCGGACGGGCGGTGAAGCCGTCCGCATCGCAGGGCGCGGGCGCAGGACGCACAAGGCAAAACCCCGTGAATAATAGCGGCCCGAAGAACCGGCGGCGCGATCAGGTCTGGCGGGCGCGTTTCTTGCCGGCGGTCCGGTCGATGTTGAGGTAGGTCTTGGCCAGCATCTGCGACTCGTAGAACTCGACGAGGCGCACGCCCTCGCGGGGCTTGATGAGATCCTTGCGGGTGGCGTGGTCGATCTGCTGCTTGATGCGGCGGCAGAGCTCCTCCCACTGGTACTGCACGCCCTCGATCACGTCGGAGACGCGCGAGCCGGCGAGGGCCTCCTCGATGTAGAAGCCGTTGGGCTCGTCCTCCTCGAGGAAGACGTGCACCTCGTTCACGCGGCCGAAGAGGTTGTGCAGGTCGCCCATGATGTCCTGGTAGGCGCCGGTGAGGAACACGCCGAGGTAGTACGGCTTGTTGTTCAGCGGGTGGAGCGTGAGGTAGTCCTTGGTGTCCTGGAGGTCGATGAACGAGGAGATCTTGCCGTCGGAGTCGCAGGTGATGTCGACGAGGATGGCGTTGACGGAGGGTTTCTCGTTGAGCCGGTGCAGCGGGGCGATGGGGAAGAGCTGCTTGAGGGCCCAGTGGTCGAGGAGGGACTGGAAGACCGAGAAATTGCAGACGTACTGGTCGGCGAGGAGCTTGGAGAGGTCGTGCAGCTCCTCGGGCTGGTAACCGGATTTGCGGCCCTCGCGGTCGATCTGCTCGCAGATCTGCCAGAAGAGCGACTCGGCGGCGGCGCGGTTCTCGAGGTCGAGGTAACCGAGATTGAAGAGGGAGAAGGCCTCCTCCTTCTTCTGGATCGCGTCGTGGAAGCGCTCGAGGCGACCGAGCTTGGTCTTGTTCTTCAGCATCACCTCGAGGTCGGTGACGACCTTGTGCTTCACCTTGGGCTGGTGCTGGTGGCCGAGGGATTCGCGCTTGTTGATGCGCTCGAAGACCTCGACGACGAGGAGGGAGTGGGGGGCGACGATGGCGCGGCCGGACTCGCTGACGATGTCGGGCACGGGCACGCCGGAGGCGGTGCAGATCTCGCGGATGTTGAACACCACGTCGCGGGCGTACTCCTCCATGGAGTAGTTCATGGAGGACTCGAAGTTCGTGCGGGAGCCGTCGTAGTCGATGCCGAGGCCGCCGCCGACGTCGAGGTAGCCCATCGGGAAGCCCATCTTGGCGAGCTGGCAGTAGAAGCGGGCGGCCTCGATGACGGCGTTCTTGATCGTGATGATGTTCGGGACCTGCGAGCCGATGTGGAAGTGGACGAGGCGCAGGGCGGAGGTGAGCTTGGCGGCGCGGAGCTTCTCGATGGCGAAGAGGATTTCCGCGGTGTTGAGGCCGAACTTGGCGTTGTCGCCGGTGGAGAGGGCCCACTTGCCCTCGCCGCGGGTCTGGAGCTTGCAGCGGAAGCCGATCATGGGCTTCACGCCGGTCTCCTGCGAGATGCGGATGATGTCGTCGAGCTCGGCGAGCTGCTCGACGACGATGATGATCTTCTTGCCGAGCTTGCGGCCGAGGAGGGCGAGGCGGATGTAGTCGTGGTCCTTGTACCCGTTGCAGATGATGAGGCGCTGCGCGCCCTCGTGCATGGCGAGGGCGATCATGAGCTCGGGCTTGGAGCCGGCCTCGAGGCCGAAGTTGTAGTCCTTGCCCGCCGCGACGATCTCGTCGACCACCTCGCGCAACTGGTTGACCTTGATGGGGAAGACGCCGCGGTACTCGCCCTTGTAACCCTCCTCCTTGATGGCCTTGCGGAAGAGCTCGTTGAGCTGGGTGACCCGGTGGCGCACGAGGTCCTGGAAGCGGATGACCATCGGGGCCTTGAGGCCCATGCCGAGCGCCTCCTGCACCACGTCGAGCACGCGGATGCCGCGGCCGTCGGTGAGGGGCTGGACATTGACGAAGCCGTCGGGGTCCACCGCGAAGTGCCCGGAGCCCCAGCGCCGGAAGCCGTAAAGTTCCTCGGATTTGGCCGCCGACCAGGCGGAAGCGGATTTGTTTTTCAACGGGTTGGGAAGGGGAGTTATGGCTTGCTATTGGCGGAGGCCAATCAGTTAGATGCGTGTTTTCTTTTTTCAAATCAACCAACACGCAAACACGAAAATGTCCCTCCTGCCCGACTCGCTCCTTCTCGCCCAGGCCGCCCCGCAAGCCCAGAGCCCGCTGCCGACGCTGTTGTTCTTCGGCCTCATGTTCGCCGCGATGTATTTCCTGATGATCGCGCCGCAGCGCAAGAAGCAGAAGGAGCACGAGAAGATGCTCGCCGCGCTGCAGACCGGCGACGAGATCGTGACGACCGGCGGCATCTACGGCCAGATCACGAACGTGAAGGAGGACCGCTTTGTCCTGCGCGTCGCCGAGGGCACCAAGATCGAGGTCGGCAAGGGCTTCGTCCACGCCGTGACCAAGAAGGCCGGCGAGGAGAAGAAGTAACCGCCCCGCGCCCCGCTTTCCGCCCCGCTGCCTGACCGGCCGGGGCGCTTCCCTTTATAAAAACCCAACCTGACCATGCTTAGAAACAACCTCTGGAAGCTGACCTTCACCCTCGCCATCGTGGCCTGGGCGCTGGCGACGCTCCTTCCGCTGCAAGACCGGGATTTCGCGGATTACGCCAAGGCGACGGCCACCGCGAAAACGTCGGAGTTCGCCAAACTCATCGACGAAGCCAAGGCCCGGACCCAGTCCGGCCAGGCCATGAGCGAGTTCGTCGCCCTCAAGCAGATCGCCAAGGAGCGCCGGCTCGACCTGTCCCAGTTCTTCCCCGACATCCGCCTCGAGGAGAAGCTGAAGAACATCGAGAAGCGCAACGACATCCTCCTCATCGAGCTCCTCCGCCAGTCCAAGGCCCCGCTCCAGCTCGGCCTCGACCTCAGGGGCGGCGTCGCCTTCACCCTCGAGGTGGACGAGGCGGCCGCGGCCGATATCAGCCAGCACGAGCGGCAGGAGAAGCTGACCAAGGCCATCGAGATCCTCGGCAACCGCATCAACGGCCTCGGCGTCACCGAGCCGGTCATCCGCCCCGTCGGCAACAACCGCATCGAGGTGCAGCTCCCGGCCGTCAACACCAAGGACAATCCCGAGGTGCTCGAGAACGTCAAGAAGCCCGCCCGCCTCGACTTCCGCATCGTCCACCCGAGCCTGACGCCCCAGATGACCGCCGAGATCCCGCCCGGCTACGAGCTGCTCACGCTCGAGTACGAGACGGCCCGCGGCGAGACCGGCGTCGAGGAGGTCTTCGTCAAGCGCATCCCCGAGATGACCGGCGAGGGCATCGCCAACTCGTTCGCCCGCCCCGACCTCTACGGCAAGCCCGAGGTCATCCTCCAGTTCAACGACGCGGGCCGCAAGCGCTTCGCCGAGGTCACCCGCGAGATCGCGTCCTTCGGCCAGCAGACCGGCCGCCTGGGCCGCCTCGCCATCGTCCTCGACGGCAAGCTGTACTCCGCCCCGACCGTGAAGGAGGAGATCGACAGCGACAGCGCCCAGATCACCGGCAGCTTCTCCGAGCGCGAGGCCCTGAACCTCGCCAACGTCCTCAACAACCCGCTCGACCTGCCCCTCGTGGTCAAGGAGCAGTACGAGATCGGGCCGTCGCTGGCGGCCGACGCCATCAGCAGCGGCCAGAAGGCCTTCATCATCGGCACCGCCCTGACCGCCGCCTTCATCATCGTCTTCTACACGACCGGCGGCTTCCTCGCCGTCCTCGCGATGGCGGCCAACGTCCTGATCATCCTCGGTGTCATGGCCAGCATCGGCGCCACGCTCTCGATGCCCGGCATCGCCGGCATCGTGCTGACGATCGGCATGTCGGTCGACTCCAACATCCTGATCTTCGAGCGCATGAAGGAGGAGCTGAAGCTCGGCAAGTCGCTCTCCGCCTCGCTCGAGGCCGGCTTCGACAAGGCCTTCTCCGCCATTCTCGACGGCAACCTCACGACCCTCATCACCGCGGCGATCATGATCGCCCTCGGCACCGGCCCGGTGAAGGGCTTCGGCGTCACCCTCGCCATCGGCATCTTCTCCACGATGTTCGCGGCGCTGGTCGTCAGCCGCCTGCTGCTCGAGTGGGTGATCAACGGCGGCATCGTCCGGAAGATCCGCATGCTCACGGTCCTCGAGAAGACGAACTACGACTTCCTCAAGTACGCCAGACCCGCGTTCATCGCCTCCTGGCTCGTGGTGGTGATCGGCATCGGCACCGTGATCTACAAGGGCAAGGAGATCTACGGCATCGACTTCACCGGTGGCGACCAGGTCGCGCTCAAGTTCGACCGGAAGGTCGAGCTTGCCGAGGTCCGCCGCGTGGCCACGGCCGCCGGCATCACCGAGCTCAACATGAGCTACACCCAGCCGATCGGCGGCGATCACGAGGTCCTGCGCCTCACGACCCCGTTCGACCAGTCCGGGGTGCTCGTCAAGGCCCTGCAGGAGAAGCACCCGGAGGCCGGCTTCGCGCAGGAAGGCATCAGCCGCATCGGCGGCAGCGTCGGCAGCGAGATCCAGTCCAACGCCTTCTGGGCGATCTTCTGGTCGCTCATCCTCATCCTCGTTTACGTCGCGTTCCGCTTCGAGTTCGGCTACGGCATGGGCGCCGTCGTCTCGACCCTGCACGACCTGCTGATGACCGTCGGCATCTTCGTGCTGTTCGACCGGCAGTTCAACGCGTCGATGGTCGCGGGCATCCTCCTGATCGCGGGTTACTCGATCAACGACACGATTGTCGTGTTCGACCGCATCCGCGAGGAGCTGAAGCTCAACCCCACGGGCACGCTCCGCGACATCATCAACCGCTCCCTCAACCTCACGCTGTCGCGCACGATCATCACCGGTGGCACGACGTTCCTCACCGCCATCGTGCTCTGCACGGTCGCCGGCGGCGAGGTCAACGACCTGGCCTTCACCCTGATCATCGGCGTCATCACCGGCACGTTCTCGTCGCTCTTCATCGCCAGCCCCGTCTTCTACTGGTGGCACAAGGGCGACCGGAAGCACGTCGAGGCGCACCACGACATCGCGCCGAAGTACGAGTGGACCGGTTCCAGCAAGGCCTCGGAGTGATCCCGGCCTGAGTCCGACCGCGCGATGCGCTGGACCTATACGCCGCTCCCGGCCGACGAGGTCGGGGCGATCGGCCGGCAGGCCGGGGTCGATCCCGTCCTGGCCGAGCTCCTGCTGCGCAACGGCCTCCAGGGTGAGGCCGCGAAGGAGTTCCTCCAGCCCGCCCTCGCGGGCCTGAGGGATCCCTTCCTCCTGCCCAACCTCGAGGCCGCCGCCACCCGCCTGCGCCAGGCCATCGCCCGGCGCGAGGCCGTCACCGTCCTCGGCGACTACGACGTCGACGGCGTGAGCAGCACCGCGCTCCTCGTCAGCGTCCTCCGCCGCTTCGGCCTGCAGCCGCATTTCGTCGTCCCGCGCCGCTCCGAGGACGGCTACGGCCTCTCCCGCAGCGCCATCGACCGCGCCCTCGAGGCCGGTCGCCCGGCGCTGTTCATCGCCCTCGACTGCGGCACCAACTCAGTCGAGGAGGTCGCCTACCTCGCGGGGCAGGGCATCGACGTCCTCGTCATCGACCACCACCGCAGCAAGGGCCTGCCGCTTTCCGGCGGGCTGCTGGTCAACCCCCACACCGGCCCCGAGTCGGAGGCGGAGACGGACGACCAGCGCAACCTCTGCACCGTGGGCCTGGTCTTCAAGCTCGCCCACGGCCTGCTCAAGCAGCTCCGCGCCGAGGATCATCCCGTGGCCTTCAGCCTGCGCCTGAGCCACGACCTCGACCTCGTGGCGCTCGGCATCATCGCCGACCTCGTGCCGCTCCGCGGTGAAAACCGCATTTTGGCCCGCCACGGCCTGCGCATGCTCCAGGAGACCTCGCGCCCCGGCCTGCGCGCCCTCATGGAGGTCGCCGGCGTGCGCCGCGGCCAGCCGATCATGCCGGTGGACATCTCGTTCCGCCTCGGCCCGCGCATCAACGCCAGCGGCCGCCTCGCCGACGCCGCTCTCTCGGTGGAACTGCTCCTCAGCGAGGACCCGCAGTTCTGCGCCGACACGGCGCGGCAGCTCGACCAGTTCAACCGCGAGCGCCAGGACATCGAGCGCCAGATCACCGAGGACGCCGAGCGGCAGATCGAGGAGCAGTTCGCCGACCACCACGGCATCGTGCTGTTCAGCGACAACTGGCACCCCGGCGTCGTGGGCATCGTCGCCGGCCGGGTCACCCGCAAATACAACCGCCCCTGCGTCGTCCTCGGCAACGAGGGCGACCTCGCCAAGGGCTCGGGCCGCAGCGTGGATGGCATCAACCTGGTCGAGGTGCTCACGGCCTGCCGCGAGCATCTCACGAGCTGGGGCGGCCACCCGATGGCCGTCGGCGTCGCGCTCGCGAAGCAGGAGCTCGAGGTTTTCCGCCGCCGGTTCGCCGAGGCGGTGCGGCTGCACGCCGGTGGCGACATCACGGAGGCGAAGCTGACCCTGGCGGCCTGGATCAGCCCGGAGCGCATCCGGGAGGTCTTCATGGAGGCGCTCGACGCCCTCAATCCCTTTGGCCAGGGCAACCCGGAGCCGGTGTTCGGCGTGGGTGGGGTGGTCCTGCGGCAGCGCCCCGAGGTCTTCAAGGAACAGCACTTCCGCTTCGTCGTCGAGGATGGCACCGGCCGCCGCCTGCACGGCGTCGCCTGGAAGCTCGCCGACCGCCTGCCCCCCGTCGGCGTGCCGCTGGACCTCGCGGTCAAGCTGGGCTGGAACCACTACAACGGCCGCCGCCTGCTCCAGATGGAACTCATCGACTGGCGCCGCGCCGAGGTCGACGTGGTGTAGGCCGTCAGTTCACGCTCGTCGCGCGGTCGTAGGACTTGAGACGGTAATACTGCAGGTCGAGCGGCTCCTTGCTCGGGTAGAAGGCCTCGACGTCGGACAGCGACATGAGGATCCACGGCGCATTGGGCGAGGCCCCATTCTTGGTGTAGACGATGTCGGCCGCGATGTAGACGCAGGAGTGGATGACGCTGCCGTCCGGCTTGGCGAACATGATGACGTCGCCGAACGTGGGCTGGCCGGTCACCGGATAGTATTCGTTGAGAAAGGCGGCGGTGACCGCTTCCAGCTGCTGGTACCGGTCATCCGGGCGCATGTTGAAGAAGTTCAGCACGGTCCAGTGGCAGTCGAGGTAGCTGGTGCTGCCGGGCTCGCTGATGGCGGGATAGGTGTAGAGCAGCGACCGCGGCAGGCGCGGAAGCAGGTGGATGATGTCGATGGTGGAGCCGGTGCCGTCGCGGACGAGCGACTGGAGCAGGGGCTGGATGTCCTTGGTGCGCTGGCCGCGGCCCCAGTAGTTGTCGAGGGCCTCGATGTCGGAGGAGGCGCGGATCCGCAGCTTGACCATGAGCGTGGACTTGCGGGCAAGGGTCTTGATCAGGCGGACGCGCTCCTGGAGCGACGGGATGCGGCCGAGGACGAGGCCCTGGTCCGAAAAGACCAGCGAATTGCCGCGGCGGTAGAGCAGCTTCTTGACCAGGGCGATCGTGCTGTCGGGCAACCCGCTGTGGCGAAACCACTCATCCGCGGCATCGGCTCGGAAGCGGTAGGGATCATGCTGGTCGGGGTTCTCGGGGAACTCGGACAAGGCGGTGTAGATGATCGCGCGCGCTTCCGGGGCGAGGCCCTCGATGAGCGCGGGCGGCGGGCGCAGGAGGATGTCGCCGGCCGTCGCCTCGCGATGGGCTGGATTGTCGAGGTATTGCCGCTGCTCGGGCGTGAGCCCGGCGGACGCCATCAGCGCGGCGAAGGTATCCGCCGTGTAACCCTTGAAGGCCCAGACGGCTTGGCGCGGGGCGGAATAGACGGCGCGGATGAGGGATTCCGGCGGCTCGATGACGATGCGGTTGTATGAGAGCTCGCCCCAGGGGCCGGCCTTGACGGCGATGGCATGGTTGCCGCCCTCGGCCGGCGCGGTGTTCGCCGGGGTCGCCGGGTTGGGCGAGTCGGGACCGTGCCGCTGGCTGAGGAAGATCAGGACAACCCAGGGCAGGACCAGCAGCAGCGCGAACAGGCTGATGGCCTTGTAGGAAAGGTGGAGGGTGACGGGCGCTCGCGGCGAACCGAGGTCGGTGCTCACGGGGGGAGCCAAACCCTACTGGGCCTGGCGGGCAACCTTCCAGACGACGGGCTGCTCGCCGGCCGGCAGGGCCAGGAGGTCGTAGTCGCGGTAGGCGTTGATCGTGACCGTGGCGAATTCGCTGACCGGGAGCGTGCGGGGCACGTACACGCGGCCGTCGATGTCGGGCGCATCGGCCTCGCCGCGGGCGACGCCGGGTTCCTCGACGAGGACCTTCAGGCGCTTGCCGACCCAGGCCTGCGAGACTTCGCCGGCGATGCGGTGCTGGAGGGCCATGAGGCGGTGCCAGCGGGCCTCCTTCACCTTGGCCGGGATCTGGTCGGGCATCTTGGCGCCGCGCGTACCCTCCTCCTGCGAGTAGCGGAAAACGCCGAGGCGCTCGAATTTCGTCTCCTCGATGAAGGCGCAGAGTTCGTCCACGTCGGCCTCGGTCTCGCCGGGGAAGCCGACGATGAAGGTGGTCCGCACGGCGATGCCGGGCAGGCCGGCACGGATGCGGCGGATGAGGTCGCGGATGTAGGCGCCGCTCGTCTCGCGCTGCATGCGGTCGAGCATCCGGTCGGAGATGTGCTGCAGCGGGATGTCGATGTAGCGGGCGACCTTCGGGCACTCCGCGATCGTGCGGATGAGCTCGTCGCTCCAGTGCGCCGGGTGCGTGTAGAGCAGGCGGATCCAGAAGTCGCCCTCGATGGCGTTGAGCTCGCGGAGCAGGGTGGTGAGGGCGGTGCCGCGGGCGGAGTCGACCGGGGTGCGCGGGTTGGGGCGCTCCTCCCACGTGTCCATGCCGAAGAAGGTCGTGTCCTGCGAGATGAGGTTCAGCTCCTTCACGCCTTCCTTCACCAGCTGGCGCGCCTCGGCGACGACGCTGGCGACGGTGCGGCTGCGGTGCCGGCCGCGGATCTGCGGGATGATGCAGAAGGTGCAGGGGTGATTGCAGCCCTCGGCGATTTTGACGTACGCGAAGTGCCGCGGGGTGAGCCGGAAGCGGGGCGTGTCGTAGTCGGGGATGTAGGTCGAGCGCCCGGCGACCAGATTGACGGGGGCCTCGGCCCGGCCGCGCTCCTTGGCGTAGATCTCCTCGATGATCGGGGCGACCTTGGTGACCTGGTCGAGGCCGATGAATGCATCGACCTCGTCGTGCAGGGAGGTGGAGAGGTCCTTGGAAAACCGCTGCGCCATGCAGCCGGCGACGATGAGCTTCTGCTCCTTGCGGCGCTTGCGCATGCCCTTGTGCTGGTGCACCTCGAGGATGTGGCCGATGGATTCCTCCTTCGAGGAATCGATGAAGGAGCAGGTGTTGACGATCACCACGTCGGCCTTTTCCGCCTCGGGGATGACCTTCATGCCGGCCTGGTGCAGGTGGCCGACCATGATCTCGCTGTCGACGAGGTTCTTGGCGCAACCGAGGGAGATGAGGCTGACTTTGATCATGCGGGCGTGGGCCGGGTGCCGGCGGCAAAGAAAAACCGCGGCCGGGGCCGCGGTCGTTGCTGCCGGCGGAAGCGCGCGAGGCTTACTTCTTCTTCGCGGGGGCCGGCGTGCGGGCCTTCTTGCGCTTCAGGTAGGCGATGCGGCGCTTCTTCTTGATGGTCTTGTTGTACTGTTTGCTCATGGATGGTTGAAAGGAAAGGGGGTGAGCATTCGGGTTGTCGGGCGCGAGTCAAGAGCCGGCCGGGGCCTGCAGGGGCTCGGGCGGCGGGGGGAGGGGCTCGGACCGCGGGATGAGTGGCACCAGGGCGATGGACTTGTCCTCGCCGATCCAGGCCTTGAGCCGCGCCTTCTGCTCCGCGGTGGCATCCTTCCGGATCTCAAGTCGGCGATTGGTCGGGGGTTCGGCGCCCAGGGTCACCGGCAGGCGGATGAGTTTCTCCCGCCGGGCGACGAGCAGCACGACGTTGTCGCCGGGCTTGTACGCCCCAAGACGCTGGGTGAACCGCTCGGCGGCGACGCGGTAGTCGTCGATCGCCAGGATCTCGTCCTGCGCGAGCACCCCGGCCATGGCGGCGGGCGAGCCGGCGCGGACGGCCGTGACCGACAGGACGCCCTGCTCGGCGCGGGTGTCGGCGCCGAGCCAGGCCCGCGGCGGGTCCGGGGGCTCGAGGCCGTTGGGGGCGATCTTGTTGTCCGGCGGCGGCGTCACGAGGGCCAGGCCGTACCAGTCCAGGAAGGGCTGCGGATCCCATTCGCCCGGATTCTGCACCGTGCGGCGGAACCAGTCGGCGAGGTCGCGGCCGGCCACCTCGCTCGTGAGCGCGATGAACTCGGCCTCGGTGTAGCCGCGCTCGCCGCTGTAGCGGGCGTAGGCGGCCCGCATGACGTCGTCGAGGGACTTCGCGCCGTCGCTCACGCGGCGGACCTCGGCGTCGAGGAGCAGCATCGCGAGCGCGCCGCCGCTGTAGTAGCTGAAGTGGGCGTTGACCGAGTTCTCGTCGGGCCGGTAGGCCTTGATCCACGTGTCGAACGAGGCCGCGCTGAGCGACTGCATGAGGCGCGCCGGCGAGCGCTGGACGTCGTTGAAGGCCCCGGCGACGGTGCTGAGGTAGTCGTCGCGGGTGACGAAGCCCGCGCGGCGCAGCAGGAGGTGCTGGTAGTAGCTGGTCACGCCCTCGACGACCCACAGCGAATGCGTGTAGGTCTCGTGCTCGTAGTCGAAGGGGCCGAGCCCGACGGGCCGCAGGCGCTTGCCGTTCCAGACATGGAAGAACTCATGGCTCGCGAGGGAGAGCCAGGAGTTGATGCCGCTGCGGTTCCGCGAGTTCCAGCGGTCGGCCCCCATGACGGTGCTGTGGGAATGCTCGAGGCCGCCACGGCCGATGCCGAGCAGATTGATGAAGTAATAGGGCTCGCGGTAGGGCAGGCCGCCCCAGAACTTGACCTGCTCCTCCACGAGGCGGGCGAGGTTGCGGGCGACGCGGGCGTTGTCCCACACGCCGTCCCCACCGAGGGTCACGAGCACGTGCTTCACCCCGGCGACCTCGAAGCTGTCCACCAGCGGCGAGCCGGCGACGATCGGGCTGTCGAGCAGGTGGTCGAAGCTGTCGGCGGTGAAGACCGTGCGCTCGGCGGTGGGCCGCAGCGGGGTCTGGCAGGTGGCCCAGCCCGCCGGGAGGACGAGGCGGACGACAAAGGAGCGGGCCGCGTCGTCCGCGAGGTTGACGAAGGTGGCCGCGCCCTTGAGCACGGCGAAGTCGGCCTCGACCCAGCTGCCGCGCACGTTCATTTCGCGGGCAAAGAGCCGGTACTTGAGGTGCACGCGGTCGGCTCCGCCCGTGGCGACCTTCCAGCGGTTCTTCGTGGTCTTCTCCAACGCGAGCGCCGCGCCGGCGGGGTCCTGCGCGGCGATGCTCACGATGTTGCGGGCGTACTCGCGGACCAGGTACGACCCGGGGGTCCACACCGGCATGAACACGGTGATCTCAGCGCGGCCCTCGGTGGGCAGGACCGCCTCGACGTCGAGGTAGTTGGACGTCGCGTCGGTGAAGCGGAGCGTGTACTCGATGGGCGCGACCTCGGCGGCAAGCGCGGCGGAGGCGGCGACGACGAAAAGGGTGAGGCGACGGAACATGTGAGGCCTGCAGTGAATGTTATTTCCGCCGCGGGGCGAGAAAAGTTATCGCGAAATCAGCCGGGCGGGTGGCCCAGGCGGACACCGGTGGTGACCTTGTCGGCGTCGCGCGTCCACCGGTAGACCAGGGGAGCCTTGGTGCGGTCGAGTTCCTTGAAGAGCGCGGGATCGGCGCGCTTGGGCAGGGTCAGCTCGGCGAGACCCTCGGCGTCGCAGTTCAGGAAACGCGCGTACGGCTTGAAATGCTCGGGCCGGCCGATGAGGTGCGACCAGCCGGGTGCCGGCGGCGGGGCGGTGCGGTCGAGCACGAGGAAACAGTAGGGCAGGCTGCGCAGGTCGATGCCGGCGCGCTGACCGAATTTCACCCAGTCGGGATTCGCGAAGATCTCGGACGGCGGCGCGGCGAACTGGTGGCACCACTCGCGTTCGCGGCCGGGCGCCAGCGCCGGGCAGGCCGCGGCATGCGTGCACGGGGCGACGAGGGTGAACTCGCCGCGCACCTCGTCGCGGATGGCGCCGAGCTGCCGGCTGACGGCGTGCGTGCCGGGCTCGACCCAGATGACCGCCTGCGCGCGGCGCACCAGGTGACGCAGGCCGGCGAGGGCCTCAGGCGCGAGCTCGTTGAGGACGTGGCTGACGACGAGCAGACCCAGCGGCGCGTCGCCCTGCAGGAATCCGGGTGTGACCTGATGAACGCGCAGCCCGGGAAACGCCTGCGCGGCCGCGCCCGCCGCGAAATCGGCCGCGATGGGCTCGTGGTCCCAGACGAGGAGCTCGTCGAAGTTCTCCGGTCCGAAGGCCCCGATCACGCGCCGCGCCGCGATCCCGCTGCCGCAACCCCAGTCGAGCACGGTGCGGACCGGTGGCTTCCAGCCGCGGAGCTGCAACTCGAGGAGCACATGGTCCCATTTCCAGCCGATGCGCTCGCCAAAGGTGAGGTCGTAGCTCGCGAGCGCCGACTCCGTGCGCCAATACGGCCCCGCCGCCGCCCCGCCGCCGAGGAACCCGTCGCGCAACCGGTCAAGCGCCGGCCAATCAAGTTCGGTCCATGTCATGCCAGATGGACAGAGAGCATAGCTCGGAGTTGGAGGCCGTAGCTACGAGCGTGAGCGAGTGGGGATTGGGCGCAAGGGGCGCTCGTCCACTCGCTTACGCTCGTAGCTACGAAGGCAGGCAGGTTCATACGGAAAGTGGGAAGTCGAGCAGCGTCGCCAGGCGGTGGTGGCGGATGCCGTAAAAGGTTGCGAGGGCGCGGATCGCATCGGCGCGGACGGGATCGCCGCGTGGGTCGCGGCGGATGGCGGCGATCATCAGATTCTTGGCCGTGTGCTCGGTGGAGACGAACTCGAAGACCTTGGTGCGGCAACCCGACCACTCAAGGAGCTCGGCGCGGAGGGCATCGGTGATGAACTCCGCCTGGCGCTCCTGAAAGATCCCGTGGCGCAACGCGTCGGCGAGGACGGGTGGCGCGGTGAGCTGAGGACGCAGCTCCTTCTGGCAACAGGGGGCGACGACGAGGAGCGTGGCCCCGGCGCGCAGGCCCTGGGCGAGGGCGTCGTCGGTGGCGGTGTCGCAGGCGTGCAGGGCGATGAGGATGTCCACCGGCCCGGCCGGAACCGATGCAATCTCGCCGACGGAAAACTGCAGGTTCGCAAAGCCATGGCCCTGGGCGATGGCGTTGCATTTTTCGACCAGGTCCGGGCGGCGTTCGATGCCGCGGACCTCGGCGCGGGCGCCGAGCAGGTGCGCGACGGCGAAGGTCAGGTAGCCCTTGCCGCAACCCATGTCCACGACGTGCAGCGACCGATCCGCGGGAAGCTTGGCCTCGGCGATGAGATGACCGAGCAGCTCGGTGAACTTCTGGATCTGGCGAAACTTGGCCGCCATGCCCTCGCGGGGCTGACCGCGGTCGTTGGTCACGCCGAGGGCGCGCAGCCACGGGGCGTCGGCGGGGATGGGATGCTGCCGGGCCTGGTCATGCTCGCCCGCCGCGGCATGGTCGGGCGCGCCAATGGGCGCGGCATTGATGACCTTCAGGCGCGCGGCGCCGTCGGACTGGCACTCGAGCTGGGCGGTGAGGGGACCGGTAAAGAGATGTGCGTCGAGGAAGTCGGCGCCGATCAGGCCGTCGATGGTCGCCAGCGCCTCGGCCGGCGGGAGGTTCTTGGTGACGTCGCGCGTGGCGTGGCGCCACACGAAGCTGAGATGCGGGCCGGCCTTGAGCGTGACCGGGCGCACGAAGACGTTGCGCAGCGAGGCGTCGGCGCCGCGGTATTTGCCCAGCGTGAGCTTGCCCAGCGTCCCGTCCGCGACGGCGCGCTGCAGGAGTTCGCGAAACTGCTCGATCTGGCGGACGGACATGTCCGCAGGAAAGGGGAAAGGCGGAGGGGATACAAATACAGATCGAGAAGGGGGAAGCCGGGAAACCGGGAAGGGTGGATGCCCCTCCGCGATCACTGCACCGGCAGAAACTCCGTGGTCATCGCCCGGTCGACGGTGACCTTGCCCTTGGGTAGCATCTCCAGGTCTTCCATCTGGCGGATCTGCGTGGCGTAGCGTTCGGCGGAGAGACGGGCGATCTGGTGCACACCGCCGTCGGCGTCGCGGCCGGTGACGAGGCGGCCGTCGATCAGGAGCTGGCGCGAGGCGAGCATGAAGGCGTCGGTGTTGTTGGCGTTCGCGGCCTTCATGGCGGCGTGGGCCGCGGTCGGGTCGCCCTCGATGTAGTCGCGCCAGCCGCGGATGTAGGCGCGGAGGAAGGCGCGGAGCTGCTCCGGGTGGGCGGCGGCGAACTTGCGGCTCGTCACCAGCACGGCGTAGGCGCGGAAGCCCGCGTCCCAGGTCGAGAGGAACCGCGGCTCCTTGCCGCCGGCGGCGACGATGTGGTACGGCTCGGCGATGTAGTAGCCCTGCTGGATCGCCTCCTTGTTGCCGAGAAAGGCGGCGACCGAGAAGTTTTGCGGCACGACATTGAAGCTGATGCCGTACTTTTTCTTCAGGAACGGCAGGAAGGCCCACTCGGGGCGGGCGATGAGGGTCTTGCCGTCGAGGTCGGAGAAATCGCGCACCGCGCTGTCGGCGTTGACGAGCAGGCCCGAGGGGTCGTCCTGGAACACCGCGGCAAACTGCACGAGCGGGAGACCCTCGGCCTGCTGCAGGAGGGTGTTGGTGCTGTCAGCCTGGCCGATGTCGGCCTGGCCGGTGGCGACCTTGGGCAGGACGAAGGCGTTGGGCCCGCCGGGGATGATGGTCACGTCGAGGTTTTCCTCGGCAAAGTAACCCTTGGCCTGCGCCTGGTAGAACCCGCCGTGCTCGGGTTCGGCGACCCAGTCGAGCTGGACCGTAAGCTTGAACGGCTCGGCCGCGAGCGAGGTGGCGGCGAGGAGGAGGAGAGCGGCGAGGCGGGGTGCGATCATGGTGTGGATGTGGAAGTGGGTTTGTGGGTAGCGCCCGGCCTCCGGACGGGCGGTTCGGCGTGCGCGGGCCAAACGCGGCCCGTCCGGAGGCCGGGCCCTACCCAAGGAAGATGTTATGCCACGAGATTCACCTGATGGGGTGTGGTTAGGTGTCGGATCGGTGGTACGAGTCGTGCCACTTCGAGAGGGACAGCCAGCTGAGGATATGCACGCCGCCGGCAAAGACAAATCCGAGCACACAGGTCACGGCGGCGGTGGCGAAGAGGGCGGGATACTTGGCCTGGCTGCTGTAGATGATGGCCTGGAAGCCGAGCCCGCCGCCGTCGCCGGCGGAGCTGCCGGCGGTGTAGTCGCCGACCAATGCGCCGATGGGCGCCAGCACGGCCGCGATGCGGAGGCCGGTGAAGAAGTACGGCAACGCCGCCGGCACGCGCAGGAGGAAGGTCTCCTGCCAGCGGTTGGCGCGGTACATGCGGAAAAGCTCGACGAGGTTGCGGTCGGTGGAGATCAGGCCCTGCGTCGTGTTCACCACGAGCGGGAAGAAGCAGATCAGGAAGGTGATGATGACCACGCTGTTCAGGCCGGCGCCGACCCAGAGGACGAGGATCGGGGCGATGACGATGATCGGCATCATCTGCAGAATCATCAGGTAGGGGTAGAGGCTCGCGCGGATGAGGTTCGAGAGGGAGAGGATGAGCGCGAGGCCGAAGCTGATGACGACGGCGAAACCGAAACCGAGGACAGCGCCCTTGGTGGTGTTGAGGGTGGCGCGGCTGAGGGACTCGGAGTTGGCGGCGAGCGCGGCCCAGATCTCGTCGGGGGTCGGCAGGAGGAACTTCATGTCCTCCGACAAGCCGTGGCGGATCGCATACCAGATGCCGACCATGAGCACGCCGGTGCCGAGCGGGAGGAGGAAATTGAGCAGGCGGCGGGACATGGCTCAGGTGGATTCGACGGAGCGGAGGAGGCGGGAGACCTCCGACACGAGGTCGTGGTAGGGTCGCGACCGGCGCGTGGCCTCGGTACGCGGGTAGGGGAAGTCGACCTGCACCTCGCGGTGGATGCGGCCGGGGTTGGCCGACATGACGAATATCCGGTTCGAGAGGAAGACGGCCTCGGCGACGGAGTGGGTGACGAAGAAGGTGGTCCACGCCTGCTGCTGGCGGATGTCGAGCAGCTCCTCGTTCAGGTGCTCGCGCGTCATCTCGTCGAGGGCGCCGAAGGGCTCGTCGAGCAGGAGGATCTTGGGCTCGAGCGTGAGGGCGCGGGCGAGGGAGACGCGCATCTTCTGGCCGCCGGAGAGTTGGCGGGGGAAGGCGGATTCGCGGCCGGTGAGGCGGACGAGCTCGAGGGCGCGGCGGCGGGCGGCGGCGCGCGCCGGGGCGGGGACGCCGCGGAGCTGCTGGGCGACCTCGACGTTGTGGCCGACGTTGAGCCAGGGGAGGAGGGTCGGCTCCTGAAACACGAAGGCGAGCTCGGCGGCGGCGGCCTCGGGGGTGCGGCCGTCAATCGTCAGGGAGCCGCTGGTGACAGGGCTCAGGCCGGCGATGAGGCGGAGGATCGTGGATTTGCCGCAGCCGCTGGGGCCGATGAGGCTGATGAAGTCGCCCGGCGCCGCGTCAAAGCAGACGCCGTCAAGCACGACCGGCCCGTCGCCGTAGCGTTTGACGACGTTGGTGAAGGCGACGATGGGCGGCACCGACATGGATTCGCCAAAGACAACGCGGACCGCCGCAGACGCAAGCTCGGCGGTGGGTTCCCGCGCGGCGATCTGCTGCAGCCGGGGTCGCTGACCCCGGACCGGCCACAGCGAGGCCGGCTGCAACCAAGCCTAGGCGACGGGCGCGCGCTCGGCCGGCACGGCGAAGCGGAACAGCGCGGCGGAGGCGGCGAAGAGCAGGGCGAACACGGTGTTCAGGCCGAAGACGAGCCAGGGAATGTCGGATTGCCAGATGATGAGCGCGAAGAGCGGAACGAGAAGCTGGGCGAAGGCCATGGCGTAGAGGGTCAGGGCCATGCCGTGGGCGCGGAAGCGGGTGACGGTGGCGCCGACGACGCCGATGAGGAGCACGCCGAGATAGAGGAGGTTGGCGGGGTTGCCCTCGTCGCCGATGAAACCGACGGCGAGATTGCCCCAGACGAGGAGCAGGGCCGTCGCAACCCCGAGGCCGGCGGCGGCGCGGTAGGCGAGGTGGCCGGTCCGGTGGGTCACGAGCTTGTAGGCGAAGCCGGCGCCGGCGAGGAGGACCCAGGCGGCGATGATGTCGCCGGCGGTCCAGTTCACCTCAGAGGTGAACTGCATGGCCACGAGGGGCACGAGCAGGAGGGCGGCGGGGATGAGGGTGATGAGGGCGAAGTCGCGGATGCGCATGGTGCCGGCAGGTTAGCGGGCGATTGTGAAGGGATGATGAAGGCGGGATGAAATCGGAAGGGGAGCCTTGGAAACCGCGAAGGGCGCGAAGAGACGCGAAGGGATCGTCGCGGCTGGGTCGGACTCCTACCGGGTGTTGCCTGTGGCTGGTTCGGGGGCCGGGGCGGCGAATTTCCCGGTGGCGAGAAACCGCAGCGTGGCGGCGATCACGGCTTCGTCGGTCATCATCAAGGGGTGCGTCACCGGCAGGACCAGGTGGTCCTTCATGCCGACGACCTTGGTGCGCTCGATCGAGACTTTGCCGTCGTCGGGTCCGTCGATCATCAGGCTGTTGATCCCGTTGATCGAGCGGCTGCCCGCGATCACGCCGAGTTCGAAAGCAACGGGGCCGAGGCTGTTGGGCGTCGCGTCGGGTCCGGTGCCGAGTTCCTGGCCGGCCGGACCGTTGATAAACTTGAAGAGACGCCAATGGCCGATGCGGTCGACGACCTCGCTGCCCTGGTTGGGCGGCCCCAGCATCACGACGCGCCCGAGATGCGGCAGCGGGTGTCGCGCGACGTACGACCGCAGGAGGATGCCGCCCAGCGAGTGGGTGACGAAATGGATCCGGGTGCAATCCTGCAGCCGCGGGTCGGCGAGGGCGGCGGCGAGGGCCTCGTCGGCCAGGCGCTCGATGCTGGCGGACCGCGAGGGATAACCGAGGTTCACCACGACGAACCCGGCGCGGGTCAGCTCCGCCTCGAGTTTTCCCAGACTGCGCGGGCTGCGCGCCAATCCGTGCAAAAGCACCACGCCTTCAGTCGCGGCGGCCGGTTGGGCGAGGACCGCGGCAAGGGCGAGTACGAGGAGCGGCACGAGGCGGCGCATGGTCGGAAGCCGTTGAACCACGAAGGGACCCGAACGGTCACAAATACTCTCGCTATGACTTCGCCGAATCGCCCGCCCGCGCTTTGGCCTGCGCGCGGTATTCCGGTGTCAGCATGCCGGCAAAGCCCCAGTTCTCGGGTTCCACCTCGTCGATGACGATGTGGATGTGTTCCGGACGCTTGTTCAGCGTCGTCACGAGCGTTTGGGTGATGTCGGCGACGATCTTCCGCTTCTGGGCGGGGGTGACGCCGTCCTTGGTGATTTTGACGTTTACGTAAGGCATGGATTCAGGAGCGGAGAATCTTCTCCATCGCCCTTCCCTTGGCCAGCTCGTCGACCAGTTTGTCGAGGGTGCGGATCTCCCGCATGATCGGGTCGGCGATGTCCTCGACGCGCACGCCGCAGACCACGCCGGTGATCAGCTTCCGGACCGGATTGGGTCTGGGCGCCGCCTTGAAGAAGGTTTCAAAGTCGGTCCCCTTGCGCAGCTGCGCGTCCAACTGCCGCTGCGTATATCCCGTCAGCCAGCGGATGATGGCATCGACCTCGGCCTGGGTACGGCCCTTATTCTCGGCCTTCGCGATGTATAAGGGGTAGACGCTGGCGACGCTGATGGCGAAGATACGGTGTTTGGTCGCCACGGGGTGGGGTGTGGTTGGGCGGCAGAGAGTATGAGCGGTCGGTCAGCGGATGAAAAATCCGCCGACCTTGCCGTCCTTCGTGCTGAGGCTGGCCAGTGCGTCGTCGGTTCCGTCCTTGAAGCTGAGTTTCCACAACGTCACATGGTAGCCGCGTTGCCGGAGCTCGCCGAGGTAGGCGATCTCGTACCCGGCCTTGAGTCTCGGCCCCAGTTGCGCCGCCACGGTCGCGAACTGTTCCGGGGTCATCTTGCGAAACCCGGATTCGCCATCGGCGACGAACGTCGCGTGGTCGGCGACCTCGATCGCCTTGATGAGCCGTGCACACAGTTCCGCATCGGCCTTGGCGGGTTCACCCGCGGCGTGAATCGGCACGAGTCCGCAAAGCAGGGTGCCGATGATGAGGGTCTTGAGCAGTTCGGTTTTCATGATTTGTGGGAATCGGTTACTTGCCGGGTTTTTTGTTTCACAACCGAACGAGAGATGATTGCCGTCCGGATCGACCGTCATGAAGTCTCTCATTCCGTAGGGATAATCGCGTGGCGCAGACTTCACGACCGCGCCTTTTCGGTTGATCGCGGCAAAGTAGGTGTCCACCTCGTCGCAGAACAGGTAAATGGTTCCTCCGCCGACAGGTCTCTGGTGGACGCTGTGACCGCAGAGGTGAATGTAGGCATCGCCAAACTTCACGCCGGCGTAGTCGCCGAAGCGGAAATCCTCGGAAAACCCGAGGACTTCAGTGTAGTATCGGACCGCCGCATCGACGCTCGCAACCTGGAACACCGTGGCGGCACTATGTGGTTTCATGGGTCCTTGCCGATCGATTAGGCGATATTGGCGGGGCCAAAGTTCGTTAATTCCGGGGGACGTAGTCTGTCCCGATCGCATCGAGGTCGTCGAGCCCCATGATGGGTGAATACATCACGCTCTTTCGGTCACTCGACCGGTCGTAATCATAGTAGATTTGGGATTCCAGAGACGGTGCGCCATCACATCATCGCCGAAACCGGCGGCGACCAGCGTGTCTCGCCAATCGCGATTCGCCCCTTCGATTTCGCGGACCAGCCTCTTCAAGTCGCCGTCTGCAAGCTTGAGCACCGCAAACCGGATTCGATCCCAGAAATCGTCCGATGCGCGACTGGTCAGTGGCAGCGAGTCTCCGCACTGCTCGATCAGCAAGCGAGCGACGCGATCCCTTTCTTTTTCGGAGAACATCGCCTCAATCCTCGCCTGGGTCGCCGTGCTCAATGGGATCATGTTTCTAGTGCTAACGACTCAAGGTCAGCCACGCGGGCCGAGCGAGGACGGATTTGTCGACAAGGACGAATTTCCCGAAGCCCGACGGTTGCCCGCTTTGCGCAGCGGCGGCTGTCTGTGCCGCCCGGATCAGCTCCTTCTGGCTTGGTCATAACGGCTGGCCCTATCGATTTATGAACACGACGGCCAGGATTGCAGCAGCAAGACAAATGATTGAGCGATCGCTACGGGGTCAGGCTTCAATTTCTTAATCTCGGGATTTGCTGATTCGGCCTCTACATCATTTGCCGTAGTCGACGTGCCAAATTCTGTCTGTATTAGGGTTCTTGAATACGTCATTCGATGTAACTCCGGCGCGCATCGCGCCGCGAATTAAGAAATCGAGGCCTGACCCCGTAGCCAACTCCGGTCGTAGTCTTGCCACTTTGCGGAAATCTCGAGTCTGCCGGTTCAGGATAGGGGATATGGATTGCATGAAGGTTATCGGGGCTTCAGCCTATTTATTTGTACTTCTTGTCGGAGGCACGTCTGACAACGCCCCCGTCAGATTCTATCGAAGATCTGTGGAACTCAATCCTCCCAACCAATCTCCGCAGGCAACGCGAATGACGGATGGCTGATATCAACGTTGGGCGACGCAGATGACTCTCTGGCGAATCAAAGATGGAATTCCGAGCATCGCAGATGCGTTGCTCGTGGCGGGTGGAATGATTTGCGGCATCGGCATCTTCGTTCCATTGTCTGACCGCATCCTAGATTATTTTGAGCCCCGCGGGCTCCTTGTTCTGGGCTACGCCGTTCTCCTTGTGATCGGGATGGGCGTGGGTGGGCTGGGTTTCTGGGCATTCATCCGCAATCAGAAGAAGATTAGAGAAGAGATTCGCATCCCCAGACTTGTGTTCGCATTTGCTGCTCCACCGCTGATTCTCCTGTTCCATTCCATCCTCCTGCCTGTCTTCTGGCGTCCATGGGAGAATCACAGCACCGAGGCATTGGACCAGGCATGGAGGAATCTTGGCGTCAGCCTTATCCTCGTATTCGCTTGGCTCTATGTGTTCATGGTCAAAGCGGCGATACGATACCCAGCACGGACCACGATCATTGCGCTGTGGTTCAATGTCGGACTTGGCGCGGTCGGAGTAGCTGCGAAGATCGCAGCCCTGTTGTCGAAGAAATAAAGGGCCCAGCTGACAGAGACAAGGCGCGGGAAGTGGCCGTAATTCGCATGGCCCAGCCCCGCTCCACATTGCCCCTAAGTTCGGGCCCAGAGGCCAGATGCGAGTGCCCATGTCAGGGCTGCGCCCTGCCATGCCTTTGTGAGTTGGCTGGCGCTTCGCGGCATGCAGGGGTTTCTAGGGCGAATCAGTGGAAATCATGGCTTACCTGCGCAGGTAAGCCGGTGGCGGGGAGGGCGATGATGTCCTCGGCCATGACGTGAATGACGCCTTCCTCGTTCTGCGCCACGCCGGTGATGAGGAGCGAGGGCTCGAGGTTGATGGTCAGGCGGTGGGTCTCGAAGAGCTGGGGCCGCACGATCGCGTTGGCGTGGCCGGTCTCGTCCTCGAGGGTGATGAAGCAGAAGCCCTTCGCCGTGCCCGGGCGCTGCCGCGTGATGACGGCGCCGCCGACCTGCACGCGCTGGCCGTTGGCGGCTTGGCGGAGGTCGGCCGCCGCCCAGACGCCCGGGAGCCGTGCCCGGAGCAGGTGCATCGGATGGCGCCCGGTGGTCAGGCCCTGCGTCTCGTAGTCGGCCTGCAACCGCTCCAGGTGGGTCATGCGCTCCAGCGGCGAAAGCTCCGGCTCCGGCGCGGGGGCGGCCACGAGTCGGAACAAATCGTCGCCGTTTTCCGCCGTCTCGACCGCCCACATCGCCGCGCGCCGGTGTTCCGCGAGGGCGTTCAACGCGCCGGCCTTGGCGAGGGCGCGGCGCTCCTTGGCGTTGAAATCCGTCCGCCGCAGGAAGTCGGTGGTCGAGACGAACGGCAGCTTCGCCCGCGTCGCGAGCATCGCCTGGATCGACGCCTCGCGCACGCCGCGCACCGTGGCGAAACCCAGACGGATCGTGTCGGCCGATTCGACACGGCACTTCCATCCCGACGTGGCGACACAGACAGGCAGCACTCGAATGCCGTGGCGCCGCGCATCCTGCACGAGACTCGCCGGGGAATAGAACCCCATCGGTTGGTGATTGAGGATGCCGGCATAGAACGCCGCCGGCCGGTGCACCTTGAGCCAGGCCGAGGCATAGGCGATCAACGCAAACGAGATCGCATGGCTCTCCGGGAAACCGTACAGCGCGAACGACGCGAGCGAATGCAGGATCGACTGCACCGCCGGCTCCGCCACGCGGTTCGCCCGCAGCGCCGCGCCCAGCTTTGCCTCCATGCGCTGCAGCCGCTCGGGGCTGCGCGTGAAGCCGATGGCGCGGCGCAACTCATCCGCCTCCGCAGCGGTGAAGCCGCCCAGCTCCATCGCGAGCCGCAGGACCTGCTCCTGAAACAGCACGACGCCCAGCGTGCGCTCGAGGATCGGCTTGGCGCGCTCGTCGGGATACGTCACCGGCTCCTTGCCGGCGCGCCGCGCAAGGTAGGGATTGACCGCGTTGCCCTGGATCGGACCCGGCCGGATGATCGCCACCTCCACGGCGAGGTCGTAGAAGTTCTCCGGCTTCATCCGCGGCAGCGTCGCCATCTGCGCGCGGCTTTCGACCTGGAACAGACCCACGGTGTCGGCCTCCTGCAGCAGCTTGAACGTCGCCGGGTCGTCCTTCGGGATCCGCGCGAGGTCCACCGGCTCGTGGCGCTCGGCGCAGATCTCGATCGTCTCCTGCAGCGCCGCCATCATGCCCAGGCCCAGCAGGTCCACCTTCACCAGGCCCATGTCCTCGCAGTCGCTCTTGTCCCACTGCAGCACGGAGCGGCCGGGCATGCGCGCGTTTTCCAGCGGCACGTAGTTGTCGAGCTGGCCGGCGCAGAAGACCATGCCGCCGGAATGCTGGCCAAGATGCCGCGGCAGGCCGTGCAGCTTGAGGCACGTGTCCAGCAGGATGGGTAGCCGCGGGTGATCGGCCGCGATGCCGGCCATGCGCAGCTGTGCGGCGAGGTCGAGCGTCTGCGGGAAATCCCCGCCGTGAAACAACGCCGAGAACCGGTCGATCACGTCATCGGGCAGCCCGAGCACCTGGCCCACGCTGCGTACCGTGCTCCGGCCGCGGAAGCAGATGACGTTGGCCGTCATGGCCGCCCCGCGGCGACCGTAGCGGCGATAGACCTCCTGGATCACCTGCTCGCGCATGTCCTGGCTCGGCAGGTCGAGGTCGATGTCGGGCCAGTCGGTGCGGCCTTCCGACAGGAACCGCTCGAACAGGAGTTTGCTCGCGATAGGATCGACCGCCGTGATGCCGAGCGCGTAACAGACCGCGCTGTTGGCCGCGCTGCCGCGTCCCTGCACGAGGATGCCGCGGTCGCGGGCAAAGCAGCACAGGTCCCAGACGATGAGGAAATACCCGCTGAATCCCAGCTTGCCGATCAGCGCGAGCTCGCGCTCCAGCTGCCGGCGCACGTCGCCCACCACGCTGCCGTAGCGCTGCTGGGCGCCGAAATACGTCATCTTCCGCAAAAAGCTGTCCTGGCATTCGTCGGCCGGCACCGGGTAGTCCGGGAAGCGGTAACCGAGATGCTCCAGCGTGAACTCGATGCGGCCGGCCAGCAGTCCCGTGTTCGCCACAGCCTCCGGCAGGTCGGCGAAGAGCGCCTGCATCTCCCGCGCCGGCTTCACGTGGCGCTCGCGGTTGCGTGCAAGCCGGCGCCCCGCGGTGTCGAGCGTGACGTGCTCGCGCAGGCACGTGAACACATCGGCGAGGTTGCGCGCCTCCGGGGTCGCGTAGTCGACGCCGTTGGTGGCGAGCAGCGGCACGCCGCGCGCGCGGGCCCAGTCGATCACGAAATCGTTGGCGTCCTCCTCGTCGGGCAAAAGGTGACGCTGGATCTCCGCATAAAGCCGTTCGCGGCCAAATACGGCGAGCAGCCGGTCGGCCGCGCGGCCGGCCGCGGTCGCCCCGTTGCGCTGCCAAGCCCGGCGCACCGGGCCCTCGTCGTCGCCGGTGAGGGCGATGAGGCCGGCGTTGTCCTCGGCCAACTCGGCCCAGGTGACGCGGCCTTCGCCCTTGGCGGCACGGAGGTTGGCGATGGACAGCATCGCGCCGAGGCGCTGATACCCGGCCCGGGTGGCGACGATCACCGGCACGACGGTATCGTCCTCGAGGACGATCTCGCAGCCGACCAGCGCGCGGACCCCGGCCTCCTTGGCCGCCTGGTGCAGGCGCACGGCGCCGTAGACGCCGTTGCGGTCGCACAGGGCGAGGGCGGGCAATTGACAAAGACCGGCCGCCTTCGCCAGGGCCTCCGGCGCGGAGCCCCCGCGGAGGAAGGAGAACGCGCTGCGCGCATGGAACTCGACGTAGGGAATCAATCGAGCACGCCCTCCACGCACCAGGTGTCGTCCCGGCGCGCCAATTGATAGACCCCGCCGGTCGCGAACTCGACCAGCCAGAGCTCGACCGCCCAACGTTCCGTGCGCCACCAGTCGCCGTCACTGCGCCACGGGCCGTGGACGCGGGCGACCTCGCCGTTGAAGTCACCGGTCACCCGCACGGGGCTGCCGTTCGCCAGTTCCACCGAGACCGGATGCCCGGGGCGGAAGCGTCGCAGCACGAGGCCCCTTTCCGGGTGGCACGATGGCTCCGTCGGCGGCGGTACGCGCTCGACGGGCTTGGTCAGGGCGAACGCGTCGGGTCGGTGGGTGTCAGCGGGCTCGGGCGTCCCCACGCGGTCGTCGCCGACGAGGGCGCCGAGGCGGGCGAGGTTTTCCCAGAATGCGGCGGGGTCGCGGAGCCCCGTGTCGAAGAGTCCGTCCTGCTTGTGCGGGGTGCGCGTGGGGGACGCGGTCAGGACCACGCGGCGCAGGCGGGACTCGAGGTGGAGCGTTTCGAGGTGAGCCAGCAGGACGCGCAGCCACGAGGTCGGATCGGCGCCGGGCTCGGGCAGGCGGAATTCGCGCCGATGGTCCGCGCCATTTTCCGGCGTCAGGGTCAGGGCGAGGCGCTCCGCGACGAACCCCGCGGCCCGCAGCTCGGCGGCGACGCGCTCGGCGTAGCGCTGCAGCTTGAAGGTGAGCGGCTCGAGGGTTTCCACGGGGGGCTCGTATTCCCAGGCGGCGGTGAACGACTGGGGCAGGGTGGCGAGGCGCAGCGGACGCGTGGTCTCACCGGCCGCGCGTTCCCAGAGGGCCGCGCCGTCCGGGCCGAGGCGCCGGCCGACCTCGCCCTTGGGCAGGGCGGTGAGTTCGCCGAGCGTGCGGATGCCCCAGTCGCGGAGGACGTCGGCCTGGGCGACTGTGGGTGTGGCCACCGCGAGCGGCAGATCGCGCAGGAATGCGGCCGCATCCGTGACGATGCTAACCGGCTCCGCGGCCTGGGCGGCGTAGGCGGCGAGCAGCGGGTTCGCCGCGGCGCCGGCGCGGGCCGGCAGGCCGAGACGCGCGAGCTCGCGCACCTGGCGGTGCAGCTCCGCCTCGAGCCGGCTCAGGTCGGCGCCCTGCAAATCCACGGTGCACCAGCCGGCGGCGGTGGCCTCGACGCGCGGCGAGAGCGCGAACGCGGCCGCGAGCAGCAGGCGTTGCGCCTCGACCTCGGCGGCCGGGTCGCGCGGACGCAGGACGATGCCCGGGCAGCGGGCCATTGCGAGGGTCACCGGATCGCCGGGCGCGACCCCGTGGGCCTCGGGCGAGACCTCCGTGAGTGCGGCTTTCTTGCCTTCGCCGGCGATGAGGGCGCAGGGTTGGCCGGCGAGGGCGGGTTCGCTGCGGCGGAGGGCGTGCAGCGCGAAATCCGGCACGAGCAGGACGGCGTGGTTCATCCGGCGAGTTCCTCGGCGGGGAGGTGGACATGGCCGCGGACGATCTCGACCTGCAAGCGGGCAACGAGGTCATCGCGCGGGGTGCGGCGCGCCTCCAGGCCGAGTGGCTCGCGCAGGGCGAGGCGCCAGGGCACGGCGGGCACGAGATCGGTCGTGGTCTGCACGAGGATGGCGGCCGGCCGGCTCTCGGCGGCGCGATGCAGGCGATGCCAGTGCGAGGCGGGCGCGCTGCGCAGGGCGCGCTCGGCGAGGCCGCGGAGGTCGAGGATGACGACGGCATAGTTGCCGTCGCGCACGAGCACATCGGCGGCGGCGAGGGCGGTGGTCATGTTGCCCGGGCGCACCCAGACGAGGTGGCGCAGGTCGTCCAAGGGCACGCTGTCCGGCGCAAAGCCATCCGCGGCATCAATCAACGCCACGCGCTGCCGGGCCTGGCGCGTCGTGTGCAGGATCCGGGCGAGGATGGATTGTCCGCCGGTGCCGGCCGCGGGGGAGACGAGTTCGGTCAGTCGGCCCGGCGGCAGGCCACCGCCGAGGGCGTCGTCGATCGCCGGGACGCCGGTGCGCACGCCGTCGCCCGTCCTCCGCGCCGACGCGGGGAAGCGTGAGTCCACAAGGGACCGCAGGGCGGCGATGGTGGGATGAGGCACGGGGGGCGCATGCAGCTCAGGCCACGGATTGCCGGATCACCCCGACCACGACGCCCTGGCATTCGAGTTGCGAGGGGGCGAGGTCGGGGTAACGCGGGTTCGCGGCCCGCAGGAGCGTTCGCCCGCGTTCGCGGACGAAGCGTTTCAAGGTGGTCGTCGTTTCGTCGACCAGGGCGGCGATGATCTCGCCGGGTTTCGGCTCGCGCCGGATGAGGGCGACGAGGTCGCCGTCGAGGATGTTGGCGCCGCTCATGGAGTCGCCGGATACGCGGAGGAGCCAGAACTGCCCCGGCTTGACTTTGCGCAGGCCGAAGAGGGCGGGGTCGATCTGCACGGTGTCGTCGGGCTGCTGTTCCTGCATGGCCGGGAGGCCGGCGGGGATGGTGCCGTAGACGGGGGTGGCGAAGAGGTGGGACTGGGTCGTGGCGCCCTTGAAGCCCCACTTGCCGTCGGCGAGCTTGTCGAGGTGTCCCTTGCGCCCGAGGGCGTGGAGGTGACCGGTGACGGTGGCCTGGTTGACCCCAAAGTGCCGCGCGATCTCCCGGGTGGAGGGCGGCACGCCTTGGGTGCGTTGGTATTCCCGGATAAAATCCAGGGTCTCTTCCTGTCGTTCGGTCATCGAGGGCTATTCGAGTGAATACCATTCAACTGAATGGTATCGGGGAATAGCTCAAGGCATTTCGGTCGAGGTTCAGCAAGATAAGCACCGCAGGTGCGCTCCATAACAGCCCGGGGTGCAACCCCGGGTTGGATTGCGTCAATGATGTGAGGGCTGAAGGCCCGATCCATGGGCCGGGCTTTCAGCCCTCGAGATGCGATTTGCATCATCACCTGGGGCCTTGCCCCAGGCTGTGATGGCGTTGGGCCTTCGGCCCGGTGGTCTGTGATGGGGTACGCTGCTGACGCGGAATTCAGGCGGGTCTCACACCACCACGGACGAGCGGTCCTGCCCCAGCAGGTTGATCACATCCTTGGTGCGGGACTCGGGGGTGACCTTCAGGCTGACGAGTTGCTCGTCCTTCAACTCGGCCTCGACGGTGGTCTGGCGGGGGAGGTTGAGCTTGAACTTCACGTTCCAGCGCGATGACGGCCAGGCGGGGAAGAGGAGGATCTTGTCGCCCACGGACTGCACGAGCATGTGCTGCAGGGCGAGTTGCGTGACGCTGCCGTGGTCGAAGTCGGGCACCCAGTCGTAGTTCGGGCCCCAGAAACCCTTGAAGCGGGCGGCGGTCGTGTTGCCGTCGTTCCAGTTCTTGCCGACGTAGAACGCGGCGGCCTCGGTCAGGCCGAGCAGCGCGGCGTGGAGCCCGTCCTGCCGCCAGCCGCCCGTGTCGGGGAACATACGGTGCATGTAGGTCGCGCGGCCCGTGGCGAGGTTGGGACGGCCGACGCCGTAGAGGCGGAAGGGGAAGACGCCGTAGAGCTCGGGGTTCTCGGAGTTGCTCGGCACGGCCTCGTGCCGGGCGGCCGGGAGCATGCGGGCCTGGCCGTCGGTGATCTGCAGCGGCAGCTTCGGCAGGCGGGCGGTGAGGGAGCGCCAGGCGCCGAGGTCGCTGGCGGCGAGGAACTCGGATGGCAGGGCGAGCAGGCGGGGCAGGAGATAATGCAGCCCCGCGACGTCGGGCATGGGGTTCTCGGCCTCCCACCAGGTCTCGAGGCTCTGGGCGGGGGCGATGCGCAGCCGACCCTGGCCGTCGTTGGGATAATGCAGCGCGTAGAACTTCAGGACGGCGCGCGCGATCGGCAGCAGTTCCTCCTGCAACAGGGCGGTGTCGCCGGTGTGCTCGTAGGTCGCGAGCATCAGGGCGACGAGCTCGAGGCCGCCGACGTAGAGGCGGCCGATGTACTGGTTGTCCACCTGCCGCGGCTCCTTGCCGGCGCGGTCCCAGCCGTAATTCGACGGCAGGAAGGTGCCCCAGAAATACATCGTCTCGGGGAAGAAGGCGCCGCCGTGGCCGAACCAGGCCTGAGAGCGGTGCTCGGCCAGCGGGAGCTGGTCGCGATACATCCGGAACAGCGGGCGCATCAGGTCGTAATCGCCGGCGGCAAGCGCCGCCCAGTACGGCAGGCGCGTGTTCTGCCACCAGTAGCCGCCGCCCCAGCGGCGGTAGTCGGCGTCGAACTCCTCGTCCTTCAGGCCCCAGTCGGCGGTGAAAAGCCCGCCGTTGAACTTCACCGGGAACCGGCCGCGGCTGCAGCAGGCCACGAGGTAGCGCTGCCAATGCGACTGCTGCGAGATCATGGCCGCATGGCCCCAGTCGGGTCCGCGGGCCTCGACGGCGATGTGCGAGCGGCCCCAGAAATCGCTCCACCATTGCTGGTGGTCGCGCCAGGCGTCGGCCGGCGCGGGGGCGGAGGGTGACGTCGTCAGGGCGCGCAGGCTGTCGAGCCATTCCTCGAGCGTGGCGGTCTGGGCGACATGGGCGTGCACCGCGAGCGTGGCGGCCGTGGTCTTCTTCGCGGTGACGAGCGTGTTGTCGCCCTTCTTCTTGAATCCGGTTCCGGTGAGGCAGCCCCCGAAGGTGCGGTGCAGGAGGGGGTCGGTCGCACCGTCCCTGGCCTCGCCGAGGCCCTGCTGGTCGAGGGTGAGGCCCCAGATGGAGGTGGCGTTGCGCTGGTACCAGATGACCTGGCCCTTTTCCTTGCGGAGGACGACATCGGGCTGCGCGGTCTCGTCGACCGGGCCGCCGGCGAGGCCCATGGCGCGCTCCTTCTCCACCTTGGCGAGCGGGCGCGGGGCGGTGCGCCAGGGGTCGAGGGCGGCGCGGACCTCGCAGGGCTCGGTGCTGGTGACCTCGATGTTGAGGCGCGGCCAATGCGCATCGATCCAGATCCGCACGGCGGTGCGGGAGTTGGAGACGATGACGGACGCGTCCTCGAGGGAGAGCTTCTGCTCGAAGCCGTCGGCGCCGCCGAGCACGCCGGGCTTCAGGGTCAGCCGCAGGCGGCCGAGCTTGATGAGGCGCCCGAGATGGTCCCAGGCGTCGTTTTTGGCCAGGTAGAGGAGGATGTCGCCGTTGGGCTCGGTCCAGACGTTGGCGGCGAGGTCGCCGTTGCCGATGGGGAGCGAATCCGCCGAGTTTTGGCCAGGGGTGGTCCAGGAGACGTCGCCGATCACGCGCCGATGCATTGCGCAGGCGGGGGCCGGACGCAAGAAAACCCGCCGGGTGGCGGGTTTTCGCGGGAGCGCGGACTTGGGCGCAGCGTCAGACGGCCCGGCGCAATTCCACCTTGGGCAACTCCACGCCGGCGAACTCGATCGCGTGCGGGTGATTGCGCTTGGTCTTGTGCAGGTGGTGGCGCTTCGCGAGCATGCGGTCGAGCTTGTCGATCAGCAGCGAGACGGCCTTGTGGCATTCGTCGGCGGAGACGGTGGCGTTCAGGTCGGGGCCGTGGATGACGACGTGGCCCTTGGCCTTGAACTTGGCGGTCACCGCTTCCTTGCGGTCGCACTCCAGGTCCACGCGGACGCGGACGATGCGCTCCTCGTGGCGAAACAATCGGTCGGCTTTCTCGTGGACAAACGTCTTCAGCGAGGGGGTAAGATCGAGGTGGATGCCGGATACGATCACTTCGTGGTGGTTTTGTCTGTTCATGTTTCGACCTATGGTTTTTGGGTTACTGACAGAAAACGTGCCCGGAGGACCAAATGGCCAAGCCCTGCGATGATCTCTCAAACTTCACTGCCGTCATCGTCACGGGCGGATCTTCCGGAATTGGAAAATCGTTCATCAAGCTGATGCAGACGATGCAACCGGGCCTCCGGTTTTGCAATCTCTCGCGGCGCGACCCAGGTCTGAAATCAGATGCGCTTAAGCTGGAACACATCCCCTGCGACCTTTCCGACCCGGTCTCCCTCGGGGAGGCGGTGCCGCGGGTGTTAGCATGGCTGAAGCTGGCGGCGCCGACGGGCCGATTGTTACTCATAAACAACAGCGGCTTCGGCGCGTACGGTCATTTTCCGGAACCGGGTATCGATCATCAGCTTGAGATGCTGGACGTGAATATCCGCGCCATGGTGGAGCTGACCGGCCGGCTGCTGCCGGAGCTCAAGGCGCGGGGTGGGGCCGTGATCAACGTGGCCTCGACCGCGGCGTTCCAGCCCACCGCCTACCTCGCGGCCTACGGCGCCTCGAAGGCCTTCGTGCTGCACTGGAGCCTGGCGCTGAACGAGGAGCTGCGCGGCACGGGCGTGCGCGTGTTGGCGGTGTGCCCGGGGCCGACCTCGACCGACTTCTTCCGGCGCGCCGGGCTCAAGGAGGGCAGCGTGCCGGATGCGCTCGGCATGACGAGCGAGGCGGTCGTGCGCGAGTCGCTCGCGGCGCTGGCCGCCGGGCGGGCCCAGGTCGTGACGGGCTGGAAGAACTGGCTGGGGGCTGCGCTCGTCACGAAGCTGCCGAAGCCCTGGGCCGCGTGGCTCACCGCCAAGGTGCTGGCCCGCTACCGGCTCAAGAAGGTGTCGGCGTGAACGACGCGGTGACACGCGGCGATTTCAACCCCCGCCGGGCCTGCGCCTGGCCGCCGCGGGCGCAGCGGACAGACACGGTGCGCATCATCCGCCCCGAGGAGCTGAAGGCGTGGATCGTCCATGAGGACGCCCGCCTGCTCGTGATCAACAAGCCCGGCGACGTCGTGTGCCATCCCTCGAAGGCCGGCCCGTGGTCAAGCCTCGTCGGGGCGGCGCGCGAGTTCACGGGGCTGCCGACGATGCACCTGGTCTTTCGCCTGGACCGCGAGACGAGCGGCGTGGTCGTGCTCGCCAAGGATGCGAAGATGGCGAGCCGCCTCCAGACGGCGATGATGGACCGGCGCGCTGGCAAGACCTACCTGGCGATCCTGACCGGCGAGCTGGCGGCCCCGGTGACGGTGGACCAGCCCCTCGGCGACGACGTGGCGAGCCCGGTGTTCGTGAAGTCGGCGGTCTGCGCCGACGGCAAGCCGGCCATCACGCATTTCGCGCCGGTGGCGACCGCGGCCGGGTTCACCCTGGCGCGCGTGCGCACCGAGACGGGGCGGAAACACCAGATCCGCGTGCACGCGCATTGGCTCGGGCACCCGCTCGTGGGCGACAAGATCTACGGGCCGGACGACCGGCTGTACCTCGATTTCATCGATCAGGGCTGGACCGAGGCGATGGCGGCGAAGCTGCTCCTGCCGCGGCAGGCGCTGCATTGCGCCGAGATCGACCTGCGCGCGGTGGGGATCGAGCCGGTGTTCACGGCGCCGCTGGCCGAGGATCTGCGAAGGTTCTGCGTGGAGCGGGGATTGGATCCCAGTAGGGCGGGTCTCTGACCCGCCCCGTGCGCGCCGAACCGCGGATCAGCGTGGAAAGGGCGGGTCAGAGACCCGCCCTACGTGATCTTTGCCAACGCCGTCTCCGTCGCCACGCGCAGGGCCTGGATGCGCTGTTTCAGCGGGAAGGCGGACGGCGACTCCAGCGTGTAGCTCAGCGTCGTGTGGTGGTGGCGGAGATAGATCGCCTCGGGCCAGTTCTCGCGCAGGAGCGGGTCGCTGACGGGCCGGATGATGCCCGGCGCGGCGGCCTCGCGCCCGTCGATGACCGCGCTGCGCTCGATCGGGCAGATCGGCTCGACGGCCGCGATCATGGCCTCGGCGAGGCTCGGGCGGTGGGTGGGATTGAGCTCGTAGAGGTAAAAGCCCTTCGCCTCCCAGTCCTCATGCAGGCAGATCGTGAGGGCGAACGGCGGCTGCCGTGAAAGCCAGCGGGCGTGGGATTGGGCCTCGACGGAAACCTTGTCCTTGTAGTCGCGGTTGAGGTCGCGGCCGTCGTGGTTTTCGCGGGTGCCGCGGGCGTGGCCCGTGGGGTTGAGCATCGGGCAGAGCAGCCACGTGGCCCGGTCGTCGAAGACGCCCGCAGCCAGCATATCCAGCAGCGCGAGGGGCGCGGCCGGTTCGTCGCCGTGCATGCCGGAGGAGATGTAGATGCGGGGTCGCGGGCCGGGGGTGCGGCGGGTGAGGGCGATGAGCGGGCAGCCCAGAACCTCGCCGTACGTTTCGACGCGGAAGCCGGCGATCGCCGCCGCTTCCCGGCATTGGGCCAGGTAGGCGGACGGGTACAGGGGCGCGGCTTTGACAGGGTCCACGCGAAGGTTCTTGCTGGCCGTTTGCCCGCTGCACAAGCCACAATCTCTCCCATGTCCCAGGTCCGCGTTCGCTTCGCTCCCAGTCCCACCGGTTTCTTCCACATCGGCAGCGCCCGCACGGCGCTGTTCAACTGGCTCTACGCCCGCCACACCGGTGGCACGTTCATTTTGCGGATCGAGGACACCGACCAGGCGCGCAACAGCGAGGCCTTCCTCAAGTTGATCTACGACAGCATGACCTGGCTGGGCATGGATTGGGACGAGGGTCCCAACCCGAATGGTGCGGGCGAGCGCGGTGCCTACGGGCCGTACCGCCAGAGTCAGCGCAGCGACATCTACAAAAAGTACCTGCAGCGCCTGCTCGACAACGGTCGCGCCTACGAAAAGGACGGCGCCGTGTGGTTCAAGCTGCTGGGCGAGCGCTACAAGGTCTTCGACGACCACCGCAAGAAGGAGGTCGAGAAGGTGAAGACCGCGCCGGTGGTCATCGATGACCGCATCCGCGGGCGCGTCGAGCGGCAGGAGGACGAGGACTTCGTGATCTTCCGCTCGGACGGCAACCCGGTGTTTCACTTCGTCAATGTCGTCGACGACATCGAGATGAAAATCTCGCACGTCATCCGCGGCGAGGACCACCTCTCCAACACGAGCAAGCACGTGCGGCTTTATGAGGGCTTCGGCGTGTCGGCGCCGGTGTTCGCGCACATCCCGCTGATCCTGAAGTCGCCCGAGATGGGGCAGGGCAAGATGTCGAAGCGCGACAAGGGTGCGTTGATCGAGGAGTACCAGCAGCGGCACTTCCTGCCGGAGGCCCTGGTCAATTACCTCGCGCTCCTCGGCTGGAACCCGGGTGACGATCGCGAGAAGATGCCGATCGCCGACATCATCAAGCTCTTCGACCTGCCGGGCGTGAACCAGAGCAACGCCAAGTTCGATGGCAAGAAGTTGGCGCACCTCAACATGGTCTATCTGCTCGAGCAGCCGGCGGAGCGGTTCGTCGGGCTCGCGAAGGCGTATTTCGCCGGGCAGCCCAACGGCGCGGCCGCCACGGCCAACGAGGCGTACTTCCGCGAGATCATGGGTCTCGCCCAGCCGAAGATCAAATCGGTGGACGAACTCGGCGCCTACACCGTGTATTTCTTCGGCGACGACTACCCGATCGACTCCAAGGTGAAGGAAAAGGTCATGGCCAAGGGCGACCCGAAGGCGCGTCTGGCGGAGCTGATCGCCGCGATCCCGGCGATGGATTTCGCGAGCGATGCGACGATCGAGGCCGGCATCAAGGCGCTGGCCGAGGGCAAGGGCCTGGGTTTTGGCGACTATCAGGCGGTCGCGCGTCTGGCCGTGACCGGCACCAACGCCGGCCCGAGCATCACGGCGATCTTCCGCGTGCTGGGGAAGGAGCGGGTGCTGGCGCGGCTGCAACGTTTCGCGGCCGCCGCGTAAGGTTCACTTCGCCCAGGTGTCCTTGAGCGAGATCGTGCGGTTGAACACGAGCTTGCCGGGGGCGCTGTCCTTCGGGTCGAGGGCGAAGTAGCCGAGGCGCTCGAACTGGTAGCGGTCCTCCAGTTGCGCGGAGGCGAGCGAGGGTTCGAGCTTGGCCTGGACGACCTCGAGCGACTTGGGATTCACTACCTTGATGAAATCGGGCTCGGCCGCGGGCTCCGGCACGGTAAAGAGGCGGTCGTAGAGGCGGACCTCGGCGTCGACGCACTGGGTGGCGCTGACCCAGTGGATGGTGCCCTTGACCTTCTTGTCGGCGTTGGGCTGGCCGGAGCGCGTGTCGAGCTGGGCGGTGCAGCGGAGCTCGGTGATGGCGCCGGCGGCGTCCTTGACGATCTCGTCGAGCTTGATGATGCAGGCGTACTTGAGGCGCACCTCGCCGCCCGGCTTGAGGCGGAAATACTTCGGGGGCGGAACCTCGGCGAAGTCATCGGTCTCGATGAAGACCTCGCGGGTGAGGACGATGGGGCGCGTGGTGGGATTTTCGGCCTGCGGATTGTTGACCGCGGCGCAGGGGATAGATTCGCCGGCGGGGATGTTGGTGAGGACGAGCTTGATCGGGCGCAGAACGGCGAGACGGCGGGCCGCGGCGGTGTTGAGCTCGTCGCGGATGGCGTGCTCGAAGAGGGCGATGTCGGTGACGCTGTTGAACTTCGTCACGCCGACACTTGTCACGAAGCGGCGCACGGCGCTCGCCGGGATGCCGCGGCGGCGGAGGCCGGAGATCGTGGGCATGCGCGGATCGTCCCAGCCGGAGACGACCTTCTCCTGCACGAGGCGGAGAAGGTTGCGTTTGCTGACGATCAGGTAATTCGGCATCAGCTTCGCGAACTCGTACTGGTGCGGGAGGGCGCGGGGCAGGTCGAGGGCCTCGAGGATCCAGTCGTACAGCGGGCGGTGCACCTCGAACTCGAGGGTGCAGATCGAGTGCGTGATGCCCTCGAGGTAATCGCTCAGGCAGTGCGCGTAGTCGTAGAGCGGGTAGATGCACCACTTGTCGCCGGCATGGTGGTGCGGGACGTGGCGGATGCGGTAGAGCAGGGGGTCGCGCAGCCAGACGTTGGGCGAGGCCATGTCGATCTTGGCGCGGAGCGAACGGGCGGCGTTGGGGAACTCGCCGGCCTTCATGCGCTGGAAGAGGTCGAGGTTCTCCGCGACGGAGCGGTTGCGGAAGGGGCTCTCGCGGCCGGGCTGGTCGGGGGCGCCGCGGTACTTGTCGGTGTCCTCCGGGCTCAGGTCGCAGACGTACGCCTTGCCGCGGCGGATGAGCTCGAGGGCGTACTCGTAGAGGGCGTCGAAGTAGTCGGACGCAAAGAACGCCTCGGTGTTCTCACCCGGCGGCACCGGCGCGATGTAGCGGTCGGGCTTGCCGTTGCTCGTGACCGGCGCGGGATGGGCGCCCTTGGGCTTGAAGGCGAGGCAGTGGTCGGCCCAGCCGGCGATGAGCCAGCGGACGTCGGTGGTGATGGACTCGACGAACTCGACCTCCTCCTTGGCGGGGTTGGTGTCGTCGAAGCGCAGGTTGCACTGGCCGTTGTGCTCGCGGGCGATGCCGAAATTGAGGCAGATGGACTTCGCGTGGCCGATGTGCAGGTAGCCGTTGGGCTCGGGCGGGAAGCGGGTGACGATCTTGGCGTACCGCTGCTCGGCGACGTGCTGCGCGACGATGTCGCGGATGAAATCGCTGGGGGCCGGGGCGGCGGCGGTGTTCTTTTCGTCAGTCATAAAGAGGCAAATTGCGGACCCAGCCCGCGGGAGGCAATGGCGCAATTGCCGCCGGGCCGCAAACTCCGCGCCTCCGCGAGAACCCCTCTCCGCTTATCCGCGCTTGGCGAACGGCGGGACGGTGCCGGGGCGGGCGGGGGAGCCGTCGGCGGCCATTTCGCGGAGGAGGCTGGAGAGGTAGGGGATCAGCTGCTTCTTGCGGCTGACGATGCCGGGGAGGTCGAAGATCTCGTCCTGTTCGACGTGGGCGTAGGAGATGCGCTGGATCAGGCCCGGGTCACCCTTGGCGATGAGAAGGGAGTTCTGCGTGTTGATGTCGGTCACCAGCAAACAGGCAAACGCGAGGTGCTCGGCGTCGCGGAGCTCCTGGAGGGCGGCGGCGATGGCCTTGGCGTGCTGCCAGAAGTTGCCGAAGCCGAGTTCCTCGACCTGGGAGACGGCGAAGCGGACGCCCTCCTCCTCGTAGATCTTGAAGTCGGAGCGGACGACCTTCTCGGGCGGGTTGGCGAGGATGACCGAGCCAGAGCTGAAGATCTCGTCGGCGAGCTTGCGGGGATCGACGCCGGCGAGCTTGGACAGCCAGTTGAGGGTGGCGCCGTCCTTCGGCGTCGTGGTGGGGCTGTTGAGGAGGAGCGTGTCGGAGATCAGGCCCGACATCATGATGCCGGCGATCTCGGGACTGGGCGTGAGGCCCTCGCGGCGGAAAAGGTCGGCGACGATCGTGCAGGTGGAGCCGACGGGCTCGTTGATGAAGAGGATGGGCTGCTGGGTGTTGAGCGAGCCGAGGCGGTGGTGGTCGATGATCTCGGTGATCGTGACCTCATCGGCGCCGCTCACGGCCTGGGTCATCTCGTTGTGGTCGACGAGGACGAGGCGCGTGTTCACGGGCTTGAGGAGGTCGCTCTTCGTGACGATGCCCTGGAGGACGCCGTCCTCGCTGGTCACGAGCATCGCGTGCGGGGAGGCCGGGCCGAACTTCTTGCGCATGTCGGCGACGCGGGCGTCGGGGTTGACCGTGCCGAACTCGCGCTCGATGACGCGGTCAAGGGTGGCCGCGGTGCGCACGGCCCAGGCGGTGGTGGCCGTGTCGTGGGCGCAGCCGAGGATGCTCACGCCGCGCTCGCGGGCCCGCGCGAGGATGTCGTCGGCCACCGGGAGGTTGCCGCTGATGATGAGGCCGCGGATGCCGAGCTCGATGCAGCGCAGCTGCACGTCGCGGCGATCGCCCACGATGATGATGGACTGCCCGGCCGGGATGTTCTCGCGGGTCGAGATCTTCCAGAACGTGCCGATGTCCATGGCGCCGATCCGGATGTAGAGTTCCTCGAGGCGGTGCTCCTCGACGGCGTGGTGGACCTTGGCGTCGAGCGCGCGCACGATGCGGGAGAGGCTGGTGCGCACCTGTCGGGAGTGGCGGGGCTCCTTGAGGCGCGGGATGAAGAAACCGCCCATGTTGGCGAGGGAGACGGTGCCGACGACCTTGCGCTCGGCGGTCAGGACGGGGACGACGCTGACGCTGTGGCGGTCGATGAGCTCGAGGGCCTCGGCGCAGGTGGCGTTGTCGCCGACCGAGATGACGTCGGCGACCATGAGGTCACGCACGCGGGGGCTGACGTCGCTCAGGTAGTGGGGCAGGGGCTGGTTGAACCGCTGCAGGATCGTGTCGATGCGGGCGTTGGTGTTGCCGCAGCGCGCGGGGGCGTAGCCCTTTTCGCCGCGCTGCTCCTTGAAGGCGGCGTACGCGATGGCCGAGCAGATGGCATCGGCATCGGGGTTGCGGTGGCCGACGATGTACGTGGTGTTGCTGGCGGGCGCGACAGGGGCTGGCGTCATGGAAAGCGGGTCATCTTGCAGGACGCGTCGGGGCGAGGGAAGCGGGAAAATGAGGTCCGCGCCTCCGCGTGAGCCTCGTCAGGGGCCTTGCACGGCCGGGGTGCCGGTGGGGGTGCCGGTGCCGGCGCCGGCGGTTCCCCAGACGCGGGCCGATTGCTCGGGGGCGGACGGGTTGTAGGGGATGGCGTGGAGGATGTTGTCGGTCGGCCGCCCGGTGCGGTACGAGCGAAACTTGCCGGTGGCGGTGTTCGGGTAGAACACGACGCTGCCGCCCAGGTAGGCGACGAAGCCGCCGGCGTCACCATACACCCCGTTGACCGGATCCCAGGTGCCGTCCGGCCGCAGCCCGCGGGTGAAGGCGACGGGCGTCGTCGCGGGATCGCCCAGGCGCACACCGCTGACGAACTCGAAGCTCAGGGAGCGATCCGTCGTGAAGCCGGGATCGAGGGTGCCGCGGGACCCGGGGCTCAGGATGGTGGCGGGATACTGTCCTGAGAACAGGGCGTCGTTCTTGGAGTAGTAGAAGCTGGGGTCGGTCAGCATGCCCTGACGGGCGAGGATCCCCGGCCAGAGAAAGGGTGCTGACGGCGCGGTGAGCACGTCGGCCGGGATGGCCGCGGGGTCGGGCAACCGGTCCTGGTTGTCGCCGGCGTAGATCAGGGCGGCCTTGACGATCTCCCGCAGGTTGCTCGCGTCGACGGCCCGTTGGGCCTTCTCGCGGACCGTCCCGACCGTCGGGATGACGATGGCGGCCAGGATGCCGATGATGGCGATGACCGTCAGCAGCTCGATCAGCGTGAAACCACGGCGGGCGCGCAGGGTGAGGATTGGCATGGCCGGCATTGGCGGAAAGGTCCCGCGCCCGGGCGATTCGAATCCGCCGGCGCCGTGCAGATTACGCCGATAATTGTAGGGTGCGTCGATGCGCGTGCCCGGACTGGACAACGGCCGACGCACCCTTGTAGCTTGGCCCCTCATGAAAATCTACCTCGACGGCAAATTTGTGGATGAAGCAGACGCCAAGGTGTCCGTGTTCGATCACGGCCTGCTCTACGGCGACGGTGTCTTCGAGGGCATCCGCCTCTACAGCGGCAACATTTTCCGCCTCGAGGAGCATCTCGAGCGCCTCGAGTACTCCGCCAAGGCCATCCTGCTGCAGATGCCGCTCACCCGCAAGGAGCTGAGCGATGCCACCTGCGAGACCTGCCGCCAGAACGGCCTCAAGGACGGCTATATCCGCCTCGTCATCACCCGCGGCGTGGGCGACCTCGGTCTCGCCCCGTGGCTCTGCGCCAAGCCCTCGCTCTTCATCATCGCGAGCAAGATCTCGCTTTACCCGCAGGAGCACTACGACAACGGCCTCGCCATCGTCACCGTGCCCACGCGCCGCATCAACCCGGCCGCGCTCCCGCCCACGGTCAAGTCGCTCAACTACCTCAACAACATCCTCGGCAAGATCGAGGCGAAGCAGTTCGGCGCCCTCGAGGCGATCATGCTCAACGACCAGGGCTACATCGCCGAGTGCACCGCCGACAATATCTTCGTCGTCCACAAGGGCGAGATCATCACCCCCGCCGCCTCGCAGGGCGCCCTCAAGGGCATCACCCGCGGCACGATCTTCGACATCGCGAAGGAGCTGAACATCCCGATCCGCGAGGCTGACATGACCCGCTACGATGTCTGGGTGGCCGACGAGTGCTTCCTCACGGGTTCCGGCGCCGAGGTGATCCCGGCCACCAAGCTCGACGGCCGCGTCATCGGCACCGGCAAACCCGGCCCGATCACCCAGAAGGTCCTCGCCTCGTTCCGCCGCCGCGTGCTGGTCGAAGGCACCCGGATCTGATGCGGATCGTGGGCGGAGGGATGAATTGGAGCGCCGAAGGCGCGATCTATAACAGCCCGGGGTGCAACCCCGGGAATTCTGGCGTCTCCGGAATGTGAGGGCTGAAGGCCCGACATATACGACCGACTTTCCCTCCTCGGTGTGGGCCGGGCACGTTTTCTCGGGGTTTCACCCCGGGCTGTTATGGCCCGCGCCGTTAGCGCTTGGGCCCGTGTCCATCGCCTTTTGTCGGCCGCACTTGCCAGAGGGCCGCGGTATGGCATGTTGTCGGGTCAACAACACTCACTGAATCCATGGCCAACCCGCTCAAATGCGATCTCTGCTCAAAGCCGGCGACCGTGCACCTGACGCAAATCGTCAACAACAAGGTGCACAAGGTCGATCTCTGCGAGGAGTGTGCCCAGGCCAAGGGTGTGACCGATCCGAGCGGCTTCTCGCTGGCGGATCTGCTCCTTAAGGCCTCGCTCAACCCCGCGCCGACCGCGGGTGCCGTGCGCTGCGAGCAATGCGGGTTCACCCAGGCGGATTTCAAGAAACACGGGCGCTTCGGCTGCCCGCAGTGCTACGAGGCCTTCCGGTCCATCGTCGATCCCATGCTCGATGGCATGCACAAGGGCCCCGTCCACCGGGGCAAGGTCCCCCAGAAGGCGCTGGCACGGAAATCGCTCCATGACCGGCTGGCCAAGCTGGAACTCGACCTCACCGAGGCCATCCGCACCGAACGCTACGAGGACGCCGCCCGCTGCCGCGATGAAATCAACCAAGTCAAACAGGCCGTCGCGCCGAAGCCCGCGCGCTGAACCCATGACGATCGACTCGCTCATCGCGACTCCGTCCGAGCTGACCGATTCGTCGAACAGCAAGACCGCGATCGTCCTGATGACGCGGATCCGCCTCGCGCGCAATCTGTCGAGCAACGTCTTTCCCGGCTGGGCCAAGCCCGCCCAGCGCGAGGAGATCCTCACGACCTGCCGCCACGCCGTCGGCGCCACCGCGCCCATGCGCCGCGGCCTCAATGTCTCCGTCAGCGAGCTCACCGAGCTCGAGAAACAGATCCTCGTCGAGCGCCACCTCATCAGCCGCGAGCTCTGCGGCACCAAGGCCGGCGCCGGCGTGGTCATCAGCCGCGACCAGGCCCTCTCCGTCATGATCAACGAGGAGGACCACCTGCGCATCCAGGTCCTCCGCGCCGGCTTCCAGCTCAAGAAGGCGTGGAACGCGATCAACGACCTCGACACCGCGCTCGAGGACCAGCTCGACTACGCCTTCTCGCCGACGCTCGGCTACATGACGGCCTGCCCGACCAACCTCGGCACCGCCATGCGCGCCTCGGCGATGATGCACCTGCCGGCCCTGGTCATCGCCAACCAGATGGAAAAGGTCGTCCGCGCCGTGAACCAGCTCGGCATGGTCGTCCGCGGCCTCTTCGGCGAGGGCTCCGACGCCAGCGGCAGCATCTTCCAGATCTCCAACCAGACCACGCTGGGCGAGTCCGAGGAGGAGATCATCAAGCGCCTCGGCAGCGTCCTCGCCTCGATCATCGAGCACGAGCTCAACGCCCGCGAGAAGCTCATCGAGGCCGATGCCGGCAAGCTCTTCGACAAGATCGGCCGCGCCTACGGCATCCTCCAGAACAGCCACGTGCTCAGTTCGACCGAGGCGATGAACCTCCTCTCGCTGATCCGCCTCGGCATCGACCTCAACCTCTTCCCCGAGGCCAGCCGCCCCGTGGTCGACCGCCTCTTCATCGAGGCCCAGCCCGGGCACCTCCAGCACACGCAGAAGGCCGAGTTCGAGCCCGGCCAGCGCGACCTCATCCGCGCCACCCGCCTGCGCGCGGAGTTTGCGAATTTCACCCGCCCGGATTATTCGTCTCGCACCGCGGCCGGTCCCAACTGATCCGCCCCACCACACCTTACACACAACATGTCCCAGGAACCGATGAACAACTTCACGCCGCGCGCCCAGCAGGTGCTGGCGCTGGCCCGCAAGGAAGCCGACCGCTTCCACCACAACTACGTCGGCACCGAGCACATTTTGCTCGGGCTGATCAAGCTGGGGCAGGGCGTCGCCGTGAGCGTGCTGCAGAAGATGGGCCTCGACCTCGAGACCGTCCGCGCCGCCGTCGAGAAGCAGGTCGGCACCGGCCAGGAGACCAAGACCCCCGGCAGCATCCCGTACACCCCGCGCGTCAAGAAGGTGCTCGCCCTCGCCGGCAAGGAGGCGCGCACGCTCAACCATTCCTACGTCGGCACCGAGCACATCCTCCTCGGCCTCCTCCGCGAGGGCGAGGGCGTCGCCGCCCGCGTGCTCAAGTCCCTCGACATCGACATCGAGCGCACTCGCAACGAGATCCTCCGCGAGCTCGACCCGCAGTTCTCCGGCGGCGAGGCCGGCGGCGGTCCCGAGGAAGCCTCCGCCGGCGGTCCCGCCCGTGGCGGCGGCGGTGGCGCCGGCCCCGAGGACAAGAAGGAGGTCAAGACCCCGGCCCTGAAGGCCTTCGGCCGCGACCTCACCGAGCTCGCCCGCAAATCCGAGATGGATCCCGTCGTCGGCCGCAAGAACGAGATCCGCCGCGTCATCCAGATCCTCTGCCGCCGCACCAAGAACAACCCCGTCCTCATCGGCGAGGCCGGCGTCGGCAAGACCGCCATCGTCGAGGGCCTCGCCCAAGAGATCGCCGCGGGCAACGTCCCCGAGATCCTCCTCGAGAAGAAGGTCATCACCCTCGACCTCGCCCTCATGGTCGCCGGCACCAAGTACCGCGGCCAGTTCGAGGAGCGCATCAAGGCCGTGATGGACGAGATCAAGCGCGCCAAGAACATCATCCTCTTCATCGACGAGCTCCACACCATCGTCGGCGCCGGCGCCGCCGAGGGTGCGATGGACGCCTCCAACATCTTCAAGCCCGCCCTCTCGCGCGGCGAGCTGCAGTGCATCGGCGCGACCACCCTCAACGAGTACCGCAAGTACATCGAGAAGGACTCCGCCCTCGACCGCCGCTTCCAGTCCGTGAAGGTCGAGGCGCCGTCCGTCGACGACACCATCCTCATCCTCCGGGGCATCCGCTCCAAGTACGAGGACCACCACAAGGCCGTCTTCACCGACAAGTCCATCGAGGCCGCCGCCAAGCTCTCCGACCGCTACATCACCGGCCGCTTCCTGCCCGACAAGGCGATCGACGTCATGGACGAGGCCGGCTCGCGCGCCCGCATCGGCGCCCTCAGCCGCCCGCCCAACATCGAGGAACTCGCCAAGGAGATCGAGGGCGTCTGCGCCCTCAAGGAGAAGGCCATCGCCGAGCAGCACTTCGAGGAGGCCGCCAAGTTCCGCGACCAGGAGAAGCAGCTCCGTGCGAAGCAGGAGCAGGTCACGGAGGAATGGCGCAAGGCCCGCGAGGAGAAGCGCGTCACGATCGACGAGGACCTCATGATGCAGGTCGTCGCCGACTGGACCGGCATCCCGCTCAGCCGCATGGAAAAGAAGGAGAGCGAGAAGCTCCTCGCGATGGAGGCCGAGATCCAGAAGGTCGTCGTCGGCCAGGAACTCGCCGCCTCCGCCATCGCCCGCGCCCTCCGCCGCTCCCGTGCCGACCTCAAGGACCCGCGCCGCCCGATCGGCTCGTTCCTCTTCGTCGGCCCGACCGGCGTCGGCAAGACCGAGACCGCCAAGCAGCTCGCCGCCCAGATGTTCGGCAACCAGGACGCGATCATCCAGATCGACATGTCCGAATACATGGAGAAGTTCGCCGTCTCCCGCCTCGTCGGCTCGCCCCCGGGCTACGTCGGCTACGACGAGGGCGGCCAGCTCACCGAGGCCGTGCGCCGCAAGCCATACGCCGTCGTCCTCTTCGACGAGGTCGAGAAGGCCCACCCGGACGTGATCCAGATCCTCCTGCAGATCCTCGAGGACGGCCGCCTGACCGACTCCCTCGGCCGCTCCGTGGATTTCCGGAACACGATCATCATCATGACCTCGAACGTCGGCGCCCAGCTCCTGCAGCGCCAGACCTCGATGGGCTTCGCCGCCGCCGCGGCGACGTTCAACGACGCCGAGACCATGCGCGAGAAGGTGCTCGAGGAGGCCAAGCGCGTCTTCAAGCCGGAGTTCCTGAACCGCATCTCTGACATCATCTTCTTCCGCCCGCTGGACCGGAACGACCTGATCAAGATCATCGACATCGAGCTCGTGAAGTTCGCCCAGCGCCTCGCGGCCCGGAAGATCGTGCTCGAGTTCACGCCCGCGTCGAAGGCCCTCCTCATCGAGAAGGGCTACGACGAGAAGTACGGCGCCCGCCCGCTGCGCCGGGCCGTCGAGCACTACGTCGAGGACCCGCTGGCCGAGGCCATCCTCCGCGGCGACGTGAAGGACGGCGAACCGGTGCTGGTCGACCGCGTCGGCGACAAGCTGACCTTCACTCAGAAGACCCCTCCCGCCACCACTGGAGTGGCGTCGTAAACGACGACTACCCGTCGCCCAACAAAACCCCGCCCTCCGAGAAAAAGGAGAGCGGGGTTTTTTGTGGGATCCTATTTGGAAGCGTCCGCGGTCACCGTCCCGCCGGCCGGAGGATCTCGATCGCGACGAGGGCGGCGGCGTTGCGGGTCTCGAGGCCGAGCTTGCGGAAGATGTTCTCCACGTGCTTGTGCACCGTGCGCACGCCGGCGCCGAGGATGGTGGCGATGTCGGGGTTGCTCTTGCCCTGCGCCAGCCAGTACAGGACCTCGGCCTCGCGCGGCGTGAGTCCGAGCCGCAGCAGCGCGGCCGGGCCCGGCGGGTGGTTCGGCTCCTCGAGGATCAGCAGGCGCAGGTCATCGCGGCCTGGTTCGGCGAAGTGCCGCACATGGAGCGGTCCGCCCGGCGCCTCCAGCCCCGGCGGCAGGCGGCCGGCCTCGTGGCCCGGGAAGAAGCGGTGGAGCAGGGCCTCGGCGAGGCGCGACGCGAAGACGATGCGGCCGTCCTTGGCCACCAGCACCACGGCCCGGTCGAGCGACTGGCGGAGCTGGTTCTCGACCTCGATCCGCATCGCGAGTTCCTCCTCGAGCGACCGCTGCAGGGCGCGGATCTGGAGGTGGGCCCGGACGCGGGCCAGCACCTCCGGCGCATGCACCGGCTTCAGGATGTAGTCCACGGCCCCGGCCGCGAAGGCGCGCACTTTCTCCTCCGGCTCGTCGAGGGCCGTCATGAACAGCACGGGGATGTCGCGCCACGCCGGGTTGGCCTTGAGCGCCCCGCAGGCCGCGAACCCGTCCATCGCCGGCATCACCGCATCGAGCAGGATCAGGTCGGGCAGCGTGTGCGCCAGCAGCGAGAACGCGCTCTGGGCGCTCTCGGCCACGAGCAGGTCGTACCCGGCATCGCCCAGGGCATCGAGAACCAGGGCGAGGTTGGCGGGGGTGTCGTCGACGACGAGGATCTTGGCGGCATTCATGACGCGGCGGGGGAGCCCGGGTGCAGGCTCGCGGCGAGGATCTCGCGCAGGCGCTCCATCTGGAAGGCCCGGGCCGGGCCTTCCAGGCGCTCGATGAAGGCCAGGCACTCGGGATGCGTGGCGCGGAGGTCGGCGAGCAGCCGGCGCAACTGCGTGATCTCGCCGCGCTGCGCCGCGGCCAGGAGGGCCGCGAGCTTGTCCGCGGGCGGCAGGGTCTCCGCGCCCGTCGCCGGCGCCGCGGCGGGCGCGACCGCGCCGGCCGGCGCGGTGATGAGGTCCAGGTTGAGGTGCAGGGCGAGCTTCTGGATCAGCTCGGACTCGCGGAACGGCTTCGGCAGGAAATCGTCGCAGCCCGCGGCAAAGGCGTCGTCCTGGTTGAACGAGAGGACCGAGGCCGACATCGCGATCAGCTTCAGCCGGTCGCCGGCGGCCAGCCGGCGCAGGCGTCGCGCGAGTTCGAGGCCGTCGATCCCGGGCATGCGCAGGTCAAGGAAGACCAGGTCGGGCGGTTGTTGGGAAACGTGGGCCAGGGCTTCATCGCCGGATGCGGCCGTGGTCACGATGAAGCCCAGCGGCGTCAGCAGGTCGACGATCAGGCGGCGATTGACCTCGACGTCATCCACGACCAGCAGGCGGCGGCGCGGACCCGCGTAGCCGGTGACGCGAAGGCCCGTCGCGGCAGACGGGTGCGACTCCCCGTCGAGCGCCGGAAGATCCACGGCAAAGGCGAAGGTGCTCCCGGCCCCGGGCGCGCTGGTCACGGTGAGCGTGCCGCCCATCAACTGCACCAGTCGGCGACTGATCGCGAGGCCCAGGCCCGTGCCCGGTTCCGCCGGCCGGCCCTCGAGCGCCTGCTGGAACGGTTCGAAGAGCCGAGCCTGGTCGGCCGGGGCGAGCCCGACGCCCGTGTCGCTGACGGCAAAGCGCGTGGTGTCGCCCGCGCGGCGCACCGTGAGGCGCACCTCGCCGCGGGCGGTGAACTTCACCGCGTTGCTCAGGAGATTCTCCAGCACCTGGCGGAGCTTTTGCGCGTCGCCG
>JAHCAZ010000026.1 GCA_019634615.1 Opitutaceae bacterium
GAGCTGGGGTTACTACAGCCCGTCGATCGTCGAGATCTTCACCTTCTTCGGCACGTTCGGCGTGTTCTCCGTGCTGTTCCTGCTCTTCATCCGGTTCCTGCCCATCATGCCGATGGCCGAGCTCAAGGCCGTCACGCCGCAGGCTGATCCGCACACGGGCCACGACCACCACTAATTCCCGCTGCCATGCCCGCCCAATCCTACGGTCTGATCGCCACCTTCGAGACCCCCGCCGCCATCTACCACGCGGCGGAGCAGGTCCGCGATGCCGGTTACAAGCACTGGGACTGCATCTCGCCCTTCCCGATCCACGGCCTCGACAAGGCCATGGGCCTCAAACGCTCCATCGTCCCGCGGTTCTCCCTCGCGGGCGGCATCACCGGCTTCTGCACCGGCATGTCGCTCATCTGGTGGACCGGTGGCTACGACTACAAGCTCATCGTCGGCGGCAAGCCCTACTTCAGCCCGATGTTCGCCTTCCCGGTGAGCTACGAGCTGACGATCCTCTTCACCGCCTTCGCCACGATCGGCGGCATGCTGTTCCTGAACGGCCTGCCCAAGCACTACCACCCGGTGCTCAAGTACGAGCACATCAAGCGGGGCATGGACGACCTCTTCTTCCTCGTCATCGAGTCCCGCGATCCCCGCTTCAACCTCGCCAACACCCGGAGCCTCCTCGAGAAGGCCGGCGGTCGCGACATCAAGGAGCTGGAAGCCTGAGCCATGCGCAACGTCTACCTTGTCACCGCCTTTTTTGTCGTCCTGGCCCTCTCCGTGCTGGGCCTGCGCGGCTCGCTCTTCACGCGCCCGCCGCTCGACGTCTTCCCCGAGTGGGCCTTCCCCGGCATGCGCCACCAGTCGAAGCTCAAGCACCAGGCCACGAGCAAGTTCTTCGCCGACGGCCGGGCTGATCGCCCGCTGCCGGCCGGTGTCGTCGCCTCCAGCTACGGCCCCGCGGGCCAGCCGCTCCGGAATGACGAGGTGCTCTACACCGGCAAGGATGCGTCCGGCGCCTTCGTCGCGACCATCCCGGCGAGCCTGACGGTTGACCGTCAGTTTCTCAGCCGCGGCCAGCAGAGCTACACGATCTACTGCGCCCCGTGCCATGGCGCCCTCGGCGACGGCCAGGGCATCACCAAGCAGTATGGCATGGGCGCCACGCCGACCTACCACGACGATCGCCTCCGGCAGATCGCCGACGGCGACCTCTACAACACCATCACCAACGGCAAGAACAACATGCTTTCGTACGCCGACAAACTGACTCCCGAGGAGCGCTGGGCGGTCGTCGCCTACGTCCGGGCCCTGCAGCGCGCCCAGACGGGCAGCGTCGCCGATGTGCCGGAAGTCAACAAAGCGGAGCTTGGCCTCAAATGAGCACGCAGACAGCCTCCAATCCCCCGGCCGCCGGCGCGCGCAAGGCCCTCGTGGTCGGCCTCGCCGGCATCGCCCTCACGGCGTGCGGCCTTCTGGTCTCGGGCGGCCACATCGTCGCCATGTCCTGGCTCGTTGGCGTGTCCTACTGGACCGCCATCGCGATCGGCATGCTGATGCTGATCCTCATCCACCACATCTTCGACGCTTCCTGGTCGGTCGTCCTGCGTCGGCAGTTCGAGCACGGCCTGTCGGCCTTCGGGTGGCTCGCGCTCCTCTTCCTGCCGCTGGTCCTCGCCTCGGTCCTGGGGCCCAAGGACATCGTCTGGCCCTGGATGAACCCGGCGGGCGAGATCCACGGCGGCCACACCGTCGGGCATGATCCCCTCTACCTGAAGAAGGCGTCGTTCCTGAACCTCAACATGTTCATCGGCATGACGGTCTTCTTCTTCGCCAGCTGGATCTGGCTGTCGGCCCGCCTGCGCAAGGCCTCGTTCCAGCAGGACAAGGACGGCGACGTCAAATGGACCTTCATGAACCGCCGCACGGCCGCCTTCGGCCTGCCGATCGGCGCTCTCACGCTGACCTTTGCCTCGATCTACTGGATCAAGAGCCTGGAGTATCACTGGTTCTCGACGATGTACGGCGTCTGGTTCTTCGCGAACTGCGTCCGCGGCGCGCTCTCGATCGGCGTGCTGATCATGCTCTGGCTTTGGGCCCGCAACGACTACAAGGGCATCCTCAACAACAACCACTGGCACTCGATCGGCCAGCTGATGCTCGCGTTCACGGTCTTCTGGGCCTACGTGACGTTCTCGCAGTACTTCCTGATCTGGAACGCCAACGTGCCGGAGGAGACCTTCTGGTACAACCTGCGCGAGATCAACGCCGACGGCACGGCCAACCAGTGGAAGTGGATCGGCATCATCGGCATCCTCTTCGGCCATTTCTTCATCCCGTTCCTCTTCCTCCTGTCATACCGCCACAAGGTGTCGCATGGCCACATGCGTTTCATCTCCCTGTGGATCCTTGCGGTCATCTTCCTGGACATCTGCTACAACATCCTGCCGGTCCTGAAGGATGCCCACGGCAACGCGCTGCCCTTCTTTTCGCTGAACCTGGTCTGGACCCTCAGCGCCACCGTCGGCGTGGGCGGCATCTGCGTCTGGGCCTACCTGCGCAGCTTCATGTCCGCCGGCGCCAAGCTCATCCCCATCCGCGATCCGCGCATCAAGGAGTGCCTGACTCACCATGAGTGAACCCACCTCAACCGCCAAGCCGGCGTCCGTCCTCTCCGTCGTCGGCATTCTGGCCTGCTTCGCGCTGTTCCTGCTCCTGGTCTACATCGCCTACCTGCCGCGGCAGTCGGGCCCGTACGTGGGCGACGGCATCCGTACGCCGGAGGAGCGCCTGATCAAGCTCGCGGAGATGCGGGCCAACGAGCAGAAGCACGGGCACAGCTATGCCTGGATCGACCAGTCCGCCGGCCTCGTCCAGCTGCCGATCGACCGCGCCATGGAGCTGACGGTCCAGCGGTACCAAGCCCAGCGCTAACCGGCCGAACCAACCTTCGCGATGACCACTGTTTCCCCCACACAAGCCTCGGCTGAGGCGGACGGAATCGATGCTTCCGCCCGGTGCCCGCTCGGCCTGCTTCTGGCCTTTGGCCTCTTCTGGCTGGTGGCCGGCGGCATCCTTGCCGTCCTCAATCTCCTCCAGCTGCAAAGCCCCGCGCTCCTCGCGGACTGCGCGTGGTTCAGCTTCGGCCGCCTGCAGGCGATGCAGGAGACCGCCTTCATTTACGGCTGGGCGATCAACGCCGGTGTCGCGGCGGCGACCTGGCTGCTGGTGCGCCTGAGCGGCGAGGCCCTGCGTGGCGCCAACTACCTGGTGGTCGGCACCCTGTTCTGGAACGCCGCGCTCGTGCTGGCGCTGGTCGGCATCGCCGGCGGTTACGCCACCTCCCACGCCTTCTTCCAGCTGCCGGACTTCGTGCAGCCGGTCCTGCTGGTCGCCTACGCCGTCATGGCGGTGCCCGGCATCCTCGCCTGGACGGGGCGGCGCAAGGAGCACACCTATGCCACCCAGTGGTACGCGGTTGCCGCGCTCTTCCTCCTGCCCTGGTTCTTCTCGGTCGCGCAGGTGATGCTTAACTTCCTGCCGGTGCGCGGTGTGCTGCAGGCCGTGGTGGCCACCTGGTATGCGCAGAACCTTTTCAGCCTCTGGCTCGCGCCGATCGCATTGGCCGCGCTCTACTACCTGTTGCCGAAGCTGACGGGGCGCACGCTGCCCAACTACGACTTCGCCATCTACGGCTTCTGGTCGCTCCTGGCCTTCGGCACCTGGATGGGTGGCCGCCAGCTCATCGGCGGCCCGGTCCCGGCCTGGATCGCCACCATCGCGATCACGGCCGCCGTGATGGTGCTGTTCCACTACATCATCGCCTTCCTGAACCTCCGCAGCCTGTTCCGCCTCGCGGGCAGCTCGGTGCTGTTCCTCCTCATGGTCGGCCTTGCGGCTTACCTCGTGGGCGGGGTGGTCGATGCCGTGTTCGCCACCCGCGGCTTGGCCAAGGTGACCCAGTTCACCTACTTCCAGCAGGCGCAGCAGCAGCTGCACCTCGGGGCCTTCTCGCTCGTGATGTTCGGCACGCTCTACTTCATGGCGCCGCGCCTCGCCGGCGCCGCCTGGCCGTCGATCACGCTGCTTCGGGCCCACTTCCTGGCCGTGCTGATCGGCTTCGGCCTGCTGGTGGCCAGCCTGGCCACCGCCGGCTGGATCCAGGGTGCGGCCCTGAACGATGCCGCGGTCACCTTCGCGACGATTGGCGACAAGACCCGGCCCTGGCTGCAGCTGGCCGCGGTCGCCCAGGGCGTCACCCTCTGCGGCAATGCGCTCCTCGCGCTCAACTTCCTCCGCCTGTTCTTCACCAAGCCGGCCGCTGATTCGGTTGGCCGCGCGGTCATGGAGGCGTCTGCGTCATGAAAAACGGCCCCATCTTCTTCTTCGGCCTCTTCTTCATCCTGGCCCTCTCGTGGGCGGGTCTCGTGCTCGGCACCAATGCCCAGCTCGGCGACCTCGCGCCCCACTACGATGAACTCGAGGGCAAGGCCTTCCCCGAGCGCGCGCCGGGCCTCGCCGGCCAGGGGCTCCTGGTCTATCGCGACCTCGGTTGCGCCGCCTGCCACACGCAGCAGGTCCGCCGTCCCGACTTCGGCGCCGACAAGGCCCGCGGCTGGGGCGAGCGGCAGAGCGTCGCCCGCGATTACGTGCACCAATCGGTCCCGCAGCTCGGCACGATGCGCATCGGCCCGGACCTGGCGGATTACGGCACCCGCGCCGCCAAGAATGGCGCGACGGCCGCCTCCCTGCTGGCCGACCTCTACAACGGCAGGAACGGGATGCCGGCCTACCGTTTCCTCTTCACCGAGCGCAAGGTGGTCGGTGAGCCGGCGGCCAACGCCCTGGTGGGCGGCGCCCGCGCCGGTTACCAGCTCGTGCCGACCCCTCAGGCCGAGTCGCTGGTGGCCTACCTTCTGAGCTTGAAACAGACCTATGAATTTGCCGAGGCCCGTCCTTACGAACCCGCGGCCGACCAGAAAGGGGCCCATTGATGAGCACGCCATCGCCCATTGATCCCCGCCAGGAGAAGTCCGCGCAGCCGGATGACGCCATCCTTGCGGCCCACGAAAAGCACGCCGGTGCCAAGACCGCCCCCGGTCATTATCATCTGCTGCCGCTGGCCCTGCTCTTCATCTTTTCGGGCCTGATCTTCTATGCCGGCACCTACCTGAACCGCTACTCCGGCCATTTCAGCGGCAAGGTGTTCGACGAGCGCCAGCTGCCCACCAGCGGCGCGGCCGTTGCCGCCAAGATCGACCCGCTGGTCCTGGGCAAGAAGCAGTACAACCTGGCCTGCGTGACCTGCCACATGCCCAACGGCCTCGGCCTGCCCGGCGTCTATCCGCCGCTGGCCGAATCCGAATGGGTGCTGGGCAGCGAGGAGCGCCTCATCAGCATCGTCCTCCACGGCCTCAAGGGTCCGGTCACCGTCAAGGGCAACGTCTACGGCACCGCCGCGATGCCGGCCTTCGGCCAGGTCCCGGGCTCGGGCTACAACTGGAACGACGAGAAGATCGCGGCCGTGCTGACCTACATTCGCCACGAATGGGGCAACAACGCCGGCGCCATCGCCACCGAGCGCGTCACCGAGATCCGCAACAAGGCCGGCGCCCGCAAGGAATGGACCGAGGCTGAACTGCTCGCGCTGCCCTGATTCGATCGCCTTCCGCAGAAATCAAAAAGCCGCCTGATCGACAGGCGGCTTTTTTGTCGGGCGCGGTCACTCGCCGAGCTTCCTGCCCGGGACGAGGTAGTGCTGCACGTAGTCCCGCACGGCCTCGGTCAGCGGCGTCATGGGTCGCTTGTACCCCGTGCCACGCAGCTTGGCGATGTCGGCCTTGGTGTAATACTGGTACTTGCCGCGCAGGGCCTCGGGCATGTCGATGAAATCGATGGCCGGTTCGCGCTTGAGGGCGGCGAAGATGGCCCGCGTGAGCGTGAGCCAGGTGTTGGCCTCGCCCGAGCCCAGGTTGTAAAGGCCGCCGACGGCCTGCGCGGTGTCGGCGAAGTGCAGGGTCATCTCGACCGCGTCCTTCACGTACAGGAAGTCGCGCATCTGCTCGCCGTCCTTGTAGTCGGGGTGGTGGCTCTTGAAGAGGCTGACGCGGCCGGTGGCGAGGATCTGCTGGTAGGCCTTGTTCACCAGCGAGCGCATGTCACCCTTGTGGTCCTCGTTGGGGCCGTAGACGTTGAAGTACTTCACGCCGACGATGCGCTTCAGCCAGCCCTCGCGCTGGGCATGGAGGTCGAAGAGGTGCTTCGAGTAACCGTACATGTTCAACGGCCGCAGGCGCGCGATGTTCTCGTCGCGGTCGTCCATGCCCTGCGTGCCGTCCCCGTACGTCGCGGCCGAGGAGGCGTACACGAAACGGGCGTCGATCTCCTGCGCCCACGCGGCCAGCTCCTTCGTGAAGGCGTAGTTGTTGTCGATCAGGTAGGCCGCATTGCGCTCGGTCGTGGCGGAGCAGGCGCCCAGGTGGAAGACCGCCGAGAACTTGCCGAAGGCCGTGGCCTTGGCCGCGAGTCGCTCGCGCAGGACGTTGGCCTCGACGTAGTCGGCGAACTTCAGCGGCACGAGGTTCTTCCACTTCTCGTCGGAGCCGAGGAAGTCGCTCACGACGATGTCGGTGTGGCCACGCTGGTTGAGGGCCCAGGTCAGGGCGCTGCCGATGAAGCCGGCGCCGCCCGTGACCAGGATTCGTCCATGGAGTGAGCTCATGAGTCGGCCGACAATTCCTCCGCCCGGACCTTGGCTGCAAGCACGGTTTGCCGGATCAGGTCGCGAAAATTCATCGCCTCCATGCGCCGGAGGCCGGCCTGGGTGGCGCCGTTCGGCGAGGTCACCTGGTTGCGCAGGGCCTCGGGGTCGACCTGCCGGCGCGCGAGCAGGCGGGCGGAGCCGAGGGCGGTCTCGGTGGCCAGGCGCTGGGCGGTCTCCGCCGGCAATCCGGCCGCAACGCCGGCGTCACGGAGGGCGGCGACAAACTCGAACAGGAAGGCCGGGCCGCAGCCGCTGATGGCCGTGGCGGCATCCATCAGGTCCTCCGCCAGCGGCAGGTGCTGGCCGCAGGCGCTGAGCAGGTCCTCGACCAGGGCGAGGTCCGCGGCCGCCAGCGGGCGCAGGGTGCAGTAGGGGGTGATGCCGGCCCCGATGGCGGCCGGGGTGTTGGGCATCGTGCGGACGAGGTTGCGGGCGCGCGGGAAAACGCGGGCGAGGGTGGAGGTGCGCTTGCCGGCGAGGACCGATACCACGAGCTTGCCGGCGGTGAGGTCGGCCAGGCGCGGGTCGGCGCCGGCGAGGTGCTGCGGCTTGAAGGCGATGACCACGAGGTCGGCCGGGGCAATCAGATCCGGGAGGGAGGTCGCGTGCCGGATCCCCGTGCGGGCCGCGAGCGCGGCGGCGGTGCGCCCCGATCCGCCGAGGCAGCTCAACCGGGCGGCGGAGCCCGGCGAACGCGCCAACAGGCCGTCCACGAGGGCGGCCACCATGTTGCCGGCGCCGAGGAATGCGATGTCACTCATCCTGCTCGGGCAGGACACGTTTGTTGATCGGGTGGACCATGACGGCGCAGACGCCACCGCCCTGGCGGTCCTTCAGGGTGACCTCCCCGCCCATGTTGCGCAGGGCGTGGCGGGCGATGGTCAGGCCCATGCCGACGCCGACCGTGTTCTTGGAACTGATGAAGGGCTCGAAGACGTGGTCGCGGATCTTCGCGTCGAGGCCCCGGCCGCGGTCCTCGATGTTGATCTGCACCGCCGGCTCCTCCGGGTTCCGGCCCGTTGGCTCGGTGTTGAGCCAGATCGGTCGCGGGGCGCCGGCGGGAGCGTCGTAGCTCTCCCAGGCGTTCGTGAGCAGCTTGACGATCGCGTCCTCGAACACCTCGCAGTTCGTCTCGATCAGCTGCGCGCCCAGCGGGTTGTTCACGGTCACGGGCGCGTCGACCCTCAGCTCGTGGCGGAAGCGCGCGATGGCGTCGTCGATCATCTGCTGCAGGCTGCACTTGCTGGCCGGCGGGCGGGACTTGATGACGAGCGAGCTCAGCTGCTTGACGATGGCCACGATGCGCTGGACGGCTTCCTCGACGCTCTGGACGTTCTGCTTAACGAGGTCCGGCTTGTCGTGGTAGGCCTTGATCAGGTCGAGATAACCGATGACCACGCCCAGGAGGTTGTTCAGGTTGTGGGCGATGCCCTGGGTCACGGCGCCGACGGAGGCGGCCCGGCGGGCCTCGACGAGCCGGCCCTGGAGGTTGAGCATCTCGCGGTTGATGGCCACCACGCGCAGCTGGGTGGAGACGCGCGCGAAGGTCTCGTCGAGGTCGATCGGCTTGGTGATGTAGTCCACCGCGCCGACGCCCAGGCCCTCGAGCTTGCCCTCCTTGGAGGAGCGCGCGGTGATGAAGATCACCGGGATCGACTGCGTCTCCTCGTTGCCCTGGAGACGCTGGCAGACCTCGATGCCGTCCATGTCCGGCATCATCACGTCGAGCAGGATGAGGTCGGGCCGGTCCTTCACCACCTTGTCCAGGGCCTCGAGGCCGCTGTACGCGGTGGTTACGCGGATGCCCTCACGCTCGAGTTTCTTCTTGAGCAGCTGAACGTTGATGGGCTGGTCGTCGACGACCAGGACGGTGGGCGCGGGCATGGTGGAGGATTGTTGGGGATTGGCCGGCGGATGCAATCCCAGCCGCACCGCCGGGATCAGTTCCGGGCGTTCTGGTGGAAGGCCTTGACCGTGTTCTTCATCAACATGGCGACGGTCATGGGTCCGACGCCGCCGGGCACCGGCGTGATCTTCGCGGCCAGGGGCGAGACGGAGGGGAAGTGGACGTCGCCGGTGAGGCGGTAGCCCGCCTTCTTGGTCGCATCGTTCACGCGGTTGATGCCCACGTCGATGACGACGGCGCCCGGCTTGACCATGTCGGCCGTGACGAACTCGGCGCGCCCGATGGCGGCGATGAGGACGTCGGCCTGGCGGGTGATCGCCGGCAGGTTGGCGGTGGCCGAGTGGCAGATGGTGACGGTGCCGTTGGCGCCGGCCTTCTTCTGGAGGGCGAGGAGGGCGACGGGCTTGCCGACGATGAGGGAGCGGCCGAGCACCACGACGTGCTTGCCCTTCAAGTCGACGCCGCTGCGGGCGAGGATCTCCATGATGCCCGCGGGGGTGCAGGCGACGAAGGCGGTCGGGTCCTCCTGGGCGATCTTGCCGAGGTTGAGCGTGTTGAAGCCGTCGACGTCCTTGGCCGGCGAGACCTGCCGGAAGATCGCGACCTCGTCGATGTGCTTCGGCAGGGGCGACTGCACGAGGATGCCGTCCACGCCCGGATCGTTGTTCAGCTGGTCGATCAGCGCGAACAGCTCGGCCTGGGAAATCGAGACCGGCGGGAGGATGATGCGGCTCTCGAGGCCGATCTCCGCGGCGGTCTTCTCCTTCTTTTTCACATAGGAAACCGAGGCGGGGTCGTCGCCCACGCGCACGAGCGCGATGCAAGGTTTGCGACCCTTGATCGCGGCAACCTCGGCCTTCAGTTCCGCCACGATGTCGGTGGCGATTTTGTTTCCGTCGATGAGTTCCATGGTGAGAAGCGGGGACCGCACGCGGCGGCGCGGGCCGCCGATCCGTGCCGGCGTTACTTGAGCTGCAGACTTTCGACCTCGATCACGATGTCGCGGCCGCCCGGCATGGCTTTCGGCTTGCCGTAGACCACGACCACGCGGTCGGTGTACTTTTCGATCTGCTCGGTCAGGAGCAGCTTCGTCAGGTCAAGGTAGGCGTAGCGCACGCCGGCATCGTCGTTGAGCTGCCAGTCGTAGGGCCGGCGCGGGGCGAAGGGTCGCTTGGAGGAGACGAATTTGCCCTGGAACAGGCGCGGCAGCACGCCGGAGCCGCCGTCATTGAGGCCGACGACGGGGGCCGGGGCGCCGCCGGTCGCGGCACCGTAGGCCGTCGGCGTCATGGGCGCCGGGGCGACCGGGCGCGGGGCCGGGCTCGCGGCCGCGACGTCGTGGAGGACGGGTTGGGCGGGGGCGGAGTAGGCGGGGGCCGCGAGGCTGAGGCCGCCGGCGACGCGGATGAAGCCGGTAAGTTTTTTCTCGAGCCGGATCTGCGTCCACTTGCCGCGCAGGCCCGTGATGGCGGCGGGATCGCCGGCTTCCATATAGGCGAGGATGGCGGAATCCTGGCTGGGCTGCAGGTGGATCGCGGAGCCCGGGCGGACGTCGAGGCTCTTGCCGATGTCCTTGTTCTGCACGTAGCCCTCGAAGGGCCCGGCGAGGTCGACGCCCACCCAGCCGCTCGGGGCCGGCGTGGCCGAGAAGACCGGGGCCGTGCCGGCCTTGAGGAACGTGATCGTCGGGGCCGACGCATCGGGGCGCGTGTGCACCGCCGTGGTCTCGGTTAGCGGCGAGGCCGCCAGGAACGGGACGGCGAGGAGGGCGAGGGCGTGGCGGATGACGGGTTTAAAGTTCATCGTGATCTGAAAGGGTGGCAGCTTGGCGGCGACCGGTCGGTGGACGCGGGACCTTGAACAAGAGTTCGACTTCCCTGCTAGTCAGTTGTTTCGCGGCCCGCAATGGGATTCCCTTCAGGCGGAACGCGCCGATCTGGTAGCGGCGCAGGCGCTTCACCTCGAAGCCGAGCGCGAGGAAGAGCAGGCGGATCTCGCGCTTCTTGCCGTGGTGCATGTGCACGTCGAGGTTCGTCGCCGTGTGGTCGGGCGAGGGGTTGACGAGCGCGGCGCGCTCCACCTGCAGGCGCTCGCCCTCGTACACGATGCCCTTGAGGAGCTGGGGAATCCGCGTGAACGGGAAAGGCTGCTCGAGCACGACGTGGTAGCGCTTCACCACCACGTTCGACGGGTGCATCAGGCGGTGCGCGAGGTCGCCGTCGGTCGTGAGGATCACGAGCCCCTCGCTGTCCTTGTCGAGGCGGCCGGCGCAGAAAAAGCGGAATTTCGCGTACTCGCGCGGCAGCAGGTCGAAGACCGTGGCGGCGTTGTGCGGGTCGTCGTTCGAGCAGACCAGGCCGCGGGGCTTGTGCACCGCGAGGGTCAGCCGCGGCTGGGGCGTGCTGCGGACGGTCTTGCCCCCGCAGGTCACGCGGGACACCCCCGGGACGATCTTCTGCCCCAGCGTGGCGACGGCGCCGTCGACCCAGACCTCACCCTGCGCGATCATCGCCTCCGCCTGGCGGCGGGAGCAGATCCCGGCATCAGCCAGGAATTTCTGGAGGCGGATTTCGGTGGATGAACCCATGGATGGGCCATGAGGCGACGAAATTCCCGCGGGAGCAAGCCCGCGCGGGCCCGAAGTTTGGCTTGCGCGGGCGCCCGCGGCGGACTTCATGCGGCACCCATGTCCGCCGCCGCCGATCCGTCCCACTTCCACAAGGACAATCCGTTCCCCGCCCGCATCACGGAGAACCGGCTGTTGAACCGCACCGGGTCCAACAAGGAGACCCGCCATTTCGTCGTCAGCCTCGCCGGCAGCGGCCTGCACTACGAGGCGGGCGATTCGCTCGGCGTTTACCCGACCAATCGGCCGAGCGAGGTGGAGGAGATCATCACGCTGCTCGGCGCGCGGGGCGATGAACCGGTGCTGCCGGCGCGGGCGACCGACCCGATGCCCCTGCGGGCCGCGCTGACCCAGGGTCTCGACCTCGACCTCCCGACCCGGAAGATGGTCGAGGTGGTCGCCGGCAAGGTCGCCGATCCGGCCCACCGGCAGCGGTTGTCGGCCCTGCTGCAGCCGGAAGCCGCGGCGGAGCTCGAGCAGTTCCTGCACCAGCGCAGTTTCGTGGACTTCCTGGCCGAGTTCCCGACGGCCCGGTTCGCGCCCCAGGAATTCGTCGGCCTGCTCCGGCGCCTGATGCCCCGGCTCTACTCGATCGCCTCGTCGCCCAAGGTGCACCCGGACGCGGTGCACCTCACGGTCGTCGCGGTGCGCTACCGGACCAATGACCGCGACCGGGTGGGGGTGTGCTCGACCTTCCTGTCGGACCGGGTTGAGCTCAACGAGGACCCGGTGCCGGTGTTTGTCCATCACTCGCATTTCCGGCCCCCGGAGGATGGCCGCCGCGACTGCATCATGGTCGGCCCGGGCACCGGCATCGCACCGTTCCGCGCCTTCGTGCAGGACCGCGTCGCCGCGGGGGCGACGGGGCGCAACTGGGTATTCTACGGCGACCAGCAGCGCGCCACCGATTTCCTCTACGAGGACGAGTGGCTCGCCTATGCGGCCAAGGGTCAGGTGGCCCGGCTCGACCTCGCTTGGTCACGCGATCAGGAGCACAAGGTCTACGTGCAGGACCGGATGCGCGAACACGCGGCGGAGCTGTGGGCCTGGCTGCAGGGCGGGGCGCATTTCTACGTTTGCGGCGATGCCAAGCGCATGGCCAAGGACGTGGATCTTGCCTTGCATGAGATTGTCGCCCAGCAAGGGGGGATGGACACCGCCGCGGCGGCCGCCTACATCAAGCAGCTCAAAAAGGAAAAGCGCTACCAGCGCGACGTTTACTAAACCCGATCCCGATTCATGAGTCTCACCTTCACCCAACGCACCGCCCTCGTCACCGGCGCCGGCCGCGGCATCGGCCGCGCCATCGCGGAGACCCTCGCCCGCCACGGCGTGACCGTCATCTGTGTCTCCAAGTCCGCCGACTCCTGCGGCGCGGTCGCCGCGGCGATCACGGCGGCTGGCGGCAAGGCCAAGGCCCTGGCCGTCGACGTGGCCGACGGCGCGGCGGTGGCCAAGGCCGCGGAGGCCCTGCTCGGTGAGTTCCCCGCGATCGACATCCTCGTCAACAACGCCGGCATCACCCGCGACGGCCTCCTGTTCCGCATGAGCGAGGCCGACTGGAACGACGTCATCGCGACCAATCTCTCGAGCTGCTTCCACTGGACCAAGCACCTGGCCCGCCCGATGACCCGCGCCCGGTGGGGTCGCATCGTCAACATCACCTCGGTCAGCGGCATCATGGGCAATGCCGGCCAGGCCAATTACTCGGCCGCCAAGGCCGGCATGATCGGCCTCACCAAGAGCCTCGCCCGCGAGTTCGCCGGCCGCAACGTGACCGTCAACGCCGTGGCGCCCGGGTTCATCAAGACCGACATGACCACGGATTTCGTCAACAACCCGGAGGTGTCGGCGAAGATCCTGGAGGCCGTGCCGCTCAAGCGCTTCGGTGAGGCCGCCGACATCGCCAACATGGCCGCGTACCTCTGCTCCGAGGAGGCCAACTACATCACCGGTCAGGTTTTTACCGTTGACGGCGGCATGGCGATGTGAAGCCTCCGGTAGTATTCAAGACTTTACCCATGGCCGAAACCAAACCCATCGAACAACGCGTTAAAGAGATCATCGTTAACCAACTCAACGTTAACGAGGAGCAGATCACGCCGACTGCCTCTTTTCTCGATGATCTTGGCGCCGATTCACTCGATACCGTCGAGCTGATCATGGCTTTTGAGGAAGAGTTCAAGGACGAGATCAAGGGTGAGATCCCGGAGTCCGACGCCGAGAAGCTCCAGACCGTTGGTCAGGTCATCGACTACATCAAGGCCAAGGCCGCCGCGAAGTAAGTCCTCCCGTTTTCAGGCGCTCCGCCGGAGTTTTCACGGAAAATTCTGGCGGAGCGCCTTTTTGTTTTCTGGAATCTGCACCCTCGAATCTGCCCTATGGATAATGCCGCCACGCGCCGGGTCGTCGTCACGGGTCTGGGAACGGTCACCGCCGTCGGTCGCACCGTGGACGAGTTCTGGTCGGGCCTGCTCGCCGGACGGTGCGGCATCGGCCGCGTCACGCATTTCGATCCCACGCAGTACGCCAGCCAGATCGGCGCCGAGGTGCACGACTGGGACCCGGCCCAGTACATGGACCCGAAGGAGGTCCGCCGGAACGACCGGTTCACGCACTTCGCCTACGCCGCGGCCATGCAGGCCGTGAAGGACGCCGGGCTCGACATGGCGCGGGAGGACGGGGACCTGGTCGGCGTGATCATCGGCTCCGGCATCGGCGGCATGCAGACGATCGAGACCCAGCACTCGGTGCTGCTCGAGCGCGGCCCGCGCAAGGTCTCGCCGTTCATGATCCCGGCGCTGATCAGCAACATGGCCGGCGGCCTCGTGGCGATCGCCCTGGGCGCCCGCGGGCCGAATTTCGGCATCGTCTCGGCCTGCGCCACCGGCACCCACGCCATCGGCGAGGCCTTCCACGCCATCCGCCGCGGCGATGCCGAGGTCATGGTCGCGGGCGGCACCGAGGCGGCCATCACGCCGCAGGCCTATGCCGGGTTCTGCTCGATGAAGGCCATGAGCACCCGCAACGACGAGCCCGCGAGGGCCAGCCGGCCGTTCGACCGCAACCGCGACGGCTTCGTGATGGGCGAGGGCTCCGGCATCCTCGTGCTCGAGACGCTGGAGCATGCCCGCAAGCGCGGCGCCCGCGTCTATTGCGAGCTGGCCGGCTACGCCGCCACCTGCGACGCCCACCACATCACGCAGCCCGATCCCGACGGCCGCGGCCTTTCGCTCGCGATGAAGCGCGCCCTGGCCTGCGCCCGCGCGACGCCCGACTCCGTCGACTACATCAACGCCCACGGCACCTCCACGCCCTACAACGACAAGTTCGAGACCCTCGCGATCAAGCAGGTCTTCGGCGACCACGCGTTCAAGCTCGCCGTCAGCTCGACCAAGTCCATGACCGGCCACCTGCTCGGCGCGGCCGGCGGCATCGAGTCGGTCGTGTGCGTGAAGACGATCGAGACCGGCCAGCTCGCCCCCACCATCAATCTCACCGAGCCCGACCCCGAGTGCGACCTCGACTACGTGCCCAACGTCGCCCGCGCCGCCAGGGTCCGCACCGTCCTGAGCAACAACCTCGGCTTCGGCGGCCAGAACGCGGCCGTGGTCTTCCGCGCCGTCTGACGCCCTCAGCCCGCGGCCGGCCGCTGCAGCCAGCGCGCCAGGGTCGCCCGCAGCTCGTCGTGCCGGATCGGCTTGGCCACGAAATCGTCCATCCCCGCCGCCGCGCAGGCCAGCCGGTCCTCGGCCATCACGTTGGCCGTGAGCGCGATGATCGGGAGGTGCCGCGAGCCGGGCTGCGCCCGGATCCGGCGCGTGGCCTCGAAGCCGTCCATCTCGGGCATCTGGCAATCCATCAGGACCAGGTCGATCTCGCCGCGGGCCGCGGTGGTGACGGCCGCGCGGCCGTTCTCCACGATCACGTACTCGAGGCCGATGCGCTCCAGCATGAGCTGGACCACCCGCTGGTTGACGGGGTCGTCCTCCGCCACGAGCACGCGGCCGCGGAGGTTGAGGTTGACGTCGTGGGAGATCGTCCCGACCGGCGCCGGCGGCGACTCCTCCAGCGCGAGCGGAAACGTGACCGTGAAGGCGAACGCCGCGCCGCGCCCCGGGTCGCTGGTGACCCTGATCTCGCCGCCCATCTGGTGCACGAGGCGCTGTGAGATCGAGAGGCCGAGGCCGCTGCCCCCGTAGCGCCGCGTCGTGGAGCTGTCGCCCTGGCTGAACGCCTGGAACAGCTTGGCCTGCGTCTCGGGGCTGATGCCGATGCCGGTGTCGCGCACGCGGAAGGCCAGGGTGACCTCGTGCGCCTGCCGATCGACGACGTCGAGTTCGGCATCGATGCGGCCCTCCGCGGTGAACTTGATCGCGTTGCCGATCAGGTTCAGCAGCACCTGCTTGAGGCGCACGCTGTCGCCCTGCACCAGCAGGTCCTCGTCGGCCGGCAGGCTGAGGTGCAGGCCGAGGCCCTTCTCGCGGGCGCGGGGCCCGAGCAGGTCCACGATCTCGCGCATGGCGGCACCGGGCCGGAAGGGGAGGCGCTCGAACTCGACCTTCCCGCTCTCGATCTTGGAGAGGTCGAGGATCTCGTTCAGGAGGCGCAGGAGCGTGTCGGCCGAGCCCGACGCGATCTCGACCTGGGTCTTCTGCGCGGCGGTGAGCGGCGACTCGCGCAGGAGCTGCAGCATGCCGATGATGCCGTTCATCGGCGTGCGGATCTCGTGGCTCATGGTCGCGAGGAAATCGCCCTTGGCCTTGTTGGCGGCCTCGGCCTTCTCCTTGGCGAGGGCGTGCCGCTCGACGAGGTCGGCGTTCTCGAAGATCAGCTGGTGCAGGCGCTGGAGATCGTGGTGGTGGAGCTTGGCCGTGTTGAGCAGGAAGAGCGCGTAGGTGACGACGACCAGCGCCATGATCCCGGCACCCTCGTCCTCGACCCGCAGGAAATGCAGCGTCAGCGGGGCGAGCGTGCAGACGACATAGGCGACATAGCAGCCGAGCACGGGCGCCAGCGAGCGGGCCGCGCCGGCGTTCATCCCCGCGATGATGATGAGGAGGAGGATCTCCGCGAAGACGCTGCCGGAACCGTGGAACAGCCAGCCGCCGGCGCCCCAGACCGCGCCGGAGATCGCGGTGCCCACGAGGAAGGCGAGCCGCCAGCCAGGCAGCGCGTGGGCGCCGGGATCGACCCGCTGGAAAGCGAGGTTGAGGCCCGCCCGGGCGATCGAGACGGCAAAGATCGCGCCAAGCCAGCCCAGGGACTGATGCGCCGGGAAATGGCGCCAGATGCCCATGACCAGCACGCCCGCGAGCACGAAGTTGGAGAACAACCCGAATCCGGCCGAGCGGTAGAGCAGCCGGGTCAGTTCATCCTGGACGCGCCGGGCGATGGTGGAATCAGTCGCAGGCGGTGCGGGTTCGGGGCGGGCCGACATGCCGCGGGACGATGGCGGCTATCGCGGCACGGCGAAAGCGGAAATTTGGGCACGAAAAAGCCCGCGGCGAACCGCGGGCTTCAGGAAAGGTTGACGCCGGACTCAGGCCTTCTGGACCAGGCCGGACTTGATGACCTTGACCGAGACGAGGATGCGCTTGGTGCCGCCGTTGGGCATCTTCACGCGGATCCGCTGCAGGTTGGGGCGGAATTTACGCTTCGTGATGCTGGTCACGTGCGTGCCGATGCCGCCGCTTTTCTTGCTCTGACCCTTACGATTGATGGAGCTGCCCTTGACGGGGCGGCGACCGGTGATTGCACAAATTCTGGCCATGTTTTGAGAGGTTAAAGGGTTGCGAGTAAAGGGTCGGTCAGGGGCGAAGCAAGGGGAATCTTATGCAATCTCCGCGGGCGGGCGGATCGCGTGCAGGACCTGGAATTTCTGCCCAAGATGGGCTGGGTGCAGCAGTTGCATGAGCGCGAGTTTGCGGGGGCTGAATCCGCCCGCCTCCGCGGCGATGGCCGCCTCGATGTACGCTCCCGCCTGCCGCATGAAGAACGCCTCGTGCGACATGAGCGCGGACGGGCGGAAGCCGGCCTCGGCCAGTCCGTCCGCCAGCCAGTCCCAGCACACGTGGCAGGTCAGGTCCTGTTCGCCGGGCCGGGCCAGGAGGTCGTTGCTCTGGGTATGGGCATGGTAGGCCCGTGCGGTGCCGGCGGGCGTGTGCTCGGCAAGCTCCGTCCAGGATTTGCCGTAATCGCAGGCGAGGAAGAGCCCGTGCCACGGCTCCGCCACGATCCGGCGCAGGAGGTCCGTCGCCGCGATCGGGGCATCGATGCGGTATCCCTCCGGTGCCTCGGCCGGGAGGGCGACCGGGACCCCGGTGGCCGGCAAGTCGATCGCCGTGAGCGCCTCGCCCCGGATCGCCACGAAGGTCTCGCACCACTCGCCATGCGCACGGACGAAGCGGCGGCAGGGCTGGGCATCGAAGAGCTCGTTGGAAAAAACGATGCAGTCCCCGGCCAGCGCCAGCGGCTGCCCCAGCGTGATCGTGCGCGCCGCGCCAAACGGGTGCGTGCGCCCCTCCAGCAGCCCCCGGCCCTGCTCCGCGCCGATCTCGACGAAGGTCCAGCGGCGTGGATCGCCCGGCAGCAGGCTGCGGCAGGCCGCGATGACCAGGTCGGCAAAGACCTCGCCCGACGTGGTCGCGGTGAAGAAATCGGTCCCCGGCCCGTAGCCCACCCGCCGCCGGTCCCGCGTGTAGTAACCCACGGCGGGGTCGAACAGGGCGAGGTCCATGAACCGGTCGAACCGCAACCGGCCTTCGGGGCCGGCGGCGGAGCGGAAGGCGCTCAGGAAATCCGCCGGGCCGGCGGACGACTGGAGGGATGACGAACCCATTTACAAAGCGAAGCAGATGCACACTGTCGCCGGTATGCTCAAACGCTTTCTCACGGTCGTGGCGGGGACGACGCTCGGCCTCCTGCTGGCCGCCGGCGCCCTCCGGCTGTCGCTGGCCTGGGGGTGGTGGCCCAACCGTGACCTCGACCGCGCCAGCGACGCCGTGCGCGACGTGATGAAGCTGGTGCGCGAGGAGTACGTGGATCCCAAGCTGGCCGATTACCCGCGCCTCGCCCGCGAGGCCATGCACGGGATGGTCGAGACGCTCGATCCGCACTCGGAGTTCCTGGAGCAGTCCGACCTGGCCCGCTTCGAGGAGGAACTCGACGGCGAGTTCGGCGGCGTGGGCATCCAGGTCGAGGCCCGCAACGACCGCGTGATCGTCATCGCGCCCATGGCCGGCACGCCGGCCGAGCGGGCCGGCATCCTGCGGGGCGACGAGATCGCGGCGGTCGACGGCCAGGAATTGCGTGCCAGCCAGGGCATGGACGCGGTCGTGGACCGGCTGCGGGGCAAGCCCGGCTCGTCGGTGCGCCTCGGCGTCTTCCGGCCCGGCACGCAGAAGCAGCACGAGTTCACCCTCGTCCGCGAGCTGATCAAGCAGCAGAGCGTCCGCGAGGTCAGCGTCCTCGAGGGCCGCATCGGCTACATCCAGCTGGCGGACTTCTCCGCCCAGACGGGCGAGGAGTTCCGCGCCGCGCTCGACCGCGTGCTCCGCGAGGGCGTCGACAGCCTGATCCTCGACCTGCGCAACAACCCGGGCGGCCTGCTCGAGGCCGCGGTCGAGGTGGCCGAGCCGTTCTTCCGCACCAACGAGCTCATCGTCTATACCCAGGGCAACGCGGCCGACCGCCGCGAGGAGTTCCGCGGGGTGCTCGACGGCGACCCGGTCTCGCTGCCGCTCGTGGTGCTGATCAACGCCGGCACGGCCAGCGCGGCCGAGGTGGTGACCGGGGCGCTCAAGGACACGGGCCGCGCCGTCATCGTGGGCGAGCGGTCCTTCGGCAAGGGCTCGGTGCAGTCGCTCTTCAAGCTGCGCAACGGCGAGGGCGTGCGCCTGACCACCGCCCGCTACTACACACCGGGCGGCACCAGCATCCACGAGAAGGGCATCACCCCGCAGATCGAGGTCGTGATGTCGCCCGAGGAGGACCACCGCCTGCGCCTGCAGCGCAACCGGCGCGATGTCACCGATCCCAAGGAATTCAACGAGCGCTTCGGCTTCGCCCCGATCGAGGACCGGCAACTCCAGGCCGGGCTCGACGTGCTGCGCGCGGACGAGGTGCTCGACCGGCGCGCGGGCGCCGTGCCGGCTGCACCATGATCCTCGCCCTCGAGAGTTCGTGCGACGAGACGGCGGTGGCGCTGTTCGACCCGGCCCGCGGCCTCGTCGGCGAATGGCTGCACACGCAGATCGCGCTGCACGAGCGGCACGGCGGCGTGGTCCCGGACCTTGCGACGCGGGAGCACGTGCGGCATTTCGGCCCGCTGCTCGAGCGGGCCCGGGCCGAGGCCGGGTTCGCCGGGGTCACCGAGGTGGCCGTGACCAACGGCCCCGGCCTGGCCGCGTGCCTGGCCATCGGCGTGGCGGCGGCGAAGGCCCTGGCGCTGGCCCGGCGCGTGCCGGTGGCGGGGGTCAACCACCTGCGGGCGCATGTATGGTCGCCTTTCATCGCCCTGCATGGCGAAGCGCCCGCAGACTTCGACCGCCGGCTGGATGCGCTGCTGCCGCACCTCGCGCTCGTCGTCTCGGGCGGGAACACGCTGCTGTGCGTCCTCGGCCGCGACCGGGGGATCCGGCTCCTGTCATCGACCCGCGACGATGCGGCGGGCGAGGCGTTGGACAAGGGCGCCAAGCTGCTCGGCCTCGGCTATCCGGGCGGGCCGCAGGTGGAGAAGCTGGCGCTGGCCGGCCGGGCCGAGGCCTTCGCCTTCCCGCGCGGCATCGGCCGCCGCGATGAGCTCGATTTCAGCTTCTCGGGCCTCAAGACGAACCTGCGCTACACGATCGAGAAACTCACGCCGGACGAGGTGACGGCGCGCCGCCCCGACCTCTGCGCCAGCTACCAGGAGGCCGTGCTCGATGCGCTGGTGCGCAAGGCGCGCGCCGCGCTCGGGACGCGGAGTTTTGCGAGCGTCGGGCTCTCCGGCGGCGTGGCGAACAATCGCCGGCTGCGGGCGCTGCTCGGGTCGCTGGCCGGCGAGCGCCGCCTGCCGTTCCTCGCGGCCGAGCCGCGGCACACCGGCGACAATGCCGGCATGATCGCCTTCGCCGCCTGGTGCGACCGCACCGGCGTGGACCGGGCCGCGGGGTGGGGGCTCGGGGTGAACCCGAGCCTGGCGGTGGACGCGGAACCGGCCGCCGGGTAGCGCATGCTTCCCGGCGGGCGCCGCCCACTTCAGGCCTTCCGGCGCATCATTTGGCGTAATCCCGGCGGAGGTTGCTCGGCAGGATGCCCAGCTCCTCGCGGTACTTGGCGACCGTGCGGCGGGCGATGTTGAGGCCCTTTTCCTGCAGCTTGGCGACGAGTTCCTGATCGCTCAGCGGGTGCGAGCGGTCCTCGAGCGCGATCAGGTCGGCGATCATCTCCTTCACGCTGGTATTGGAGACCGCGTCGCCGCTGTCGGCCTGGTAGCCGGTCGTGAAGAAATACTTCAGCTCGAACACGCCGTGCGGCGTCTTGATGTACTTGTTGGCCAGTGCGCGGCTCACGGTGGTCTCGTGCACGCCCACGACCGCGGCGATCTGCGTCATGGTGAGCGGCTTCAGCTGGGAGACGCCGTGCTCGAAGAAGTCATGCTGCGCCTTGAGGATCTCGCGCGTGATGCGCTCGATCGTGCGCTGGCGCTGCTCGATGGAGTCGATGAGGAACTTGCCGGAGCGGATGCGCTCGCGGAGGTAGTCGCGCTCGGCCTTGGAGAGGGTGCCGCGCGCGATCATGTCCCGGTAGGTGCCGGAGATGCGGAGGCGCGGGATGTAGTCGCTGTTGAGCGTGATCTTCCACTGGTCGCCATCCTTCTCGACGGTGACGTCGGGCTCGACGACGCGGTTGCTGTCCTCGGCGAAACGCCGGCCCGGGGCGGGGTCGAGTTTGCCGATCTCCTCGACCGCGGCCTGGATGTCATCGGGGCTGACCGCGAGCTTGCGGGACAGCTCGGGGATGCGGCGCCGGGCGAGGAGCTCGAAATGATCGCGCACGATGCGGGCGGCGAGGGACGTGCCGCGGCCGCGGCCGGCGAGCTGGATCAGGAGGCACTCGGCAAGGTTCAGGCTGCCGATGCCCGGGGGATCGAAGGTCTTGAGGACAACGTGGGCCTGCTGCATGGCCTCCAGCGGGAGCCGGGCCTGCAGGGCCGCGTCGGCCAGCGACTGGGTGATGAAGCCCCGGTCATCGAGGCTGCCGATGAGGTAATGGACGGCCTCGCGCACCTCCGGCGTGAGATCGGCGAGGTCGGCCTGCTGCATCAGGTGCTCCTGCAGCGACGGGGCCGCGACAAGCGAGTCGAGGAAGTGCTGGCGCCTTTCCTCGGCCTCGGGCGAGTGCGTCTGCTGGCTGCCCGAGCTGGCCAGCTGGTCGCGCCAGTCGTCGTCGATCTTGCCCAAAATCTCGAACTCCTTCGAGAAATCCATCTCCTCCCTGGTCTCGTCCTTGGCCGCGGTGTCGTCCGGGATCTCCGGGTTGTCCTCGTCCGCGGCCTCGGGCTTGTCGGCTTCCTTGGTCTCCGGCGGCGCCTCCTCGAGTGTCGGGTTGTTCTGCAACTCCTCCTGGATCACCGAGCGCAGGTCGAGGGCCGCGACCTGCAGGATCTTCAGGGACTGCCGCAGCTGGGGCGCGAGAACGAGGGATTGCGTCTGGCGCTGGCGGAGATCTTGGCTAAATCCGGGCCCGCTCATGTACTTGGAAAGGGGTAGGGCGGGTCATCGGGGTGTGCTGGGGTTGCTGGGCCGGAAGGGGGCGGACGACGGGGTCGGGTCGCGCACGCCGAAAAGCTCCTTGATGTAGACGCCGAGCTTCTCGTTGGTGGGACCGTAGCGGTCGCTGTAAAGGTAGAGTTCGAGGTCGGTCATCATCTCCGCGGCGCTCTGGTAGCGCTTGGCGCGGTCGCGCTGCAGCGCCTTCTGGATGATGGCCTCGAGCTTCGGGTCGATCTCCGGCCGCAGCGAGGCGAACTGCGGGATGGGCATGCTGAGGATGTTCCGGCGCGACTCGGCCCGGTCCATCGCCCGGAAGACATTCCGGCCGAGGAGCAGCTCGGTGAGCACGATGCCGAGCGGGAAAAGGTCGGCCCGGGCGTCCGTCACGGCGTAGCTGGCCTGCTCGGGGGAAAGGTACTCGTCCTTGCCCGCAATCACCTTGCCCTCCTCGTTGTACATCAGGTCGAGGGCCTTCGCGATGCCGAAGTCGGTGAGCTTCACGTCGCCCTCGTAGGCCATCATCACGTTCTTCGGGCCGATGTCCCGGTGGACGATGTTGAGGTGCCGGCCCTCGCGGTCGCACTTGTCGTGGGCGTAGGTCAGGCCGCGGGCGATGCGGGAGATGATGAAGGCGGCGAGGTCGACGGGGATCTGCTTGCCGGTCGCGCGGTGCTTCTCGAGGAACTGCTCGAGGTTCACGCCGCGGACGAACTCCATCACCATGAAATACTGCCCGCCCACCTGACCCAGGTGGTAGGTCTGGACGATGTTGGTGTGGATCAGGTCGGCCACCAGCCGGGCCTCGCCGATGAAGTTCTTCTGGAATTCCTGGATGGCCGAGTACTCCTCGCGAATGAGTTTGACGGCGACGACCTTGCGGAAATTGCCCGCCCCGTGCTGCGCGGCCTCGTAGACCACGCCCATGCCGCCGTCGGCGATCTTGCGGACCATCTCGTAGTTAATCTCGGCGAAGATCTGTTTGGGGCTGGCCACGACCCCAGCAAAGGTTCCTCAACCGGAGGTGGCAAGAAATGAAATCCATTTCGGCCCGATTCATGCTGTACGATAGCGGTCGCCGTTTGACAGGCCGGGGTCGGCACCTACCGTCCGCCGCATGATCACACTGACTCCCCGTGCCGCCGACCGCGTCCGCGCCATGCTCGCCGAGGCGGGCACGCCCGACCGCCATCTCCGCGTCTTCGTCGAGTCGGGTGGCTGCTCGGGTTTCCAGTACGGCATGTCGTTCGACGAGCCGAAGGCGGATGACGCGAGCATCGTGAGCGAGGGGATCAAGATCGTGCTCGATCCCTCGAGCCAGGCCTACCTTTCAGGCAGCCAGGTGGATTTCGACGACGGCCTCCACGGGAAGGGATTCGAGATCAAGAACCCCAACGCCCAGAGCACCTGCGGGTGCGGAAAATCGTTCAGCTGAGCCCGCCTATTTCACGGCCGTGTGCAGGGCCACAATGCCGAAGGTCCAGCCCTCGGCCTGCACCGCGCTGAAGCCGGCGGCGAGGAACTCCGCCCCCAGGGCATCGCGGCCGGGAAAGGCCTCGATGGTCTCGTTCAGGTATTCGTAGGCGGCGCGATCCCCCGTCAGTATGCCGGCAAACCACGGCAGGATGTTGCGGAGGTAAAAGAGGTAGATCGGGCGAAACCAGCGGTCGGACTGCGAGAATTCGAGCACATACACCCGGCCACCCGGGCGCAGCACCCGGTGCATTTCGCGAAGGGACCGGTGCCGGTCGCCCATGTTGCGGAGGCCAAAGGAGATCGTCACCGCGTCGAACGCGGCGTCGGGCAGGGGAAGGGCCAGGCCGTCGCCGGGCGCGAAACGAATGTTCGCGTATCGCCGGCCGGAGGCGGCGGCCTGCTTGCGGATGGCCTCGTCCAACATCGGCTGACAGAAGTCCATGCCGACTATCTCCTTGGCCTCAGGTACATTGCGCGAGATGGCGAACGCCACGTCGCCGCTGCCCGTGGCCAGGTCCAGGACGGTCTGCGGGGCCTGCTGCCGGAGGCGTTTCACCAGCCGCCACCGCCAGGAGAGGTCCATCCCCAGGCTGAGCATGCGATTCGCGAGGTCGTAGCGCCGGGCGATGCGCGCGAACATGGAATTTACGGCAGTGGGCTCGGGCATGACGGAAGAATTATCACGGTGTTTACTCTTTATTCTGTGACAAAGCAGTCATATTTATTGACGCAATCGCAGAACTGAAAATAATTTAGCGCATCACCCCCAAGTTTTCAGCGAGAAAGGAATCCATATGTCCAATAATCTGACGAAGCGCGAAATCGTCTTGGAAATCTACAACAAGACGGGTTTTCCCCAAAAGCAGGTCGTTGATACGGTCCAAATGACGCTCGACATCATCCAGAAAGCGTTGGCAGACGGGCGCAATGTCGAGCTGCGCAACTTCGGCGTGCTCGAGGTGCAGGTGCGCAAGTCACGCATTGGGCGCAATCCGAACAAGCCCGAGGCGGAGGTCGTCATCCCGCAGCGCGCGGTGGTCAAGTTCAAGTCCGGCAAGATCCTCAAACAGCAGCTCAAGAAGATCGACCTGGCGAAGCTGCAGGCCCAGCCGCCGGCGCCGCCGACCGCCTGATCCCCCTCAGGCCGAGCAGGTTTTCGAGGCCGGGCGACCATGCCCGGCCTTTTTGCTGCGCAAATTTTGAGTCGCCCCGCGCGGGTGCGCACCGCAAGTTTTTGCCCTTATGGCCACGTTCCAGACCCTGCCCGGTTTCCGCGAGTTCTATCCCGAGGACCTTGCGCGCCGCAATCATGTCTTCCGCCTCTGGCGGCAGACGGCGGTGAACTTCGGCTTCGCCGAATACGACGCGCCGGTGCTCGAGCCGCTGGAGCTCTACAAGGCCAAGTCGGGCGAGGAGATCGAGGCCCAGCTGTTCAGCTTCACCGACAAGGGCGGCCGCGACGTGGCGCTCCGCCCCGAGATGACCCCCACGGTCTGCCGCCTCGTCGGCGCCAAGGCCAACGCCCTCAAGCGACCCATCAAGTGGTTCAGCATCGCCGAGTTCTACCGCTACGAGCGCATGCAGAAGGGGCGGGGACGCTGCTTCAACCAGTTCAACGCCGACATCTTCGGCGAACCCGGACCCGAGGCCGAGATCGAGTTGATCGCGCTGCTGGTGCAGTGCCTGTGCGCCTTCGGTCTCACCGAGCAGGATTTCTACGTTCGCCTCAGCGACCGCAACCTCTGGTTCTACTACCTCGAGGCCCTGGGCCTGGATGATGCGCGCATCCGCGCCGTGCTCGGCGCCGTGGACCGTTACGAGAAGTACGGGGACGACGCCTTCAAAGGCTACACCGAGCAGTTCGGCGCCCTCGATCCCGCGCTGAAGGAAAAGATCCTCGCCTTCCTGCAGATCAAGTCGCTCGCCGCCCTCGAGCAGACGCTCGCGAACCTCGGCGGCAAGCCGGCTGAGCGTCTGGCCGACTGGCGCAAGGTGATGGGCGGCCTCGAGGCCATGGGCCTCACCCGTTTCGTCACGGTCGACCTCGGGGTGGTGCGCGGCCTGGCCTACTACACGGGCTTCGTCTTCGAGGCCTTCGATCGCAAGGGCGAGCTCCGCGCCCTCGCGGGTGGCGGACGCTACGACGATCTCGTGCAGAAACTCGGCGGCCCCGCGCTGCCGGCCGTCGGCTTCGCCATTGGCGACATGACCTTTTCGCTCCTGCTCGAGCAGCGCGGCCTCATGCCGACGTTTGTCTCGGCCCCCGATGTGTATTGCGTCATCGGCGGCGAGGCGGCGCGCCGCACGGCCTTCGCTGACATCCAGGCGCTCCGCGCCAGCGGCCGGCGCGTCGAGTATCCGCTCAAGGAGGTCGCCTTCGGCAAGCAGTTCAAGCAGGCGGCCGATTCCGGCGCGCGGATTGCGCTCATCTACGGCGACGACGAGGTGGCCAAGGGTGTGGTGAAGATCCGCGACCTGCGCGACCGCTCCGAACATGAGGTACGCGCCGGCGACCTGTTCACGGTCGTGCGCGATTTCTTCGCGGCAGATTGAACGCGCCTACCCCTTAAGGTTCCGCGGCCCAAACGCGGCGGGCAACAGCCGGTCGAGCGTCGTCTCGATCCGGTTCTTTCCGTCGCAGACGCTGATGACCAGCGCCTCCGGGCCGAATTCGTTGATCACCTGGCGGCACGCACCGCAGGGCGAGGTTGCCGCGCGCGTCGGCGTGTACACCGCCACGGCGCGCACCGTGCGCTCGCCCGCGGCGACCGCGGTGAAGATGGCGGTGCGCTCGGCGCAGTTGCAGAGGCCGTAGCTGGCGTTCTCGACGTTGGTGCCGGTGTAGACCTTGCCGGAACCGGTGAGGATCGCGGCGCCGACGCGGAATTTCGAGTACGGCGAATACGAGGCCTTGGCCGCCTGGCGGGCGGCCTTTTCGAGGCGGCGGACGACGGTCGGGGTGGGGCGGGGCATGCCTAGATGCCTAGCTCCTTTTTGACCGCGGCGAAAGCCTCGATCGCGCGATCGAGATCAGCCTGGCTGTGGGCCGCGCTGACCTGCGTGCGGATGCGCGCCTGGCCCTGCGGAACCACCGGGTAGAAGAAGCCGATGACGTAGATGCCCTTCTCCAACATGCGCGCGGCGAATTTCTGCGACAGCGCCGCGTCGCCCAGCATAACGGGGACGATCGGGTGCGTGCCCGGGCGGATCGTGAGCCCGGCCTTGGTCAGGCCGGCGCGGAAATACTTCGTGCTCGCCTCGAGTTTGTCGCGCAGGGCGGTCGAACGCGTGATCAGGTCGAGCGTCGTGAGCGAGGCCGCGGCGATGACCGGGGCGAGCGTGTTGGAGAACAGGTACGGGCGCGAGCGCTGGCGGAGCAGGGCGATGATGTCCTTTCGGCCGCTGACGTAGCCGCCGCTGGCGCCACCGAGCGCCTTGCCGAGCGTGCCGGTGAGGATGTCGACCCGGTCCATGACGCCGCAGTGCTCATGCGTGCCGCGGCCGGTGCGGCCCATGAAGCCGACGGCGTGGCTGTCATCCACCATGACGAGGGCGCCGTATTTGTCGGCCAGGTCGCAGATCGCCTGCAGGTTGGCGATGTAGCCGTCCATCGAGAACACGCCGTCGGTCGCGATCAGCTTGAAGCGCGCCTTGGCGGCGTCGGCCTCCTTGAGCTTGGCCTCGAGGTCGGCCATGTCGTTGTTCTTGTAGCGGTACCGCTGGGCCTTGCAGAGGCGGATGCCGTCGATGATCGAGGCGTGGTTCAGCTCGTCGCTGATCACCGCGTCCTCCGCGCCGAGGAGCGTCTCGAAGACGCCGCCGTTGGCGTCGAAGCACGAGCTGTAGAGGATCGTGTCGTCGGTGCCGAGGAATGTGCTGAGGCGCGCCTCGAGGTCCTTGTGGATCTGCTGCGTGCCGCAGATGAAGCGCACGGAGGCGAGGCCGTAACCCCAGCGGTCCAGCGTGGCGTGGGCCGCGGCGATGACCTCGGGGTTGTCGGCGAGACCGAGGTAGTTGTTGGCGCAGAAGTTGAGCACCGGCTGGCCGCCGGTGACCTCGATGTGCGCGCGCTGCGGCGTGGTGATCACGCGCTCGCGCTTGAAGAGCCCGGCGGACTCGATGTCGGCCAGCGTCTTCTGCAGGTAGGCCTGGTAGGCGGGCGTCATGGCTCAGTCCCAGTTGAGCACGATCTTGCCGCTGCGGCCCGAGCGCATGAGGTCGAAGCCTTCCTGGAACTCGGTGTAGGGGAAGCGGTGGGTGATGACCGGGGTGATATCCAGGCCGCTCTGGATGAGGGCGGTCATCTTGTACCAGGTCTCATACATCTCGCGGCCGTAGATGCCCTTGATCGTGAGCATATTGAAGACGACCTTGTTCCAGTCGACGGCGGCGGCCCCGGGCATGATGCCGAGAAGCGCGATGCGGCCGCCGTGGCACATGTTGTCAATCATGTCGGCCAGGGCCTTGGGGTTGCCCGACATCTCGAGGCCGATGTCGAAGCCTTCCTTCATGCCGAGTTCGCGCTGCACGTCGGGGAGCTTTTCCTTCGACACGTCGACGACGCGCGTGGCGCCCATGCGCTTGGCGAGGGCGAGGCGGTTGGGATTGACGTCGGTGACGACGATCTTGCGCGCGCCGACCTGCTTGGCGATGGCCGTGGCCATGCAGCCGATCGGGCCGGCGCCGGTGATGAGCACGTCCTCGCCGATCATGTCGTACTTGAGCGCGGTGTGGACGGCGTTGCCCAGCGGGTCGAAGCAGGAGAGCACGTCGAGCGGGATCGCCGGGTCCACGTGCACGGCATTCGTGGCCGGGATGCAGAGGTACTCGGCGAAGGCGCCCTGGCGGTTCACGCCCACGCCCTTGGTGTCCTTGCAGAGGTGGCGCCGGCCGGCGAGGCAGTTGCGGCAGACGCCGCAGACGATGTGGCCCTCGCCGTCGACGAGGTCGCCGGGCTTGAAGTTGAGCACGTTGTCGCCGACCTGCTCGACGACGCCGACGAATTCATGGCCGATGACCATGGGCGGCTTGATGGTCTTTTGCGACCAGTCGTCCCAGTTGTAGATGTGGACGTCGGTGCCGCAGATCGACGTCTTCTTGATCTTGATCAGGACGTCGTTGATGCCCGGCGTCGGCACGGGCACCTCCGTCAGTTGGAGGCCGGGGCCGGCCGTAAGCTTGGCAATGGCGCGCATCGTTTTCGCGGGCATAGGTGTAAGGATGATTTGCCGCGAGTGTGACGCGGGGGTGCGGCGAAACAATCCCTAAGCCGCCTCATGACGCGGTCTTAGCCGCGTTAATCGCGGGCCCTTACTCCGCGAATAACTGTGCGCCCTCGAGGGCGAGGAGGCGGAGCTTGGTCCGTATGCCACCGGGCGCCGAAAAGCCGGTCATGCGGCCGTCGCCCGCCACGACGCGATGGCACGGTACGAGCAGCGGCCAGGGGTTGGCGCCGAGGGCATGACCGACGGCGCGGCTCGCCGCGGGCGGGTGGCCAAGCGCGCGGGCGAGATCGCCGTAGCTGCAGGTCTGGCCGGGCTTGATCGCCAGCAGGGCGCGATAAACCTCGGCTGCAAATTCGCCCACTTGGGTGAACGCATATGACACGTCGGCGAAGTCCTGGAGATCACCCTGCAGGTGACGTTGCACGCGGGCGATGACGGCCGCCACCCAGGGCGGGGGAGGGTCGCCAGCAGTCGGCCGAGGACCGTCAGGCTCGTTGCCGGGCAGGCGGAATCCCGTCAGCCGATCGTCCTGCCACGCGATGCGGCATGTTCCGAGGGCGGTGGGAAAGTCGGCGTGGGGCATGGGCGCGCCAGATAGGGGTTGGCATCGTGGCCCTGCCCGTGGATGGTGTCCAAGCGATTCCATGGAAAACCGCTTCTACAACGCCTTCGATGCCGAGCCGTACGGGGGCGCGCGCAAGCCGGACTACCGCAACGCATTCCAGATCGACCGCGACCGGATCATCCACGCGCATGCCTTCCGCAAGCTGCAGTCGAAGACGCAGGTGTTCCTCTCCGGCGAGTACGATTTCTACCGCACGCGGCTGACGCACTCGATCGAGGTCTCGCAGATCGGCCGCTCCATCTGCCATTTCCTGCGGTCGAAGAGCGGGCTCCTGCGCGCGGATTTCTACATCGACAGCGACCTCGTCGAGGCGGTCTGCCTCGCGCACGACCTGGGGCACCCTCCGTTCGGCCACTCGGGCGAGCGCACCTTGCAGGAGCTGATGATCCCGTGGGGCGGCTTCGAGGGCAACGCGCAGACGCTGCATCTCCTCACCGAGACCATCTACCAGAACGAGGCCGGGGTGCGCGGGCTGCACCCGACGCGCGCGCTCCTCGACGGCGTGCTCAAGTACAAGAAACTCTTCCGCGAATTCTCCCGCGCGCCGAGCAACCACTTCCTGTATGACGGGCAAGAAAAGTACCGCGCCTTTGTTTTCCAGGGACGCAAGATTCCCGCAGGCCTGCATGCGGGCGAAAAGCTGAACTCCTTCAAGAGCATCGAGTGCCAGATCATGGATTGGGCCGACGATGCCGCCTACTCGCTTAACGACATCGTCGACGGCGTGAAGGCGGGTTTCCTCACCGTTGAGAGCGTCGAGCAATGGGCGGGTGACCAGGCCATCGGCCCGGAGGAACAGCGGCACCTCGATCGGCTTTTCCAGGCCATCCGCACCGACCGCCTCGAGGGTGTGTTTGGCGGGCGCATCGGCGGTTTTATCCAGGCCTGCCGCCTGCGCGAGCGCGACAACTTCATGGCGGGATTGACCAACCGCTACCGCTACGAACTCGTGGTGGAGGAGAGCGCGTTGCGCGAGGCGCTGTTCTTCAAGCGCATGGCCAACGACATCATCTTCGAGAGCCCCCAGCTCCAGCAGATGGAGCACAAGGCGCGCCGCGTCCTGTTCGACCTCTGGGATTCCTGCTGGCGCAACTACGTCGAGAAGCGCGGTCGCGTGATCAACATCCTGCCGCCGCAGGTGGGACGCCTGATCGAGGCCGAACGCACGCGTCAGGGCAAGGCGCGCCGCATCTGCGATTATCTGTGCGGCCTCACGGATGGCACCATCGTGCGCACCTACCGCCGGCTGTTCGACCCGGAGTTCGGCAGCATCCGCGACCTGAGCTGAGGGCCGCTCCCACAATCACGCCTTCGGCCCCGGCGCCAGGTGCCCCGCCGCCACGGCGTCGTCGATCATCTTCACCGCGTAGGCCCACAGCTCCTTCGAGCCTTCGGCCACATGGGCGTTGCGCGCGAGCACCTTGTCCTGCGTCACGCCGTGCTTCTGCCAGGCATGGCCCTGAGTGCGGCAGTTGAGGAGCATGGGGTGGAAGCGGTCACAGGCCGCGGCGAACTTCGCCTCCGGGGTCTGCTTGGCCTCAAACTCGTCCCAGAGGGCGCGGAACTCCCGCGCCTGGTCGGCCGGCAGCAGGCCGAAGATCCGGTCGGCGGCGCGCGCCTCGCGCTCGTGCTGGTCGGCCATGTTCTTCACGTCGTAGGCGAATGTGTCGCCGGCATCGATCTCAACCAAGTCGTGGATCAGCACCATCTTGAGGATGCGGAGCACGTCGAGGGGCCGGTGGTTCGAGTGTTCGGCCAGGACCACGACCATCAGCGCGAAGTGCCAGGAATGCTCGGCGCTGTTCTCCGCCCGGCGGCTTTGGGTCAGGACCGTCTGGCGGAAGACCTCCTTGAGCTGGTCGACCTCGACAATGAACTCGATCTGGCGGCGCAGGCGTTCGGCGGCGGATTCCATCCCGCGATGCAATCCGGCCCGGCGGTGGCGGGCAAGCCTGCGCCCGCGGCGCCTCCTGGCCGCGCGGTTGCCGGACCGGTGGGGGACCCCCTCCGAGGGGGTATCCGTGTCATAAGGCCCACCTCTGGCGGACTGGCCCCGTTTGTTTGTTTGCGTTTGGGGTGGCTGGCCATTTCGCTGGCAGGCCATTTTGCCCGCATGAAAGTCCTCGTTGCCGACAAGATCTCTGCCAAAGGTGTGGAATTCCTCCGCCGCCAACCCGGCCTGACGGTCGTGGAGGCGTATGGTTCGAGCCCGGAAAAGCTCCTCACGCTGGTCGGCGATGTGCAGGCGATCGCCGTGCGCAGCGAGACGAAGATCACCGCCGCGGTCTTTGCCGCCGCCCCGCACCTGAAGGTCGTGGGCCGCGCCGGCGTCGGCGTGGACAATGTCGACGTCGAGGCCGCCACCGAGCGCGGCGTGATCGTGATGAACACGCCCTCCGGCAACACCGTCGCGACGGCCGAGCTCACCTTCACCCACATCCTCTGCGGCGCGCGCCCGGTCCCGCAGGCGGCGGCCTCGATGCGCGCCGGCCAGTGGGACCGGAAGTCCTTCTCGGGCATCGAGCTCTTCCGCAAGACCCTCGGCGTCGTCGGCCTCGGTCGCATCGGCGGCGAGGTGGCCAAGCGCGCGCAGGCCTTCGGCATGCGCGTCGTGGCCTACGATCCCTATCTGGCTCCCAGCCGCGCCAAGGCCATGCAGGTCGAGGCGGTGTCGCTCGACCAGCTGCTGGCGGAGAGCGACTACATCACGGTCCACATGCCCCTGACCGAGGCCACCCAGCACCTCATCGACGAGGCGGCGCTGGCCAAGTGCAGAAAGGGCGTGCGCCTCTTCAACTGCGCGCGCGGCGGCATCATCAAGGAATCCGCCCTCATCGGGGCGCTCAAGTCCGGGCACGTGGCCGCCGCGGGCCTCGACGTCTTCGAGGACGAGCCCCTCGCGGCCGAAAGCGAGCTCCGCCGCCTGCCCAATGTCACCCTCACGCCGCACCTCGGCGCCTCGACCGCCGAGGCGCAGGAGAGCGTCGGCCTGGAGGTCGCCGAGCAGATCGCCGACGTCCTCCGCGGCGGCGTCATCCGCAACGCCGTCAACATGCCCTCGATCGACGCGGCCGTGCTCAAGGTCCTCGGGCCCTACCTCGACCTCGGTGGCAAGCTCGGCGCGCTCGTCCAGCAGATCGGCCCGAAGCAGGTCGCGACGCTGCGCGTGACCTACTGGGGCAAGCTCATCGACCTCGACGCCAACCCCGTCACCCGCGCCGTCCAGCGCGGCTTCCTCCACCGCATCAGCGGTGACAACGTCAACTACGTCAACGCCCCCGTCGTGCTGCAGCGCCTCGGCGTCCGCATGGAGGTCATCAAGTCGACCGAGGAGGCCGACTACACCGAGCTCATGGCCGTCGAGGCCGTGGCGGCCGACGGGACCGTGCACTCCGCGCGGGGCACGATCATCGGCAAGACCGCCCGGCCGCGCATCGTCGAGCTCAACCAGCGCGAGGTCGAGGTCGAGGCCCAGGGCAAGCTCCTCGTCATCGAGAACCACGACCAGCCGGGCATGATCGGCTACATCGGCACGCTCCTCGGCAAGGATGGCGTCAACATCGCCAACATGTCCCTCAGCCGCCAGGAGCCGGGGCAGACCGCGCTCATCATGATCAACCTCGACAGCGAGCCGAGCGATGCCGTGCGCCGGGAATTGAAGTCGCACCCGGCGATCCGCCTCGCAAAGTTTGTCCAGCTGTAACCGCGCATGATCCTGTTCTACGCCATCGTCGGCCTGATCGGCTACCTGCTGGGCGCGCTGCCCTTCGGGTACCTGGTCGCGCGGGCCAAGGGCGTGGACATCTTCACGGTCGGCAGCGGCAACCCCGGCGCGACGAACGTCCGCCGCGTGCTCGGCCAGGGCCCGGGCAACCTGGTCTTCGCCCTCGACTTCCTGAAGGGCGCCTGCGCCGCCTCGTGGGCGCTGCTCGCGCGCACGTCGACCAGCGTCACCTACGACCTTGAGGAGTGGGGGCTGAACGCCAGCGGTCGCATCGCCGGCGACGACTGGGTCAACCTCGGCCTGGCCGGCCTCGTGGCCGCGATGCTCGGTCACAGCTACTCCTGCTTCACCCGGTTCCGCGGCGGCAAAGGCGTGGCCACCGGCGCGGGCGGCATCTGCATCATCATGCCGATCAGCGCCCTCGTCGCCGCCGTCGTCTGGGCGGTGGTCTTTTTCGGCACGCGCTACGTTTCGCTCGCGTCGATCCTCGCGGCCGTCTCCCTGCCGGTCACGGTCTGGCTGCGCGATCGTCCGTCCGTGCTGGTGGGCCTGGCGGCCCTGATCGCGCTCTTCGTCGTCGTCCGCCACCGCGAGAATATCCGCCGGCTGGCCAACGGCACCGAGCATCGCTTTGTGAAGAAACCCTCGGACCCCAGTGTCTCATGAGCCCCGAACCCGTCATCAAAATCGGATTGTGCGGCTTCGGCACGGTCGGCCAGGGCGTGTGGAAACACCTCGGCCGCTCCCGCGCCGAGCTCAGCCAGCGCCTCGGCGCGCGCCTCGAGATCAGCCGCGTGGCCGTGCGCGACCTGCGCAAGGCGCGCCTGGTCAAGATCCCGGCCCGGCGTCTCACGACGGACGCGATGGCCGTGGCGACCGACCCGGAGATCCAGATTGTCTGCGAGCTCATGGGCGGGACCGATCTCGCCCGCCAGGTCACCCTGGCGGCGCTGCGTCTCGGCAAGAGCGTCGTCTCCGCCAACAAGGCCCTGATCTGCGCCCACGGCGCCGAGATCTTCGCCACGGCCCGCCGGCACGGCGGCCATTTCCTCTTCGAGGCCAGCGTCGCGGGCGGCATCCCGATCATCAAGGCCCTGCGCGAGGGGCTCGTCGCCAACCGCTTCCCGCGCATCTACGGCATCCTCAACGGCACCTGCAATTACATCCTCACGCAGATGGAGGAGCAGGACGCCCCCTACGCGAGCATCCTCGACGAGGCCAAGCGCCTGGGCTACGCCGAGGCCGACGAGGCGCTCGACGTCCAGGGCTGGGACGCCGCCCACAAGGCCGCCGTCCTCGCCTGGCTCGCGCACGGCATCTGGGTGAAGCCCAGCCAGATGGTCGTCGAGGGCATCGACCGCATCACGCCGGCAGATTTCAAGAACGCCGCCACCCTCGGCTACGGCATCAAGCTCCTCGCCGTCATCGCCCGCGACTTCACCACCGACGAGCTCTCCGTGCGCGTGCACCCGACGCTGCTCCCCGAGGGCAACGTCATCGCCAACGTCAACGGCGTCTTCAACGCCATCTCCGTCACCGGCGACGTCGTGGGCACCACCCTCTACATCGGCCGCGGGGCGGGGCAGGACGCCACCGCCAGCGCCGTCATCAGCGACATCGCCGACGCCGCCTCGCTCCTGCGCTGCGGCCGCGGCGCCCAGCTCATCGCCGACGAGACCCTGCCGGCCCGCAACGGCTGCAAACTCGCGCCGCCGGAGCACATCCGCTGCCGGTATTACGTTCGCCTCACCGTGCGCGACCAGCCCGGGGTCCTCGCCCGCGTCGCCTCCGTCATGGCGCGCCATCACATCAGCATCGCGAGCGTCATCCAGACGCCGTCCGACGTGAACGCCGCCGCCTCGCTCGTCCTGACGACCCACGAGAGCCACGAGCGGGCGATGCACTCCACCCTCCGCGACCTCGCCCGGCTGGCGAGCGTGATGGAGCCGCCCGTGCTGCTGCGCATCGGCGACTTCAACGACTGAACCTTTCCCGACCATGGCACGCATCGTCCAAAAATACGGCGGCACCTCCGTGGGTGACGTCGAACGCATCAAGAAGGTCGCCGAGCGCATCAAGGCCACGCGCGACGAGGGCAACGAGCTCGTCGTCGTCGTGTCCGCCCGCTCGGGTGTGACCAACGAACTCATCGCCCGCGCCAAAGCGGTGTGCGAGCATCCCAGCGAGCGCGAGCTCGACATGCTGCTGGCCACCGGCGAGCAGGAGACCATCGCCCTCACCGCCATGGCCCTCCACGGCGTGGGCGTCGCCGCCGTGAGCTACACCGGCGCCCAGGCCGGCATCTTCACCGATCGCGTCCACACCAAGGCCAAGATCAAGACCATCAACGCCAAGCCCATCGAGCAGGACCTCAAGGCCGGCAAGGTCGTGATCGTCGCCGGGTTCCAGGGCATCAACGACGACGGCCAGATCACCACGCTCGGCCGCGGCGGCTCCGACCTCACCGCCATCGCGCTGGCCGCCGCCGTCAAGGCCGACAAGTGCGAGATCTACACCGACGTCGACGGCGTCTACACCGCCGATCCCCGCGTCGTGAAGACCGCCCAGAAGCTCACCGAGATCTCCTACGACGAGATGCTCGAGCTCGCCTCCTCCGGCTCCAAGGTCATGCAGTCCCGCTCCGTCGAGTTCGCCAAGAAGTACAACGTCGTTTTCGAAGTCCGCTCCAGCTTTAACCACAACCCAGGAACCATCGTGAAAGAAGAAGTCGCCTACATGGAAAAGGTCGTCGTCCGCGGCGTGGCCGTCGACAAGGACCAGGCCAAGGTCATCGTCAGCAACATCGTCGACAAGCCGGGTTCGGCCGCGAAGGTCTTCCGGGCCCTCGCCGACGCGAGCATCATCGTCGACATGATCGTGCAGAACGTCGGCCGCCATGGCGTGGCCAACCTCACGTTCACCGTCCCGCAGGGCGACTCGCACCGCGCGCAGAAGGCGCTCGAGCCCGTGCTGCAGGAGATCGGCGGCGGCCAGGTCGCCATCCACGAGCACATCGCCAAGCTCTCGGTCGTCGGTGTCGGCATGAAGACCCACTCCGGCGTCGCCGCCACGCTGTTCTCGGCGCTGGCCGACGTCGGCATCAACATCGAGCTCATCACGACCTCGGAGATCAAGATCTCCATCGTCGTTGATCTCGACCGTGCCGACGAGGCCGCCCGCGTCGCCCACGAGGCCTTCCACCTCAGCCAGCTCGGCGTCTGACCCGGCCGCCGATCCCGGCGCCCGCCCCATGCGCTACGTCTCGACCCGCGGACAGACCGGGCCGCTCGGTTTCTCCGACGCCGTGGCCACCGGCCTGGCGCCGGACGGGGGCCTGTTCCTGCCAGAGAGCATGCCGGATATTTCCGGCCTGCTCCCGCGGCTCGAGCGGCTGAGCTACGCCGACCTGTGCTTCGAGTTCATGCGCGGGTTCGCGACGGACGTGCCCGCGGACACCCTGCGGCAGATCGTCAACCGGTCGTACGCCGGCTTCGCCCACGCCGACACCGCGCCGCTCGTGCGGCTCGACGAGCGCACGCACGTGTTGGAGCTCTTCCACGGCCCGACGCTCGCGTTCAAGGATTTCGCCCTGCAGCTCCTCGGCAATCTCTACGAGCACCAGTGCCGGACCCGGGGCGAATCCATCAATGTCCTCGGCGCCACCTCGGGCGACACGGGCGCGGCCGCGATCCATGGCCTGCTGGGCAAACCCGGCACCGCCATCTTCATCCTTTATCCGGACGGCCGCGTCTCCCCGCTGCAGGAGCGGCAGATGACCTGCACCGGTGCCGCCAACGTGCATGCGCTCGCGGTGGACGGCACCTTCGACGACGCGCAGGCCGCGCTGAAGGAGATCTTCGGCGACCAGGATTTTCGCCTGCGGCACCGGCTGTCGGCGGTCAATTCGATCAACCTCGCCCGCGTGCTGGCCCAGTGCGTGTACTACCTTTTCGCCTGGCTGCGCCTCCCCGCGGCGGAGCGGGGCAATGTCGAGTTTGTCGTCCCCACCGGCAATTTCGGCAACGTCCTCGCCGGCTGGTGGCTCCAGCAGATGGGCGTGCCCATCCGCGGCTTCAAGGTCGCCACCAACCAGAACGACATCCTCTACCGCCTGTTCACGACGGGAGAATACCGGGTGGGTGACGTGGCCCCGAGCCTCGCGCCCTCGATGGACATCCAGGTGGCCTCGAATTTCGAGCGTTTCATCTACTCGCAGGTCGGCCGCGATCCCGCCCAGGTTCGCGCGATCATGGCGGCGTTCAAGGCGACGGGCGCCTGGAAGTTCGAGCACTTCGACCGCGGCACCTTTTCGGCCTCGCGCTGCACCGACGCCGAGATCCCCGGCATCATCCAGCGGGTGCACCGGCAGTACGGCTATGTGGCCGACCCGCACACCGCCTGTGCGTTCAAGGAGCTCAACCCCGATCGCGTGAGCGTGGTGCTCTCCACCGCCAGCCCCGCCAAGTTTCCCGACACGATCAAGGCCGCCATCGGCCTCGAACCGACGCACCCCTCGCTCGAGACCCTGAAGTCCCGCCCGGTGGTGAAGCACCGCCTCCCGGCCACCGCAGCCGCCATCCGCGCCTACGTCGACACCCACGCCGTGTAGGGGCAGTGGGGTGGCATGGAAATGCGGCGTTCCCGCCACGCTTGCCAGCGGCGGCGGCACCCGCGAATACTCCCTCGCGTGTCGAAGAGCCTGAAAAACATCAGCGTCGTGGCCACCGCGACCGTGGCCTCGCGCGTGCTCGGGCTCGTGCGCGAGATCTTCACCGCGGCGGTGTTTGGGACGAGCGCGCTGGCGTCGGCGTTCGTGTCGGCCTTCACGCTGCCGAATCTCTTTCGCCGCCTGCTCGGTGAGGGCGCGCTGACCGCGGCTTTCGTGCCGACGCTCACCGAGGAACTGGAGCAGCGCCAGCGCGCCGGCGCCTTCGTCCTCGTCAGCCAGGTCTCCAGCTGGCTCCTCGTCGTCACCGGTGCGATCGTCGCGGCGGCCATGCTGCTCATGGCGAACGCCGAGTGGGTGCTGGCGCAGGCCGAGGGGTGGGGCGTGGCCGAGGAGACCCTGCGGCGCCTGCTGCTCGGGGCCGACCTCGCGGTCATCCTGTTCCCCTACATGATCTTTGTCTGCCTCGCGGCCGCTTTCAGCGCGGCTTGCCAGGTGTTGGGCCGCTTCACCGAGCCGGCGCTGTCACCGGTCTGGCTCAACCTCAGCATCCTCGCGGCGCTGGGCATCGGTGCCTGGTGGGCCTGGGACCTGCCCGAGCGCATGCATCTCCTCTGCGCCGGCGTGCTCATCGGCGGCTTCCTGCAGATGGCGGTGCCCGCCGGGGTGCTCTGGCGCGAGGGGTGGCGGCCGGCTTTCGACCTCGGTTACAACGACCGGGTGCGCGCCATCGTGCGCCTCATGGGTCCGATGGTGATCGGCTCCGCGATCTACCTCGTGAACATGGCGGTCTCCCGCTTCCTCGGGCTTTCGCTGAACGACAGCGCCGCGGCGATCATCAACCTGGCGACGCGCGTCATGGAGCTGCCCATCGGCGTCTTCACCGCGGCGATCGCCACGGTGGTCTTCCCGCTCATCGCGCGGCATGCGGCCCGGGAGGAATGGGGCCGCCTCGGCGAGGATTACCACAAGGGCCTCCGCTTGGTGCTCGTGCTCAACGTCCCGGCGGCCGTCGGGCTCGCCGTGCTCAGCGAGCCCATCGTGCGCCTGCTGTTCCAGCGCGGCGCGTTCCAGGCGTCCGATACGCAGCTCATGACGCCGGTGCTGGCGGTCTATGCGCTGGGGCTGCCGTTCCTGTCTTTCGTCACCGTGGCCCTGCGCGGTTTCTATGCGGTCAAGGACACCGCGACCCCGGTGCGGGCCGCGGCGTGGAGCTTTGTCGTCAACCTCGTCCTCAGCCTCCTGCTCATGCGGTGGTTCTCGACCGTCGGCCTCGCGGCCGCGGGCACGGCGGCGGTGCTGGTGCAGGCCTGGTATCTGCAATCGCGGTTGAGCCGCCGCTTGCCGGGCCTGGGCTTTGGACCCCTATGGCCGAATCTCGTCAAGATCGCCGTGGCCAGCGCCGTGATGGGCATCGCGGTCTGGGCGGGCTGGCGGGCGTCGGCCTGGCTCCCGGTCGTCGGGCGGACGCGTGATCTCGTCGTGGTGCTGGCGGTGATCCCGGCCGGCGCGGCGGTTTACGGGCTTCTCCTCTGGTTGTTGCGGATCGAGGGGCGGACCGAACTCGAGGCCATCCTGAATCGCGTGCGCGGTCGCCGGGATGCCGCGACGGACCCGGCGCCATGAAGCACAACCGCGACTGGTTCACGCCGGGCATGGTCGCGGCCGTCGCGCTGGCCTGGCTCTGGCCGGCGGGGGGAATGGATGGCGGCGTGCTGCGCGGCGAGTGGCTGACCAAGGTCGGCGTGGCGCTGATCTTCTTCCTCTACGGGCTCACGCTGTCCTTCGCCGCGCTGCGGGCCGGGGCGCTGCACTGGCGGCTGCACCTGGTCGTGCAGGGCACGACGTTCTTGGTGTTCCCGCTGCTGGGCCTCGCCCTCGTGACCCTCGCGCCCGCGGCGGTGTCGGCGGATCTGCGCTTGGGTTTCTTTTTCCTCTGCGCCCTGCCGTCGACCATCTCGTCGTCGGTGGCGTTGACCGCCGCCGCCGGCGGCAACGTGGCGGCGGCGGTCTTCAATGCCACGCTTTCCAGCCTGATCGGCGTCGTGCTCACCCCCTTGTGGATGGCTTTCTACCTGAGCTCGGGCGGCGAGGGCGGACCGCTGCTCCCGGTCATCGTCGACCTCGTGCTCTGGCTGCTGTTGCCCATGGCCGCGGGTCAGGCGTGCCGGCCGTGGCTCGGCGCCTGGGCGGGTCGGCAGAAAGGCCGGCTGCACGTCGCCGACCGGCTCGTGATTTTGCTGATCATCTACACGTCGTTCTGCAATTCGGTGCAGAGCGGGCTCTGGCTGGGCCGCGGCGCGACGCTGCTGCTGGTCACGCTCGGCCTGTGCGCGTTGCTGTTCATGATCGCCATGCTCCTCACGGCATGGGTCTCGCGGCTGCTGGGGTTCGCGTGGCCCGACCGCATCACGGCGATGTTCTGTGGCTCCAAGAAGACCCTCGCCTCGGGCGTACCCATGGCGAACCTCATCTTTGCCGGCCAGCCGGTGCTCGGCATCGTCCTCCTGCCGATCATGGTCTATCATTCGATGCAGTTGCTCGCCAGCGGCGTGCTGGCCGCGCGGTGGGCGAAGACCGGTGCGCCTGACGGTTTGCGAATTTGAAGGGAAGTGATTGGATGCGGACCATGTCCCATCTGTTCGCTCCGCTCACGGTCAAGTCGGTCACGTTGCGCAATCGCATCGGCGTTTCGCCGATGTGCCAGTACTCGGCGGAGGACGGATTGGCGAACGACTGGCACCTGGTGCACCTGGGTGCGCGGGCCTTGGGTGGGGCGGGGTTGGTGATCGTCGAGGCGACAGCCGTGGCGCCGGAGGGGCGGATCTCGCCGGAGGATCTTGGAATTTGGTCAGACCGGCAGGTGGAGCCGCTGGCAAGGATCACGCGATTCCTGCGGCAGCACGGGGCGGTGGCGGGCATCCAGATCGCCCACGCCGGCCGCAAGGCGAGCGCGAGGCGGCCGTGGGACGGTGAGGGCCAGTGGCCGATCGGAGACCGCGGCTGGGCCACGGTCGCGCCGACCGCCGAGGCATTCGGCCCCGGGCTGGAGCGGGTGCCGCAGGCCCTGGACGAGGCCGGGATCGCACGGCTGCAGGCTGATTTCGTCGCCGCCGCGCGGCGGTCGCAGGCGGCGGGGTTTCAGTGGCTCGAGCTGCATTTCGCGCACGGCTACCTCGCGCACCAGTTTCTGTCGCCGCTGGTGAATCGGCGCACGGACCGCTACGGCGGCAGCTTCGAGAACCGGATCCGCTTCCCCCTCGAGACCGCGCAGGCGGTGCGGGCGATCTGGCCGCAGGAATTCCCGCTGACCGTGCGCCTGTCCTGCACCGACTGGGTCGAGGGTGGCTGGGATATCGCACAGGCGGTCGAGTTTAGCCGGCGACTGAAGGCGATTGGGATCGACCTCATCGATTGCAGCTCCGGCGGGGCGATCCCTGGTGTGAAAATTCCGCTCGTGCCGGGATATCAGGTGCCCTTGGCGACGCAGATCCGCCGCGAGGCGGGCATCGCGACGGCGGCCGTGGGTCTGATCACCGAGCCGGGCCACGCCGATGCCATCGTTCGCGAAGGCCAGGCCGACCTCGTCCTGATCGCGCGTGAGTCGCTCCGCGATCCCCATTGGCCGCGTAAGGCGGCGCTGGCGCTCGGCCAAAAGGATGCGCTGTCGGGACCGGTGCAGTATGGGCGCGCGTGGTGAACGCTGAGCGTTCGCCGGCCGCTGCGGCCGGCGTCAGCCTTTGATCGCGCCGGCCGAAAGGCCGCGGACGAACAGGCGCATCGTGAACAGGAAGATGATGATGAGCGGGATCGAGGCGAGGAAGTAGGACGCCATGATCTGGCCCCAGGGCTTCACGTACTCGCCGTCGAGGTAGATCAGGCCGACGCCGAGCGTGAAGAGCTCCTTGTCGCGCAGGATGATCAGCGGCAGGAGGAAGTCGTTCCACGAGCTGAGGAACGAGAGGATCGCCAGCGTGCCGATGATGGGGCTGGCCATGGGAATGACCACGTTGATCACCTGCTGGAAGTGCGACGCGCCGTCCATCTCGGCGGCCTCGAACAGGTCCTTGGGCAGGTCCTCGATGAAGTTGCGCAGCACGAAGATGTTGAACACCTGCCCGGCCGCGACGCCCACCACGATGAGGGCGAGGAGGGTGTTCAGCAGGCTCATCGACTTCAGCAGCATGAACAACGGCACGATGTTCGCGACGCTGGGGAGGAGCATCAGCACGAGGAAGGCCGACCAGATCAGGCCGCTGAAAGGCAGCTTGTGGCGGGCGAAGAAGTACGCGGCGAGGATCGCGAGCGATAGCGAGCAGAACGTGCCGGTGACGGCGACGAAGACCGTGTTGGCGAGGTAGGGGCCGATGAGCTTGATGGCGAAGGCCCAGTTGGACCATTTCCAGTCCTCGGGGGAGAGCGGGAGCCAGGGCTGGGCAATGAAGGACGCGTTGTCCTTGAAGCTCACCTGGAACATCATGTAGAGCGGGAACAGCTCGATGAGCAGGAAGAACCAGATGAAGGTGTGCTTCGGCCAGTCGCGTTTGCGATGGAGCGGGGTGGCGGCGATGGCGCTCATTTGTCGACGCGGACGTACCGGTTGTTGATGAAGGTGAGCGACAGGATCACGACGAACAGGATCATGCCGATGGAGCAGGCGTAGCCGAACTCGCCCGCCACGAAGGCGCGGTTGTACATCCAGAGGCCGGGCACCATGCCGCGGCCGCCCGGGCCGCCGTACTCGTTGAGGAGGAGGAGCTGCAGGCCGTAGCCGCCCAACGTGCCGATGATGAGGAGCACCAGGCTGAGACGGATCTGCGTGAGGATGAGCGGCAGCTCGATGTAGAGGAACTTCTTGAAGGGACCGATGCCGTCGAGCTCGGCGGCCTCATAGACCTCCTGGCCGATGGACTGGAGACCGGCGAGGTAGATGAGCACGCCGACGGTGCCGATCCACGGGAAGCCCCAGATGAAGAGCGAGGGCAGGATCAGCTCGGGCTGCGAGAGCCAGCCGATCGGTACGCCCTCGAAGAAAACGCCCCAGCCGAAGAAATCGTTGATCGCCACGAGCACGTGCTTGAGCCCGGTGCCCTCGATCACGGCGTTCAGCGCGCCGAGGTTGGGGTCGAGGATGAACTTCCAGATGAACAGCGTCACGAGCTGCGGCACGATCATCGGCACCACGAGGAGCGCGCGGTAGGCGTACTGCCAGCGGTTGCTGGTGAGCCGGTGGATGAGCACCGCCAGCAAAATGGACGGGATCATCTTGATGAGGTTGAAGATCATCAGCGCGCCGACGGTCACGAACGCGGTGAGGAGCGTGGAATCGGTGAAGGCACGCTTGAAGTTGTCCAGGCCGATGAACTGCTTGGCCTCGCCGCCCGACCAGTCGAAGAAGCTGTGATAGACGGCGCTGACCGCGGGGAAATACGCGAAGGTCAGCACCATGAGCAGCGAGGGGACCACGAAAAGGTAGAGCCGCCATTCGCGGAGGACCTTTTGCCGGGAAAGGGGGATTGCCATGGGGAGCGAAGCCGAGACGACGCATGTCGAGTGAGCCACACGCATCCGCGGTGCCAAGCCGGAATTTCGGCCAGCGATGGGAATTATCAGTCATGGCTTGCCAATCCGAGGCGGGTGCATGCAGTCGGCCGGATGGCCCCCGTGTCCGCCTCCGCCCTGCTCACCGCGCTCAACTGGCGCTACGCCGTGAAGAAATTCGACCCGGCCCGCGTCATCCCGGCCGAGACGTGGCGCGCCCTCGAGGAGGCGCTCGTGCTGACGCCTTCCTCGATCGGCCTGCAGCCGTGGCGGTTCGTCGTGGTCACCGATCCCGCGGTGAAGGCGCGCCTGCAGCCGGCCGCCTATGGTCAGGCGCAGGTCAGGGATTGCTCCCACTTCCTCGTGCTCGCCGTGCACCGCGATATCGGCGCCGCGCATGTCGATCGCCACGTGGCCCGCATGGCCGAGGTGCGCGGCATCGCCGCGGACACGCTGGCGAAGTTTCGCCAGATGGCCCTGCGCAACCTCGACGCCGCGCGCGCGGAGGGCCGCCTCGACACCTGGCAGACCTACCAGGTCTACATCGCGTTGGGCACATTCGTCACCGCCGCCGCCATGCTCGGCGTCGACACGTGCGCAATGGAGGGCATCAAGCCCGACGAGTTCGACGAAATCCTCGGCCTCAAGGGCACGCCGTACTCAACGGTCATCGCCTGCGCCGCCGGCTACCGGGCGGCCGACGACAAATACGCGACGATCCCAAAAGTGCGCTTCAAGGCCGAGGATCTGATCGTGAGGGTGTGAAGATCAGGGTCCTCTCGCTGGCGCTCAATTCGCGCCACGATCCCTGGGCGAGTTCGCCGAGCACGAATTGCCCGATGCGCACGCGGATGAGGCGAAGGGTGGGGTGGCCGATGGCGGCGGTCATCCGGCGGACTTGGCGGTTCTTGCCCTCGGTGAGTTCCAAGGCGATCCAGCTATCCGGGACGTTCTTGCGCACGCGGATCGGTGGGTCGCGCGGCGGCACCTCCGGCGGTGGCTCGAGGCGGCGAACGCGACAGGGCTGCGTCCGATAGTCGCCGATCGTCACGCCGGCGGCCAGACGCGCCAGGGCGTCGTCGTCCGGGATGCGTTCGACCTGGGCCCAATATTCGCGTTTGTGGCCGTGAATGGGATCCATGAGGCGGGTGTTGAGTCCGGGTTCGTCGCTCAGGAGCAGCAGACCCTCGGAATCGGCGTCGAGGCGACCGAGAGAATAGACGTTCCTGGGCAGGCCGAAGTCGGCCAAGGTCCCCCACGCTGATCCCGCCTCGGGCGTGAATTGCGAGAGCACGCCGTACGGCTTGTGGAGGGCGATGAGCATCGTGGCTACAACCGGCCGGTCTTCGCCGCGCCCGGTTTGACGGGGCGTCCCGTGTCGGCACTGGCCAGGGCGGCGAAGCAGAGCTCGAGGCTGGCGAGATTGTTGCGTCCGCTGATGGACGGCTCGCGGTCCTCCTCGATCGCGCGCAGAAACTCGCCGAGGGTGCCGCGGAACCCATCGGGGAACCACTTGCCCTCGAGCGGGATCTTCGTCGTGCCGCGCTTGGTTGTGAGTTCGAGCTCGGTGAGGTTGCAGAGATTGCCGGCGCCGCGGAGCGTGCCCTTCGAGCCGACGCAGCAGAGGTACTCATGCGGCGCGAGCGACTCGTAGGCACTGAAGCCGAGGGTCGCGAGGCCGTCGCCGAAGTTGACCACGGCATTGGCCAGCATCGGCGGCTTCATGTCCTGGTGCGGGGCTCTGACGGCATTGGCGAAGACGCTGCGGGCCTTCCGGCCCACGAAGACATTGGCCGCGATGTCGAACCAATGGATCGCGAAGTCGCTCAGGATGAGATGATGCAGCTCGGCGAACTTGCTGCCGCGCGTCCACGTGTGGTCCCACTCCATGACCATGTCGAGGGTGTGGATGTCGCCCAGCAGGCCGCCGCGCACGGCGGCAAGCAGGGCCGCGAACTGCGGCGCCCAGCGCCCGTTCTGGTTAACCCCCAGCCGCAATCCGCGCCTGGCCGCGAGGGCGACCATGCGCCGGCCGGCGGCGAGATCGAAGGTGAAAGGCTTTTGGCTGAGCACGTGCTTGCCGGCGCGCAGCGCTTCGAGGATCTGGGCGCCGCGGATCGCGGTGTGGGTCGCGATTTCGACCACCGTGATATCGTCGCGGGCCAACAACTGGCGGTGGTCGGAGTAGACCTCGGCCTTGGGATAGAACTCGTCACGCCGCGCCTTGGCGGCATCGAGATTGACGTCGGCGAGGGCCACAACCTCGACGCCGAAGGACTGCGCCGCGCGCAGGTGGTACTGGGAGATGCCGCCGCAGCCGATGAGGCCGAGCTTGTGCCGCTTGGGAAAGCGCGGACCACGGGGAAGGTAGTTGAGCTTGGGAGGACGCATGGGAGCGGGAGTGTTATTTGAGCAATTTCAGCGGGCGGCGGAGCTTGGCGCTGCGGGAGGCGGTGTCGACGATCTGCTGGCCGATGTAGCTGGTCTCGACCGCGAGCGGGCCCTCGATGGGCGCGCCGGTTTCCAAGCAGTGGAGGAAGTACTGGATGGGGTTTTGCCGCGGCTTCTTGGGTTTGTCCACGGGCAGGACCACGCCCTTCGGCTGGCGGCGGGTCTGGAGGCGGATCGTGGGCTCGTAATCGTAGTTGGCGATCGTGCCGTCGGTGCCCTTGAGCACGAAGCCGCACTTGGGCTGCGGCTGGTCGAGCCACGGGCTCGTAAACGTGCCCCAGCGGGTCTGGAAGGTGGACAGCCATTCGCCGTAACGGGCAATGGTCACGCTCTGCTCGTCCACCGGCACGCCGCGGGCGGCGCCGGTCACGGCCGTGATCTCGTCGGGCTTGCGGCCGTCGAAGAACCAGGTGCCAAGCGTCGCGCCGTAGCCGAGGTAGTCGATGAGCGAACCGCCACCGTTGGCGTCGTAGAACCAGCTCTTTTTCTTGCGGGCGAGCGAGGGCTCGCCGGCGGCGAGATTTCCATGGTCCTGGATGGGGCCGCGGTTGCCGTCGTAGAAATGCACTTCCTGCAACCGGCCGATGCGTCCCTCCTGCACGAGGCGGCGGGCGGTGATATGCGGCGGATACCAGGCCAGCGGCCAGTTGATGGCGAGGCGCCGCCGGGCCTTCTTCATGGCCGCGATCATGCGGCGGGCCTGGGCGAGGTTGCCGGCGAAGGGTTTCTCGACGAGCACGTGCACGCCGTACGGGGCGACGCGCTCGACCCACTCGGCATGGGCACCGCTGGCGGGACAGAGGATGACGACGTCGGGCTTGGTCCGCTCGAGGCAGGCGCGCCAATCGGTGAAGACGCGGTCGGCGGGCAGGTTCAGCTTGCGGATCACGTCCTGCATCTCGCGCGGGTCGTGATGGCTGATGCCGACGACCTCGGCATTGGGGGCGGCGTGGGCGAGCGCCAGCAGGTGATCCATGTGCCGGAAATCGAAATTGATGCCGGCGATGCGCCAGATTTTGCGGGAGGGCATGGGCGAAGGGAGTGTTGTTGGTTTAGCTTATTTCCAGGTGGCCACGAAGCGGTACGTGCCGGACGCGAGTTCGCAGGTCGTGGTCGACTTGGTGGCCTTGACGGCGGAGACGCCGGCGGCGCGGGTGAGGGCGCGGCCGCTCTCGGTGATTTTCGCGCCGACCGGGACGGGGAAGGTCGCGGTGGCGGTCGTGTTCGGTGGGACGGTGACCGTCCACGCGAAGCGTCCATCGGCCAATTGCCACGCGCTCGACACCTTGCCGTGCATCGTCTCGAGGTGGCCCTGGGCGCGGGTGATCTCGCCGCCCGGGCGCGGCTGGAGGCGGATGTGCTTGTAGCCCGGCCGCGCCGGATCGATCTCGATGCCGGCAACGACGGCGTACAACCAAGCGCCGATGGCACCGTAGGCATAGTGGTTGAAGGAGTTCATGCCCTTGTCCTGGAACCCTTTCTCCTGCGTCCAGCCGTCCCAGCGCTCCCAGATCGTCGTGGCGCCCTGCGTGACGGCGTAGAGCCACGACGGCCATTTTTTCTGGTGGAGCAGCTTGTAGGCGACGTCGATCCGGCCAAAGCGCGCGAGCACATGTGGCAGATAGGAAGCGCCAACGAAACCGGTGGTGAGCTGGTTTCCTCGTTGCTCGATGTCGCGCACAAGTTCCGTGAGGAGTTTCGGGCGGAGGGCTTCGGGTGCGAGATCGAATTGCAAGGTGAGGACGTAGGCGGTCTGGGTCAGTCCGGTCACGAGTCCATCCCCGGAGACATATCGCTTTTGATAGGTGTGACGGATCCGTTCGTGCAGACGCGTGTAGGTGGCAGCATCCTTTTCTTCGCCAAGCACCGTGGCGATACGGGCAAGGAGGCTGGTGCAGTAGGCGAAGAAGGCCGTGCCGATCAGGTCCTTGGGCGTGCCGCCGTCGGTTTTTCCGCTGCCATCCAGAGCCAGCCAGTCGCCAAAGCCCTGCCATTCACCAATCGCGGGATGCACCCGGATAAGGTTGCGCGACTTGGCCTTGAGGCAGGCGATGAAGCGCTTGAGCGAAGCATAATGGCGGGCAAGCAGAGCCTTGTCGCCGTAGCAAAGATACGTGGTCCACGGGCAGATCACTCCGGCATCGGCCCAGGCCGGACCACCGTCCGCCGGCACGCCGTTGACGTGGGGCACGACGGCAGGGAACTCGCCATGTTCACCCTGGGCATCGCCGATGTCACGTTGCCACTTGTTGAAAAACGCCTGCACGTCGCGGTTCCACGCGGCGGTGCGGATGAATACCTGCGCGTCGCCCATCCAGCCAAGCCGCTCGTTGCGTTGCGGGCAGTCGGTTGGCACTTCGAGGAAATTGCCGCGCTGCCCCCAGTCGATGTTGCGCTGGAGCTGGTTGATGAGCTTGTCGTTGCAGGAGAAATCGCCCGTGCGCGGAGTGTCGCTGTGCAGCACGATCCCGGTGACGGCCTCGGCGGTCATATCTTCGGGATGGCCGCTGATTTCGACATAACGGAAGCCGTGGAAGGTGAACTTTGGCTCCCACGTTTCGCCGGCCGCATCTCCGCGCATGATGTAGAAATCAGTGCAGCGGGCGGCGCGAAGATTGTCGGTGTAAAGGGTGTTGTCCGCCGGATTGAGGATTTCGGCGTAACGGATCTTCAAGGTCTGTCCCGCCTTGCCCTTGACGTTCAGTCGAATGCGCCCGGCGATGTTCTGGCCGAGGTCAAAGATCCAGACCGGCTCGGGCCAGGCCTCCATCCTGCGCGGGGAGGTGATCGGCTTGATCTCCTGCGTTGCACGGACCAGCGGCCCGATGGTTGGC
>JAHCAZ010000027.1 GCA_019634615.1 Opitutaceae bacterium
GCGGCGAGCGCATAAAACGCCGCCAGCCCGGCGAACGCGTACGACCAGGCGACGTCAACGATCCCGTAATTGTCGATCCGCCGCGCGAGCAGATACACGAGGGCAAAGGCCACGCAGAGGCCGAGCGAGGCGCAGAGAATCAGCATCCAGAGAGACATGGGCAGGTTAATTTCTAGCCACGGATTACACGGATTTCACGGATGGGTTAAGGGCGGATGAAGCATGGTTGGATGGCCACAGAAGGCGCATAAGGCACGATATCGGAATGCCTTGTCCTGTGCCTCTTGTGCCTTCTGTGGCCATCCAGCCACGCCTCATCCGCCTGTCCGCCATCCGTGAAATCCGTGGTTCCATTTTCAGTTCCGCAGCCGCACCCGCGCCCATCGGCGCATCACGGGCCGCAACACGTAGTACACCACCGCAATCAACAGCGGCATCGTGAGCGCCCAGGCGGAAAAGGCGTGCACGCCGGCCCAACCGAAGCGCTGGAGGAACTCGCCGAGGCTGGCCTCGCGGAAGACCCGCAGCACGTCCGCGACGGTGAAGCGGTCCGCACCGGCGCGCCAAAGCCACTCGCCGCCGCGGACGTAGGCCACGATCATGACCAGCTGCACCGGGCCGAGGATCTGGTTCAGCGTCTGCAGGATCGGCTGATTCATGCGCAGGCGAACGCCCACCACGAGGTTGAGCAGCGACGTGAAACCGAGAAACGGAAACAGCGAGCATGCCGTGCCGACCGCGAGGGTGGCCGCGAGCTTGTCAGGCGTGACGCCCTGCGTGAGCTGCGCGACGAGAGGGTCGACCACCCGGCGCGACCAGAAGCCGCGCCGAACCTCGTCCGGGGCGGTGACAGCGGCTGGGTTCACGTGAAGAGCACGTTCTTGGCGCCGAGAAGGTAGATGGCGACGCCGAGGGCGACGAAGACGGCCGGCAGGCCGAGGCGGCCGGGTTCGCGCGTGGTGAAGATCCGCTCGAGCGAGCCATCCGCCGGCGCGCGGAAGAGCTGCACCAGCATGTAGGTCGCCATGGCGAAGTTGCCCCAGAGCATCACCGCCAGGAACCACAGCACGCGGGCGCCCGTGGATTGCTCCTTCCAGGCGAGCCAGACGTAGAACGTGAGGAAGGCGAAATACGCGTCGAACAGCGTGACCTGGAACCACGGGTTGCCGCACACCTCCGACGGGATGTCGAACAGTGCCTGCGCGAGGCTCGCGCGCACCGTGCCCCAAAGCATGACCGCCAGGATGAGGACGAAAAGGACGCGGAGGAGCCGGATCATACGTCAAAGGGACAGGTTATTGGCGCGGGTGTAGCGGGCTTGCACGACGGAGATGTTGCGCAACGCGAAGGCCGCCTCGCAGTACGCGAGGTAGTAGTGCCACTTGCGGATGAACCGGTCGTCGAAGCCGAGCCGGCGCACGGCGTCGAGCTGGCGGAAAAAGCTCTCGCGCCAGACCCGCAGCGTGCGCGCATAGTCGTGGCCGAGGTCGTCGACGTGGTTCAGGACGAACCCGCCGGCGCGGCTCAGCTCGGTGTTCACGCGGTTGAGCGAGAGGAGCAGCGAGCCGGGGAAGATGTGCTTCTGGATGAAGTCCACGCCGCGGCGGAACTGGTCGTAGCGGTCGTCGGGGCAGGTGATGAACTGGAGGGCGGCGAGGCCCTCGGGTTTCAGGTTGCGCGCCACGGCCTGGCAGAAGTCCGGCAGGTAGCGGTGGCCGAGCGCTTCCATCATCTCGATCGAGACGACCTTGTCGAAGCTGCCCCGGAGGTCGCGGTAGTCACGCAGCTCGACCTGCACCCGATCAGCGAGTCCGGCGGCGGCGATGCGCTGCCGGGCCAGGTCGTGCTGCTGCTGCGAGATGGTGATCGTCGTGACGCGGCAGCCGTGGGTGCGCGCGGCATGCAGGGCCCAGCCGCCCCAGCCCGAGCCGATCTCGAGCACATGGTCGGTCGCGCGCAGGCGGAGATGGCGACACAGGGCCTCGTTCTTCTCCCGCTGGGCCTCGGCGAGGGTGAGCGACGGGTGCGTCCACTTTGCCGCTGAGTACATCATGGACTCGTCGAGCCACAGCGCGAAGAACTCGTTCGAGAGGTCGTAGTGCTCGCGGATGTTGCGCTGCGCGCTCGCGCGCGAGTTTGGCCGCAGGAGGTGGCCGAGGCGGTTGGCGACGCGCAGCACGTTGAGCGCGAAATCCCGCGAACGGCGCGAACCGGAAAGGGTCGGGGCATCCTCTACGTTGAGGATGAAGAAGGCGATGACCGCGGCGAGGTCGGGCGTGTCCCAGTCGCCGTCCATGAACGCTTCGGCAAAGCCGATGTCACCGGCGAGCACGCACTTGCGGAAAAAAGCGGGCCGGCGCACGCGAATGGCGGCGTGCCCGGCGATGCCCGTGGGCAGCACCGCATGAGCCGGCTCGGCCGCGCCGAACGTTGCGGTGCCGCCGCCGGGCAACTCGATGCGCAGGTGGCCGCGGCGCATGTCGGCGAATGATCCCAGCACCTGGCGTTGCCAGAAGGTCGGGGTCGCCGGTGTTTCGGCGTCGGTCGAAAAGGTCGTGGTTTCCGGATTCATGCGGCGGCGGTGGGCTTGGCGAGCGAGGCGTGCGGCCGATACAGGTCTCGCTGGTCGGCGGCGCGGGCGGCCTTCGGGTACCACCTAATGCGCCTGATCCAGAGAATCAAGGCGTGCCAGTGGATCAGCGTGATGATGCGCAGCGTGAGCAGGGGATATTTGGCCGTGTACCACGCGAGACGTGCACCGGTGAGCTCGCGCCGCGGGCCCGTGAGCGTGCTCGTCAGCGTCCGGGTGGCGCCCGTGTAATCGTCGATCTGGATCGCCAGCCGCTCGCCGGGCGGGCGGAGGATGAAGTCAAAGGCCACGTCGACGTCGGAGAACGGCGACACGTAGAACTGCTTGGGCACGCGCAGCCGAAAGGCGCCGTCGCGCAGGCGATCGGCGCCGAGGAAATAGGGTTTCACCTCGCGAAACGTATTCGTCACTTCCGCCAGCGCCGCGACGCAGGTGCCCGCGCGGTCGTAGCAGAAATAGAACGACACCGGATTGAACAGATAGCCGCCCACCCGCGGCAGCGTGACCAGCACGACGCGCCCCCCCGCCAGGTCCACGCCGCGCGCCGCCAGGTATGAAACCACCCGGGCCTTCAGCCCCGAGGCTTTGTCACGTAATGCGTGACAAAGGGTGGGAGCGGCGGGGGCGGGGTGCAGGGGCTCGGTGACGGGGAAGTAGTCGCGGTCGCGGAAGGAGTAGAGGTTGGGGCGGTTGTGCGAGAACCACGGGAGGTGGCGGTGCAGGTCCGACAGCTCGTCGAGGTCGATGGCGAACAGGAAGATGCGGTAGAGGAAGCGGTGCGCCTTGGGGGCGAACCGGGCGTGCATCACGTGGCACTCGTACAGGCAGGAACGCATGCAGGTCAGGCGACGGCCTGGACGGAGTCGGCCGGCTCCATCCAGAGTTCGCGGTCGTGCAGGAGACGGGCGAGGTTCAGGGCCGACAGCAGGCCGTCCTCGTGGAAGCCATAGCGGGTCCAGGCGCCGCAGAAGTACGTCTCGGTCGTGCCAACCGCGGCCGCGTTCAGGGCGGGGACCTCCGCCTGGGCGCGCAGGGCGCCGAGGGTGAAGCGCGGGTGGCGGTACTGGATCGTGCGCAGGACTTTCTTCGGGTCGATCTGCTCCGGGCGCTCGATCGAGACGAAGTAGTTCTCGCGGTCGGAGACGCCCTGCAGGGAGTTCATCCAGTAATGCGTGGCGGCCGAGACGCGGCCGGAGGCGTCACGATTGACCTCGTAGTTCCAGCTCGACCAGGCGAGGCGCGTGCGCGGCATGACGGACGCGTCGGTGTGCACCGTCGCGACGTTGGGCTGGTAGCGAACCTCGCCGAGCACGCGGGCCTCGTCGGCCGTGGGCCGGTCGAGCAGCTGCAGGGCCTGGTCGCCGTGGCAGGCGAGGATGACGCGGTCGAAGGTCTCGGACTCGCCGGCCGTGGTATGGACGATCACGCCGCGGCCCGTGCGCTCGATGCGCTGCACGGTGGTGCCGAGGCGGATGCGGTCGCGCCAGGGGGCGGTGAGGCGGCGGACATACTCGCGGGCACCGCCGTCGACCGTCCACCATGGGTGCTGGGTATGGAGACCGAGGAAACCGTGGTTGTGGAAAAACCGCAGGAGCTTCGCGGCCGGAAACTCGAGCATGAGGTCGGGCGGCGTGCTCCACACGGCCGAGCTCATGGGCGTGAGATAGAGGTTGAGGAAGTCCTCGCCGTAGCCGCGGCGGCGGACGTATTCGCCGAGGGTGATCTCGCGCGTGGCGGGATCGGACAGGGCGGCGACGGCCTCGGCGTTGAAGCGGTTGATCGCCAGCAGCATCCGGTAGAAACGCGGACGCAGCAGATTGCGGCGCTGGGCGAAGAGGTGATTGAGCGAGGAGCCGGCGAACTCGAGTCCGGTGTCGGCGTGCCGCACGCTGAACGACATCGAGGTGGGCTTGATCGGCACCTGGAGCTCGGCGAACAGGCGCGTCAGCAGCGGGTAGGTAACCTTGTTGAACACCATGAACCCCGTGTCGACCGGGAGTTGCCGGTGCGTGCCCGGCTCAGGGACGGTGACGGTGTTGGTGTGGCCGCCGACGTAGAGGTTTTGCTCGAACAGCGCGATATTGCACTCGTGGCGCAGGAAGTGGGCGCAGCCGAGGCCGGAGATGCCGGTGCCGATGATGGCGGTCTTGGTCATGGGGATTTTCAGGATGCCCATGACTACGCGCGGGATGCGCGTTTGGATTCATGTCCGATGCGCGACCGTGGGATTTTTGACCACGGATTACACGGATGGCACGGATTGGAGCCCTAACGATGGCCACAAAAGGCACAAGAGGCGCAGAAATATACCGAATCCGAAGTTCTGCGCCTCTTGTGCCTCTGGTGGCTATCCAGCCACGCTCAACCGTCAAATCCGTGCTGAGAACCAGCTCAGATTACGGGCGGTTTCGGCGGGTTGAGTTCGTGGGCGAGCTCGGTGACGTCCTTGTGGATCGCTGGGTCGTCGGCCTTCTTGGGCAGGGTGGCCTGGGCGGCGGAGGCGGTGGCCACGGCGATGGCCGCGGCGGCGGGGACGACGCGCTTCAGGGACGAGTGCGAGATCTCGGGGTGCAGGGCGGCGGCACGGCGGGCGGCCTCGACCGAGGCGGCGTGGTCGGCGCGGGCGCCTTCCGCGAGGACGGATTCCGGCACGGGCTTCAGGCCCCAGATGAAGCCGACGGCGGCGAGCAGGCGCAGGCCGTAGTAGGTCGGGTCAATTTCCCACCAATAGAAACCATTGCGCGTGGACGACTGGTAGCGGTGGTGGTTGTTGTGCCAGCCCTCGCCGAGCGTGATGAAGGCGAGGATCGCGCTGTTGCGTGAGTCGTCGTCGGTCTTGAAACGGCGGCGGCCCATGAGGTGGGCCATGGAGTTGATGCAGCCCGTGCCGTGGAAGAGGAACGTGGTGCTGATGAAGAAGCCCCAGACCAGCATCTGCCAGCCGTTGGTGCCGAGACCGGGGGCGAAGCGCTCGAGGACGGCGCCGAGGCCGAAGAGGGAGACGGCGAAGAGGACGGGCACGACGAGGTCGAAGCGGTTGAGCCAGACGAGCTCGGGGTACTTGGCGAGGTCCTTGATCTTGGAGTAATCCGTCGGGAAATTGCGCCGGCTCGTGATCCAGCCGATGTGCGACCACCAGAAGCCGTGGACGTGCGGCGAGTGAGCGTCCTCGGGTCCGTCGCTGTGCAGGTGGTGGTGGCGGTGATGGTAGGCCCACCAGAGCGAGCCGCGCTGGACGGTCGTGCCGGCGAACACGGCGAGGAGGAACTGGCCGAAGCGCGAGGTGCTGTAGGTTTTGTGCGAGAAATAGCGGTGGTGGATGCCCGTCACCGCGAACATGCGGATGAAGTACAGGGCGACCGCGGTCCAGACGGCGAAGGCGCTGGCGCCGGTCCAGATCACGCCGAGGCAGCCGGCATGCAGGAAGACGAAGGGCATGACGCGTACCCAATCGACGCGATCGGGCTCGGCCCGCATCTTTTCGGCCCCCTCGGGGCAATAATCGGAATCAATCCACTGCACGAGGGCGGTGGCGGCGCGGCGGAAAGGCGAGACGGCAGGACGGGAATCAGACATGGAAAACGGCCCACCACGATCGGGACGACACCGCGAAGGGCAAGCGGAGTTTGCGGCCTGGGGAAGCTTTTTTAACTACGGATTGCCCTTCGGGCGCGACCGGGCTTGGCTGCGCGGCCGTGAGCGAACCCCGCGCCAACTCGTGGATGCCGCCCCGCCGCCGGGAGATCTTCGGCTGGTGCTGCTTCGACTTCGCGAACTCAGCGTTCACCACGATCATCATCACGGTCGTGGGTGCCCCGTATTTCATGGCCGCGATCGCGGAGGGCGACCCGCGCGGGCCGGGCTGGTGGGGCACGGCGCTCGCGGCGTCGCAGGCGGCCGTGATCGTGCTGTCGCCGCTGCTCGGGGCGCTGGCCGACGTGCGCGCGGCGAAGAAGCGGTTCCTGATGATCTCCGCGCTGGTGTGCGGCACGGCCACGTTGGCGCTTTATTTTGCCGGGCCGGGCGACGTGATGCTCGCGCTGGGCCTCGTGATCGTGGCGAACCTGGCGTTTTCGCTCGGCGAGAATTTCTGCGCGAGCTTCCTTCCCGAAATCAGCCGATCCGACAATGTCGGCCGCATCTCGAGCTACGGCTGGGCTTTCGGCTACCTGGGCGGGCTGCTCAGCCTCGTGCTCGCGCTGGTCATCATCAAGAGCGGGGAGGGGCGGGTGGCGTGGACGCTGGTGATGACGGGCGTGTTTTTCCTCGTGGGCAGCCTGCCGACGCTGCTGCTGCGCGAGCGGGCGCGGCCGCGGTCGCTCGCGCCGGGCGAGACGTGGGTGGGCCTCGGCTGGCGCCAGCTGGTGCGCATGCGGCAGGAGTTGCCGCAGCACCGCTCGCTCGGGATCTTTTTCCTCGCGCTCACGCTTTACCTCGCCGGGCTCGCGGCGGTCGTGGCCTTTGCCGGCGCGTATGCGATGACGGAGCTGGGCATGACCCAAAGCGAGGTCATCGCGCTGTTCGCGGTGCTGCAGCTTGCCGGCATCGCCGGTGCCTATGGCTTCGGTGTGCTCCAAGACCGCATCGGCGCGAAGCCAGCGCTTGGGTGGTCGCTGGTTCTCTGGATCATCGTCTGCGGGTGGGCGGCATTATGCACGACGAAGCGTGAATTCTACGTGATCGGCGTTCTGGCCGGCGCGGCGATGGGATCACTGCAATCGTCGGGCCGGGCCGTCGTGGCGCTGCTGTCACCGGCTGGGCGTTCGGGCGAGTTCTTCGGCTACTGGGGGTTCTTCGGCAAACTCGCGGCCGTCATCGGACAAATGGTCTTCGGCTGGGTCGCGAGTGCCGGCGGATATCGCCTGGCCATCGCCTGCAACGCCGGGTTTTTCGTGGCCGGGTTGCTGATCGTGCTCTGCTTGCGGATCGACCGGCATCGCGATGATGCGCATCCGATCGCGGCGTAAACCAGCTCCCACCCTAAGATGTTCACTTTCAACCGTTCAGGCTGGATCCGTCCCATCCGTGCACGGTCAGTCGGGCTGGTGACCGCCGCCCGGGGAATCCGGGTCGGTAGCCACGAGCGCGCTCAGCAGCACGAGGATGACGACAGTGATCAGCATGGTTGGTGTTGGTAGTCGGAAACGGTCTGTAACGCAGAGATTGGAGCAAGTTCCAAACCATTTTCGACAGCCTGAATACGCAGGGATGCGTAGAAAGTTACAGGAAAGACCGTGCAGAAGTGAAAATGTGGAAATCAGGAAAGCTGGACCTGCAGTCAGCGGGCTTTCCCTGAGTTCCTGATTTCCACATTCACTCCGTTCGCCAGAAATTCTGCCCATGCGGCTTGAATTTGAAGGCGGTGAAGCCGCCGTCGATGACGAGGTTGCTGCCGGTGATGTAGGCGGCGCGGTCGCTGGCGAGGAAGAGGGCGAGCTCGGCGATGTCCTCGGGGCGGCCGAGACGCGTGAGGTGGGTCGACTCGGCGGCCTTGCGGGCTTCGGGGTTGTTGTACCAGTCCATCTGGCACTCGGTGATGACGTAACCCGGGCTCAGGCAGTTCACGCGAATGCCGTGGGCCGCGTAGTTGAGGGCCATCGAGCGCGTGAGGGCGATGACCCCACCCTTCGCGGCCGTGTAGCTGTCGACGCCGGGCTCGGCGACGAGGGCGTCGATGGTCGCCGTGTTGAGGATGACGCCGCTGCGCTGCTGCATCATCACGGGCAGGGCGGCCTTGGCCATGAGGAACACGCCCTTGAGGGCGACGTCGATCATCTTGTCCCACACGGCTTCGTCGAGCTCGTGCACCGCGCGGTCCTTCTCGTTGCAGAGGCGGGTGGGTGCGGCGTTGTTGTAGAGGATGTCGAGCCGGCCCCACGCGTCGACCGCGGCGGCGACGGCGCGCTGCGCATGCGCGAATTGCGAGACATCGGTGGCCACGAAGCGGGCCATGCCGCCCGCGGCCACGATCTCGGCCGCCGCGGCCTCGCCGTTTTTCGCATCGAGGTCGGCGAGGATGACGCGCGCGCCCTCGCGGGCAAACAGGCGGGCGGCGGCGCGGCCGATGCCGGAGGCGGCACCGGTGATGAGGGCGACACGGTCGGGGAGTTGCATGGCGGGGAGACGGCTCAGAGCGCCGAGGTGAGATGCTGGCGGTTGAACTTCTTGATCGCCGCCTCGCTCAGCGTGACGCCGAGGCCGGGGCGGGTGGGTACGGTGACGAAGCCATCGGGCGCCACCGGCAGGTGCTCGTTGGTCATCTCCCAGCGCAGCGGCGAGTCGCTCGTGGAGAACTCGAGCAGCTCCTCGTCCGCGTGCGCGGCGAGGAAGTGCAGGTTGGCCGCGACCTCGATGTTGGTCTTGTAGCCGTGCGTGATGACGCGCTTGCCGCGGGCCTTGGCGGCGGCGGCGATCTTCTGGATACCCGTGAACCCGCCGACCATCGTGATGTCGGGCTGGCAGATCGACGCGCCGCCGCGGTCCATTGCCTCGATGAACTCCTGCACGTGCGTGAGCCCGAGGTCGCCGACACCCGTCGGGATACCCTCGGCGGCCATGGCCGCATGGCCCTCGATGTCGTCGAGCGGCAGCGGCGCCTCGAGGAAGAGGAGGCCGACCTCGCGGTAGGCCGGGTAGAGTTTCAATCCCTCCTCCTTGGTCTGGTAGGACAGCGCGCAGTCCACGATCAGGCCGCGGTCGGGCCCGAGCACGCGTCGCGCCGCCTTGAGCAGGCGCGTGGTCTGCGCGACGTCGTCCATCCACCAGGGATCGGCGGCGAACTTGACCGCGCTCAGGTGCAGGCGCGTGAGCCGGTCGCGTACCTGCGCCTCGACCTCGGCCTCGGTGCGGCCCATCGGGTAAATGGTGCCGTAAGCGCGCAGCCGGTTGCGCTTGGCCCCGCCGAGGAGCTCATGGATCGGCTTGCCCGCCGCCTGGCCGCGCAGGTCCCAGAGGGCGAGGTCGAGTCCGCCGAGCGCATGCATCGTGAGGCCGCGCCGTCCGACATAATCGCAGGCGTTGTAGAGCGCGTCCCAGAGGCCGGGATCGCGCGGGTCGCGCCCGAGCAGGACGCCGGCGAGGCCGCGGGCGTGGTTGTGCGCGTCGGGTCCGTGGATCAACGCCTGGATCGCGGGCGGGAACGACTCGACCTCGCCGAGGCCGACGAGGCCGGTGTCGGTCGTGATCCGGATCACGCAGTCATCATAGGACCCGTCGAACAGGCTGATGCCCGGGTCCTCATGGCGCATGTGGAAGGATTCGATGCGGACGATTTTCATGAAAAGTTGGGTGCGCCTAGCGTTTCTGCCGGTGACGGGTGAGCACCTCGCAGCCGGTGGCCGTGACCAGTGCGACGTCCTCGACGCGCACGCCGCCCTCGCCCGGGAGGTAGATGCCGGGTTCGAGGGCGATCACCATGCCGGGGGCGAGCACGGTGGCGTCGCCATCCACGATGCGCGGCGCCTCGTGATAGCACACGCCGATGCCATGGCCGGTGTGGTGAGGATAGGGAGTGAAACCGCGATTCGTGATGAACGCGCGCACCTGCCGGTCGATGTCGCCGGCCACCGCGCCCGGACGCAGGAGTGAGAGGGCGAGGTCGAGCGCGTCGTTGGCAACGGCGCGCAGGTCATGGAAACGGCCCGCCGGCTGGCCGGCGGGGATGACGTTGCAGATGTCGCCCCAGTAATTGCCGAGCCGCGGCACGATGTCGGCGAGGACCCATTCCCCGGCCGCGACCACCCGGTTGGTGGGCGGCCCGCCGATTTCGGTGGTGCGCGGCCCCGAAACGAAGTCGGCGAGCAGCGGCAGGCGGCGGCCGGCGCGCGACTCCAAGGCGGCACGCAGGTCACCCCAGATGCCGAGTTCGGTGCGGCCGGGCTGCACCAGAGCCGGAAGGATGGCTTGGGCGTGGTCGCACAGGTCGAGCGCGGCGCGGATGGCGGCGAGTTCGGCGTCGGTTTTATGAACGCGCAGGCCGGCGATCGCGTCGTCAATGGGCGTGGCTCCGGCGACGAGGGCGGCGATGGCGGCGGGCAGATGATGAAATTCGACGCCAAGTTTGCGGACGGACCGGCCGCCGAGGAGTTCGCGGGCCTTGGCGAGATACGCGGCCTGCGGCGCGAGCGGGCCGGCGGGCGTGTAGCTGGCGTAGGCGAGGGTGGTCAGGTCCAGCGCGGTCGGGTCGGGCGCTTCGCAGTCCGGGTGGAGCAGGGTGACGCGCTGGGGCTCGACCAGCAGCAGGGCGAGTCCGCCGGCAAAGGGGTTGGGGCCGGTCTCGATGGCGGACTCGTGGCCCGAGGCCCAGTCCACCGAAAAGGGCGAGGTGAGGAGTGCGGCGTCGAGGCCGGAGCGTTCCAGCCAGGCGTGGAGGCGCGAACGGATGGCGGGGTCGAGGGGCATCGCGCGAAGTGGAGCAACAAATGCCGGAAAAGAAAAGCGCCGCGCGGAGAAATCCACGCGGCGCGGCCGGAAAATTCAGGCGGGGTCAGTTGGCTTACCGGGCCTTCCGGAGGGTGACGTCGCCGTTCATCGCGGTGACATGGATGTCGGTGCCGCCGCCGTTCAACGTGCCACTGACCAGCTTGCCGCCGGTCATCGGGGGCAGGGGCGGGATCGGGGGCAGCGGCGGAATCCCGTCGTTTTCCTCAACCTCGCGGGCCTCGCGCGCGGCCTCACGGGCGGCCTGGGCGGCCTCGCGCATGGCCTCGGCGGCTTCGCGGGCGGCGTCGGCGCCGGCCTTGATGGCGGCCCGCACGGACTCGCGCACCTCGGCGGACGAGTCGCCGTTGACCATCGTATCCTTGCCGACGCTCACCACGACCCGGCCGGTCTTGCGTCCGCCGCGGATGGATTCGGTCTTGGTGACGAGCGCCTTCTCGTCGAAGTCGGTCAGGATGGCGCCGTTCTGGGTGCGGAGGCGCACGTTGGCCTTCGCGTCCTCGGGCACCTGGAGGCTGATCTCGCCGTTCATCGAGGTGAAGGAGATCGGCTTGCCCTCGCGCAGGGACTGGATGCGGGCGCTGATCTCGCCGTTCATGGTCTCGACCAGGGCGCCGCCGGTGACGTCCTCGAGCAGGACCTCGCCGTTGAGGCTCTTGATCTCGATGTCGCCGGTGACCTGGCCGACGACGATTTCACCGCCGAGCGAACTCTTGATCACGACGTTGGTGGCGCGCGGCACAGTGATCTCGAAGCTGGAGTCGTGGCGGCCGAAGTTAAAGTCATGGCCGGCGTCGAGCGTGACCACGTTGTCCTTCTCGGTCAGCGAGTAGGTGGCTGATTCCGAGAGGACGCGCAGGCCATCGGCGCGGGGCTGGGTGCTTTCCTGCGGCAGCTCGGTCGAGACGCTGATCTCGGCGGCGTCGGTGCCATGGATCCGGAGGTCGCCCATCGCGATGGCGATGCGCAGGGTGCCGGGCTTGGCGGGATCGGAGAACTTGATCGAGGTCTTTTCGGGGCTGTCGGCGCGGGCGGAACTGGCGGCCGGCGCGATCGCCAGCAGGCTGCAGGCGACGAGGGAGACAAAGGGCAGGCGGATGGTGTTCATTTTGAAGGTTGGTTGAGGGTTGGGACGGGTGGCGGTTCGTGACGCCGGTCGTGTGAGGGGTTCAGATCTGGACGAGGGCGCGCTGGGCGGCATCGCGGACGGAGCGGTCGACCTTGTCGGAGCGGGCGAGGTCCTGGAGGGTGGGAGCGGCTTCGCGGTCGCGGGCGGCGACGAGGAAGTCGATCATCGAGACCTGGACGAGCGGGTTCTGCTCGCGGGTGAGGGAGGCGAGGACGCCCGCGCGGACGACATCCTTGTCGGCGTGCTGGTAGAGGGCCTCGAGTGCGGAAAGGCGCACGTTGGTGCTCGGGTCGAGGGCGAGGGTGTTGATGAGCTTGGTGATCACCTCGTCGCTCTCGCCGTTCAGCTGCTGCGCGGCGAGCACGCCCTTGAGGCGTTCGCCGGCGGGCTGCTGCTGGAGGAGCGAGTAGCCGACGAGCTGGGTCATGGAGTCGACCTTCTTGCGGAGGTCGGCGAGCTCCTGCTGGGTGGCGGCGTCGGTCGTGTTGGCGGCGGGCGTCGTGGCCGGGGCGGCCTGGCGGGACGGGGCGTACTGGCCGGCGAGGAAGCCGAGGACGAGGAGGCCGCCGGCGGCGAGGGGCGACAGGATCCAGCGCCAGAGCTGGCGGCGGGCCGGGCGGCGCGCGGCGGCGGTCTGGGCGGGGCTGGCGGCGGCGGAGCGCTTTTCGTCCTCGAGCATCGCGTAGAAGCCGGCCCGGAGGCGGGGACTGGGCTTGGGCGTGGGCATGGCGTCGAGACGGTCAAGGGTGTCGCGCAGCGAGGCGAAGTCGCGCTGGCAGGCGGGGCAGCTGGCGAGGTGGGCGCGGAGGTCGCCGCTGACCGGGCTTTCGAGGCGCTGGTCGAGCAGTTCGGCGAAACGGTCGCGGGCTTGGACGCAGTTCATGAGAGTTTCTCCTTTTGCAGTTGGAAGTAGACGTCGCGCAGCTCGCGGAGCGCGCGGTGGGCGCGGACCTTGGCGGCGCCGACGGAGCATTCGAGGATGCCGGCGATCTCGGCGAAGGACATTTCCTGGAAGCGGCTCAGCAGCAGGATCTCGCGGTCGTCGCGGTCGAGGCGGTTGAGGGCGGCGTGCAGGAAGGCGTGGTCGTCGCTTTTGCCCGCCTCGTCGCCGGCGTCGGGCCGGCTGTCGGCGAAGTCCTGGAGGTCGGCCGGGTCGGTGGCGGCCGGGGCGGCGTTGTGCTTGCGGAAGTAATCCGCGGCGCAGCGGCGGGCGAGGTGGTACATCCAGGCGGTGAAGGAGCCGTCGTCGCGGTAGGTGTGCCGGTACTTGAGCATGCGCTGGAAGACGGTCTGGACGATGTCCTCCGCCGCGAGGCGATCGCCGGTCAGTTTGCCGAGAAAGCCGTAGAGCCGGCCGTGATGCCTTTCGAAGAGTTCACCGAGGGCGTCGAGTTCGCCATCGCGCACGGCCAGCATCAGGTCGTGGTCGGATTGGTGGTGGGATGTGGTGGCCACGGGGGATAGGCGGGCCAGCCTAGCGCCGGATGGGCCGGAGGAAACACGGAAGTCTGAGAGATCGGCGATCACGGTGGGCGGCGTTGTGGCTGGATGCAGGGGGAAACCAGCCGCCCCGGGAATGGTTACCGAAAAATTTGGCAACCGCCCCCGGCCGTGCATGCTGCGCGGCATGAACCGCCGCGACTTCCTGCTTCGCTCGTCCCTGCTCGTCTCCGCCGGCCTCTTGGTGCGGCACCCCCTGCGTGGCCAGTCTCCCGCCCCGGCCGCCGCCGCCGGCCCCGTCGCCAATTTCCAGCCGCTGCGCCGCCATGTCGGCCTCTTCACCGGCCGGGGCGGCACCATCGGCTGGCTGGCCAGCGCCGATGCCCTGCTGGTCGTCGACACGCAATTCCCTGATACCGCGGCACTTTGCCTCGCCGGTCTGCCGGGCCGCGGCGGGCGCACGCTGGATGCCGTGCTCAACACCCACCACCACGGCGACCACACCGGCGGCAACGGCATCTTCAAAGCGGCGACCAAAACGATCGTCGCCCAGGCCAACGTGCCACGCCTCCAACTGGCGGCGGCCGAGCGCGCCGGGACGGTCGAGAAGCAGGTCTTCGCCGACCAGACCTTCCCCGACGTCTGGCGGCGCGAGCTCGGCGACGAGGTCGTGACGGCGCAATATTTCGGCCCGGCCCACACCTCGGGCGACGTGATCGTGCACTTCGAGCGCGCCAACGTCGTGCATATGGGTGACTTGGTGTTCAACCGGCTTTACCCGGTGATCGACCGGATCGGCGGCGCCAGCATCCGGCATTGGATCACGGTCCTCGAGGAAGCCGTCGCCACCTATCCGGCGGATGCGACCTACATCTTTGGCCACGGGAACGCGAAATTCGGCGTCACCGGGGCGCGCGGCGACCTGCTGGTCTTCCGCGACTACCTTTCCGGGCTGCTGGCGCATGTGGAAAAGGAGATCGCCGCCGGCAAGTCCCGCGACGAGATCGTCGCCCTCGAGAACCTCCCCGGCTTTCCCGACTACCATCAGCCGCGGCCCAACCGCCTGGGCGCCAACCTCGGCGTGGCGTACGACGAGCTGACGGAAAAGGCGGGCTGAGGGCGAGGCGTCGGCCGGCTCCGCATCGGTTAACCCCGCTGATGGCAAAATATGCCGAGGAATGTGGCTTTCCCCGGCGGCGATTTCGCATAGACTATACTCCAGAAAGGAGGCGGTCATGAATCTCCAGCCCTCGCTTCAGCACGCCGAAGCCTACATCAACATCCATGTGTCGCGGTCCGGCCCCGATTACCATGGCAAGCCGCCGGGCCCGTTTGTGACGATCTCCCGCGAATCCGGCACCGGGGTGGCCACGTTTGCCAACCTCCTGGCCAGCCGGCTCGACCACGAACTGCCGGGCGAGAAACCGTGGACCGTGTTCGACGCCAACCTCGTCGTGACGATGCTCAACTCCCGCGAGCTCTCGCCGCGGCTCGCCGCGTTTCTGCCCGAGGACAAGGTCTCCGACATCGAGGCCTCCGTCGGCGAGATCGTCGGCCTGCACCCGAGCCTCTGGGAATTGACGCAACGAACCAACGACCTGATGCGGCAACTGGCCCGCTCCGGCCATGTGATCCTCGTCGGCCGCGGGGCCAACTTCGCCACGGGCGAAATCGCCCACGGTGTCCACCTGCGCCTCGTGGCGCCGGTGGAGTTCCGCGCGCGCCACAAGGCCCGCGAACTCGACCTCACGGTCGAGGCCGCGACGTCGCACAACGCGCACGTGGACGCCGCGCGCCGCAAGTTCGTGAAGTCGGTCTTCGATGCCGACGTCGAGCGGCCCCAGGCCTACGACCTTGTGTTCAACGTCGCCCGGCTGTCGGCCGAGCAGGCCGTCGGCCTCACCGTGGCCCTGGTCGCGCAGCAGGCCCCGGTGCCGGTCGCCTGATCGCGGGCGGGCGCCCCATCTGCGGGGTTGTCATGCCCGGGACGCCGGGCAGATTCCCCGCATGGCCGCCCCCGCCCCCACCACGGTCCGCACCTGGGATGAATTCCAGCGCCGCTGGGCTGGCGTCCACAATTTCCTCCTCGCCGACGCCTGCGTCCCCTTCGCTTTCGACCTGCCGCCGCTGGACCGCGTGGTGGCGGAACTCCGCGCCGACGAACGCGCGCGCATCACGCCCGGCACGCGCGGCGACCGCCTGCAGCTCACCGACATGGCCGAGCAGTTCCGGGCTATGCCCATCGCGCGGGCACTCGCGACGCCGTTCGCGCTCGCGCATTTCCAGCTCGACCGCTTCGACGCCCCGGGCCGCTGCCTGCATGGTTTCACGCGGGGCGTCCTGGAACCGTGGCAACGCGCACTGACCGCCGCGGGATTCACGTGGGAGCGCTGCTATCCGATCATCTTCATCAGTGGCCGCGGCTGCGCGACCAACTATCACATGGATTTCTCCCATGTGCTGGCCTGGCAGGTATACGGCACGAAGCGGTTCTGCGGCCTGCGCGATCCGGATCGTTGGGCGCCGCGGGCAGTGCGGGTGGATTACCAATACGAGACCTGTACGCGCCCGCCGGCGCTCACCGACGCGGATGCCCTGTGCTACGACATGCGGCCGGGCGACGTGCTCTGGAACGCTTTTCTCACGCCTCACTGGGTCGAGGCGGGCGACGACGTGGCGCTGAGCATCAACCTTTCGCATGGCGGGCTCCGCCTGCGCGGCGAGCTCTGTCCCCATGAGGCCGAGCTGATCGCCCACCGCGGCGCCAACCCGGTGACGGCGCCGAAGCCGGCATAGGCCAACCGGTCCGGCGGCTCTGTCGCGTGAACGTGCCACTAGCCTCAACCGATTTCGCCCGCCTGCCGGAGGCGGCGCGCCTGCCGCTCCGGCCGGAGCTTCGCTGCGACCTGAACCACCCGGGCACGAGCGTGGTGCACCCGACCGGGTCAGGCTACGCCGCCGTCGCGCTGGCGCTGGCCGACGCCTTGGCGGCCGTGAACGGCCCGGCGCCGATCGTGATCGCCGAAACCGATTCCCGCCCGCCGGTCGGGACCGGGCCGTTGATCGTGCTCGGCAACCTCATGGTCAGTGCGCTGGTGCGCCGGCTCTACTTCGAGGCCTACGACTTTACCGATCATGCATTCCCCGGCCCCGGCGGCTGGGTGGTGCGTACGCTGGGCGAGCCGTGGGGCGCGGGTCGGCCGATCGTGCTGGTCGGCGGCAGCGATCTGGCGGGCGTGCAGGCGGCGGCCGCGGCGCTGGTGGCGCACGTTCGCGAGTCCGGTCCGGCGCTCGGCTACCTCAACCGGGTCCAACTCGGCCAATGGGCCGACGCCGGGCAACTCGAGGTCGCGCGCTACCTTGGGTCGGATGATGCGGTCTGGGAACGCGTCGGGCAGTCGGGCAGCTGGGATTACATCGACCACATCGCGAAATGCGGCACGGGCTACCTGCGCACGGGCGACGAGCGCTACCTCGCCGCCTTCCAGCGCGAGCTGCACCGGTTCATCGCGCAGGATGTCCTGAATACCCATCCCGAGGCGCCGCCAATGCTGCACGGGCGGATGTACGTGCTGTTGACGGTCTGGGATCTCGTGTCGGATCATCCCCGCTTCGCCGCGGAGGAGCGGCGTCAGGTGGATGCGATGTTCCTGCACGTCGCCGAGTCGGCGGAGGGCGCGGCGCAGATCGCGGCCGTCGCCGACACGTGGGCCGTGCGGTACAATCACCACACGCGGGCGGGCCTCGATGCCTTCTTCGTGGGACGCTTCTTCGCGCGGCGCTACGGCCTGCCGGAGGCGCAGGCCTGGCTCGATCTCGCGGCACGGCTGTTCGCGCCGCAGCTGGCGAGCGCCAAGCCGGCCTGCGATTCGTGGGGTCACCAGTGGGGGGCGTCGCTGTGCAACACGCTCATCTATGCGCTGGCGACGGGGCGGATGGACTACGCGGCCTCGCCGGTGCTGCGCGCTGCGGCCGACCGGGCACTGCTGGCCTACGGCTGGGGCGCCCCGCGCCATTACCTCGCGGCTTGTGCGGTGGCCACGGGCGATTCGGGTTACCTCAGTCTCGAGACCAGCTTGCCGGAGCTGGCGCGTGACGCGGCGCAACTGCGCCTCCAGCCCGTGCGGAAGGGCGGCTTGGTCAATTTCACCGACGAGGTGCTGCGCACGTTCACGACCGATGCCCCGATCCGTCGTCGCGAGGACCTGCTCGGCCAGGCGGTGGCGCCGCTCGATGCGTTGTGGCACCAAACCATCGAAACCCCGGTGTACAATCCGGACGGAATCTTCGTGGTGGACGTGTCGCCGGCGGAGGGCTTCGACAAGCTCGCGCTGCGCGACGGCTGGGGTGCGGATGATTTCTACCTGCTGCTCGACGGCATCTCCGGCGGACATCACGCCTACCAGGATGCCAATGCCCTCGTCTGGCTGCGCGAGCGGGGCGTCGACTGGTTTCTGCCGCGCACCGGTTACCGACATGCACTCGGGCCACGCTGGCAGAACGGCGTGAACGTCGCGCTGAACGGCCGCGGGCCCGGACGCATCCCGCGCTACGCCCGGTTGCTCTATCGCGGCACGGACGGCGAGTTCTCCGCGGTGGGGACGCGCCTCGATGGCGGCGGTGAGACGGTTTGGGAGCGCCATCTGCTGCGGCGGCGCGGGGCGTGGACACTCGTGCTGGACCGCGTGATCGCCGGAGTTTCAGGCGAGTTGTTAGCGGAGCGGTCTTGGTTCCCGCGCGGCGAATGTGCGGTGTGCACCGATGGCTTCAGCAGTCGGCAGGCGGAGGCGTGGCTGCACCTCGCAACGGCCGAGTCCGTGCGCGATGAGGGAGCCGGCCAGATGGTGGAGCGTCGCCGCGCGGCGGTGGCGGCCGGCGACGCGGTGGCGCTGGCCGGGCTGCTGTGGGCGAGCGACGACGCACGGGCGGATGCGTGGATACTGCGGGCAACCGCGGGTGGCTGGAGCCTCGGGCCGCGCGACGGCGATTCCGTCGCAGTGGAGTTGCGGCAGCAGGCCGGAGTCGGCTGCGGGCTGCAAGTGACCCACGGCGCGCGCAGCTTGGTTCTGGGCGCGAGCGGCGAGTCCTGGTTGCCGCCGCAGGTGAAATCGTTGCCGCTGGTGCCCGTCGTGACGCCGGTGACGCAGCCGTGGCGCGAGGTGCGGCTCGCCGGGCAGGTCGTGTCGGCGGTGGCCGGGCGGGCCGGCGGGTTTGCGGTCGGGACGGCAGAGGGCACGGTGGTCGCCTTTGACGCGGCCGGCGGTGAGTGCTGGCGCGGGCAGGTCAAGGGTCCCGTGCTGTCGCTCGAGTGGTCCGACGGCAACGTGATCGTGGGCGAGGAGCGCGGGGCTTTGACGTGGTTCGATGCCCGCGGTGAGCCACGATGGACGAAGGAAATTCCCTGGGTGACGCTGCCATGGGCCTACTGGAGCGAGGAGCGCAGCCGGATCCGCGAGCTTGCGGTGGCCGACATCGATGGCGACGGCGCGGCGGAGGTTTTGGTGAGCAATGCCGACCGGCGCGTTTACGCGTTCGACCGCAATGGTTGCGAGTTGTGGAAGCGGCCGATCGAGTGGGGCGTGTTCACGGCGATGTGGCCGGCCGCCGACGATGGTCGTTTCGCCCTGTGGGGCGGCACGTCGCGGCCGTCGATCCACGGCTACGCGATCCGATTGGGTGCCGATGGCGCCGTGGCGGGCCGGTGCCAGCGGTCCGATCTCATTTGCTGGTCAATGCCGGCGGCGATGCGCGACCTGTTGGTGGCCGACATCGACGGCGACGGTGCGGACGAAATCGTCACGGCGGTCGACACCAACTGCCGGCAGTTGATCGCCTACGAGGCCGACGGCACGCTGCGGTGGGATCTCGACGTGGGTGCGGGCGCCTCGGCGCTGGCGTTCGAGTCGAATGCAAGGCGGGTGCTTTGCGCCTCGGACGCCGGTTATGTGGTCGCGGTGTCGGGTGCGACGGGCCGGCGCGAATGGTGCGCCTGGATCGGAGTGCAGGTGCAATTGCTGTGGGTGTTGCCGGATCGGCGCGTGCTGGCGCTGACGGCGGCGGGGACGGGCTGGGTTCTGGCGGCTTCGGGTGAGGTGCAGGAAAGCTTCGACCTTGGATCTCGGCTGACGGCAGTCCCGCGCCCCGGCAATCATCGCGGCGCGGCGCGCCGGCTGGTGCTCGGCACGGCGGATGGCCGGGTGCTCGTGCCGGTGCGGTGACGCGGAAGGCCTAGAACAAATCCGTGAGCGCCTGGATCGTGCGCTTCACCGTGTAGGCGTCCACGCGTTTCCAGCCGTAAACCGGGAGGCAGGCCTCGTCGGCGGTGTCGATGCGCTTGTGGCGGATCTCGACCTCCAGCGGCCCGGGCAGCGTGAACGGCTTCACGGCGTCGCGCCGGGCCACCGCGGCCTGGACCGTGGCCTCGATCTCGCGGAGGACGCGGCGCGGGTGCTTGCTCAGGGCGGCGTTCCAGCTGTAGCCGATCTTGGTCGTGACCGTGGCGACGCCGGGCAGGAGGGCCGCGGCCTCGGCGACGGCCTTGTCGTCGCTGGCCACGAAGAGGACCGGGACGCCGTGGGCGCCGGCGACGGCGGCATCGACGGCCAGCTCGCCGACCTCGCGGCCGTTGAGCTTGATCCACTGGTAGCGGGTGCTGCTGAAGGTGTGGGCGAGGGGCGCCGCCAGCGTGTTGTCGCGGGCGTGGTAGCCGATGAACAGCAGGCCGGCGAAGGTGCGGTCGAGCATCGCCAGCCGGCCGCCGTTCGCGCCATGGAAGAGATCGCAGCGTTCGTCGAGCTCGTCGGTGACGAGGTTGACGCCGCCGCCGTGTGTGTCCCACACGATCACCTGCGTGGCGCCCGCGGCGAAGAGTCCGCGGGCGGCGGCGCTGGCCTCGGCCGTGGCCTGGCGGCGGGCGAATTCGTACTGGGCCGGCGCGTCATTGAGCGTGCCGCCCGGGGCGCCGACGACCCCGGCCGGACCTTCGCAATCGACGGCGATGACGAATTTCATGGCTCAGATGACCTCGAGCACGTCGCGCGACGGCAGGGCGGGGAAGGGTGCGGTCGGCAGCGTCTGGTACCAGAAGGCGACCGAGCAGATGTCATCCTGCAGCGGCAGGTAGCGGCCGTCGCTGCGCCAGCCGAGGGCCTGGATCGTCACGCGCAGGTCGGAGGTGAAACGGATCGGGTCCATGATGTGCCAGCGGTAGAGGGCGAAGCGCTGCTGCGAGCGGTACACGCCGTCGGGCCGCAGCACCTGGTGGAGCCCGGCGTAGGGCGTGCAGAACTCCTGGTACTGTCTCGTTTCCTTGTTCTCGAAGTTGTAGGAGCCGCAGAAGTAATCCTCGGTGCCGGTGCCGCAGATCGTCGGCCATTCCTTGTCGCCATCCATGAAGAACTTGATCTCGCCCTCGCCCCACCAGTTGGAGTTGTTGACGCCCCAGCCCATGACGGTGCCGACGTAGTGGCCACGGCCGCGCACGCCGTCGAGGATCGTGTAGTCCTGCTTGTAGGGCAGGGGATTGGTGCGGCGGAACTGGGCGTGGAAGTAGGCGCAGTCCGCGGGGACGTCGGTGAGCGTGTAGTTCACCTGGTAGTAGAGCGTCATGTCCTCGTGCCCGATGTTCGTGAGCGTCATGCGGCAGCTCTTCCGGAAGGGCATTTCCCAGTAGCAGTTGAAGGCGCTGCCGGGATTCACGCAGACGGGCAGCGAGACGAGCGGGGAAAAGCGGCCCCAGGGCAGGCCGAAGAAATCGCCGACGGGGCACTCGACCGCGGGCTGGGCCTGGCCGTCCCAGTAGATGCGGAGAATGCTGTATCGCCAGGGGCCGGTGGGGGTCATCCAGATCTGCTGGATGGCGCCGCTGCCTGTGATGTCGGCGAACGTGAACGTCTCGCCGACCTTGATGCGGACCGACGGGGAGATTTTCCAGCCGCGGCCGAGGTCGCGGGCGCAATGGGCGCCGGTGCCCTCGGTGGCCATGCCGCCGGCGCCTTTTGCGCCGGTGAAGTTTTCCGCGCTGAGCGAGCGGGTCTGCGCGGCGGAGAGCCGGCTGAGGTTGCCGAGGTTGAGCCCGAGTCCGTTGAAGGCATTCATGGGGGAACGCGTCGTGGCTTAGCCGGCCGGCGGCGGCAATGCAGGCTTTTTGTGCGACTGAGGGCGCGCACCGGGTGCGCCGCGGCTCACATGGTCCAGTAGCGCAGGTGCTCGGGCCCGATCCGCTGGTCGCCGCCCGCGTCGAACCCGGTGCCGGCCGCAGGTTCATCCGCCGCCGCCGGAGCCGGTGCCGCCGGGGCGGGCTCGGTTGCCGGGGGCGGCGTGGCCGCGGGCGCCGGTTCGCGCTGGCAGGCCGGACCGACCAGCAGCATGACGGCGGCCAAGAGCGCCGCCCGCAGGCCGGCGCCAAAAATAGGTGGAGGGGCCCACAACGGCCCCTCCACAACACACAACTGACTACTACGGACTGACCGGGCGAGCAAAGCCGGCTTCCGACCGGCAAGGGGAGTGCGATGCGACCAAAGCGCACGGATTTGCGACGAAATGCCGTCCGTCGGCGACGATGGGCGAGAGAGGAAACGGCGCACCAGCATGCCTTCCACAACACGCGATTTCCGCAATGGTTACAGGAAACTTTGACTGGCGGTCGCACCGCGAGGTTGTGCGGTCGGCCACGCGATCCGTCCCGGGTTCGCGCGGCTACAGCTTCTCGCGCAGAAGGGCGGCGATGCGGTCGTGGTAGCCGCGGCTCAGCTTCAGCTTGGTGCCGTCGTGCAGGATAACTGCGTACTCGCCGGCGAAGGACGGGCTGAGCTTCCGCAGGCGGTCGATGTTCACGATCGTCGAGCGGTGGATCCGGTAGAACTTGCGGGGATCGAGCCGCGCCTCGAGCCGGGCCATGGTCTCGCGCATGAGGTACGAGCGGCCAGCGGTGTGCAGCTTCATGTAGTCGCCCTCGGCCTCGATCCAGTCGATCTCGTCGGCTTTCAGGAAAAAGATCTCGCCGGCCGACTTGATGAAGATCCGCTCCTCGGCGGCCGGCACGGGTTCGCCGGCGCTCTTCAGGCCCATGCGCGATTGCAGGTACTCCAGCAGCTGGCTGAGGCGGGAGTTGGCGGTCTCGAGCTCGCGGCGGCGGACCTCATCCTTGGCGCGGGCGAGGGCGGCGGCGAAGCGCTGGTCGTCGTAGGGCTTCAGCAGGTAGTCGATCGCGTTCACCTCGAAGGCCCGGAGGGCGTGCTCGTTGTAGGCGGTCACGAACACCACCACCGGCGCCCGGTAGGTGCCGGCGCGTTCCAGGACCTCGAAGCCGTTGGCGCCGGGGATCTGCACGTCGAGGAAGACGAGGTCGGGCCGGTCGCGCTGCATCAGCGCCACGGCGGCGGGACCATCGGCCGCCTCGCCGATGACCTCCACGGCGGGGTCCTTCTCGAGCAGCAGCCGCACGCCCCGGCGGGCGGCGGGCTCGTCGTCGACGATGAGGGTGCGGATGCGGCTGGCGGCGGGCGCGGTCGGCGGGCTCATGCGCGGTAGGGCAGTTGGATTTGCACGGTGACGCCGCGGCCCGGCTCGCTGCGGAGCTCGAGGCGGCCCTGCGGGCCGTAGAGCTTGGCGAGGCGCTCGCGGGTGTTCGCGAGCCCGATGCCCTGGCGGGCGCGGTCGGGCTGGCGGCGCGGCAGGCCGATGCCGTCGTCGCGGACCTCGAGGTGCAGCGTGCCCGCCGCGACGCGGCCGGTGATGTCCACGCGGCCAGGCCCGGCCTTCGGGGCGACGCCGTGGAGGATGGCGTTCTCGACGATGGGCTGGAGCAGGAAATTCGGGATCAGCGCCTCCCGCGCCTCCTCGGCGATGTCGATGCCGAAGCGCAGCCGGTCCGAGAAACGCAGCTGCTGGATCTCGATGTAGCGCTCGAGAAAATCCATCTCCTGCCGGAGGGTGACCTCCGACGCGCAATTCTGGTCCAGCGACATGCGCAGGAGAAAACCCAGCCGGGCCAGCAAAGTTACCGCCTCCTCGTGCTTCTGCTCGCGGATGAGCACGGCGACGGTGTTCAGCGTGTTGAAGAGAAAGTGCGGGTGCAGCTGCTGGCGCAGCGCCTGGAGCTCGGTCTTGATCAGCCGGGCCTCGAGCTGGGCGGACTTGAGCTCCTCGCGCCGGTAGCGCTGGTAGATGTCGAGGCCGTGGCCGACGGCCAGCACGCCCCAGTAGTACGCCATGTCGATGAGGTTGCGGCCGTAGAAGCCCTGCACGACCTCGGACCAGAAGCCGTCAGGCGGCCAGGCCCCCTTGATCCACAGGTAGAAGCCGGCCCAGCGGCCGACGTAGTAGACGGCCATCACCACAAAGCTGAACAGCAGGTGGAAGGCCGTGCCGCCGACCCAGAAGCCGCGGTGCAGCGGGACGTGGCGGCGCAGCAGCAGGATCAGCGGGGCCAGGGACGCCCACATCATGGCCCGCACGAACTGCGGCGTCGCGAGTTCCCAGAATTCCGTCGGCTTCCACGCGCCCTCGAAGCCGCGGTTCATCGCGCGCTCGTTGAAATAGAGCTCCAGCGACAGCACCAGGCCGACGAGGGCCCAGCCCGCCGCGATCAGGGCGATCTTGAGCCAGCGGGACTTCATGGGCGGACGCGGGGCATGGTGCGCATCGCATGCTGGACGATTCCGCGCGCCACGCGCGCGGATATGCGACGAAAGGCCGAATCCGTGCGACGAACGGCCGGAGATGAGGGGTGGATTTCCGCGCCGCGCTCGGCGGGTGGCGCCCTCAGGCCTTCGCCGGGGCCTCGTCCCTGTATTTGCGGCCCTGACCGCCCCACTTGTCGCAGCCACCCTGGCCGCTCGGGCGGACGCTCGGGCGCTGGATGTCGGCGAGGCCCTTGAACGCGTACGGATCCTTGCCCGCCACGACGATGATGTCGCGGTAGTCGTAGTGCGCGTTGTGGTCGCCCTCCGGGGTCTTGCCCCACGGGAGCCGCGACTCGCAGCTCATGTAGTGGTTCACGAGCGAACGCCGGTACGTGCCCTCCGGCGCGCGGTTGGGCAGCGAGCGGTGGAGGAGGTAGCCATTGAAGATCACCACCGAGCCGGCCTCGACCTCGACCGGCACGGCCTCCTCGTCGCGGTAGGGGAAATCATACGACTCCTCCGCGCAGTCGAAGCGGCGGTCGGCGTGCCAGCGCTGCTCCCAGAGGATGCCATGCTTGTGCGAACCGGGCAGCACCCAGAGGCAGCCGTTCTCCTGCGTGGCGCGATCGATCGCGATCCAGGCGCCGGTGAGCGAGCGGTCGCGCGTCGGGATGTAGTCCTCGTCCTGGTGCCAGGCCTGGCCGGGCTTGCCGGAGGACTTGATGAAAAGCATCGACTGCATGCACTTCACGTTCGGGCCGATCACGGTCGTCAGCGCCTGCACCGTGGGCGCGTTGTGGATGGCGCGGCGCATCACGTCGGAACACTTGTGCGGGAAATGGATGCAGAGGAAACGGCGCAGCACGGAGTCGTCCGGCTCCGCCACGTCGGCCTTCGGGTGGTCGGGCAGCTCACCGCGGTCGCCGCGGCAGATCTGCGTGGTCTCGCGTTTCAACTCCTCGATCTCGGCGGGGGTGAAGGCGCTCTCCAGCACCAGGTAGCCGTTGGCCGCGAAGAACGCCTGCACCGCCGCCGGGTCGGCATCGGGGCTGAAATAGCCGGGCGGGCGCTGCCTCGGGAACTGGCTGCGGCGCGTGCCGGCAAAACCGGGCGTGGCGACGACGAGGTTACGCGGGGTGGTTTCCAAGGTTGCGGAGCTCATGGGGTATATATCCAATAGCATACAAATATGCCCAAGGATAGCCACGCGCCGCTAAAAAACATACCCATTAAGATACGGACGACGAACTCCGCGCGCGTGGCGTTCGGCGACGTGGTCTATGGCCCGGGCGGCACCTGCGGTCCGCGGGTACAGGCGGATTACCAGCTCGTCATCATTGTGACGGGCAGCGCGCACATCGCGGTCGACGGCGAGGAGCGGGCGCTGGCGGCGGGGCAGGTCGGGTTGTTTCTGCCGGGCAAGCGGGAGCACTTCGCGTTCGCGCCGGACCGGCGCACGCACCACACGTGGTGCGCGCTGCATCCGTCGCTCGTGCCGGCGGAGGTGGCCGAGGCGTGCCGCCGGGCCGCGCCGGTGCTGCCGGTCGCGCGGCGGTTCGAGCAGCTCATCGAGCTCGGGCTGGCGCTGCCGCTCACGGCGGCCACGCAGGCGCACGCGCTGATCGATGCGCTCGGGCTGGCCGCGTTGCAGGCGTACCTGTTCACCGACACCCGCCAGGAGCGGCGCGACACCGACGAGCCCGATGCCCTGCGCCGGGCGCTGGCCTGGATCGGGGCCTCGGGGCATGAGGCCGTGGACCTGCCGGCGCTGGCGCGGGCCGCGGGGGTGTCGCCGGCGCAGCTGGTGAAGCTCTTCAAGCGCCACCTCGGCACGACGCCCCTGCGCTACGTCTGGGAGGCGCGCACTCGCCGCGGCGTGCAGCTGCTGCGCGAGACCGGCCTCACGGTCGGCGAAGTCGCCCACCGCTGCGGCTTCCAGACGCCGTTCCACTTCTCGCGTTGGTGCCGGGAGCTCCACGGCCTGCCGCCGCGCGCCCTGCGCGCGCAGGCCTGGGGCCGGATTCCCATTGCGGGGCGGGCGGCGCCGGTTCATATCAGCCGCCAGCCCGCAACCTCCCCGCCATGAATTTCAAAGCCGTCCTCCGCACGATCGTGTTTCTCGCGCTGCTGTTCGTCATGCTCTACACGGGCATGAACAACACGCACGTGATCGACTTCCACTTCCCGATCGCCGGGACGACGGCGAAGGCGCCGATCCATGCGTCGGCCGCGCTGATCTACTTCGGGGTCTTCGCCATCGGCGTGTTCGCCGGCATGGCCCTGCACACGGGCGGCGGCAAGAAGAAGGCCAAGGAGTAAGGCGGCGTCAGTGGCCGGCGGCGCGCCGGAGGTTGTCGCAGACGATGGCAGCCGCGACGGCGGCATTGAGCGACTCGGCGTGGCCGTGGCGCGGGATGGTGACGAAATCGGTCACGCACGCCTTCACGCCCGGCGAAAGACCGCGGCCCTCGCTGCCGATCACGACCACCGCGTCGCGCAGCGGCGCCAGCGTGTGCACGTCGGTGCCCGCGAGATCGCAGCCCAGCACGGGGGTGCGGCCGGGCAGGCCGGCGAGTGCCTCGGCCAGCGGCGTCGTGTGCACCGTCACCCGGGCGAACGACCCCATGCTCGCGTTGATGACCTTCTGTGAAAACAGGTCGGCGCAGTCGGGCGAGAGCACCACGCGGTCGAAGGCGAACCAATCGGCGATGCGCAGCAGCGTGCCGACGTTGCCGGGGTCCTGCACGCCGTCGAGCGCCAGCGTGAGTCCGCGAGTCAGGCCGGAGTCGGGCAGCGGCGTGCGGCGGATGCGACCGACGGCCAGCACGCGCGCCGGGGTGGGGAAGTGGCTGGCCCGCTCCATCTCGGCCGGGGTGACGGTGACCGGCGCCGGCTGGGAGCCGGGATGCGCGGCGATCCAGTCCGCGGTCGCGTAGATCTCGCTGAAGGCCAGCTTGGCCGCGAGCAGCTCGCCGACGACCTTCTCGCCTTCCACGACAAAGAGCCCGAGGGCCTCGCGGTGTTTTTTCTCGCGCAGGGAACGCAGGCGCTGGAGGTCGGCCTTGGCGGGCATGGCGGCAGTGTTGGGATCGCGCCCCGCGGTGCAATCCTGCGCGTGATTGCCTCCGCGCCGAAAATCTCCACCTATCGCCGGGTTATCCATGAGCACCAAACTCGGCTGGGGGATTCTGGCCACGGGCCGGATCGCGGGGATTTTTGCGCAGGGCGTCGCCCGGTCGCACCAAAGCCGGCTCGTCGCCGTCGGGAGCCGGTCGGCGGAAAGCGCCGCGCGCTTCGCCCAGGAATTTGGCGTGCCGCGGGCCCACGGGTCCTATGAGGCGCTGCTCGCCGACCCGGAGGTGCAGGCGGTTTACATCGCGACGCCGCACCCGCAGCACGTGGAGTGGGCGGTCAGGGCGGCCGAGGCCGGCAAGCACATCCTCTGCGAGAAGCCCATCGGCCTCAATCACGCCGAGGCGATGGTCATGGCCGAGGCCGCGCGCCGCCACGGCGTGCTGCTGATGGAGGCCTTCATGTATCGCTGCCACCCGCAGACGGCAAAGATCGTCGAGATCGTCCGCAGCGGCGTGCTCGGCGAGATCCGCCTCATTCAGGCCGCCTTTGGTTTCAACGCCGGATTCAATCCCACTTCACGTCTTTGGGCCAACGCCGCCGGCGGCGGTGGCATCCTCGACGTCGGCTGCTACCCCGTCTCGATGGCCCGCCTCGTCGCCGGCGCCGCGGGCGGACGGCCGTTTGCCGACCCGGTCGCGGTGACCGGAGTCGGGCAGCTCCACCCGGAAACGGGCGTGGATGTCGTCGCGGCGGCGACGCTGAAGTTCGCCGGCGGCATCGTGGCGCAGGTTGCGACAAGCGTGGGCGTCCATCAGGACAGTTCGCTGCGCATCTACGGCACGGCCGGCATGCTGCACGTGCCGTCGCCGTGGATTCCGCCGAGCGACGGGGTTGCGGCGACGATGACACTCACCGTCGGCGGCAAGGCCGAGGAGATCACCGTGGCCGTGCCCGACGCCCTCTACGGACTCGAGGCCGACGCCGTGGCGGCCGCGCTCGCGGCCGGCCAGCGGGAGGTGCCGGCGATGACCGTGGCCGACACGCTGGGCAATCTCGCGACCCTCGACCAATGGCGCACCGCGGTCGGCCTGACCTACGAACAGGAGAAGCCCGAGAACCTCACCCACACGCATGCGCGACGGCCGCTGCGCCGCCAGGCGGATGCCGTGATCCCGTCGGCGACCATCGCCGGCCTGGCGAAGCCCGTCTCGCGCCTCGTGATGGGTTGCGACAATCAGGCGACCATGCCGCACGCGGCGGCGATCTGGGACGATTATTACGAGCGTGGCGGACTCACCTTCGACACGGCCTACATCTACGGCAACGGCCTCCAGGAAAAGCTCCTCGGTCACTGGCTGCGGCACCGCGGCGTGCGCGACGAGGTCAGCGTGATCGTCAAGGGCGCGCACACCCCGCACTGCAACCCGACCGACCTGGCGCGCGAGCTGGAAGTCTCGCTCGGGCGTCTGCAGACGGACCACGCCGACCTCTACGTCCTGCACCGCGACAACCCGGACATTCCCGTGGGCGAGTTCGTGGACGTCCTCAACGCGCAGGTGCAGGCCGGACGCATCCGCCTCTTCGGCGGCTCCAACTGGTCGCTCGACCGCATCGCCGCCGCCAACCGCTACGCCAAGCGCAAGGGCCTGCAGGGCTTCAGTGTCGTGAGCAACAACTTCAGCCTCGCGCGCATGGTCAACGAGGTCTGGCCCGGGTGTGTCGCCGCCTCGGATCCGGATTCCCGCCGCTGGCTGCGTCGGCACCAGTTGCCGCTGCTCGCGTGGTCGAGCCAGGCGCGGGGATTTTTCACCGAGCGCGCCGGGCCGGACAAGCGCGACGACTGGCACCTCGTGCACTGCTGGTACAGCGACGACAACTTCGCCCGCCGCGAACGGGCGATCGAGCTCGCGCGGCGCAAGGGTGTCACGCCCATCGCGATCGCGGCGGCTTACGTGCTCCATCAGCCGTTCCCGACCTTCGCGCTGATCGGTCCGCGGTTCATCAGCGAGACGGTCAGCTCGCTCGAGTGCCTGCGGGTGACGCTCACGCCGCGCGAACTGGCCTGGCTGAACCTCGAGCGGGAGCGGATTTGAATCCAGTTGTCTCCCGGTGGCACCGGGCTTACCTCTCCTGCATCCCTCCCGTCCCATGAAACGACTCACTCCGCTCGTTCTTCTGGCCCTGCTCATCACCTTGGTCATCTCGCCGCTGTGGGCGGCGTCGACCCCGGCCGCCGCTCCGGCGGCCAAGGCGGACAAGTCGCCGGGCGCCGCCTTGGCGACCACGGTGACGGCAGTCACGGGCATGGCGATCTCCCCGTTGCTGGGCACCGGGGCCTATGGCGCCTACCAGTACGCGGTGGCCAAGAAAAACGGCACGCCGACCGAGCAGTTGCCGTGGTACGCGCAGTGGACCTTCTTCGTGCCGGCGCTCGCGCTCGTCGGCGCCTGCGCCGCGAAGGACTCGCTCGGCGCGGTCGTGCCTCCCGGCTGGAAGAAGCCGCTCGACGTCCTCGAGACCGTGGAGAACAAGGCCACGGGTCTCGTCGCCGCCGGCGCGATCATCCCCTTCACCATGGACGGCCTGAGCAAGATGCTCGTGGCCAGCGCCCCCGCGACGCCCGATGCGGGCCTCGCCTCGACCGGCCTGGCCATGATCCACCTCGGTGCGATCGACCTCTCCTGGTTGCTCAACATCCTGACCGTGCCGTTCGGCATCGCCGTCTTCGCCCTGGTGTGGATGGCCTCGCACGCCATCAACGTCCTCATCCTCTTGAGCCCGTGGGGTGCGATTGACGCCGCGCTCAAGGGTGGGCGCACCGCGCTGCTCGGCCTGCTGACGCTCACGGCCACGCTCAATCCGTGGGTCAGCGCGGCGCTGTCGATCATCCTCATCATCGTCGCCTACTTCGTCGCCGGCTGGGCCTTCCGCCTCACGGTCTATGGCAGCATCTTCTGCTGGGATTTCTTCACGCTCCGGCGTGCGCGGTACAAGGTGCAGCCCGACGCGAACAAGGTCTTCGCCGGTGGCAACCTGCCCGACGTGCCGGTGCGCACCTACGGCCGGCTGCGCCAGACCGACGACGCGCTGGTCTTCGCCTACAAGCCCTGGCTCGTGCTGCCGGAGCGCACGGTGACGATCGCCGAGAAGAACCTCGCGGTCGGCAAGGGCCTCTTCTTCTCGACCGTCATCACCGGCCGGGATGAGACCTACTTCCTGCTCCCGCCGCGCTACCGCGGCCACGAGGAGGAACTCGTCAAGGCCTACGGCTGGGGCGGCGTGCATCCCGCCGGCCTGCGCAAGGCTTGGAGCGTCTTGCGCGAGCTCTTCGGCGGTGCGGCCGCCAAGACGCAGGTGGCCTGAACCGGCGATTCCGGCATCTTATCCGGACTAGCAGGGGAACGTCATTCCGCGGCCGCGGACCGCGGGGGCGTTGTCACGGACGGGTGGTCGGCGTATGGCGTCAGTCAGGAGGTTACCCCATGCGCATCCTGGCCCTCGAGCACGACCTGAACACCCCGACCTACGCCAACCTGGAGGAACTGCAGCGCGACGAGGCGCGCGCGGTCTGGCAACTGCAGCAGGCCGACGTCATCCGCGGCATCTGGTTCACCGCGGCCGAGCGCAACGCCGTGATTCTGCTGGAATGCGCCGATGCCGACGCGGCCCGCCTGCACCTCGACACGTTGCCGCGCGTGCGCCACGGCTACAGCAACTTCAAGCTGTACCCGCTGCACAGCTACGACGGCTTCGCCCGGCTCTTCGCCGCCGGCGCGACCGCCAAGGTCGAGGAGCCGCCGGAGTACTGAGCGCGCTCAGACGTCGCCCGGGTTCTTCGTCGCCGGCTTGGCCTCGGGCTTGGCCGGCTCCTGGTAGCGGGTCTGGTAGGTCTGGCGGTCGGCGGCGAGCTTGAGGAAGACGTCGAGCGGCACGACTTCCACCTTCTCGCTGAGGCTTTCGATGATCTGGCGGACCTTCTCGACCGTGTTGCTCTCGCGGATGTGGATGAGAAGGAAGTAGGGCCGCTGGTCGTTCAGGCGGATGAGTTCGTCGAGATCGGCGGCGGCGTTGGCCACGGTGCAGTCCACGGCGAGGTAGTAGTCGTAGCTGATCAGCGGGCGCCGGTCGCGGAGGTCGAAGGTCTGAGCCGCGCTGTAGCCGTTGATGAAGCCGTGCACGTCGGGGAACTCCGCGTAATAGCGGTCGCCGACCTCGCGCGAGAGGTTGGCGATGCCGTTGCGGCGGTGGCCCTCGGTGTGCTCCATGATCTCGAGCACGTTGAGGTCGAGCTTGGCCATGAGGGCGCGCATGTCGCGCATCAGGGCGGGGAACTTGTCGGCGGGAACCGACTGCGGGTACATGTAGCCCGGCCCGCTGAGGCCGCCGATGAAGTAGTCGTTGGGCGTCTTGCTCTCGTAGAAATACTGGAGCGCAGGCGGGTTCATCCACGACCAGTTCACGAGCACCTGCCAGGCGTACGGGATGTCGCCGCGGCCGGGCTTGGTCCACGTGCCGATGCCCATCGAGTCGGTCGCGACGGCGGCGAGGTAGACCTTGGGCTCGGCCTTGAGCTTGGCGTCGAGGGCGACGTGGTGGTTGTTCTCGTACTTGAAGTCGGGGGTGAGCGGGATCTGCGAGGTGAAGGAAACGTTGGGGAGGTTGTGCAGGCCCTCCATCTTCAGGCCGTAGTTGCCGGTGAGCGTGGTGTGCTGCGCCTCGGTGTCCTTGGCGTAGGAGTGCCAGCCGAGGACGATGCTGGCGGGATTCTGGCCGGCGAGGATGCGCTTGAGCAGGGCGAGTTCCTCGGGGTGCTTTGGGTTGGCTGACAGGTCGCTGAAGAACGCGCGGCGGCTGATGCCGAAGTCGGCGATGCCCGGCTGCATCTCGATGCCGGAGTGTCCGCCCATGACGACGTAGTAGTCGCGGGAGCAGCGGGCGTGGTAGGTGTCGTAGGCCCACTGGTAGATCACATGGTCGGGCTGGCCGGCGAACTTCCCGCGCAGGTCCACGACGGGCTTGAGGCCATGGCGAGCGGCGACCGGGAGGAGGTTCGGGTGCACGACGACGAGGTCCTCGACGCCGGCGATGGTGAAGGCGACGATCAGGGACGAGCGCACGGCCGGGTCCCAGACGACGCAGCCCTTGGCGAATTGGCCAAACTGCGCGAGCGCGGTGTCGGCATCGTTCAGCGCGAGGCGCGTGAGTTTCATCCCGTGGCGCTTTTCGAGGAAACCCATGAGCGGGTGGACGATCTCCCACTGCCAGTTCTTGGGGTATTCAAGGTAGATGCGCGGGTAGTCGCGGTTGGCGAGGCCTTGGAGGGAGATCAGCAGGGCATGGACGGGCACATCGCCGTCGAGGCGCCAGTTCTCGGACAACGGGATCACCGTGGCGGTGGCGGGGGCGCGGTCGAGCTGCTTGGGCGCGGGCTGGGCGGGCAGCAGCGCCGCGGAGAGGAGGAGGGCGGCGAGGAGACGGGAAAACGGGTTCATGGAGCGAATCGGGATCAGAGGGTGGCGCGCTTGAAGACGTAGACGAAGGGTTGCAGGCGGGAGCTGCGCAGCTCGATCAGGGTGAGCTCATCGCCGGCGAGGGAGACCTTGTAGTCGCTCAGGATGTTGACCGTCCTCTCCCCCTGCTGCGTCGTCACGACGAACGTGCTGTCGAGGCGGAGGGTGCGGCCGTCGTCGAGCCAGGTGGCGCGCGCGTGCTTGGCGCCGTCGCCGCCGATGTAGAGACCCATGTAGCGGTTGTCAGCCCACCACTCGAGCGGGACGCGGTTGTCGGGCTGGGTGACGTCGAGCTCGAACACCTCGCGCGCGGCGCGGTCGCCATAGGCGAGGGTGCGGGTGAGGACGACCTTGTCGCCCTCGGTCGCGATCGCGATCTGGAAGGTCTTCCAGAAGTTGAGCGCGCTGCTGCGGGCGGGAACGAGCTGCCAGCGGCCGTCGAGGCGGGAGCCGGCGGAAGCGGGTGCGGCGGCGAGGCAGAGGACGGAACAGAGGAGCAGGAGTCGTGCGTTCATGGCCGACCGGTTTTTGGCGCACCGGCGGCCGCGGGTAAAGGCCAAGGTCCGGGCGCCGGTGAAGTGGCGGCATTCAGTAATGGTTGAAATGGACCGTGGGCGCCCAACTCATGCGACTCGCGCGCGTGCGAGCGGGGGCCAAACGGCTTTTGACTGTCGCCGAAAATGGATTTTCCTCGCCCTCAATGCTCAGCGAAACCCTCCAGGATCGCGCGACCCAGTACGTCGCCGGCGCCATGTCGGCGCCGGAACGGGAGGGCTTTGAGATCCTGCTCGAGTATCAGGCCGAGCTGCGCGAGTTCGTGGAAAGCCTGCGTCAGGTGGTGACGACGGTGACGCTGGCAGGCGTGCGGCCTGAGGTCGCGCCGCCGGCGGCACTGAAGGCGCGGCTCATGGACGATCTCGCGCGGCGTCCGGCCAAGCCGGAGGCGCCGGGGCTGGTGGTGACCGACGCCCAGGGGTTGGTCGAATGGGTCAACCCGGCCTTCATCGCGATGTGCGGCCATTCGCTCGCCGAGCTCAAGGGCCGCAAGCCCGGGCACGTCCTGCAGGGACCGGAGACGGACCACGCCGCCGTGGATCGCATCCGCACCGCCTTGCGCACCCGGCAGGCCTGCCGAGAGACGGTGTTGAACTATCACAAGGACGGCACCAAATACCGCGCCGAAGTCCGCATCGCGCCGATCCTTGACGACGCCGGCGAGCCGCTCTGGTTCGTGGCGAAGGAACGGAAGCTGGCTGACGTCTGAGATCGTGCGCGCGCCTCAGGAGCGGCGGCGCCAGGCAACGACACCGAGGGCGGCGAGACCCGCCAGGAGGGCGTATGTCGACGGCTCCGGGACGGGCGTCGTGGCGGAAGCCAGAAAGTTGTCAGCCGTAAAGACACCTTCGACTAACGCACTGGTCGGGCCCGCATTCGGGGCATTCGTGGCCTTGATGCTGAGTTGGAAGGTGCTCCCTGAGGTCATGTTCCACGCTTGTCCGCTGCTTCCCACGGAAACGCTCAGGAGATTGGTCAACCCGCTTCCGCTATCGTACGCGGCAATCAGCGTCTCGCTGGAGGCGATGTAGCCTACGTACATAGTCGCGGTCGTGGGGTTTGTGGTCACCTGGACCGCAAAAGGTCCGTCGGAGCCATTGGATTTGACCGCAGCTTTTGCGCTGGGGTTGCCGGCCATGTCGCCGAATTTGCTAAGGGTGACGGCGATATAGTCGTCGACCGAATCGCTGTTGGCTAACACCATGGTCCAATCGACACTCTGCCCTGCAATCAGGGTGGTGTTGAGGGTGAAATCGATCTGAACCTGCCAGTCGGCAGTATAGCTGCCGACATTGAGGATCCAGGACCGCATCGCTGATGAATGCGTCGACCAAGTCGCACCGCTGTCGGTGAAATTAAGCGATCCATAATTGGCGGTGAAAGCGCCGCCATTTTGACTTAATTCCGTGCCCCAGTTGGACGGGTTGATCACGGTTCCGTCAAAAGTATCACTCCCGCTAAAGTTCTGTGCGGTCGAAAACGGCACAATGGCTAAGGTGACCAACAAGGCGAGGGGCAGTCGGGGGATCATGCCGGGGACTATGCCCGAATAGGCAGGTCTTGGCTGCGCATCCATTGTCCCGGCCTCAGGTTGCATCGTTTCTGATGAGAGCCATTAAATCCCCAGCGGCGTCGCGGGAGTAGAATTTGCGCAGGCGGGAATCAGGTGCGCTGCTGTTGCCAGGCTGCCGCCGATTGCAGGTTGAGCCGTGCGCCACCCCGCGCAGCATCCACCGTCACCCATGACCCCTCGCGAACGCTTCATCGCCGCCCTCGAGCGCCGGCCGCTCACCGGGCGGGTGCCGCACTTCGAACTGGTCTTCTTCCTTACGATGGAGGCCTTCGGCAAGGTGCACCCGATCCACCGCAACTACAGCCAGTGGCTGCAGATGGAGGAGCGGGAGCGCCAGCTGCACCGCCGGGACATGGCCGACCTCTACATCGCCACCGCCGAGCGCTTCGAGCACAGCGCCATTTTCATCCACCCCAACCCCGGCGAGCTCGACGAGCTCGCGCGATTGGTCGACCTCATCCGCGAGCGATCCGGCGACCGTTACTTCCTCATGGCGCACGGCGACGCCACCTTCGCCGTGCCCAACGGCGCCGACATGGAAGCGTTCTCCTGCCGGATGGTCGAGGAACCCGACGCCCTCAAGGCCGAGGCCGCCGCCGCCGTGCGCAAGGCCCTCGCCGACGCGGCCAAGCTCCGTCGCCCCGGCGGCCTCGACGGCTTCGCGCTCTGCTCCGACTACTGCTTCAACACCGGGCCGTTCATGAGCCCGGCCAAGTTCGCCGACTTCGTCACGCCGTACCTCGCCGAGCTGACGCGCGGCTACCGGGACATGGGCTACTACGTGATCAAGCACACCGACGGTAACATCATGCCGATCATCGACCAGCTCGTGTCCACGAAACCCCACGCGCTGCACTCGCTCGACCCGCAGGGCGCCGTGGACCTCGCCGAGGTCAAGCGCCGCTACGGCCACGAGCTCTGCCTCATCGGCAACGTGCATTGCGGCATGATGGACGCCGGCACGCCCGAGCAGGTCGAGGCCGCCGCGCGGCAGGCGCTGCAGGCGGGTATGCCCGGCTACGGCTACATCTTCTCCACGAGCAACTGCATCTACACCGGCATGCCGCTGGCCAACTACGAGCGGATGCTCGACGTCTGGCGCCGCGAGGGAAATTATTGAGTCCCCGCCCATGAACGGCCGCGAACGCATCCTCGCCCATCTCGCCGGCCGGCCCGTCGACCGGCTGCCGCTGATGCCGATCACGATGATGTTCGCGGCGCGCCAGGCCGGCGCGCGTTACCTCGACTACTGCACCGATCACCGCGTGCTGGCCGAGGGGCAGATCCGCACCGCGGAGGCGTTCGGCTTCGACTACGTCAACACCATGTCGGACCCCGCCCGCGAGGCGGCCGACTGCGGCGCGCAGGTACGGTATTTCGACGAGCAGCCGGTGGCGCTCGTCGAGGATGAGGCCCGGCTCGCCGACAAGGTGCAACTCGCCGGCCTGCAGCCGCCCGACCCGCTCGGCGGCGGGCGCATGCACAACGGCGTCAAGGCCGTCGCCCTCCTGCGCGAGCGCGTGGGCCGCGACCTGCTGGTCGAGGGCTGGATCGAAGGCCCCATGGCCGAGGCGGCGGACCTCCGCGGGATCAACACGCTGATGCTCGATTTCTACGACGACCCGGTGTTCGTGCATGACCTGTTCGCCTTTTGCGTGGAGCTGGGGCTCCGCTTCGCCCGCGCCCAGGTGGAGGCCGGGGCCGACCTGATCGGCGTCGGCGACGCCGCGGCCTCGCTGATCGGCCCGGGCCTGTACCGCGAGTTTGTCTGGCCCTTCGAGCGCCGGCTCATCGACGGCATCCGCGCGCTGGGCGTGCCGGCGCGCCTGCACATCTGCGGCAACACCCGCGCCCACCTCGCCGGCATGGGCCACCTGCGCTGCGGCATCGTGGACCTCGACTATCCCGTGCCGCTGGCCGAGGCCCGCGTGGAGATGGGGCCCGACCAGGTGCTCATCGGCAACCTCAACCCCGTGTCCGGCCTGCGCAACAGCACGCCCGCCGCGGTCACCGCCGCGCTGACGGCTTGCCACCGCGCGGCGGGCCCGCGCTTCATCGTCGGCGCCGGCTGCGAGGTCCCGCGCGACACGCCCGCTGAAAATCTCCGCGCGCTCTGCGCCTACGCGCACGAGCATCAACCGTGAACCCCACCTCATCATGACTCCCCGAGCCCGCGTCGAACGCGCCCTGGGCGGCGGCCACGGCCCCGTCGTACCCTTCACCATCTACGAGGCCTTCGTGCACCCCTGCCTGGCCGAGCGCGAGATGCGCAACCGCGGCATGTGCATCGTCCAGCGCCTCCCGGTCTTCAAGACCCACCGCCCCAACGTCCGCACCACTGCTCACACGTGGTGGGAGGGCGACCGCAAGTTCACCCGCACCCAGCACGAGACGCCGCGCGGCACGCTCACGTCGCTCACCGAGGACGCCGGCTTCACCACCTGGCGGCATGAGCTGCTGCTCAAGCGTCCCGAGGACTATGCGGCAATCCGGTTCTTCCTGGCGGACGAGGTCTACGAGGCCGATTACGGCCCGATGACACAGGCTGACATCGATTTCGACGGCGACGCGATCTGCCGCGCCAACTTCGGCCTCGAGCCGCTCCAGGAGCTCATCTCGGGCAGCGTCATGGCGATGGAGCAGTTCTGCGAGGAGTGGATGGAGCGCCGCGACGAGGTGCTTTCGCTCTACCGCATCCTCGTCGAGAATCGCCGGAAGATCTACCCGATCGTCGCCGCCTCGCCTGCCGGGCACGCCAACTACGGCGGCAACGTCACCCCCGAGATCATCGGGCCGCAGGTGTTCGAGGAGTACTACCTGCCGCATTACCACGAGGCGGCGGAGGTCATGCACCGCCACGGCAAGCTCATCGGCTGCCACTTCGACGCGAACAACCGCATCATCGCCTCCGCCATCGCCTCGACGCCCCTCGACTACATCGAGGCCTTCACGCCGGCGCCCGACACCGACATGACCCTCGCCGAGGCCCGCGCGGCCTGGCCGGGCAAGGTGCTGTGGATCAACTATCCCTCGTCGGCCCACCTGCGCCCTGACGCCGAGGTCGAGCAGATCGCCGTCAATCTCTGCGAGGAGGCCAACGGCATCGACGGCCTGCTCTTCGCCATCACCGAGGACATGCCCGCCGGCCGCTGGCAGAACAGCTGCCGCGCGATCATGACCGGGCTGGAACGCCACGCCCAGGAGCACGCGTGGAGATATGGCTGAACCTTCAGTATCGTAGCCACGAGCGTGAGCGAGTGGATTGGACGCCACTATTGCCGTCGGACCACTCGCTTACGCTCGTAGCTACACGTGAACGCAAATGAAGATGCCTGCCTCGCGTGACATCGTTTTCAGCGCCCTCCGCGGCGAGCCCACGCCGCGCGCGCCGGTGGTGCCGCTGGCGGTGCATTTCTGCGCGCGCGTCACCGGGGTGACGCTGGACCGCTACACGCGTGATGCCGACACGCTGGCGGCGGCCGTGATCGCGTATCACGAGCGGTTTCGGCCCGATGCCGTCATCCTCTCGGCCGACACGTGGGTCAGCGCCCAAGCCATGGGCGCCGCTGTCGGCCCGATCGGCGAGCAGCAGCCTTGGGGTGGGCTGGGGGAGTCGCGCGTGCGGACCCTCGCGGACGTCAAGGCGTTGCCCGAGCCGGACGTCGCGCATCAGGGGCGTTATCCGCTCATGCTCGAAGCCCTGCGCCGCATCGTTGCAGCCGTCGGTCGCGACACCGCGGTCGTCGCGTGCTTCGACCAGTATCCCTTTTCGCTCGCGGCCGCGCTCATGGGCCTGAATGAGCTGATGCTCGCGGTCCACGACGACCCCGCCCTCGTGCAGGCCCTGATGGAGCGCTGCCACCGCTTCGGCCTCGCCTATGGCCGGGGGTTGGCGGACGCCGGCGCGGATGTCTTGACCGGCGGCGACTCGCCCGCGGGCCTCATCGGACCGGAACGTTACCGCGAGTTCGCCTGGCCGTGGGAGCGTCGCCTGATCGCCGATCTCAAGGCGGCCACGGGCAAGCCCGTGTCGCTTCACATCTGCGGCAATGCCGAGCCGATCCTCGCCGACATGGCCCGCACGGGAGCGGACGTTTTGGAGATCGATTACCGCACCGACCTTGCCTTGGCCGCCCGCACGGTCGGTCCGGATGTGACGCTCTGGGGCAACCTCGATCCGGTCGCGGTCCTCGCCCAAGGCACGCCGGCCACGGTGCGCGCCGCGGCCCGCCAAGCGCTCACGGCCATGTCCGGCCACCGGCGATTCATTCTCGGCTCGGGCTGCACCCTCGCCGTCGAGACACCGTTCGAGAATGTCGAAGCGCTGATCGGGTCGGTCGAGGTCCAGTAATCGTTCTCGTACTCGTTCTCCGGCTTGAGAGGTCCAACGATTCGAGAACGAGAACGATTACGATTACGAGAACGAGTACGAGAATGAGTCTGATCGGACCGGATCTTTTGTATGTTCTGATACGGTTTGTGCATTTCGTCCTACTATCTTGGATAAATCTGCCCACTGACTGTGTCCTAGAGCGGCAATCGCATGGACTCCCCCGGGCTCGGAACCAGCATGGAGGGTCCTCTCCATGAACTTTCTGCAACGGACCGCCACCATCGCTCCGCCCGGCTACAACCGCTGGCTGGTGCCCCCCGCGGCCATCGCCCTGCACATGTGCATCGGGCAGATCTACGGTTTCTCGGTCTTCAAGAAACCGCTCGCGCAGGCGCTCGGCGTGACCGCGCCGGCGGCGGGTGATTGGACGCAGCCGGAGGTCGGGCTTTCCTTTTCCATCGCGCTGGCGGTGCTGGGCGTGTCGGCGGCCTTGTTCGGCAAGTGGGTCGAGAAGAACGGCCCGCGGCTCACCATGGTCGTCAGCGCGCTGTGTTTCTGCGGCGGGCTCGTGATCGCGGCGGGCGGCGTTTTCTGGCACCAGCTCTGGCTCCTGTACCTCGGCTATGGATTACTTGGCGGCATCGGCCTGGGCCTCGGCTACATTGCCCCGGTATCCACGCTCGTGAAATGGTTTCCGGACCGCCCCGGCATGGCCACGGGACTCGCGATCATGGGTTTCGGCGGCGGCGCTCTGATCGGTGCGCCGCTGGCGGAGGAGTTGATGCGGCATTTCGCGGGCCCCGAGGGCGTGGGCGCCTGGCAGGCGCTGCTCGTGATGGCGGGCATTTATGTTTGCTTCATGACGTTTGCCGCCTGGCTCGTGAAGGTGCCGGCGGATGATTGGAAACCCGCGGGTTATGTGCCGAAGGTCACGACGGCCGCCCCCGTTAAGGTCGCGGTCGACACCGCCTGGCGCACGCCGCAGTTCTGGCTCCTGTGGGGCGTCCTCTGCCTCAACACGACGGCGGGCATCGGCATCCTCGGGCAGGCTTCGCCGATGATCCAGGACATGTTCAACGTCACCCCGGCCGCGGCCGCGGGCTTTGTCGGGCTCCTCTCCCTGTGCAACCTCGGCGGGCGTTTCCTCTGGTCGTCATTCTCCGACGTGATCGGCCGGCGCGGCGTGTACGCCGCCTATTTCATCCTCGGTGCTGCGCTGTACCTGTGCGTGCCATGGACCCAACGTGGCGGCTATCTCGCGGTTTTTGTCATCCTCACGGGCGCCATCATCTCGATGTACGGTGGCGGCTTCTCGACGCTGCCGGCCTACCTTCGTGACATGTTCGGCGCCTACCAGGTGGGCGCGATCACGGGCCGCGTGCTCACCGCCTGGTCGGTCGCGGCGATCCTCGGGCCGCAGCTCGTCGACCGCCTCTCCGCCGCCCAGCGCGCCGCCGGCGTGCCCGCCGGCGAGGCCTACAACACGACGCTCTACCTCATGGCGGGATTGCTCCTCCTCGGGCTCGCCTGCAACCTCGCGGTCCGCCCCGTGGACCCGCGGCACCACGTGAAACCATGAAACTCAAGCTGATCATCGTCTGGCTCATCGTTGCGATCCCGCTCGGCTGGGGCGTCGCGAAGTCCCTGAAGAAGAGCCGCCCCCTCTTCAGCGGCACGACCGTGACTGTCGGCGCCGAATTGCAGAAGTGATTTGTCGTCGGAGCCTGCTTGCAGGCGATGGGACGTTGCTATCGCCTGCCAGCAGGCTCCTACCGGTCAACACCCCATGCACCGCGCTCGTCCCGAATCCCCCCGCACGGCGAACTGCCAGTTGCTCTATTTCACCACGTACAGCGTGACGGCCGACGGGCGCACGCTGGCCGCCATCACGAACGCCTGGTCCGACCACCCCGAGGGCGCGAGTCTCGCCCGCATCGACCGCGCGACGGGCCGGATGGAGCCGCTCGCCATCTTTGTCGGCCCGGCGCTGCAGGCGTACCCGTATTTCGCCCGGCCGCGCTCAGCCGATCCGAAGCAGGACTATCTCTTCAACGGCACCGTGGCGGCGCACGGACTCAACAAGTCCAGCCCCTGCCTCGATCCCGTCGCCGGCAACCTGTACTTCGTCTGGGGGCGCCCCGATGGCTGGGGCCAGCTCGATGCCGTCAGCCTCCGCGACGGTCGCCGGCGCGCGATCGCCGAGATTCCGCCCGACCGCACCGTGGGCTACACGCACCTCGATCCCACGGGCACGCACGTCCTCCTGAGCCTCGCCGACCGGCGCATCCTCGACTTCGGCGCCGTGCGCCAGGGCAATCGCGAGATGTCGGAGCAGTACGCGCAGCATGGCCTGACCACCCAGTTGGTGGAGGTGGATCTCGCGACCGGCCGGCAGACGCTGCGCTGGGAGGAGCCGGCCTGGGTCACCCACGTGCAGTATCATCCGCGTCGGCGTGACCTCGTGCTCTACAACCACGAGTGGACCTGGCCGCTCGGCCTCGAGCGCATCTGGCTCAAGGCGGACGGCGGCGAACGCATGCCGGTCCGCCGCGCGGACCGCCCGATCCGCTTCCGCACGTCGCCGGATCTAGGCGCAGACGATGTGGCCCACGAAGTCTGGCAGGAGAACGGCGAGGCGGTGATCTACCACGGGGTGCGCTGGGATGCGGGCGAGTACCCCGAGCAATTCGTCGGCCGTGCGCCCGTCGATCCCACCCAGCCGCTGCAGGAGATCTCCATCCCGCGCGACCGCCCGTCGTTCTACGGCCATTTCTTCCCGAGCCGGCAGGGCGACTTCGTGATCACCGACGCCATCGCCGACGAGGCCGGGCAGCGACAGCGCCGCGGCAATCTCATCGCCCGCCTCAACCCCGACTGGGCGCGTGGCACGATGGAAGTCGTGCCCCTCTGCGTCAGCGGCACCTCCTGGCACACGCAGGACAACCACCCGCACCCCGTGCTGACGCCCGATCAGCGGGAGGTGCTCTTCACCTCGGATGTTTCGGGCGTAAGGCAGATCTACTCGGTGCCGTCCACAGCGTGAAGAAGGAAGCCCGGAAACCGGGAACAAGGCCTGCAGGAGATTGAGTGCCATTCGAATGACTGCCGCTTCCTGGATTCCCGGCTTCCTCCTCCCCCATCCATGACCGAGAGAGAAAACCTTCTACGGCTCGTGCGCGGCGAAAAGCCGGCGTGGGTTCCCTGTGCGCTCAACGTGGGCCAGTGGTTCCTGCATCATCGGAAGTTCGGCACGCTGCCCGCCGAACTGGCTGGGATGCAGACCCCCACCGAGGTGATGCGTCATCTCGACTGCGACCTGTTCACGCGCAATCCCTCGGGCGTCGTGGACCGGCTCGACGGGGCGGCCTGGCAGACCATCACGGAGGCGGGGCCGCTTGGTCCGTGTACGACCGATACCCTGCACACGCCTTGCGGCACGCTCACGCGGCGCACGGAGGAGCAGACGCAGTTCACCTCGACCTATGCGGTCGAGGATCTCGTCAAGGACTGGGCGCAGGACCGGCGCGCCTACCGGTGGTTCCTCGAGCAACTGACCTTTGCCTGGGACCGCGGGATCTTCGCCCAGACGCTGCAGCTCATCGGCGACGATGGCGTCGTCATGGCCTCGCTGCCGCACACGCCGCTCAAGCGCCTTCACATCGACTTCGGCCTCGATGGCGCCTGCCTCTTCATCCTGGATTACCAGGACGAGGCACGGGAGATCTGCGACCTTTACTGGAGCCGCCTCTGGCCGGCGATCCGCGAGGTGGCGGAGGATCCGCGCGTCGAGGTCGTGTGCTTCGGCTCGGACAACGTGGACGCGCCGTTCTATCCGCCGGGCGAGATCATCGACCGCTTCTGGGTGCGGTACATCCGTGAGGCCGCCGACCTTTGCCATGCGCACGGCAAGCGCGTGCTCGTCCATGCCTGCGGCAAGCTCCACCGTCTCATGCCCGCCTTCGTCGCCGCCGGCCTCGACGGGCTCGACGGCATGGCGCACCCGCCCTTCGGCGACTGGACCGTCGAGGACGCGTGGGCGATGCCGCGGGGCTTCATCTACGACGGCGGGTTTTCCGCGCGCGAGCAGGTGCTCATGACCGACGACGAGGTGCGCCGTTTCTACGACGATTTCCTCCCGCGCCTGCGCGGGCTCGACAGCTTTGTTTTTGCGGCTGCGTGCCAGACTGCGATCACGACGAAGTGGGAGCGCATCCAGCTCGTCGCGAAGATCTGCCGCGATCACGGGGGAAGACCGAACGAGTTCACCACTCATGCACACTCATGAAATTTCTATTCCCTCAATTCCCGTCAATGAGTGTGCATCAGTGGTTAAAACCATATTCTCGACCGGCCGGTTTGAGCCGCTAACATGACCCCTCTTTCCCCATGAAAACGCGCTTCGTCTTCATCGGCTTTCAACACCCCCACATTTGGGACCTGGTCGCGCGCGCGGCGGCCCACCCGGACATCACCATCGTCGCGATGTGCGAGGAGGATGCCGCTACGCGCGAGAAGCTGGCCGGCGACAAGCGCGTCAACCTCACGCACACCGACTACCGCCAGATGCTGGCCGAGGTCGCCTGCGACGCGGTCGTCGTGGGTGACTGGTTCGCCAAGCGCGGGCGCATCGTCATCGACTGCCTCAAGGCCGGTCGCCACGTCCTGGCCGACAAGCCGATGTGCACAACGCTGGCCGAGTACGACGAGATCGTCCGGCTCACCGCCGCGAAGAAGCTCACGGTCGGCTTGATGCTCGACATGCGCGACTCGGCGGTGTTCGGCAAGGTGCGCGATCTGGTCCGCGCCGGCACTATCGGCGAGATCCGCGCCGCCTCGCTCGGCGGGCAGCATCCGCTCCTCGCGGGCAAGCGGGCCGGCTGGTATCACGAGGCCGGCAAGCACGGCGGCACGATCGGTGACATCGCCGTACATGGCTTCGATCTCATCCCGTGGGTCACGGGCCTGGCGCTGCGGCGCGTCAACGCCGCGCGCGTCTGGGCCGCCGGCGTCCCCGCCGGATCGCACTTCGTGAACGCGGGGCAGTGCCTGCTCGAGCTGGCCAACGGCGCCGGGGTCATGTGCGACGTGTCGTATTTCTCGCCCGACAGCCAGGGCTACACGCTGCCGATGTACTGGCGGCTCACGCTCTGGGGCAGCCGCGGCGTGCTCGAGACGAGCCTCACGGCCAAGGAGATCACGCTCTGCCTCGACGGTGAGCCGGCCCCGCGCCCGGTGCCGCTTGGCGCCCCGAATCCCGGCGGTTACCTGACGGCTTTCCTCGACGAGATGCACGGCCGCCCCAGCTCCGGCCTCACCATGGCTGAGGCCTTCCGCGCGAGCCGGGCCGCGCTCGTCGCCCAACAGGCGGCGGATGAGGGCCGGCGTGACGTGGCCCTGTAGTCGCGGCGGCTTTATTTTCCCATGAACGTTGCGGAACTCTGCAAGATCCGTCCCGGCCGTTCGCTGATGCAGAACAGCCTCTGGCACTGGGACGCCTATCCGGAATTGCCCGACCTCATGCCGCACGGCCGCGTAGACCTCGGCCGGTTCGCCGGCACCGGCGTCGTACGCACCATTCACCTCACGCTCAACATCGAGGGCGGCGACCGCGCCCAGCTGCTGCGCGGCGTCTTCCTCGAGGTGAGGTACGACGGCCTGCCATTCGCCTCGGTGCACGCCCCGGTGGGCGATTTCTTCTGCGACTCCTTCGGGAGCAAGTCGCTGCACTTTGCCAGCATCGTGATGGCCAAGCGGCCGACCAACTCGCTGTTCTGCTACCTGTCCATGCCGTTCCGCGACGGCGCGCATCTCGAGCTGGTCAACACCACCGACCGCAAGGTCGAGGGCTACGGCTACGTGACGGCCGAGGCGCTGCCGGCTTGGGAGGCGGACACCGCGTATTTCCACGCCCGCTGGCTCGATCGCACCGTGAGCCTGCCGACCGACGAGGTGCCGCTGCTCGACACCAAGGGCCGCGGGCATTTTCTCGGCTGCCACCTCACGGCGGTCAGCGCCTGCCCGCACTTCGCCGACAAGCAGGGCATCTGCGAGGGCAACGACGAGTTCTACGTGGACGGTGCCGCGACGCCGACGTGCAACTACCTCGGCACGGAGGATTTCTTCGGGTTCAGCTGGAGCTGGAACAAGGTCTGGGCCGACAACCACTCCGGCACGACCTACCTCGCCGAGGAGGAAGGCGAGACGCGGCTCGCCTGTTACCGGTTTCTGCTCAATGACCCGGTGCGCTTCACCACGTCGCTGCGGGCCCGCATCAACTACCGCCACGAGATCAACAATCCCTTCCTGCAGAAGACCACGGTCGAGGGCAACGGGCAGGTGCGGTTCGGCATCGTGACGTATTGGTACCAGGACCAGCCGGTGGACGCGCGGACCACCTGACCGCCTCAATGGCCGGCTCATGAACCCCGCTGCCACCACTCCCGGCCGCGACGTGCAATGCGCCGACGCCATCCCGTGGATGCTGGCCTGCGGTCGTATCCCGGAGGCGTGCGCCGTGACGTCGTTGCCCGACGTCTCGGAGGTGAACCTCGCGTTGCCGGCCTGGCGGACCTGGTTTGCCGGCGCGGTGCGGCTCGTCATCGACGCGGTGCCCGACGGCAGCGCGGCGTTGTTTTTCCAGTCGGACATCAAGCGCGACGGCGCGTGGATCGACAAGGGCGCGATCGTGATTCGCGCCGCCGAGGACGCCGGCGCTCGGGTGCTTTTTCACAAGATCGTCTGCCGCCGCCCGCCCGACGTGCTGACCTACGGCCGGCCCGGGTTCACGCACCTGATCGCCGTGTCGCGGGATTTCCACTGCCCCGAGGTGCTGCCGCTCCCTGACGTCATCACCGACCCCGGCCGCCAGCCGTGGGTGCGCGCCATGGGCATCCGGGCCGCCGCCCACGCCGTCCGCTTCGCCCGCGACCACGTCGGCGCCAAGATAATCTTCGACCCCTTCTGCGGCGTCGGCACCGTCCTCGCCGTCGCCAACGCCCTCGGCCTCGAGGCGCTCGGCGTGGAGAAATCACGCAAGCGCTGCGAGCAGGCGCGGACGCTCATCGTCCGGAATGAAGAGCTTTGAACCACGAATGGACACGAAGGGACACGAATGAAGATCCGTCAGATCCCGACTATTCGTGTCTATTCGTGTCTCTTCGTGGTTTCCAAGGTTTGGATCCGGCCCGGTGCCGATCAGGGACCCGCTATTCCCGGCGCACCACGTTCTGGTTGAAATCCAGCACCACGCGCTCGTCGCCGTGCTGCAGCGTGATCACGCCGGTATGGCGCTGGGCGTTCATCCACGGGCCCTCGAACAGCGGCCAGCGGGCGAGGTCGGCGGCGACGCCGTCGACACTGCGGCGGTCGTGGTGGGTGAATTCGATGCGGCGACCCTGCAGGTTGGTATAGGTCGCGGTGAGCGATTTCTCGTCGAAGGCGGGGCCGTTCTGCTTCAGGCGGGCGCAGAACGCGTCGAAGCTCGCGTGGTCCTTCGCCGCGGCGGCCTCGAGGATGACCGCGGTCTTTGGGTGCACGATCGTGAGGCGGTCATAGGTATCTTCGCGATGCCATGTGCCGGGGACGCTCGTCCACACGCCGAAGTAGATGTTGTCGGCGCGGCAGAAGATCCAGTTGCCCTCCTCACGGCGCTCGGCGATGTGGCGCGGGAAGAAGCCGTTGATGTGCTGGCGGCCGGCGTCGGCCGGGATGTCGTACAGCGCGATCACGGCGCTATCGGCTTGGAACGCGTCCTCGTACGGCGAGCCCTCGATCCACTTGTTCGGGTCGGCGTAATACGGCCGCTGGCGCACGATCTCGGCGAGGACCTTGTCG
>JAHCAZ010000028.1 GCA_019634615.1 Opitutaceae bacterium
GCGAGAACCGCTGGCTCATGTAGCCGATGCGCGTCTTGATCTTCTCGGTGTCGCGCACGATGTCGAATCCGGCCACGCGCCCCTCGCCGGCGGTCGGCGCGAGCAGGCCGCAGAGCATGCGGATGGTGGTGGACTTGCCCGCGCCGTTGGGCCCGAGCAGGCCGAAGATCTCGCCGCGCCGCACCGAGAAGGAAACGCCGGCCACGGCCCGGAAGGCGCCGAAGCGCTTTTCCAGGTTGCGGATCTCGACCGCCGTCGCGTCGGGCTGGAGAGGTTCAGGCATGGCTCGGTTCAGGAGTGGTGATCCCCGTCGTTTCCGTCGGGGTCGGTCGCGACCAGCGCGGCGAGCAGCACGAGCACGATGACGGTGATGATCATGGCGCGGGCTGGCGGGCGAGGACGGCGACAAAGACGTCCTCGAGGGAGGGTGTGATGGGCCGGATGGATTGGAGTTCGAGATTGGCGGCCGCGAGGATCGCGCGGATGCGGGAGTCGAGGTACGAGGTGGAATTGGAGCAGGGCTGGTCTTTGCCCTGCCCTCGGGGGCTGCTTTCGGTGACGTGCACGCGGTCGCCGAAGAGGCCGACGCTGGCGTCGGGCAGGCCCGCGCGCAGCAGGGCCGCGGTGCGGCGCGGGTCGGCCGTGCGCACCTCCAGCAGGCGGCCCGGCATCAGCGCCTTCACCTCGTCGGGCGTGCCGAGGCCGATCAGCCGGCCCTCGTGCAGGAGGGCGAGGCGGTTGCAGCGCTCGGCCTCATCGAGGTACGCGGTCGAGACGAAGATGGTGACCCCCTCGCGGACAAGCTGGTACAGGATTCGCCAGAAATCGCGGCGCGAGACGGGATCCACGCCGTTGGTGGGCTCGTCGAGGAAGAGCACGCGGGGCGTGTGGATGAGGGCACAGGCGAGGCCGAGCTTCTGCTTCATCCCGCCGGAGAGGTTGCCGGCGAGCCGGTGCTGGAACGGCGTGAGGTTGCTGAAACCGAGCAGCTGCGCCGTCCGCTCGGCGCGGCCGCGGGCCGGCACGCTGTAGATGTCGGCGTAGAAATCTATGTTCTCCGCCACGGTCAGGTCCGGATAGAGGCCGAAGCGCTGGCTCATGTAGCCGATCTGGTCCTTCAGCTTCTCCGCCTCGCGGCTCACGTCGCACCCGGCGACCTCCGCGCTTCCCGCCGTCGGCGGAAAAATGCCCGTGAGCATGCGCATGGTGGTCGTCTTGCCCGCGCCATCGGGTCCGACGAGGCCGAAGATCTCACCCGCGGCGACTTCCAGGTCGAGGCCCGCCACGGCGACGTGGTCGCCGAAGCTGCGGTGCAGGCCCTGGGTGCGGATGATGGCCATGGCGGGGTGGAGCGCGGTCCGGTTCAGGGAATCACCACGTCGGCCGGCATGCCGGCCTTGAGCACGTCGTCGGGATTGGCGACGTCGACCTTGAGGCGGAAGACGAGCTTCACGCGTTCCTTCGGCGTCTGCACGGTCTTGGGCGTGAACTCGGCCTCGCTGGCGATGTAGCTCACGGTCCCGGCGAAGTCCTTGCCGGGGAACGAATCGATCCGGACCGCCACGGTCTGCCCGTGGCGCACGCGGCCAAGGTCGGTCTGGTTGAGGTAGGCGCGCACCCACATGTGGCGGGTGTCGCCGACGGTCACGACGGGCGTGCCGGGGGCGACGAACTCGCCCGGTTCGACATGGTGCGAGAGGACCGTGCCGGCGAGCGGGGAGGCGAGGCGGGTGTTGGCGACCTGCGTCGTGGCGAGATCCACCGCGGCGCGGGCCTGGGCGACGCGGGCACGGGCCTGGGCGATGGTCTCGGTGCGCGGACCCTCCTGCACGAGCTTGAGGCGTTCCGCCACCTCGGCGGCGCGGGCCTCGGCGACCTTCAGCTGGGCCTGGGCGGCCTCGAACTCGCGGTCGGCGATCACGTCGCGCTGGCGCAGCTCGCGGGCGCGGGCGAAATCGAGCCGCACGCGGTCGCGCTCGGCCTCGGCGCTGTTGAGCGCGGCGGCGACGGCGGCGATGTCCTGCGGCCGTGAGCCGGCCTCGAGCTCGGCGAGGACCGCCTCGGCCGCGGCGAGCTCGGCCTTGCGCAGGTTCAACTGGTCCTGCTGCTCAGCGTCGTCGAGGCGGGCGACGAGCTGCCCGGGCTCGACGCGGCCACCCTCGTCGACCAGGCGCACGACCACGCGGCCGCCGACCTTGAAGCCGAGCTGGGCGTCGGTGAGCTCGAGGTTGCCGGAGAGCAGCAGGGCACCCTTGGGGTCGTGGCCGTTGCGGTTGCAGGCGGGCAGGAGCGCGAGGGCCAGGCCGAGGGCGATCAGGCTGGCGGGGAGCGACCGGCGGAAGTGACGATCAGGCGACGTGGTGTTTTTCATGGTCTTTGCGTCCGGCGGGGGTGAGGAGGCCGCCGAAGAAGAGGGCGATGGCCTGGGCGAAGACCCGGTCGGGGCCGAGTTGCAGGCGCTCGAGCGTGTCGGGGTGCATCAGGCTCTGGATCGCGGGGCGCCAGAACTCGACGGCGAAGTCCGGGTCGATGTCCGCGCGCACCATGCCGGTCGCCTGTCCCTGGCGGATGAGCTGGCCGAAGATGTGCGGGATGTTCCGGTGCCGCAGTTCCTCGATCTGGCGGTAGATGTGCGGGGCGAAGCGCTGGAGGTCGCGGAAGATGAGGGGGTTCATCCGCAGGAACCGCTGCACCATGGCGGCGCTGAAGCGGTGCAGCTTGACGGTGAAGCTCAGCGCCGGGTCCGCCAGGAGCGCGTCGGCCGAGGCGCGCACCTCGCGCACGAACTCCTGCAGGATCTCGCCGACGAGGGCGTCCTTGCTCGGGAAGTGCACGTAGAGCGTCTTCTTGCTCATGCCCAGCTCCGCCGCGAGCTCGTCCATCAGGAGGGCGGAGTAGCCGTAGGCGAAGAACTGCGCGCGGGCGGCGGCCAGCACGCGGGCGCGGGCGTCGGTCTCGGCGGGGATGGGGCGGGAGGGGGAGCGTGGCATGGAAGTCTTAGGAAACTTTAATAGTATCTAAAGTTTCCTAAGGTCAAGTGCATTTTCCCCGTAGGTCAGCCTGCTGGCGGGCGCGGCGCGGGCGCGCGCCCGCGCGCTGACCTACGGCGGGCCCGAGCCCCGCCGCAAAAAATACGTGTATTTGCCGCGCCCCGGCCTAACGTGGTCTCCCCATGCCGCCGCCCGCCGCCCCGTCGCCGGTCCCCTCCAACGGGGAGCTGATCCGGCGCCTGTTCAAGCTGGCCTGGCGGTACCGGCTGCACTGCGTCGCGGTCCTGGGGGTCCAGCTGGTGCTGCTGACGATGGGCATCGTCGGCCTGAGCTTCACCGGGCTGGGCATCGACTACATCCGGCACCAGGTCGAGGGGGTCCCGCTCGGCGACAACCCGCTGCATCTCCTGCCGCCCGCGGGCTGGCCGCCGCTCCAGGTCCTCGCGGGCCTGGCCGGGCTGATCCTCGTGCTGGCGCTGAGCCGCGCGATCCTGAACTACACCTACGCCGTCTCGGTCAACAAGCTGGTCCAGCAGCGGCTGGTCGTGGACCTGCGGGCGGAGGTGTACGACAAGCTGCAGCGGCTGAGCTTCCGGTTCTTCGACGCCAATACCACCGGCTCCATCATCACGCGCGTCACCGGCGACGTGCAGTCGGTGCGCATGTTCGTGGACCAGGTGCTGATCCAGAGCGTCATCATGGTCATCTCGCTCACGGTGTATGTGACCTACATGGTCAGCCTGAGCCCCGGCCTGACGCTGGCCTGCCTGGCGACGACGCCGCTGCTGGCGATCATGTCGATGTGGTTCTCGCGCAAGATCCAGCCGGAGTACGCGCACAACCGCACGCTCTTCGAGAAGATGGTGCAGGTGCTGGCGGAGAGCATCCAGGGCATCGCGGTGACCAAGGGCTTCGGGCGCGAGGCGGAGGAGCGGGCGAAGTTCGACGCGGCCAACCAGGCGGTCGTGGCCCAGCAGCACGGCATCTTCTGGCGGGTGAGCCTCTTCTCGCCGGCGGTGGGCCTGCTCACGCGCGTCAACATGCTGGTGCTCCTCGGCTACGGCGGCTGGCAGGTGATGCAGGGCGAGTTGCCGCTGGGCGCGGGCCTGATCGTGTTCGCGGGCCTGCTCGAGCAGTTCTCCGGCCAGGTCAACAGCGTGGCCGGCCTGGTGAACAGCGTGCAGCAGTCGCTCATCGGCGCGCGCCGCGTGTTCGAGATCCTCGACGCGCCGGTCGAGATCACCAGCGCGCCCAACGCGGTCCGCCGGCCGCGGCTCAACGGCGCGGTGCGGTTCGACCGCGTCTCCTTCACCTTCACCCAGTCCGCGGCCGAGCCGGTGCTCCACGACATCAGCCTCGACGTGAAGCCCGGCCAGTGCATCGCGATCCTCGGCGCCACCGGGGCGGGGAAGAGCGCGCTCATGAGCCTCATCCCGCGGTTCTTCGACCCGACGGCGGGCTGCCTGCTGATCGACGGCATCGACGCGCGCCGCCTGCACCTCGACGACCTGCGCCGCAACATCGGCACGGTCTTCCAGGAGAGCTTCCTCTTCTCCAACACCGTCGCGGCCAACATCGCCTTCGGCCACCCCGAGGCCACGCACGCGCAGATCGTGGCCGCGGCCAAGGTCGCGGCGGCCCACGACTTCATCACGGCCCTGCCGCAGGGCTACGACACCGTCCTCGGCGAGAGCGGCAACAGCCTCTCCGGCGGCCAGCGCCAGCGGCTCGCCATCGCGCGGGCGGTGCTGCTCGAGCCGGCGATCCTGCTGCTCGACGACCCGACGGCCGCGATCGACAGCGAGACCGAGCATGAGATCTTCGAGGCCCTCGACCGCGCCATCGCCGGGCGCACCACCTTCATCGTCGCCCACCGGCTCAGCACGCTGCGCCGCGCCGACCTCATCATCGTCATGGAGGACGGCCGCATCGTGCAGCGCGGCACCCACGAGGAGCTGATGCGCGTGCCGGGCCCGTACCTGCGCGTCGCCAACCTGCAGCTGGTCGACAGCCGCGGCCTGCAGCCGGCGGCGAAACCGGAGGGTGCCGCATGAGCCCGCAGAAGGCCGCGCGCGCCAACCTCACCATCGTCAACCGCCCCGGCGACGACGAGGACGAGGAGCAGTTCAAGCCGCTCGAGTGGGGACTGATCCGGCGGCTCTTCTCCTACACCACGCCGGTCAAGCGGAAGCTCGGCTGGCTCGTCGGCCTCACCGCCATCCGCTCGGCCCAGCTGCCCGCGCTGACCTGGCTCGTCGGCCTCATCATCAGCGGGCCCATCGCGCGGCATGACGTCGCGCTCCTCGTCTGGGGGCTCGGGGGCTACGCGGTCCTCGCGCTGCTGACCGACGGCATGTTCCACTTCCGCCAGCGCTTCGCGCTCGAGATCGGCGAGGCCGTGGTCAGCGGCCTGCGCGCCGCGATCTTCGCCCAGGTGCAGCGCCAGCCGATGAGCTTCTTCCATCGCGTGAAGCTCGGCCGCATCATCGGCCGCGTCACGAGCGACGTGGAGTCGCTGCGCGTGGGCATCCAGGACGTGCTCTTCGTCAGCGTCATCCAGGGCGGCCAGATGATCTTCGCCGCCGTCGTCATGGCCTGGTGCGACTGGGTGCTGTTCCTCGTCGTGGTCGCGATGGCGCCGGTGCTGTGGGGCGTCAACCGCCACTTCCGCGTGCGCCTCAGCCGCGAGTCGCGCGCGGCGACGGAGAGTTTCAGCCGGGTCACCGCGACCCTGGCCGAGTCCGTCAGCGGCATCCGCGTGACCCAGGGCTTCGTCCGCCAGCAGACCAACGCCGGCCTGTTCCGCAGCCTCCTCTACGACCACTCGCGCTTCAACATCGCGCTGGCCCGCACGTCGGCGATCCTCGTCCCGCTGCTGGAGCTGAACAGCCAGTTCTTCGTCGCCATCCTCCTCATGGTCGGCGGCTGGCGCACGTTCCACGAGGCGATGACGATGGCGGACCTGATCCAGTTCTTCTTCCTCGCCAACCTGTTCTTCTCGCCCATCGCCACGCTCGGCAACCAGTACAACCAGGCGCTCATCGCGATGGCCGGGGCGGAGCGCGTCTTCCGCCTCATCGACACGAGGCCCGACTGGGAGGACGATCCCGCCGCCCGCGACCTGCCCGACCCGCGCGCCGTCGCCGGCGCCCCGGCGGCGGGCGTGCGCGTGGAGTTCCGCGACGTCACCTTCGGCTACGATCCCGCGCGGCCCGTGCTGCACGGGGTCAGCTTCACCGCCGCGCCCGGGCAGACCATCGCGCTCGTGGGCCACACGGGCAGCGGCAAGAGCTCCATCATCAACCTCGTGGCCAAGTTCTACCTGCCGACCGCGGGCGCGCTGCTGATCGACGGCCACGAGATCCGCACGATCACGAGCGGGTCGCTCCACCGGCAGATGGGCATGGTGCAGCAGCAGAACTTCCTCTTCACCGGCTCCGTGCTCGAGAACATCCGGCTCGGCCGGCCGGACGCGACCGACGAGGACATCCGCGAGGCCGCGCGCCGGCTCGACTGCCTCGACCTCCTCGAGGCGCTGCCGCAGGGCCTGCTCACCGAGGTGGGCGAGCGCGGCGCCGGGCTCTCGGTGGGCCAGCGCCAGCTCATCTGCTTCACCCGCGCGCTGCTCGCCGACCCGCGGCTCGTCGTGCTCGACGAGGCGACCAGCTCGATCGACGCGCTCACCGAGGCGCGCCTCCAGCAGGCGCTGCTCGAGCTGCTGCGCGGCCGCACGAGCTTCATCGTCGCCCACCGCCTGAGCACCATCCGGCACGCCGACTGCGTGCTCGTGCTCGACCAGGGCCGCATCATCGAGCGCGGCACGCATCCGGAACTGGTCGCCCGCGGCGGGCAATACGCCGCCCTTTACCGGCAGTTTGTCCAGATCGATGATCGGGCCTGACCGCATTTTTACCTCTGAAAATCGCAAGATTCTCCTAGGCAAACGGGCCACTCTCCCTCTATAAACGACTCAACCTTCACTCGAAGGCACCCTAAACAAAAACTCAATATGGCTAAAAAATCCGCTCGTAAACCGAACGCTGCATTCATGAAACCGGTCACTCCCGACGCCACGCTCGCCGCGGTCGTTGGTGCGACCCCCCTCCCGCGCACGGAGCTCACCAAGAAGCTTTGGGCCTACATCAAGAAGAACGGCCTGCAGGACAAGAAGGTGAAGACCCAGATCAACGCCGACGACAAGCTGAAGGCAGTCTTCAACGGCAAGAAGGCCGTGAGCATGTTCGAGATGACCAAGCTCGTCTCGGGCCACCTCAAGTAATCACCCAGATCCAGATTTCCCACACAGACCGCCGGGCACCCCGCCCGGCGGTTTTTTTGCGCCCGGCCGGGTCAAGGCGGACGAACTTGACAAGATAGCTAAGTGATATCACATAGCTATCTAGCCTCACTTATCACCCATGAACTCCCCGTCCTCCGCCGCGCATGCGGCCAGCAAGGAACGCACCGTCCAGTCGCCCAGCGGCTGGCTGATGCTCCCCGTCGTCCTCGGCCTTTATCTCCTCGCCCTCGTGGTCTTCTTCATGGGGGTGGGGGCCCGCAGCCCCGTGCTGATCGTGGGCGCCATCCTCATCCTGATCGTTGCCGCCGTCTGCTCGGGCGGGTTCTTCACCCTCCAGCCCAACGAGGCGGCCGTCCTCATCCTCTTCGGCAGCTACCGCGGCACGGTGCGCGCGAGCGGGTTCTTTTTCACCAACCCGTTCAACAAGAAACAGAAGATCTCCCTGCGCGCCCGCAACCTCAACGGCGAGAAGCTCAAGGTGAACGACAAGCGCGGCAACCCGATCGAGATCGCCGCCGTCGTCGTCTGGCGCGTCCGCGACACCGCCCAGGCGGTGTTCGACGTCGACAACTACGAGGCCTACGTCCGCATCCAGAGCGAGTCCGCCCTCCGGCACGTCTCGACCGCCTACGCCTACGATGACGGCGACGGCGAGACCCACGAGCTCACGCTCCGCGGCGGCGGCGAGGAGGTCTCGGCCGCGCTCACGCGCGAGCTGCAGGAGCGCCTCGACCGCGCCGGCGTCCAGGTCGAGGAGGCGCGCCTCACGCACCTCGCCTACGCCCCCGAGATCGCGCAGGCCATGCTGCGCCGCCAGCAGGCCGAGGCCGTGATCGCGGCCCGCAAGAAGATCGTCCACGGCGCCGTCAGCATGGTCGAGATGGCCCTCTCCGAGCTCTCCGCCAAGCGCGTCGTCGAGCTCGACCACGAGCGCAAGGCCGCGATGGTCTCCAACCTCCTCGTCGTCCTCTGCGGCGAGTCCGAGGCCCACCCCGTCATCAACACCGGCACCCTCTACAATTAACCTTCCGTCATGAGCCGCCTCTTCCAACCGCCAGGCGGCGTCGTGCTGCCCCCGCCTGCTCCACCTCGTCAGCTTGAACCCGTGGCCTACGGGGCGCCGGTGGGGCGGCGCGTGCGTCTGGTCACAATCCTGGTCGCGGCCTTGCTCGCCGCGATGGTGGCGGGCAATGTCGGACTGTGGTATTGGCTGCGCCTGCCGCCCGCCGCGCTGTGGCCCATGGCCCTCGCCCCCTTGGCCGGTCTCGTGGTCGTGGTGCCGATCTTCTTCCACCAGCGGGTCCTTGGCTACGGCCTCGAGAAGGCGGAGCTTATCATTCGCCGCCACGGTCGCGTGCATCGGTTCCCATTCGCGGGCCTGCGCGAGGCGACCTTCGATCCTGACGCGACCGCCTGGTCGTTCAAGGTGTTCGGCAACGACGGCATCGGCGCGATCACCGGCCGTTTTCGCAATTCCCGCCTCGGCGCTTACCAGGCCTTCGTCACCGACCGCGCCCGCACGGTCGTCCTGCGCTGGCCCGATCAATGCGTCGTGATCTCTCCCGATCGTCCCGAGGAGTTCGTTGTGGATTTGCGTCGCCGCGCCGGTCTGCGAACCTGAGTCATGGCCGAGGAACGCAAAGCCTTCCTGCTCCGCATCGACCCCAAGCTCTGGGCCGAGCTCGAGGCCTGGGCGGCCGACGAGCTGCGCAGCGTCAACGGCCAGGTCGAGTTCATCCTCCGCCAGGCCGTGCAGAAGCGACGTCAATCCGCCGCGGCCGAGCCCGACGACGAGTAGGCGCGGGCGCGCCGCCCGATTCGAGGTTGCGTGCCGCGGGGCCGGCGGATTGGCTGCGGGGCAAACAACCGCATGCGCCTGAGGTACAAAAAATACCGCATCCTGCTGGCCGCAGGCGCGATCGCGATCATCGCCGTGATCGCCTGGCGCTGGGGCCGCGAGCTGGCGCGGGAGGAGATGCTCGCCGAGATGATGCGCGACGCCGCCGGGTACGCCGCGGCTTTCGACGCGGAGGAGATCGGGCGCCTGACCGGCACGCGCGCCGACGTGGGGGCGCCCGAGTACGCGGAGATCAAGCGGCGCCTGATGCGCTTCCGCGCGATCGATTCGACCGTGCGCTTCGCCTACCTCTTCCGCCAGATCCCGGCCTCCAACGGGGTCATCTTCCTGGCGGATTCCGAGCCGGCGGAGTCGCCGGAGATCTCGCTGCCCGGCGACGTCTACGAGGAGGCGCTCCAGTCCCCCGGCCTGCAGGAGGTCCTGCGCACCGGGCGGCCCGCCACGGAGGGGCCGCTCGCCGACGAGTTCGGCTCGTGGATCACCGCCTACGCGTCCCTGGCGACGCGGGCCGACGGCACGCGCGAGGTGCTCGGGCTCGATGTCGCCGCCGCCGAGTGGAACGACCGCCTCTGGAACGCGGGCCTGCAGGCCGCGCTCTACGTCGTCGTCCTCCTCGGTCTCCCCCTCGTCGGCTACATCACGGTGAGCCGCCAGCTCGAGCAGAACGCCGTCATCCGCAACCTGTTCGAGGCCATGGAGCAGAGTCCCTCGGCCGTCATGATCGTCGACCTCGGCGGCCACATCGAGTTCGCCAACACCGGCCTGTGCCGGCAGATCGGGCAGGCGCGCCGCGACCTGATCGGCCGGCCGTGGCGCGAGCTCTGGCCTTCGGACCTGCCGCTCGAGCAGTTCGCCGAGCTCATGGCCACCGTCCGGGCGGGCCGGGCCTGGAACGGCGAGTGGCTCAACGTGCGGCGCGACGGCACCCGTTACCCGGTGCGCTGCAGCGTGACGCCGGTGAAGACCCACAACGGGGAGTTCGCCTGCTTCGTCGGGGTGTTCGAGGACATGACCGTCGTGAAGCACAACGAGTCCGTCCTCCGCGAGGCGCTCGAGCGCGCGGAGGCCGGCGACCGGGCCAAGGGCCAGTTCCTCGCCATGATGAGCCACGAGGTCCGCACCCCGCTCAACGGCATCGTCGGCTTCACCAACCTGCTCCTCGAGACGCGCCTCACGCCGGAGCAGGCCGAGTACATGCAGACCATCCGCCAGAGCGCGGAGGCCCTGATCCAGCTCACCAGCGACATCCTCGACTTCGCGCGCATCGAGTCCGGCAAGTTCAAGCTCGAGCCGGAGCGCTGCGACCCGCGCGCCTGCCTCGAGGAGGCGCTCGACCTGCTCGCGACGCGCGCCGCCGACAAGCACCTGGCCCTGCTGCACTGGGTCGAGCCCGACGTGCCCGCCGCGGTCCTGGCCGACCCGGGCCGCCTGCGGCAGGTGCTGATCAACCTCGTGAACAACGCGGTCAAGTTCACCGACGAGGGCGAGATCGAGACCACCTTGGCGGCGCGCCGCCTCGATCCCAAGGGTTCCGCCGTGCCCGAATGGGAGCTCAAGTTCACCGTGCGCGACACCGGCCCGGGCATCTCGCCGGAGCAGCAGGCCCGCCTTTTCAAGCCCTTCACCCAGGTCGAGAGCGCCTCGACCCGCAAGCACGGCGGCTCGGGCCTCGGCCTCGCGATCTGCCGCAACCTCGTCCAGCTCATGGGCGGGCAGATCGTGCTGGAGAGCGCGCCCGGCCGCGGCTCCACGTTCATCTTCACCGTGCGCGCCCCCGGGTTTGCGGGCGAGGCGCCGCCGGCCGTGCCCCAGCTCCACGGCCTCCGCCTCCGCCTCGACGTCGCGGAGGGCAGCGCCCGCCGCGAACTCGTGCGCCTGGTCGAGTCGGCCGGCGCGCGCGTTCCGGCGCCGGGGGCGCCGGCGGCCGACTGGGACCTGGCGCTCGTCGACCTCAATCTCGCCGACGCCAAGGCCCTCGCCGAGGAGGCGCAGCCGCGGGCCGACTACCCGCGCGAGAAGACGCTCGGCCTCGTGCCGCTGGCGCTGCCCCCGGCCCTGCGCCCGGCCCTGCACGTGCACTTCCACCAATTGGTGCACAAGCCGGTCCATCACCAGGCCCTGCTCGCCCTCCTCGCCATGCCGGTGGCGGCGCCGGCCGCGCCGTGTGTGGCTTCGCCGGTGCCGGACCGGTTCGAGCTCTCCGTCCTCCTCGTCGAGGACAACGTCGTCAACCAGCGCCTGATGCAGCTCGTGCTGACCAAGCTCGGGTGCAAGTGGGAACTGGCGGGTAACGGACTCGAGGCGATCGCGGCGCTGCAGCGGAGCGACTTCGATGTCGTGCTCATGGACCTGCACATGCCGGAGATGGACGGCCCGACCGCGATCAACGAGATCCGCCACGGCCGAGCCGGCGAGCGCATGCGCGGCGTCTGGATCATCGCCCTCACGGCCGACGCCCGTGACGACCAGCGCGCCCGCGTCCTCGCCGGCGGCGCCAACGATTACCTGACCAAGCCGCTGAAAAAGAACGAGCTGGCGCAGGCGTTCCTCCGCCTGCCGCCGCGGGCGGCGGCCGGCGGAAACGCTTAACGGTCAACGCCTAACCTTTAACGCTCAAGTGCTTCCGCGGTGGTGATTGAGCGTTAAGAGTTGAGCGTTAAGCGTTGAACGTTGGCTCGGGAATGCCCGATGTTTGGCGGCTTCCGCCGCCGCCATGCATCCCGCCACCACCGCCGCCCAGCATCGTCAGGCCCTCCTCATGCTCCTGGTGGCGAATGCCTTTTGGGGGCTGAGTTTTCCCACGGTGAAGGCGATGACGCTGCTCTACGAGCAGCTCCTGCCGGGAGCCGGGGCATGGTACACGATCAACCTCACCGTCGCCCCGCGGTTCCTGCTGGCGACCGTGATCCTGTTGCTGTGGCAGGCGCGACGGGTCGCGACGATCACACGCGGCGAAATCGCGCAGGGCGGGGTGATGGGGCTTTTCGCGGCGGCGGGCATGCTGCTGCAGACGGATGGCCTGCGCTTCACGGCAGCCTCGACCTCGGCGTTTCTCACCCAGTTCTACGCCATCCTCATCCCGGTCTATGTCGCGCTGCGCAGCCGGCGCAATCCCGGGGCGCGCGTCTGGGTTGCCAGCGGGCTCGTGCTCGTCGGCGTGGCGATCCTCGGGCGCTTCGACTTCGACGCGTTCGGCTTCGGGCGCGGTGAGTGGGAGACGCTCCTGTCCTCGCTGTTCTTCATGGGCCAGATCCTCTGGCTCGAGAAACGCGAGTACGCGGCCAATCGCGCCGGCATGGTCACCCTCGTCCTGTGCGCGACCCTCGCGTTGATCTTCGGGGCGGGCACGCTCGCGACCGCGCCGGGGGCGGAGGCACTCACCCGGCCCTGGGTCTCGGGCCCCTGGGTGGGGTTCACGCTCATCCTCACGATCTTCTGCACGCTCGGCGCCTTTTCCCTGATGACGGCCTGGCAGCCCAAGATGACCGCCACCGAGGCCGGGCTCATCTACTGCCTGGAGCCGATCTTCGGCTCGGTCTTCGCGCTCGTGTTGCCGGCGTTGTTCTCGGCGTGGGCGATGATCGCCTACGCCAATGAGACGGCCAATTGGAACCTGCTTGTCGGCGGCGGCCTGATCACGCTGGCCAACATCTATCTCCAGCTGCGGCCCTCGCCGCGGCTCGAACAGGCGGAGGCGCAGGCGAAACTGTGAGGGGACCGACCGCCAGCGCCCGGCACCGGGCGGCCCTGGTCGCGCTCAGCGTGGCCACGGTCTCGTCGAACGTGGGCTTCGTGCTCTTCAAGTCCTCCGTGCTCGCGCACCAGCAGTACGCCGTGGGCGAGAGCTCGTGGTTCGTCGCGGCCCACGATCTCGCGCCCCGGTTCCTCCTCGGCGTGGTCCTGCTCGCGCTGCTCTTCGGCGGGCGGGTCCTGCAGCTCACGCGCACCGAGTGGCGGCAGGCGGCCTTCATGGCCGTCACGTCGTTCGTCGGCTGCATGCTTCAGCTCGACGGGCTGCAGTACACGAGCGCGGCGACGACCTCCTTCCTGACGCAGTTCTACGTGGTGCTGATCCCGCTCTGGTGGGCGCTGCTGCACCGCGAGCGCCCCGACTGGCGCGTGCCGGTGGCCTGCGTGCTCGTGCTGGCCGGCGTGGCGATCATCGCGCGCGTGGACTGGCGCACCTTCACCATCGGGCGGGGCGAAGCCGAGGTCCTGCTGGGCGCCGTGTGCTTCTCGTTTTTGCTCGTGTCGCTCAACTGGCCGGCCTTCGCCGGCAACCGCGCCGAGCGCACGTCGGCGGGCATGTTTCTGCTCGAGGGCCTGTTGTTCGCGGCGGTCAGCATGCTGGTGTGCCGCGAGCCGGCCAACCTCGTCGCACCGTTTGCGGCCCCGGGCTGGGTGACGCTCATGGTCGCGTCGACGATCTTCGGCACCATCGGGCCGTTCGTGATGCTGAACCACTGGCAACGCTTCATCACCGCCACCGAGGCCGGCGTGCTCTACAGCTTTGGCCCGGTGATCGCCACGCTCTCGGAAGTGTTCCTGCCCGCCCTCATCTCCGGCTGGGTCGGCATCACCTACGCGAACCAGCCGCTGACCCTCACGCTGGTCACCGGCGGCGCGCTCATCATCGCTGCCAACGGCCTGCTGCAGTTGCGGGCGAAGCGGTGAATCTCACCCCCGGAGCCGCCGGATCGACGACCATGAGCGCAGCGTGACGGCCGAGAGCACGATCACGCCGCCGACCAGGGCCCAGCGCGAGGGGCGCTCGCCGGCTACCAGGAAGACCCAGACGGGATTGAGGATCGGCTCGATCACCGGGATGATCACCGCCTCCAGGGCCGTCACCTGTCGGATCGCCCGCGCGTAGAGCCAGTACGAGAAGCCGAGTTGCACCACGCCGAGCGCGACGATGGCCGCGATGCCGGTGGGCGAGGGGAGGGGCTGCCCGAACATGAACGGCAGGCCGATGATGAACGCGATCACGTTGCCGAGGATGATCGACTCCACGGGCGAGCCGTCCTTCTGCCGGCGCAGGGCCACGGTCATCGCCGCGAAGCACACGCCGCTCAGCACGCCAGTGATGTTGCCCAGCAGCCCCCCGAATGCGAGGCCGTCCGCGAAAAACAGCGCCATGCCACCGAGCACGACGACAATCGTCAGCCAGTCGGCGCGCGTCGTGCGCTCGCCGACGAACCACGCTCCCAGCAGCGCGACCCACACGGGCGCGGTGTATTGGAGCAAAATCGCGTTGGCCGCCGTCGTGAGCTTTGTCGCCGTGACAAACAGCACGGTGCACCCCGCGTAGGCGAAGGCCGCGACCAGCTGCACGCGCGAGAAGGTGAACCGCAGCGAGCGGTTGGTGAGAAAGAGAAACACTGCCGCCACAATCCCGCGCCCGCCGGCAACGGCCAGCGGCGGCCAGTCCGCCGCCTTGATGAGCAACCCGCCCAGACTCCAGAACAGCGCCGCCAGCAACAGCTGACCAATCGCACGCGTGTGCTCGGGACGGTGATCCATGCCCTACCGCGCTATCAGGCCCCCAATTCCAAGCAAGCCCCCGGAGGGATTCAGACATGACCGTCCGCTTGCGTAGATTTTGACGAATCACGCGCGGCGTGGTTGATGGTGCGCATGGACTCCTCTTGGCTGCATCCGCGCGACGAACTGGTGGCGACGATGGCGCGCATCTACCGGTACCGCATGACCACCACGTCGGGCGGCAACCTCTCGATCCTCGACCCCGACGGCAGCATCTGGATCACCCCGTCGCGGGTCGACAAGGGCGGCCTCACCGCGCGCGACGTCGTCCGCGTGCGCCCCGACGGCACGCGCGAGGGCCTGCATCCGCCGTCCTCCGAGTTCCCCTTCCACCAGGCGATCTATCGCCGCCGGCCCGACCTGCGCGCCATCGTGCATGCGCATCCGGGTGCGCTCGTGGCGTTCAGTATCTGCCGCCAACTCCCCGACACGCGCGTGCAGGCGCATGCCTTCGCGGTGTGCGGGCGCCTCGCGTATGCGGCCTATGCGTGCCCGGGCAGCGCCGAACTTGGTGAGAAGATTGCCGATGCCTTCGCGGCCGGCGCGGACTGTGTGATGTTGGAAAACCATGGCGTCGTCATCGGTGGCGCGGATCTGCGCGAGGCCTTCCAGCGTTTCGAGACCTTGGAGTTCGTGGCCCAGACGCTCGTCAAGGCCGCGGGCATGGGCCGCGTGCGGCCGTTGCCGGCCGCCGCCCTCGAGAACCAACCGGTCCCGACCTACAGCGCGCTCCCGGCGGCGGTTCCCGGCAACCGCGAGAAAGAGCTGCGCACGCAGCTCTGCGAATTCGTGCATCGCTGCTACCAGCAGCGGCTCATGATCAGCACGGCGGGGGCGTTCTCGGCGCGGCTGGATGAGCGCCAGTTCCTCGTCACCCCGCGGCGGCGCGACCGGTTGGAGCTGACGCCGCCGGGGCTCGTGCGCACCACGCTCAAGGCCTGCGAGGCCGGCCAGCAGCCGAGCCGGGCCGCGCGTTTGCACGCACTCATCTACGAGGCCAACCCGGAGGTCGGCGCGGTGATCAGCGCGCAACCGGCGCACGCGAGCGCCTATTGCATGACCGATGCGGAGTTCATCACCCGTACCATTCCCGAGAGCTACCTGGTCTTGGGTGACGCGCCCCGCGTGCCGTTTGCGGGCATCGTCGAGGACGCCGCCGCGCTTGCCGCGCGCATGTCGCTGAAGAAGTGCCCCGTCCTGCTGATCGAGAACGAGGGTGCGCTCGTCATCGGCCGCACCTTGCTCGAGGCCTTCGATCGCCTCGAGGTCCTCGAGGCCACCGCCGAGGCCCTCACCTTGAGCCGTCCCCTCGGCCCGTTGGTGCCGATGCCGGATGCTGCGCTCACCGAGTTGCGCAAGGCGTTTGGGATGGAGTGAGGCCGCGGACGCGGCCAACGCTTAACGTCGAACGCTTAACGCTGAACGCTCAAGGAATCGTCCGATAATCGACCGATAGATCTTCGGGATCGTCCGATTTCCCCTAGGATACACTCGGCGGCGGAGAGGCGATCGCTAGAGCGCCTCTGATGTACTCTACTCGAGCCGGCAGAACCGTATTCCACTCTTGCCGTCCGGGCGTTCACCTTAGATTCTCGGCCCCGTTTTCCCAGCACGCCATTAGGGGCCAATTGGCGGGTGCGGAGCAGCTTAGCCATGTCCAACCCCCAAGGGAACCCCCAGCCCATGCCCGAGGCCCAGGCGCGCGTCACGATTGACGCGATGCTCGCGGCGGCTGGTTGGGTGATTCAGGACTATCGGGCGATGAACCTCGGCGTAGCTGCCGGCATCGCCCTGCGCGAGGTGCCGCTCAACTCCGGCCGTTGCGATTACCTGCTGCTGGTGAACCGCGTGCCCGTCGGCGTGGTCGAAGCCAAGAAGGAAGGCACCACCCTCTCCGCGGTGTCCGATCAATCCGCCCACTACGCGGAGAACCTCCCCGAATTCCTCGCCAACCTCATCCCGGGCACCGCGGCTCTGCCTTTCGCCTACGAATCCACCGGGGTTGAGACCTTTTTCCGCGACGAACGGGATCCCGACTGCCGCTCCCGCCGCGTCTTCAGCTTTCATCAGCCCGCGACGCTGGCGGATTGGCTGGCCAATCCCCCACCGCTCCGCGCCCGCCTGAAGGTCTTCCCGCCGCTGGCCACCGCCGGCATGCGCCAGTGTCAGGTCGACGCCATCACCCACCTCGAGGCCTCCTTCCGCCGCGCCGATCCCCGCGCCCTCATCCAGATGGCCACGGGCGCCGGCAAGACGTACACGTCCTGCGCCTTCATCTATCGTCTGATCAAGCACGCCGGCGCCAAGCGGGTCCTCTTCCTCGTCGACCGCGCCAATCTCGGGCGCCAGGCCAAGACCGAGTTTGACCAATTCGTCACCCCCGACACCGGCCGCAAGTTCACCGAGCTCTACAACGTCCAGCACCTCACCTCCAACCAGCTCGATGGCGTCTCCCGCGTCACCATCTGCACGATCCAGCGGCTGTATTCGATCCTGCGCGGCGAGGAGCTCGACGAGGATATCGATGAGAAATCCGGCTTCGAGCTCGCCGCCGCCGACGACCGCCCACGGGACGTCGCCTACAACCGCGCCGTCCCGATCGAGGCCTTCGACTTCATCGTCACCGACGAGTGCCATCGCTCGATCTACAACCTCTGGCGGCAGGTGCTCGAGTACTTCGACGCCTTCCTCATTGGCCTCACGGCCACGCCCTCCAAGCAGACCATCGGCTTCTTCAACCAGAACCTCGTCATGGAGTACAACCACGAGCGCGCCGTCGCCGACGGCGTCAACGTGGGCTACGAGGTCTACCGCATCCGCACCGAGGTCACCGAGCGCGGCGGCAAGGTCGAGAAGGGCTTTTACGTCGACAAGCGCCACCGCGAGACGCGCGCCACCCGGTGGCAGCGGCTCGACGAGGATCTGGTCTACGGCGCCCAGGACCTCGATCGCTCGGTCGTCGTCAAATCCCAGATCCGCACCGTCCTGACCGCCTTCCGCGACAGCCTGCCGGAGATCTTCCCCGGCCGCACGCTCGTCCCCAAGACCCTCATCTTCTGCAAGGACGACTCCCACGCCGAGGACACCGTGCACCTCGTGCGCGAGGTCTTCGGCAAGGGCAACGACTTCGCCAAGAAGATCACCTACAAGACCTACAACCCCGCGACCAAGCGCTACGAAAAGTCGGAGACGCTGATCCAGGAGTTCCGCACCTCGCCGCAGCTCCGGATCGCGGTCACGGTCGACATGATCGCCACCGGCACCGACATCAAGCCGCTGGAGTGCCTGCTCTTCCTCCGCGATGTCCGCAGCCGCGTCTACTTCGAGCAGATGAAGGGCCGCGGCACGCGCGTCCTCTCGCCCACCGACCTCCAGGCCGTGTCCGGGGCCGACGCCCAGGCCAAGACCCACTTCGTCATCGTCGATGCCGTGGGCGTCTGCGAGAGCGACAAGACCGACTCCCGTCCGCTCGAGCGTCAGCCCACCGTCGCCCTGCCGCAGCTCCTCCTCGGTGTCGCCCTCGGCAAGCGCGATGAGGACACCCTGACGACCCTCGCCGGCCGCCTCGCCCGCCTGGAACGCGCCCTCAAGCCCGAGGACGCCAAGACCCTCAGCGCCATGGCCGGCGGCAAGTCCCTCGGCCAGCTCGCCAGCGCCCTCCTCGACGCCCACGACCCCGACAAAATTGTAGGAGCGGCTTTACGCCGCGATGGCTCGCCCTCCGACGCCCTCCCGCCCGAACCCACCCCCGCCGAACTCGCCGCCGCGAAGGCCGAACTCGTCACCGCCGCCTGCGCCCCCTTCGACAACCCCGCCTTCCGCGACGCCTTGGCCCAGGCCAAGCAGGAGGCCGAGCAGACCATCGACGTCACCACTATCGACCAGGTCACCCACCGCGGCTTCGATGCCGCCGCCAAGGCCCAGGCCGCCAGCCTCGTCCAGACCTTCCGCGACTACATCGCGCGGCACCAGGCCGAGATAACCGCCCTGCAGATCCTGTACGCGCGTCCCTATGCCCAGCGCCTGACCGAGCCCATGCTCAAGGAGCTGGAGCAAAAGCTCCGCGACAACCACGCCGCCTGGACCGAGGACCGGCTCTGGGACGCCTTCGCCGTGACCGCTCCCGCCAAGGTCAAGGGCCGCTCCCAGCCCGGCCGGTTCGCCGACCTCGTGGCGCTCGTGCGCTTCGCCCTCGAGCAGCAACCCGTGCTCGAGCCCTTCGCGGATTCGGTCCGCCAAAGGTATGATTCCTGGCTCGCGCAGAAGACCAAGGCTGGCGTCCGTTTCACCGCTGAGCAGCGTGGCTGGCTTGATCTCATGCGCGACCACATCGCCACCACCCTGACCGTCGAGGCCGCCGACTTCGAACTCGCTCCGTTCTCCCAGCGTGGCGGCCTGGGCAAGGCGCACCAGCTCTTCGGCGAGCAGTTGCCCAAGCTGATCGACGAGTTGAACGCCACCCTCGCCGCCTGAGCCATGGAGCATCTTCGCCTGTTCATCAGCAGCGTGCAGCGGGAATTCGCCGCCGAGCGCATCGCCTTGCGCGATTGGCTCCGCGCCGACCCGTTGATGCGGCGGTTTTTCGAGCCCTTCCTGTTCGAAGAAGTGCCGGCGAAGGATCGGCCGGCCGATCAGGTCTATCGCGATGAGGTGGCGCGCTGCGACGTGTTCGTTGCCCTGTTCGGTGACGAGTATGGGGCCGAGGATGCGGCAGGGCTTTCGCCGACCCATCATGAGTTCATCGAAGCCGCGGACCGGCACAAACCGCGGTTAGTCTTCATTAAAGGCGCCGATGATCATGTCCGTCATCCCAAGATGCAGGCGCTCATCCGCCAAGCCGACGGTGAATTGGTGCGCAAGCGTTTCGTCAGCACGGCTGAGCTGGTCGGCTCGGTCTATGCTTCTTTGGTGCAGTTTTTGGAGGACCGGAAATTGATCCGTCAGGGCCCCTTCGATGCCGCCCCCTGTGCCGGCGCCACGTTGGCCGACGTCGCTGCGGACCGGGTGACGCGCTTCGTGGGTTTGGCCCGGCGGGCCCGCGGTTTCCCGCTGCCGGATGACACCCCGGTGACGGAGGTCCTGGAGCATTTGCACCTTTTACGCGACGGGCGCCCGACGCATGCCGCGATCTTGCTTTTCGGCCGTGAGCCCCAGCGCTTCCTCATCTCCTCCGAGGTAAAGTGCGCGCGCTTTCATGGTCTGACGGTCACCAAGCCCATTCCCTTCTATCAGGTCTATCGGGGCACCGTGTTTGAGTTGGTGGATCAGGCGGTGGATTTCATCCTCTCGAAGCTCGATCTTGCGGTCGGCACGCGGGCGGAGGGCAACGCCGCGCCGGTAGCGTATGAGATGCCGCCCGAGGTTGTCCGCGAGGCCGTGGTCAACGCCGTGGCCCATCGCGACTACACCAGTGCTGGCAGCGTACAAGTGATGGTGTTTTCCGACCGGATCGAGATATGGAATCCCGGGCATTTGCCGCCGTCATTGACCTTGGAGAAGCTGCGTCATGCCCATGGTTCGGTACCCGGCAACCCCTTGCTGGCCGAGTCGCTCTACCTGACCAAGTACATCGAGCGCATGGGCACCGGCACGGCGGACATGATCGCGCGCTGCCAAGCGGCCGGGCTGCCCGAGCCTGAATTCGCGCTCAGCGATGGCTTCGTGATCACGCTGCGCCGCAAGCCGGAGCTCGCTTTCGCCAAGGTCGGAGGGCAAGTCGTAACTCGCTCTGATGCTGATACCTCCATCGAGCCGGCGAGCACCGCAGGGCAAGTCGCAGGGCAAGTCGCAGGGCAAGTCGAGGAAGAGGTCCGGCGGGTCATTCTCATCCTTCAGCAGGAGATGTCCCGCAAGCAACTGCAGGAAGCTCTAGCCCTGAAAGGTCGGGCCAACTTCGAGGAACGCTACCTGAACCCCGCCTTGGCCGGCGGTTTCATCGAGCGCACCGTCCCGGACAAACCCAACAGCCGCCTACAGAAATACCGCCTCACCGCAAAAGGCCGCGAATGGCTGGCCGCCGCGAACGGCAAGATCCAATAAACTGAAACATGGTGACCGATTCCACAGTTTCGAAAAAGGTTTGGCGCGTCGTTCGCAGCACGCGATGGCGCAAGGTCCGCGTCGGGGACACACTGCGTCTCGTCAATGGCGTTGCATTTAAACCTACGGATTGGACTGACAGCGGACTCCCAATCGTCCGCATTCAGAACCTGAACAACCCCGAAGCGCCGTTTAACCGGACGAAACGTGAACTGCCCGAAAAGTTCAGGCTTCGTGGTGGCGAATTACTGTTCGCGTGGTCAGGCACTCCCGGCACTTCGTTTGGTGCGCACATTTGGAGCGGAGGTGACGCGTGGCTCAATCAGCACATTTTCAATGTCCATTTTGATGAACGAGAGTGGGACAAGCGGTTCCTAAGGTTAGCAATTAACCAGAACCTCGCCGAATACATTCGCGCTGCGCACGGCGGAGCCGGCCTTGCCCACATCACCAAGGGCAGGTTTGAAGACTCAGAGCTGGTTCAACCAAGCATCACCGAGCAGCGCCGAATCGTGGCGGAGATCGAAAAGCAATTCACGCGCCTGGACGCCGGAGTCGCCGCGTTGCGTCGCGCGCAAGCCAACCTCAAACGCTACCGCGCCGCAGTCCTCAAAGCCGCCTGCGAAGGCCGCCTCGTCCCAACCGAAGCTGAACTCGCGCGCAATGAACGGCGGAAGTTTGAATCTGCTAATGAGATTATCGCACGGACTCCTCAACCACCTCGCCCGAATCGTTGGGGGTCCCGCAGCAAAGATTTGATTCTCGGGCATTCGGCCTTGTCTGTGGGAAGTCCCGAGACGCCGTTGCCTGCTGGTTGGGCATGGGTACAGCTAGTCGACATTGCGCGCATGGAGAGCGGTCACACGCCAAGCCGAACACATTCAGAATGGTGGCAGGGAAATATTCCGTGGATCGGAATCGCCGACGCTCGTGAGTACGATGGTCGAACAATCCTCGACACCGAGCAGCACACCAACGACGGTGGGCTCGCCAACTCAGCCGCACGATTGCTTCCCGCTGGAACGGTCTGCGTTAGTCGAACCGCATCGGTTGGCTACGTTGTAATCATGGGACGGGAAATGGCGACGAGCCAAGACTTCGTGAATTGGATACCCACACGTGCGGTGACGTCTAGCTGGCTTCGCATTATCTTCTCAGCCGATCGTGAAAGCCTTCGATCTTTTGGCAAAGGATCCGTGCACAAGACCATCTACTTCCCTGAGTGGCTTTCGATGCACATTGCGTTACCACCGCTTGCAGAGCAGGAGCGCATCGCTAACGAAGTCGACCGCCGTCTTAGCGTCGCGTCCGATATTGAAATGACCCTCAATGTCGCTGTCGCGAAGGGCTCAACACTACGATCCTCGATCCTCAGAAACGCATTTCTCGAAGCAGTCATCCAAAAATGAAAGATACCCTCGCCAGATTTATCGACGCTCAGAACAACTTGGTTGTTCAGCACTCCGACTTTTCACTGCGTGCGCTGCACGACATGGCTGCATCAGGATCGATAGATCTCGCCCCGCACTATCAGCGACGTGATCGCTGGAGTTCGGAGAAGCAATCAGCCCTAATTGAATCCTTCATCCTCAACGTGCCTGTTCCGCCAGTTTACTTGTCGGAAGACGATTTTGGGCGTTACTCCGTCATCGATGGTAAACAGCGCATCACAGCGATAAAGGCTTTTTTAGGAGGGGAGCTGCGCCTTAAAGGCCTTTCGAAATTTCACGAACTCGAGGGCTGCAGATTTTCTGATCTCCCGGCACAGATCCAAAATGCGCTGTCTGTTCGGCCGTACATTCGCGTCATTACCCTACTTAAGCAAACCGACCCCTACCTCAAATTTGAGGTTTTTCTTCGCCTGAATACTGGCGGTGAAAAACTCCGTGCTCAAGAAATCCGGAATGTCGCCTTTTCAGGCCAGCTGAACGACTTGCTTATTCGGCTATCAAGAACGCCGTTTCTTTGGCGCCAGATGAAGATCAGAAACGAGAAGTCTACGTCTTATCGAAGCATGGAAGACGTCGAGCATGTGTTGCGGTATTTTACGTTGGCCTCGAAGTGGCAAAACATCGGGCAAGGTCTAGCTGACGAGATGGACGCTTTCATGGTGCGCCATCGTGAGGCTAGTGGCCCGGAACTCTTGGCGCTCGAGAAACAGTTCATCTACAGCATAGAGGGGTGCGAAAAGATTTTCGGACGGCATGCGTTTAAGAAGCCCCAAGGAGCGGGATGGAGAGATCAGTTCATATCACCGCTATTTGATGCGGAGATGGTAGCTGTTTCATTGCTAAATCCAGGCCAAGTCCAGCGTGTCGCGGCGCGCAGCGACGGGGTGTTGCAGAGTTTGATGGATGTCTATCGAGACGATCTGATTTTCGCCAAGTCAGTATCCCAGGCGACTAATAATCCGGCCAGCGTCGCAAGACGCATCCAAACGGTATCTGGGATTTTGGCTAACCATTCAAGATGAGTGTCGCTCGCACAACGTTTTGCGATCGCATCGGATCGATGCGAAAGGCGATCACGCAATTTAATCTGCATGATCTGCCGCCAACCCAAGCAAACAAAGATCATAACGATTCTGCGCGAATCATTCGCAACGGCCTAGCTGTCCAATGTTTCAATATTTTCGAAGATTTTGTTCGTGGTAGAACGAACGAAATACTGGCTGAGCTTAGCGCATCAGGCGTGCCGTTCACCAACTTGCCCGATGATCTTCGCTGGGCTGCTACCGTAGATTCGATCAAAGCCATCGATTTCCAACTAAAACTTCGCGACGTAAACGATCGAATTCGTTACGCACAAGATCAGAGCGAATCGATAAGCTCCACGAAGTCGCCTGCACTAAGGTTGGCTGAGGTCGCCTTTTTCCACTCATCTTCGAATATCTCAAAGGACCAATTTAGGGACGCCCTCAAAGCGTTTTCCATAGATAAGCCGTGGATTCAAATAAGTGGACTTTCATCGAGATTGGGCGTTTCGGGAGTTCCCGCAGAGACAATTTATGCGGGACTTGCTGAACGCCGACACAAGGCTGCTCACGATCCAAGGGCCGCAGTAACCGAAACTGATTTGAAACAGTCGATCAATGATGCGATGGCGCTCGCGGTATGTTTCGATTTGTTGCTCTCGCGCGTCTTGGGGCTCGCGATTAAGGACCTAATCGCGGTTGCTGCGGGTAGCTCTACACTATTGCCGTCCCATACGTTGGTTCAGCTTCGGTTCATCAAGTTAATTGCAGGGAGGTTTGGGGAAATGGGGGAAGGGGCACGTCGATGCGTGAAAAAGCATGCAGATTTGAACGCACTACTGCCAGTTGCTCAAAACAGAGCCAAAAAACGCGGGAGTGCCCTCGTCATCTTTGATGCCTCTGGGTCGTTGGCCACTTGGTCGGTTTGAACTATAATGACAGCCGAGGCTCTTGTATCAAAGCTCTGGAACTACTGCAACATCCTGCGGGATGACGGGCTGTCTTATGGCGACTACGTCGAGCAGCTCACGTTTTTGCTCTTCCTCAAGATGGCGGATGAGCAGAACCGGGCGCCGTGGAACAAGAAATCGCCGATTCCGAAGGGATTTGACTGGCCTGCGCTGCTCAAGGCGGATGGCGACGATCTGGAAACGCTCTACCGGCACATCCTTGAGGAACTCGGCAAACGGCCGGGGATGCTGGGGATCATCTTCCGTAAGGCGCAGAACAAGATCCAGGATCCGTCCAAGCTGCGCCGGCTTATCGTCGACCTGATCGACAAGGAGCAGTGGACCTCCCTCGACGCCGACGTGAAGGGCGACGCCTACGAGGGCCTGCTCCAGAAGAACGCCGAAGACGTCAAGGGCGGCGCCGGACAGTATTTCACACCCCGAGCGCTGATTGCAGCGATGGTGGAGGCCATGGATCCCCAGCCGGGGCAGACGATCTGCGATCCGGCCTGCGGCACCGGCGGTTTCCTGCTGGCGGCGTATGGCCACCTGGCCAAGCGGAAGGACCTCGACCGCGCTCAGAAACAGAAGCTGCACAATGGCACGCTGTTCGGGGTGGAGCTGGTCGACAGCGTCACCCGCCTCTGCGCGATGAACCTGCTGCTCCACGGCATCGGCGGTGACGCCAACGCCACCGACCTGCCGGTCATGACCAAGGACGCCTTATCCGGGAAGCATGGCGAGTACGACCTGATCTTGGCCAATCCGCCCTTCGGCAAGAAGAGCAGCGTCACGATCGTCAATGCCGCCGGCGACGCCGAGAAGGAGTCCCTTGTCATCAACCGCGACGATTTTTGGGCCAGCACCAGCAACAAGCAGCTCAACTTCCTCCAGCACATCTTCACCAGCCTCAAGCAGCACGGGCGCGCCGCCGTGGTCCTGCCCGACAACGTCCTCTTCGAAGGCGGCGCCGGCGAGACGATCCGCCGCGAACTCCTCAAGCAGGCCGACGTCCACACGCTGCTCCGGCTGCCTACCGGCATCTTCTACGCCCAGGGCGTGAAGGCCAACGTCCTCTTCTTCGACCGCAAGCCCGCCCAGGAAAAGCCGTGGACGACCAAGCTCTGGATCTACGACCTCCGCACCAACCAGCACTTCACCCTCAAGGAGAACCCGCTGAAGCGTGAGCACCTCGATGACTTCCTGCAGTGCTACAACCCGAAGAACCGGCACAACCGCAAGGAGACCGAGCGCTTCAAGTGCTTTGGCTACAAGGACCTCGTCAAACGCGACAAGGCCAACCTCGACCTCTTCTGGCTCAAGGACGAAGCCCTCGAAGACAGCGCAAACCTCCCGGCCCCGGGCATCATCGCTCAGGAAATCGTCGCCGACCTGGAGGCCGCCTTGGAGCAGTTCTCGGCCATCGAGGAGGACCTGAATCGCGAGCCCTGAAGTCCCTGTGCCGTACCGATCCCGCGATTTATGCTAAAAGCCATTCTCAATCTGATCCTGATGAGCCTCCCGTTGTGCGCGTTTGCGCAGTCTACGAAGGCGATCCCATTCCCGGAACTCACGCCGCCCTATTTCGTGGATCGCTACGGCTCGGCAAAGTCTTCCAAGAACGTCTCCAATTTCAGCTTTGTTCACCCCAAGCGTGGGGCCATCGACGTGAAGGGTCCGTTCAGCGTCCGTGAGTTTCGTCACGGAGACTTGAGAACCGTCGCCGTATTCAAACTGCCGTCGCTCAAGCTCGCTGGCGTGAAGTACTACCTGAATCGATCCTGGACCCCCGAGCAGATCCAAGCGGCCTTGAGCGCCCTCGGGGCCGATTGGAAACCCTACGATGGCAATATCGGTTTCAAAGCGTGGCAGCTCCAAGATGGCACGATTGCCATCAGCATCCTAAATTCCCTGGAGATTCAATCAGCGGCGTTGGTCGAGACCATCGTCAATGAAGTGGTAGCCAAAGACGCCGCACGTAAAGCCGTGCCGAAATTCTAGTACCCCATTGCGCCCAAACCACTCCTTAAGGCCCTCCGCCGTTGACTCGTCCGCGCCCCTCGCCCGAATCTCCCGCCAGTAATAAGCTCGTAGATACCATCTGCGGCCGGATGACCAAAGCCACCTTATTCAGCATCGAGGACCAGTACCTACTTACCCTCCGCCGCCACCTGCGCGGCACTGGCTGATACCCTCATGACCGATCAAGCCCTTCCTTCCGGCGAATTTCTCCTCTACACGACCGCTGACGGAAAGACGCGGGTGGAGTGCCGGTTCGCGGACGAAACCCTCTGGCTGTCGCAGGCTTTGATGGCTGAGCTTTACGATCGGTCCAAACAAACGATCAGCGAGCATCTGCAAAACCTGTTCGATGAAAGCGAGTTGGACGAAAATTCAGTTGTCCGGAATTTCCGGACGACTGCCGCTGACGGTAAGGCTTATGAAGTGCAGTATTACAGCCTCGCGGCCATCTTGGCGGTCGGGTTTCGCGTCAAATCCTCGCGCGGCACACAATTTCGAAAGTGGGCCAATGCCCGGCTGCAGGAGTATCTCGTCAAAGGGTTCACGATGGACGACGAGCGGCTCAAGCACCCCCCGGTGCCGGGGGCTTCGCCGGTTCCGGATTACTTCGACGAGATGCTGGCCCGCATTCGCGACATTCGGGCGAGCGAGCGGCGGATGTATCTGCGCGTGCGGGAAATCTTCGCCCTGGCGGCCGACTACGCGCCGGCGGGGCGAGAGACCACGCAGTTTTTCCGCGTCATCCAAAACAAGCTGCACTTTGCCGCTACAGGCAAGACTGCGGCCGAACTCATCGCCGAGCGGGCCGACGCCAGCCGGGCCAACATGGGTCTCACTACCTGGAAGGGCGAAATAGTCCGGAAGACCGATGTGACGGTGGCCAAAAACTACCTGAGGCCCGAAGAAGTGGACGAACTGAACCGCATCGTCGTAATGTGGCTCGACTTTGCCGAGGACCAAGCCCGGCGTCGCAAGCAGATATTCCTGCACCAGTGGCAGGATAAACTGGATGAGTTCCTGCGCTTCAACAACCGGGCCGTGTTGCCAGGCGCCGGCTCAATTAGCAAAGAGGAGGCAGACCAGCACGCCGCCGCCGAATATGCCGAGTTCGAGGAACGCCGGCGCCGGTTTCAGGAGGATAAAGGCGCCGAGGATGCCATTCGCCAGATCGAGAATCTCGCGAAGGATCCACCCGCCCTATGACCACCCTGGGCAGCAATGTTTCGGTTGGTTTCGGGACGGCCGCTGGCAGACGGTCTTTGGTCTGATAGTTGCGCACGACGGCACGGTGCCGGAGCTCGCCAATTACCCCATTGCGCCGAAGCCACGCCTGATCGCCCTCCGCCGTTGACTCGTCCGCGCCCCTCGTCCGAATCTCCCGCCAACAACCGGGCCGATAGCTTAACGGTTAAAGCAGAGGACTCATAATCCTTTGAGTCAGGGTTCGAATCCCTGTCGGCCCACCACTCTTGCGTGAGCCGAACCCCTGTTCAAAAACCGAGCCTAGTCGACGTGGCCAAACGGGCCAACGTGTCGATTTCCACGGTTTCGCGGACGATCACGCAGACCGGCGGCATCAGCGCCGCGACCCAGGCGCATGTGCGGCAGATCATGGAGGAAATGGGCTACAAGCCGAACCGCTTGGCGCGCCGGCTCCGGGCACGCGGCGGCAAGCGGCACCTCATCGGGCTCATCATCCCGAATATCCAAAACCCCTTTTTCGCCGACCTCGCGCGCGGCGCGGAAGATGCGGCCTACGCGAACGACTTCGCGGTGATGCTGTGCAACTACGACGAGGATCCGGTCAAAGAACGGTTCTACCTCGATGTCATGCAGGCCGAATCGGTCGACGGCATCATCCTGCCACCCGCGCATGAGGACGACCCCGACGTGCTCCGGGTCAAACGGGGCGGGATTCCCGTCATCTGCGTGGATCGCCGGCTCAATGACCGCACCTGCGACACGGTGGAGGTGGACAACGAGGCCGGCGGATACCAGGCCACCGCCCTCCTGCTCGCCAAGGGCCACCGGCGCATTGGCCTGATCTCGGGTCCGGCCGACTCGTCGACGGGCCGCGGCCGCCTCGAGGGCTTTCGCCGCGCGCATGCGGAGGCCGGGGTGCCGGTCGACGAAGCCTTGATCCGCTTCGGCAACTTCAAGCAGGAGACCGGTCGCGCGATCGCCGAGGAACTCCTGTCATTATCCCGGCCGCCGACGGCGCTGTTTGCCGGCAACAACCTGATGCTGATGGGCGCGATCGAGACGATCTTCCGCCGTGGTCTCCAAATCCCGGCGCAGGTGGCCCTGGTCGGCTATGACGACCTGCCGCTCGCCGCCGTGTTCAACCCGCCGCTGACCGTCGTGCAGCAACCTGCCTACGAAGTGGGGCAGAAAGCCGCCGAACTGCTGTTCCGCCGGCTAAACCAGCCCGACGCCGATCCGGTCACGGTCTGCCTCAAGCCGAACCTTATCATAAGAGGATCGGTATAAATAAGATAAGTCCAGGAACTGAACGCTGATCGATGGTTGCCCAGAGGCGTTTTTTGAATTTACGCAAACGTTTGCGGCTGCAACCGTCGCTGCCGTCTTCGGCCCGTCCGTGCCGCTTCGGCGGCGCTGCGAAATCCACCTCTTACTCCGCATGAAATCCCTCACTTCCCTGTGTCTGGCTGTCGTCGCGATGGCCGCTGGCTGCCTGCTTGCCGGTTGCAGCAAGTCCGAAACCGCCGCTGGCAACGCCCCCGCGAAACCGCGCGTGGCGCTGGTGATGAAGTCGCTCGCGAACGAGTTCTTTGGCACGATGACCGCGGGCGCGAAGGCGCACCAGGCGGCCCATGCCGCCGACTACGAGCTGATCGCGAACGGCATCAAGAATGAGACCGACCTCTCCGAACAGGTGGCCTTGGTCGATCAGATGGTGGCGATGCAGGTCTCGGCGATCGTGATCGCCCCGGCCGATTCGAAGGCGCTGGTCCCGGCGCTCAAGCGGGCGCGGCAGGCCGGCATCGTCGTGATCAATATCGACAACCGCCTCGACGCCGCAGCGATGCAGGAGGCGGGATTGCAGGTGCCCTTTGTCGGTCCCGACAACCGGGCCGGCGCCCTGGCCGTCGGCCGCGTGGTCACCGCCCGCCTGCAAAAGGGCGATGCCGTCGCGATCATCGAGGGCATTCCGACCGCCGACAACGGCCGGCAGCGCCGGCTCGGTTTCGAGGAGGCGATCAAGGAGGCCGGCCTGAATCTCGTCTCCGTCCAGAGCGGCCAGTGGGAGATGGAAAAGGCGAACACCGTCGCGGGCTCGCTGCTCAACGCCCACCCGAATCTGAAGGCGATCTTTTGCGCGAACGACAACATGGCGCTCGGCGCCGTCGCGGCGATCAAGGCCGCCGGCCGCGAAGGCCAGGTGCTCGTGGCCGGTTTTGACAACATCAAGGCCATGGGTCCGCTGCTTGCCTCGGGCGCAGTCCTCGCCACGGCCGACCAGCACGGCGATCAGCTGGCCGTCTTCGGCATCGAGGCCGCCTTGGAGGCGCTGCGCCTCCAGCAGACCGGATCGGATCGCTCCACGCCGGTGGATGTGGTCGCGCGTTGATCGCCGATGGGAGAACCGCGGCTCAAGGCGACCGGCCTGAAAAAGGCCTTCGGCCAGAATCTGGTCCTGCGCGGCCTGGATCTCGAAGTCGCGCCCGGCGAGATCCACGCGCTCATCGGCGGCAACGGCGCCGGCAAGTCCACGCTCTCGAAGATCCTGGCCGGCCTCGCGCCCGCCGACGCCGGGATCGTGACTCTGGATGGCGAACCCTACGCGGTGGCTTCACGCCAAGCGGCTCAGGCCCGCGGCGTGGTCATGGTCCTGCAGGAGCTGAGCGTCATCCCGACGCTCTCGGTCGCGGAGAATCTCTTCCTGAACGCGCTGCCAGCGCGCGCCGGCATCGTCGACCGGGCAAGACTCCATGAGCGCGCGGCGACGGCACTCCGCCTCGTCGGCCTCGCGAGTCTCGAACCGAGCCTGCCGGCCGGTGCGCTCGGCGTGGGCCAGCAGCAGCTCGTGGAGATCGCCGCGGGCCTGGCCCAGCAGTGCCGGGTCCTGATCCTCGACGAGCCCACGGCGGCGCTGTCGGGTGCCGAAGCCAACGTGCTGTTTGGCCTCCTGCGCGAGCTGCGCGCCGCGGGCACGTCGGTGCTCTACATCAGCCATCGCCTCGAGGAGATCAGTCAGCTCGCCGACCGCGTGAGCGTGCTGCGCGACGGGCAACTCGTGGCGACGCTGCCGGCCGCGACCCCGCGCGCGCAGCTGATCCAACTCATGGCGGGCACCACGGTGCAGCTCGGTTCGACCGCGCGGAATTCGGTCAAGGCCCGGCCGGCCCTACGCGTCCTCGATTTGCACGCGGGCCAGGCCGTGCGCGGCGTCTCACTCGATGTCTCCTGCGGCGAGATCGTCGGCCTTGGTGGCCTCGTGGGGGCCGGCCGCACGGAACTGCTCCGCGCCATCTACGGGGCGGATCGGCGCACCGCGGGGCGAACGCTGCTTGGCGACGATACGGTCGATTTCGCGCCGCGCGCGCCGGCGGACGCGGTGCGGCGGGGGATCGCTTACGTGCCCGAGGACCGCAAGCAGCACGGCATCTTCGCGCCGCTGGCCGTGCGCTTCAACGCGGCCCTCATGCGGCTGCCCGTGCGGCGTGGTCTGGCTGGTTGGATCGACCGCGTGGCCGAGCGCCGGGCATCAACGCGCCTCCTGGAGGAAATGCAGGTCCGCTACGCCGATCTCGAGCAACCGCTGGCCGAGCTGAGCGGCGGCAACCAGCAGAAGATCGTCATTGGCCGATGGCTGCCCTGCCAGGCCTCCCTTTGGCTGCTCGACGAACCGACCCGGGGCGTCGACGTGGCGGCGCGGCAGGGCATCTATGATCTCCTGCGGCGGATCGCCGATGCCGGCGCCGGCCTCCTCGTTGCCTCCAGCGACTACGAGGAGCTCGCGGCGCTCTGCGACCGCGTGCTCGTGCTGTCGCACGGCCAAGTGACGGGTTCCTTCACCCGGGAAACGCTCAACCCGCGCGATTTCATGACGGCCTGCTTTGCCGGCATCGCGCCGACGGGAGATCCAAATTGAGATGAATACCCTGCGTCGCTCCGCCGACTTCCTCTTCCTGGCGCTGTTGCTCGGCGTCCTGATCGCGTTCTTCAGCGGGATGAGCGACCACTTCTGGTCGATGCAGACCGTCAACACCGTGGCGAACCGCATCCCGCCGCTCGCACTCGCGGCCATGGGCATGACGTTTGTGCTCATCGCGGGCGGGATCGACCTGTCCATCGGCTCGGTGGCGGCCCTGGCCGGCGCCGTTTTCGGCTGGCTGGTGGTGGACCGTGGCGTGTCCGTGCCGGTGGCGACCCTGGCCGCCTTGGGCGCCGGCGCCCTCTGCGGTTCGGCCAACGGAGCGCTCGTCAACTGGATGCGCATGCCGTCGTTCATCGTCACGCTCGGCCTCCTGGAGGGCGCCCGCGGCCTGGCGTACCTCGCGACGGATTCACAGACGAAATACCTGGGCGAGCGCCTCGGCGCGCTGCAGGCCACCGTGCCCGGGCTGGGCCTCTCGGTGGCGTTCCTGCTCGCGGTGGCAGGCGTGCTGGTGGCGCATTTCGTGATCACACGCATGGTGTTCGGCCGCCATGTCATCGCGGTCGGCACCAACGAGGAAGCGGCCCGGCTTGTGGGCCTGTCGCCCGGGAAAGTGCGGATGACCGTCTTCGTGCTGTCGGGCCTGGTCGCGGCCGCGGCCGGCCTCTGCCAAGTGTCGCGCCTGGGTGCGGCGGATCCCAACGCCGGCGCCGGGCTCGAATTGTCGGCCATCGCCGCGGCCGTCATCGGCGGCACGAGCCTCATGGGTGGACGCGGCTCGATGCTCGCGACCTTTGTCGGCGTGCTGATCATCGCGACGCTGGAGGCGGGGCTCGCCCATCTCGGCGCATCGGAACCCGTCAAGCGGGTCGTGACCGGCGCGGTCATCGTCTGCGCCGTGGCGGCCGAGGCGGCGCGCTCCCGCTGGATGGCCCGCTGGTTGAATCGCTCCGGCAACTGAGTCCTGCAACGCGCCCGCCGGATCGAATTTTCCTGCCATGAACGCTTCATCATCCCAAGGCGGTCGCCGCCCGCGCATCGTCGTCGTGGGCAGCCTCAACGTTGACTATATCTGGAGCGTCCAGGAGCTGCCGCGTGCCGGCCAGACCGTGCTGGCCGGGGCCGGGCGAAACGAATTCGGGGGCAAGGGGGCGAACCAGGCGGTCGCCGCGGCCCGGCACGGCGGCGCGGTTTCCTTCCTCGGCTGTGTCGGCGACGATGCCGACGGCGCGCGCTATCGGCAATACCTCAGGGAACTCGGCGTGGACACGTCCGCGATCGCGTCCGTCGCCGGCGCCGCGACCGGCGCCGCGCACATCTACGTGGATTGCCGCGGCGAGAACATGATCGTCGTGAGTGGCGGCGCCAATGATTGGCTCGAACCGGACCGGGTGGCGGAGGTGTTGACCGGGCGCCTGGCCGGCGCCGACGCGCTGGTCGCCCAGCTGGAGAGCCCCCTCGCCGCGGTGGCGGCCGCGCTGCGCCAGGCCCACGCGCAGGGGGTGCGCACGGTGCTCAATGCCTCGCCGTTCCACGCGCAATTCGCCTGGGATGTGCCCATCGACACGGTGATCGTGAACGAGCACGAACTGGAAGATTTCTTCGGCGTGACGGCGACGGGCCTCGGGGGTCTGGCGGTCGCGGGCCGGGCTGAGCTCCTTGAGCGGCACCGGATCGCGCACTTGGTCATCACCCAAGGTCGCGAGCCGACCTTGCACGTGTCCGCCCACGAGTTCCAGTCCGTGCCGACCTATCCGGTGGTGCCGAAGAATACCGTGGGCGCAGGCGACACCTTTGCCGGGACATTGGCGGTTTGTCTGGCGCAGGGGATGGATTGGCCGGCGGCCTTGTGGCGGGCCAACGTGGCTGCCGGGCTGTCCACGCTTGCCGACGGAGTGCAGACGGCCATCCCCTCGCTCGCGGAAGTGCTGCAGGCGGCGGGCCCGTCACCACGCGACTAGGCGGCGGGAGCCGCGCCGCCGCCACGCCGCCCGTCGCTCACCGGGTTGTGGTCGCGGGCTGGGCCGGCGCCGGGAACCGTGGTCCCGTACTTGCGTCCGGGCCGGGGGATTTCATCCCGATTTCGCGGTGCAGCCACGCGAGCTGGTCGATGAAGGATTGGGTGTTCAAGCGGTGGCCGGCGTCGTACCAGCGGACCTCGAAGGTCCCGCGGGCGGCGGTGTGGAGCGCTTGGGCGAGTTCCGGCGGCACGGCATCATCCTGGCGGCCGTTTTGAAAGAAGATCGTGGCCGGCGGTGCACGGTGAATGAACCGCCACGGCTCGATCGGTTGCATCGCAGTCAGCCAGTCGGCCTTCGTCTCTGGCGGCAGGTGGTCGAACTCCTGCGTGCGACCGATGCCTCCCGCAAAGTGCGAAACCAGGCCGCCGTCCGCTACGATCAGGATGTACGTCTTCACCCGCGTCTCCACGCCGGCCAGCAGCGCGCCCATCGCCCCGCCGTGGCTGCGGCCGACGAACGCCAGGCGCGCCGGATCGACATCCGCGCGCGCCAACAACAGGTCGAACCCACGCTGGAGTTCCTGGATGTGCTGGATCTGCTCGGCGCGGTCCAGCGCGGTGAAGGTGGGAATTTCCCCGCCACGGCGGATGTACGGCGCATCCGGCGTCAGCACGACCGCCCCATGCCGGGCCAGATAAACCGCCCGCGGCCCCTGCGTGCGCGCCCCCGATCCGGTGCCGTGGGCGTATACGATCCCGGCAAAGGGTCCCGGCCCCGCCGGCACATAAAGGCGTCCCGTCACCCGGCTGCCAGCGGGCGAGGCATAACTCGCCTGGAAAATCCGCACGCCCTCGTCCTCCCCCATCGCGCTCAGCTCTACCGCCAACGGCGCCTGTGCATCGTAGGCGAACAACGCGAGCGCAGTTGCATCGTCCGTAGCGCGGCCAAGCACGCCCAGCAGGAGCGCAAGCGCCAAGCCCAGCGTGCGGCGAAATGGAAGCAGGTTCAGGGTCGGTGGCGTATGGTGCATCTTCGTGATCCTGCCATGGTAACGCTCGGGCGGGTGCGAAGGTTACAGATGAGTATGTCCGCCGTTTCCCGATCCCGGCGCATCCTACAGCATGGATGAATCCCCAACGGCGCGGCGTGGTGTTTCCGGTTGCGCCCCGGCGTCCGGGCCCTGACATCACCCGGCAACCCCCTGCTTCCCCATGCCCCTCCTCAAGGCCACCGTCATCAACGCCGCCGAAGGTATCCTCGATCCGCTGTGGGACCCCAACACCAGCGGATTCAAGCACTGGCAGATCGAGCCGGGCAAGTCCCACGGGCTGCGTGTCTGGCAGAACTGGTGCTGGACCGAGTTCGAGTGGACGCGCCGGCCGGCCAGCGGACCCGCGCTCCGGATGACCCGCCAATTCGAGGCCGATTGCGCCGGTTACGACCGCGTCGTCGTCAGCCTCATGGCCCCGCGCGGATCGATCGCCACGATCACCGCCGTGACGGACGTCGGCGTTCGGAAGTTCGTCGCCCCGCCGGCCCCTGAACTGAAGAAGGAACACGTGCTCGATCTCGGCGGCGCCAAGGTCCTGCACGCCCTCACGATCGAGATCGAGGCCGTGGCCGACGGTGTGACCAGCGGCTGGATCAACTGGGTCGGCCTGCAGCACAGCCAGCTCCTCGAGCGCGTGAAGTGGATGTGGGACCAGTACGACGCCGCCTGGACCGGCTACCTCCAGCCCGAGTCCTACGAGCCCCGGTTCGAGCCCGCGCACGGTCTGCTGGTCAACAAGGAGGAACTCGCCGCCCTCCGCGCCAAGCACGACGCCTACCTCGTCGTGCACCGGGAATCCTCCTTCACGCGGGCGGCGGACAAGGCGAAGCAACTCGAGCCCGAGCGCATGGTGCGCGACTTCGTCAATTTCTGGAACGACACGCGCTACTGCCGGGAGCGCGACCACGACAACTCCCTGCTGGCCACCATGCCCGTCGGTCACGCCGTCAACGCCGTCGTCGCCGGGCTGCTGCTCAAGGACAAGGCCCTGCTCCGCCTCGGCGCCCGTTTCGCGATGGCGCTCGGCATGTCAGGCCGCTGGGACGACGGCGTGATCTGCTACCTGCCCGGCGGCGTCTTCGAGCACCGCTGCTTCGTGCAGTCGCTGTGCGTGCACGAGATCGCGCTCGTGCTCGACCTCGCCGGCGAGATGTTCACCGACGTCGCCCGGGAGTTCCTCAAGCGCCGCATCGCCGAGGAGGGACTCGGCGCGATCAACTTCAACACCTGGAAGCACGAGTACATCTTCCACTGCAACCAGCTCGCCTGGTTCACCCCCGGGCGCATGGCGGGCTACACGCTGCTGGAGAAATCCTGGCCGCGCACCAAGGCCTACACCGAGCTCGCCTACGCCGACCTCAACGAAAGCCTCGGCTACGCGATCTTGCCCGACGGCGGCTACGTGGAGGGCCCGACGTATTTCCGCTGCGTGGCGCGCGATGGCGGGTTGTCGCTCTATTACTACGCCCGGGCGCGCGGCAAGCAGCTCCGCGACATCATCCCGGACATTGTCCGACGCACGGGCGATTTTGGCGCCGCCGTGCTTTCGACCGATGCCGACCAGGACGTCATACCCATCTGCGACGCGCGCTCGTCGCTCGAGCAGGAGGCGCTCGCGATCATGGCGCTCGCGCTGCCGCAGAGCGATTGGGTGACGATGTTCCGCAAGTCCCTCGCGCGCACCCACGGGTTGGCCGATACCCTGCTCGCCTGCAAACTCGAGGCCGAGGTTCCGGCCGCCGGACCCGCGCCGAAGCCCTTTGTGTTTCTGCCCGAGATGGGCCTCATGGCCTCGACCCGCCAACACCAGGGCGCTTGGACCAAACTCCTGCTCAACGGCAACAAGGCCGGGGCCGGTCACGCGCACGAGGACAAGGGCGGCTTCGTCCTCGAATTCCGCGGCGAGACCTACGCCATGGACCCCGGCACCTGCGATTACTCGAGCCCGCTCGCCGGCATTCTCCAGAACTGCGAGCGGCACAACATGCTCATCCCGATCGGCGTGACGGAGCGCCCGTGCCCCGAGTCGCCGCTCACGCACAACGTGCGCCCGGTTGGTACGGGCGACGCTGTGCGCTTTTCCGCGACGATCGACGCGGCGCCCGGCTGGACGCACTACCGCAAGTGGGTGCGCACCTGGGATTCGCCGACGCCCGACCGGCTCACGATCACCGACGACTACGAACTCGCCCCCGAGGGCGGCACCGGGGTCGAGTTCTACTGGCAGACCGCCCTGCCGATCGCGGTCTCGGGCCAGACCATCACGCTGACGGGCCGGCACGGCCGGGCCGTCATCGAGGCACCCGCCGGCACGACCATCCGCGTCGACGACCTGCCGATGCCCCCCGGGCGTATCCAGCGCCGCATCGCGATCATCAGCGCCGCGGCGAAGGGCACGCTGGTCGTGACCGTGCGGTTGAGCTGAAGCCCAAACGTGGTACGCCGACCCCGGCTACAGCTTCGGCGTTTCAAGCCATCGGCTCGCGCGTCAGTTTGCCGTCGACCAGGCGCATGAGGCCCAAGGGGTTTGCGTTGCGCAAGGCAACGGGGAGGAGCGCCTCGGGAAAGTTCTGGTAACACACCGGTCGCGCGAAGCGCAGGAGGGCCGCGGTGCCGACGGAGGTGTACCGCGGATCGCTCGTGGCCGGCGACGGGCCGCCGTGGTTCATGGCGGGGCTCACTTCCACGCCGGTGGGAAAACCATTCACGAGGAGGCGCCCGGCTTTCTGCTCCAGCAGGGCGACCAGCGGACCGGCCGAAGCTAGATCTGCGGCGGTGCCGTGGAGGGTGGCGGTGAGCTGACCCTCCAGCGCGCGGACGCAGGCGGCCAATTCGTCGGCGTCGGCGGCCGTGATCACCAGCGTGAACGGACCAAAGGCCTCGGTGGCCAGCGCGGGATTCATCAGGAAGTTGGCCCCAGTGGTGACGGCGACGCTCGGCTGGCCCTGAGTTTTTTTAGCGTCGGGGACAGCGCCGGCGGCGGCGAGGATCTTCACGCCCGGCACGGTCGTGACCTTGGTGCGGTTCTCCACGAACGCAGCCTGGATGCCCGGCGTGAGCATGGTGGCGCAGGCAGCGCCCTGCACCGCGGCGGCCAACGCCTGCAGGAATGCGTCGGTGTCGGGCCCGCGTAGCGCGAAGATGAGCCCGGGCTTGGTGCAGAATTGTCCTGCGCCGAGGGTGAAGGACCCGAGCAGCCCCTGGGCGAGGGCCGCGCCGCGCTCGCGCAGGGCCCCGGGCAGCAGGAACACTGGGTTGAGGCTGCTCATCTCGGCGAAGACCGGAATCGGATGCGGCCGCGCCGCCGCGGCATCGCACAACGCGCGGCCGGCCGCATGTGAACCGGTGAATCCCACGGCGGCAACCGCCGGGTGCTTCACCATCGCGATGCCGACGCTGGCCCCTCCGCCGTGCACGAGTGAGAACAGGCCGGCGGGCAGGCCGCAGGCCGCGACGGCGCGGACCACGGCGTGACCGACGAGCTCGGCCGTTCCCGGGTGTGCGCGGTGGGCCTTGACGATCACGGGGCAGCCCGCGGCGAGGGCCGAGGCGGTGTCGCCGCCGGCGACGGAGAACGCCAGGGGGAAGTTGCTGGAGCCGAAAACGACGACCGGCCCGAGCGGGATCAGCATCCGGCGCAGGTCGGGCCGGGGCAGAGGCTGGCGGTCAGGCAGGGCCGGGTCGATGCGGGCGTCGACCCACGAGCCCTCGCGCACCACCTGGGCGAAGAGCCGGAGCTGGCCGCAGGTGCGGGCGCGCTCGCCTTGCAGGCGCGCGAGCGGGAGTCCGGTCTCGGCCTGGGCGCGCTGGAGCAGCGTGTCACCCAGCGCCTCGATCTCGGTGGCGATGGTCTCGAGGAGTTTCGCGCGCGTCTCGGCCGGGCGAGCCCGGTAATCCTGGAACGCGGCTGCCGCGGCCTGCAGCGCGGCGTCCACCTCGGCGAGTGAGGCTTCATGAAAATCCGGCGCGAGCGTTTCGCTCGTCGCGGGATTGAGGGCCCGGAAAATCGTGCCGCCGGTGGCGCCGGTGCGGCCGGCGAGGAGACTTTTGCCTTGGAGCAGCATGGGAGGTCAGGCGATGGGATTGATGAGCGTGCCGATGGGGGCGATGGTGATGCGGACCTCGTCGCCGCGGTGCAGCGTGAAATTGTCAGGCGGCACGATGCCGGTTCCCGTCATGAGGTAGCAGCCGTGGGGGAAGGCGTTGTCGCGGAAGAGAAACTCCGCGAGCGAGGGGAAGCTGCGCTTGATCTGGCTGAGCGTCGTGACGCCGGAAAAAACGGCGGTGCCGGCGCGGCGGATCTCCAGCGCGATCTCGGTGGTGGGCGGCAGGGGCGTGTCCGTGACGAGGAGGGCGGGCCCGAGCGCGGCGGACCGGTCGTAAACCTTGGCCTGCGGGAGGTAGAGCGGGTTCTCCCCCTCGATGTCGCGCGAGCTCATGTCGTTGCCGATGGTGCAGCCGAAGATGCGGCCGCGGGAAGTGATCGCGAGGGTGAGCTCGGGCTCGGGGACGTTCCACTTGGAGTCGCCGCGGATGCGCACGGGTTCGCCGGGCGCGGCGACGCGGTGGGGGGTGGACTTGAAAAAGAGCTCGGGCCGTTCGGCGTGGTAAACGCGGTCGTAGAACGTGCCGCCGCCGGCGTCCTTCGACTCCTCCTTGCGGGCGGTCATGCTGCGGAAATACGTCACGCCGGCGGCCCAGACCTCCTGCGATTGCAGCGGGGCGCGCGGCTGGGCGGGCAGGACGGCGGGCGGGGCGCCGGCGAGCCGCTGGCGCAGCAGCGCCGCGGGGTCTTCCGCGGTGAAGAGGGCGTCGAGGGTGAGGTCGAGGCGCAGGGTGCGGCCGGCGGTGACGGCGACCAGGTGATCGGGGGCGGCGTAGAGGAGGATCATGGCGAAGGGGGGTCGGGCGAGGAGTTGCTTGATGCGCGCGGTGTCGTACACGCAACCGCCCCAGCTGCCGCCGCTCACGCTCTGCAGGGCGGCCCAGAGTTCGGTGTCGGCGGGGATGTTGGGATCGGCGATGAGCTGGTCGCTGGCGGGGCGCGCGGCGAGTTCGGCCACGGCGCTGCGGCTGGAGCCGGCGGGCGCGATGAAATCCACGGAGCCCTCGAGTTTGCGGGTGTCGATGCGGACGCGCAGCCGGTCGCCATCGCGCAGCTTGCCCAGCGGTCCGCCGGCCCACGCCTCCGGGCTGATGTGGCCGATGCACGGGCCGGTCGAGACCCCGGAGAAACGGCCGTCGGTCAACAGCACGACGCCCTTGGCCTTGCGGAGGAATTTGAGGGCCGAGGTGATCTGATAGGTCTCGGGCATGCCGCTGGCGGGGCCGATGCCGGCGAGGACGACGATCTCGCCCTGGCGAAGGGCGTCGGCGCCACGGGACTTGATGGCGGCGATGGCCGAGGCCTCGGAGCCGAAGACGCGCGCCGGACCCTCGTGGGCAAACACGCCGTCGGCATCGAGCAGGGTGGGGTCAATGGCCGTGCTCTTCACGAGCGCACCCTCGGGGGCGAGATTGCCGCCCAGGAACGACACCGTGCTGGTCAGGCCGGCGGCGCGGGCGCGGGCCGGCGAGAGGATGACGAGGTCGGGATCGACCCCGTCGAGTTCCTGCAGCTTGGCGCGGAGGCGTGTGCGGCGCTCGGACTTTTCCCACCAGGCGAGATTTTCACCCAGCGTGCGGCCGGTGACGGTGAGAGCGTCGAGCTTCAGCAGGCCCAGATCGCGCAGGTGCAGCATCACCTCGGGAACGCCGCCCGCGAGGAAGACCTGGACGGTGGCGTAGTGCGTGGGGCCGTTGGGTAGCACGTCGACCAGCCGCGGCACCTGGCGGTTGATGCGTGCCCAGTCATCGACCGTGGGGCGGGGCAGGCCGGCGGCATGGGCGATGGCGGGCACGTGCAGGACGAGATTGGTGGAGCCGCCGACCGCGGCGTGGACGACCATGGCATTGTGCAACGCGTCGGCGGTCAAAATCGAGGCGAGGGTCGTGCCCTTGTCTTCCAGAGCCATGAGCGCGAGGGCGGAGCGCCGGGCCATGTCGCGCCAGATGGTGGCGCCGGACGGGCTGAGGGCGGAGTGCGGCAGGGAGAGGCCGAGGGCCTCGCCGACGACCTGGGCGGTCGCGGCCGTGCCCATGAACTGGCAGCCGCCACCGGGTGAACCGCAGGCGCGGCAGCCCATCTCGGCGGCGTAGTCGAGGGTGATTTCGCCCTGGGCGAAGCGGGCGGCGAGGGTCTGCACCTTGGCGGTGTCCTCGCCTTCCTCGGTGCGGAGCGTGGTGCCGCCGGGGACGAGGATACCGGGCAGGTGTTTCGTGCCGGCCAGGGCCATCATCATCGCGGGCAGGCCCTTGTCGCAGGTGGCGACGCCGACGACCCCGCGGCAGGTGGGCAGCGAGCGGATGAGCCGGCGGAAGAGGATCGCGGCGTCGTTGCGGTACGGCAGGCTGTCGAACATCGCCGGCGTGCCGTTGGAACGACCGTCACAGGGATCGCTCACGTAGCCGGCGAACGGCGTGGCGCCGTGGGCCGCCAGTGCGCGGGCGGCCTCCTCCATGAGCAGGCCGACCTCCCAGTGTCCGGTGTGGTAGCCGAGCGCGACGGGTGTGCCATCGGGCGCGCGGATGCCGCCCTGCGTGCTGAGGATGAGGAATTCCTTGCCGCGCAGTTTCTTCGGGTCCCAGCCCATGCCGGCGTTCTGGGTCATCCCGAAAATATGGCCGCTGGTGGCGTTGCGCAGGAGTTGGGCGGTGAGCGGCAGCTTGCCGGCGGGCCCAGGCGCGGTGGTGCGCAGCTTGTAGATCGCGGGATCGGGCGAATCGAGAAAGGCGGGGAAGGTCATCGGGGGCGGACGCGGCATTTCATGGATGCCGGCCGTTCGCCGGTGAGCCAAGCGGCAATTGGGCGGGTTGGTCAGCTACCGGGTGATCGGTGCGGCGTGGTTCAGACGGATTTGTACGCAAAGAACGAACCGTTTGACCACTAATCCACACTCATGATCGGGAATGATGGAGGAATGAAGCCAATGGACGGTGTTTGGATTACCACCATTCCCAAATATCAGTGTGAATTAGTGGTTACTGATCTTTGCGTTCTCCGCGTTTTTTGCGGTTAACCAATTCCGGAAATAGCAGCGCATAGATTGTCGCAGCCTCGACACGGTTGCGGTGGAGCGCGATTTTGCGGAACAGCTGCTGTCCCATGAATTCGTCCCTCACCCCCAAGGATCGGGTGCGCATGGCGCTCGCGCACGAGACGCCCGACCGGTGCCCGATGCAGATCAGCTTTACGCCCGAGTTCGCCCGGCGACTCCGGGCCGAGCTCAAGCTCGACGATGCCCACGCCCACAATCCGCACGGCGGCGGCAACACTTACCAGCTCGAGCGCGCGCTCGGCGAGGACATGCTCCTCACCAGCGTCGGTTGGGCAAATTCCTACTACCAGAAGGATCACGACTACACCGACGAGTGGGGCGTGGGCTGGAAGATCTGCCCCTACGAGACGCCCTTCGGCCCCGGCCACTACACGGAGCCGCGCGGGCATCCGCTGGCCGACGACGATGCGATCACCCGCTACCGTGCCCCGGATCCGCACCGGCCCGAGCTTTACGAGGCGGCGGCGCAGCTCGTGCGCGACCACGGGCGGGACTATTTCATCGCGGGCGCGACGGTGACCACGATCTTCGAGACCGCGTGGGCGCTGCGCGGGCTCGAGCGGCTGATGACCGATTTCGTGGAGGATCCCGACCGCGCCGCGGCGGTGCTCGACATCCCGTTCAACTACCACCTCACCGCGGCGAAGAAACTGGTGGCGCTGGGCGTGGACCTGATCTGGACGGGCGACGACATCGGCGGGCAGACGGCGATGATCCTGTCGCCGGCGATGTGGCGGCGCATCCTGAAGCCGCGGATGGCGCGGTTCTTCGCCGAGCTGAAGGCGATCAATCCGCGGTTGAAGATCGCGTATCACTCCGACGGCGTGATCCAGCCGGTCATCCCCGACCTCATCGAGATCGGCGTGGATGTGCTGAACCCGATCCAGCCCGCCTGCATCGACCCGGCGTGGCTGAAGCGCACCTACGGCGACCGCCTGTGCTTTTGGGGCTCGATCGACGAGCAGCACACGCTGCCCTTCGGCACACCGGCGGACGTGCGGGCGGAGGTGCGCGAGCGCCTGGCGACGCTGGGTCAGAATGGCGGCCTCATCATCGGCCCCACCCACCACGTGCAGCTCGACACCCCGATGGAAAACTTCCGCGCGCTGGTGGACGCGGTCCATGGCAGGTAATGAAATGTGGAAATCAGGAACTCAGGAACCGGATCTTCTGCCGGATTTTCCGGCTTTCCTGATTTCCACATTCAACTCCGGATTACCCGCACTTCCTTCGTGCAACTTCTCTGAATTCTGCGAGTCTTGTCTGCTGTGAGAGTGTTGCGTCTGCTTCTGGCTGGGATGATCGCGCTGGGCGCCCTGTTCATGGGGTTCCTGGCGGCGGCGGTGCTGCTTCTCACCGGCATGGTGGGCTTCGTGATCCAGCTTTTCCGGCCCAAGCCGCCCGCGGGAGCGCCAGGGGCCGGTCCGATGCGGCGTCCGCCGACCGGTTCGGGCGACGTCATCGACGTCGTGGCCACCAAGGTGCCAAGCGATCCGCCGAAGCTGGACGCGCAGCGGTGAGCGCGCTTCGCGCGTAACGCTGAACGTTCAACGCTTAACTTTTAACGCTCAATTGGCGGACAGGCATTCGCCGCGTGGAGACTTAACCCATTTGAGCGTTCAGCGTTGAACGTTAAGGGTTCAGCGTTCCGGCGCCTGCCCTTTTCAGGGCGCCGGCAGATATTCGAGCGGTGCTCGATAACGCACCCCCTGCACGTCGAGGCGGCGGAGGTGCGTGCGCAGCCGGCCGAGGAAGTCGGCAAAGCCGGGTCGGTCCTTCGCACTCCAGGCAATCTCGGCGAGCGCGCAGGTGCGGGGGAAGGCCATGTACTCGAGCAGCGAGGGCGTGGCGATGTACTCGGTCCACAGCTGACCCTGCACGCCGATGATGCTCTTCGCCTGCTCGGGCGTGAGCTCGGCGGGGATGGGCTCGTAGGCGTGGACCTTGGCGAGCGGGAGCGGCAGCGGGTAGGTGATCGGCTCGGTCTCGGGCGTCTCCGTCTCGTGAAAATTGAAATACAGGTTCTGGTTCGCGCACATGATGGCGTCGTTGCCGAGCCGGGCGGCGGCGATGGCGCCCTCGATGCCGCGCCAGGACATGACGGTGGCCGTCTTGGCCAGGCCGCCCTCGAGGATTTCATCCCAGCCGACGAGACGCCGGCCCTTCGTCTGCAGGTACGCCTCGATCTGGCGGATGAACCAGCTCTGCAGGTGCTCCTCGTCGGGCAGGCCGAGCTGTTTCAGGTGCGCCTGCGTGGCGGCGTCCTGCTGCCATTGCTGCTTCACGGCTTCGTCGCCGCCGATGTGGAGGTAGGCGAAGGGGAAGAGCGCGATCACCTCGTCCAAAACGTCGTGGAGGAACTTGAACGTGGCGGGCTTGGTGTTGAACAGCGTCTCGTGGATGCCCCAGTTGCAGCTGACCTCCTTGGCCTGTGGGAGCAGACCCAGCTCGGGATACGCGGCGACGGCGGCCTGCGCGTGACCGGGCATCTCGATCTCGGGCAGAATCTGGATGTGCCGCGCGGCGGCGTAGGCGACGAGGTCGCGCACCTCGGCCTGCGTGTAGAAACCCTCATGCGGCACGCCGTCGCCGCCGAGCTCGGCGGTGCGCTGGCCGAGCGGCGACTCGCGGCGCTTGCTGCCGATGGCGGTGAGCTTGGGGTACTTCTTGATCTCGAGGCGCCAGCCCTGGTCGTCGACGAGGTGCCAGTGGAAGACGTTGAGCTTGTGCTGCGCCATCTGGTCGAGGAAGCGCTTGAGGCAGTCGACCGGCTGGTAGTAGCGCGCGCTGTCGATCATCAGCCCGCGCCAGCGGAAGCGCGGGGCGTCCTCGATCTCGATCGCGGGGGCGGTCCATTTCAGCCCGGGCTGCGGGGTGTGGCCGAAGATCGCCGGAGGCAGCAGCTGGAACAGTGTCTGCACGGCGTAGAACGCGCCGGCCGGAGCGGAGGCGGCGATGGTCACGCGGCCGGCCGTGACGCGCAGCGTGTACGCCTCGGGGCTGGCCAGCGGCGGCTGGGCGAGGCGGAATTCGATGACCGCCTTGGCGACGGCGGGGACCGAGTCGGACACGGGCAGGGACCAGTGCGTGGCCTGCTTGATGCGCGCGGCGAGCTGCTGCGCGGTGGCCGCGAATGCCGACGGAGTCACGATGACCGTGGCGGCATCGAGGACAAATGATTCGCCGTCGAGCGGCGTGCAGCGCTGCGGTTGGGGGATAAGGGCGGGGAGGGGCATGGGAAGGAGGAGGGCCAACGCTCAACGCTGAACGTTTGGCGCTCAACGCCCAAGTGATGGTTTTTCAGGACATGTGTGGGAGCGGCTTTATGCCGCGATCGGGCAGTGCGTCCTGGCGCGGGTGTACGCTTATCCTAATACACCGCCTCCCGCCTTACTCGACGTTTACCGTCAGCTTTCCGGTTCGGTACTCGGACTCCCAAACTTTGAGTACGTCCTTCACATACTTCTCCAGCGGGCGCTTTTCTCCTACGTGCTTGAGCAACTCGGGCAGCCAACGTTTGCCGAAGCGCACATGTTGGGTTTCGTCGGCGATGTCGTAGCGTACAAACTGTTCGCTGAGTGCGTCGCCGGCGCGTTGGTGAGCGTCAACCCTGCCATGGCGGTAGGGGAAGGCGTTCACTCCGTTCTCCATAGTAAGCAGGCAGTACTGCATTACGGGCGGGAATTGGCTGCGCCATCGGTAGACGTGCAGGTATTGCGGCGATGCGAATGGATTCAGGCGATGCGTTCGCATCCATTCGAAACCCATCAGGCAATGGCGTACCTCGTCGTAGAGGTGGCGCGCGGCATCGAACTGGAATTCCCAAGGCATTTTCGGCAGGGTGTAAAGCACATGGGCGACGGTTTCGGCCGCGAGCATTTCCGTCGAGTAGCGGGTGAACTCGGTCGTGGTGTGGTCGCGGTAATCCTCCTCGGCCGGCATGGCGGCAAGATCGGCGTGCAGGTGGGTAAAGCGACGGTCACGCCGGGCCGCGCGCGGCAGGACGAATTGCTCGCGCACGGGCGATAACGGCGGGGCGGCTTGGCGTCGGCCAGCTCCGGACACGCCGCCGGCAGCGGCCAGGAGGCGCCTGATGTAGCGTTCCCATGTTTTTGCCTTTCGCGTGATTCGACCGGCGGACTCTGATTGGCGCAACAACGTGGCGCCACGACGCTGCTGCGCCTTCAAATCGAGTAATGCATGGGTAATAACATACACGCTTGGTTGGTCGCTGTTGG
>JAHCAZ010000029.1 GCA_019634615.1 Opitutaceae bacterium
GATCAGGAGGCCTTGAACCCACGCGGCGCGGGTTACGTCTGGGTACAATACCCAATCAGAGAAAGAGAACGAGAAAGAGAACGAGAACGATTTTGTTGGGAGGCTAGGGAGCAAACAGAGCATGGACCAAATTCTGTCTCCGTTCCCTCCGTTGCCTCCTGTGAAAATGCATTGGTCCTTCGCGCCCTTGCGGCAACGGGAATTCCTTCAGGTAGGGGTAATATTCATCACTGCGCGCTTGCGGCGCCGTGGCGCTTGGGGCCAGATCGGACCTGCCATGTCCGCTCCGCTTCGTCCCCGTCCCACCCCCGGCCTGGGCGCCGCCGTCATCGGCGCCGAGGAAGAGGCCCTCGTCCTTGATGTGCTCCGCCGCAAGGAGCCGTTCCGCTACTATGGCGCCGATCCCAAGCGCACGCCGCCGATGGTGGCGCAGCTGGAGAAGGAGTTTCGCGAATACGTCGGGACCGACTACGCGCTCGGCGTGAGCAGCGGCACGGGCGCCCTCGAGGTCGCGCTCGCGGCCATGGGCATCGGCCCGGGTGACGAGGTCATCCTCACCGCGTGGAGCTGGATCGCCTGCTACACCGCCATCGTGCGGGTGGGCGCGCGGCCGGTGCTGGCGGAGATCGATGCGTCCCTGAACCTCGACCCGGCCGAGCTTATCCGCCTGGCGACGCCCCGCACCAAGGCCGTGCTGATCGTGCACTATCAGGGCGTGGCGGCCGACATGGACCGCATCGTGCTCGAGGCGCACCGCCGCGGCATCTTCGTGCTCGAGGACTGCGCCCAATCGCTCGGCACGCGCTACCGCGGCCGGCAGATCGGCACCTGGGGCGACATCGCCACCTTCAGCTTCCAGTACAACAAGGTCGCGACCAGCGGCGAAGGCGGCATGGTCACCACGCGCGACCAGCGCCTGTATGAGCGCGCGGTGCGCATCAGCGACCTCGGCAATTACCGGCCCTATCACGCGGCCATCGTGGCGTCGCGCGAGCCGGCCTTCGTCGGCGGACAATACCGCCTGTCGGAGCTTCAGGGCGCCGTCGCGTTGGCGCAGCTGCGCAAGGTCGAGGGCATGTGGCAGCACTGCCATGCCCTGCACGAGCGGATCACGTCGCGGCTCGGCGGCCTCAAGGGCCTGAAGCTGCGCGAGATGCCGGACCCGGCCGGTGTATTCGGCTTCGAGCTGTATCTCTTCCTCGACAACCCGGCGCACGTCGCCCCGTTCCGCGAGAAGCTCGACGCCCGGAACGTCAACTGCGGCGCCCGCACCGGCACGTACCCGCAGTACAACCGCGACTACGTGAAGACCGGCCTGGCGCATCATCCGGCGGCCTCGCCGTTCAAGGATCTGAAGCCGTGGCCGGCCCCGGGCTACCGCGCCCAGGATTTCCCGCGCACGGAGGATCTCACCAGCCGCTTCCTCGCGCTCCCGATCGGCGCGCTGTACACGACCGAGGACGCCGACCACATCGCCGACAGCATCATCGCGGTGCACGGCGAGGTTTGCCGTTAATCGATCGCCTCCGCGTGAGGCAATCGGGACTGCCTTCCATTGCGCGGCAGGACGAAGCGCCAGACCAAGCCGTCGTCCGGGTCGAGGGCTTCGCCTTCACGGATGAAGCCGCATTTGGCGAGGACGCGCTGGGAGGCGAGGTTGTCGGGGTTGACCGTGGCGAAGACGTGGGGCGTGTCGCAGCGGGCGAACGCCTCCGCCACAAGCAGCCGCAAAGCTTCGGTCGCATAACCCTGGCCGCGGTACCGCGCCGCGATGCCGTAGCCAATCTCCACGCCGAGGGGATCGTCGGGCGCGGTCTTGAAGCTGCCGGTGCCGACGATGGCGCCGACGGCCTCGACCCAGTACAAGCGCGGCGCGAACCACGTGGCGGCCGCCGGCGAGGTCACCATGAAATCGAGCCAGCGGCGCAGCACCTTCTCCGGCGGGAAGGCGTCGTCGTCGCAGGCGCGGCCGGGTGCGCGCCAATAGGCGGCCCCGCGCATGATGGTCAGGCGTAGCTCTGCAACCGATGGGACGATGAATCGCATCAAGCCATTAGCTTAACCCAGCATTCGCCCAAAGCCGAGCGGCGTGTTGGCCACGTCGGCCTGGGTTAGGCGGCCGGCGAGCCTATCCATCGCCGGATGTATTCGTCGAGCGCGTCGAGCAGGGCGTTGTCCTGCTGCTCGTCGGCCGCGGCGACCTTGCGGGCCTCCTCCTCGGTCAGCGCTCCGCCCTGCTGGTCGAAGGCCAGGGCCGCGACCAACGTGTCGGCCTCGTAAGTGCGCTCGCTGCGGATGCGTCCGTCGGGCCAGTACGTCCGCACGAGCCCGTGCCATTGTCCGTCGGTGAACGCCCCGCGGAACTTCAGCCTGCCCTTGAGGCGCGGGCCGGCCTGGGCGCCGTGCCAGAAGGCGATGCCGCCGTCGAAATAGCCGTCGCGGTAGGTGAGTTCCGCGACCTTGGTGCCGCTCTCGTCCCAGAGCGTCCAACGCCCCTCGGGTTTGCCGTGGCGGCATTCGCCCGTGGCCTGGCGGACACTGGGCGACGACCAGATCTCTACCGGCCCGTGGTAAACCCCGGCGGTCTTGCTGCCCTTCACGGTGGGCGTGGGTTTGGTTTCGGCCGCATGGGTCGGAGCGATGCCGGCGGCGGCCAGCAGGAGCAACGCGGGCGCGAACCGCCGCAGTACGGAGCGGGAAATCAGCATGGGTGTGGAGGGGTGCCTTGAGCCAAGGCGCGCCTCCCAACCATGGCAATCCTACTTCGCCAGCTGCGCGGCCACCGTCCGGATGGCGCGGGCGACCTTCTCGATGTAGGCGTCGGACATGGCCTGATTGAGCGGCATCGTGACGCCATCCTCGAGGATCGCGGCGGCATTCGGGCAATCGACCTTGCGGTAGTCCATCGTCGTCGCGCCGTAGTCGCGGACCGGCCACGTGCCGCCGAAGAAATTGTGGTTCTGGAAGACCTTGTAGCGATAGACCGGCATCGGGATGTAGCCGGCGTTGGCCGCCACGCCCTGCGCGCGGAGGGCCGCGACGAAGTCGGCGCGCGAGACCTTCAGCTTCGCGAGGTCGAGGCGCAGGAAATAGAACCAGTAGCTGTGGAAGTTGCCCTCATGCGTGGCGGGCGGGAGCACGCCGGGGATGCCCTGCAGGCGGGCGGTGAGCAGCGAGCCGGCGCGGTTCCGCTTGGTGACGATGTCGTCAAGCTTGCCGAGCTGGGCCACGCAGACGGCCGACTGCGGCTCGCTCATGCGGTAGTTGGGCGCGAGTTCCTCGGGGTCGCGCGTGCCGCCGGCGCGGTCGTAGCACTTGTCGCCCCACTTGGAGAGCGTCGGGCCGTACTGGGCGGAGTTGGTGCCGACCATGCCGCCGTCGCCGCAGGCGATGTGCTTGAAGTCGTTGAACGAATAGCAGCCGAAGTCGCCCATGAGGCCGACGGGCGTGCCCTGGTGGCGGGCGCCCCAGGCCTGCGCGCAGTCCTCGATCACGACGAGGTTGTGCTCCTGGGCGATCGCGAGCAGCGCCTTCATGTCGCAGGGATTGCCGCACAGGTGGATGGCCATGATCGCGCGGGTCTTCGGCGTGATGGCGCGGCGGACCGAGGCGGGATCGAGGTTGTAGGTGCGCGGATCGAGGTCGGCGAAAACCGGCACGCCCTGCTGGTAGAGGATGCCGATGACGGAGCCCATGTCGGTGATGGGCGAGACGATGATCTCCTCGCCCGGCTTGAGGCGGAGGGCGGCCACGGCGATGTGCAGCGAGGCCGTGCCGGATGAGCAGGGGAAAAGATGCTGCAGCGGATAGTGCTTCCGGAAGTCCGCCACGAGCGCGGTGGTCTGCGGGCCGTTGTAATAGAACAGCGAGTTCTGCCGGACCATCGTGGTCAGGCGCGCGAGCTCGGCGTCACCCCAGCGCACGGGCTGCGGGACGGGTTCATCGACGATGGGCGAGACGGCGGGGGTGGTGGCGGTGCTCATGGTAGCGGGATCAGAGGTTGAAGAGGCGACGGGCGTTGTCGGCGCCGATCAGCGCCTTGGCCTTGGCGGGGATGTTGGCGCAGCGCAGCTTGTCGGCGCCGGCGCGGGTGTTGAGGAGCGGCGTGGCGGTGCCGAGCAGCAGGCGGCGGGCGGGGAAGGTGCGCAGCATGACCTCGAGGATGTTGGTGATCTCGAGGAACGAGATCTCGGCGGAGAAGTTGGCGTGCTTGGCCGCGAGCTTCTCGACCTCGCCCTTGTAGATGCCCGCGAAGAGGACGTGGTGCGGGGGATTTCGCGCGAGGAAGGCGTCCATCTGCTTCAGTGGCACGCCCTTGATCTTGAGGGCGAAGTAGCGGTGGCGCTCGTCCTCGAGGCGCACGTTGATGATCAAACGCACGCTGGCCTTGGCGATCTCGGCCATGAACGGGTCGAGGCGCCGCGAGGCGAGCGAGTAATTGTGGAAGTTCGGGAAAAGCTTCACCGCCCGGATCGGGCCGGCGGCGAGGCACTCGGCGAGCTGCTCGCGCCAGTTGGCGAGCGCCGGGTTGATCGTGGGCACGGGCAGGAGGTTCGGCGTGCGCTTCAGGGTCGCGAAGAGCTGGCGGTTCGTGACCATCGGCTCCGGCTGGAACACCGTGCCGAGGTGCGAGACCAGGGCCCGGCGGATGCCGCGCGCACGGAGGTGGGCGGCGAGCTCGAGACCGGTGCGGTCGGGGGCAGGGGTGAACGGCCACGGGCCGAGGTTGACGTTGGTGTCGATGAGATTCACGGCGCGGGTCAGTTGAGGTGGAGATTCAGGAGGCGGGCGGTGTTGCCGAAGAGGATCTTCTGCTTGTCGGCGGCCGACAGCTGGGTATCGAGGATGCGGCCGATGGTGCAGCTGTTCTCGCGGATCGGGAGGTCGGAGCCGTAGAGGACATGGTCGGCGCCGAGGTGCTCGGCGGCGAACTCGATCAGGTAGTCCTCGGGGTAGCCGCCGGAGGTGTCGACGTAGAGGTTCGGCAGGCCCTTGGCCTCGAGCACGCCGCGGAAGCCGATGCCGGTGAGGTGGGCCATGATCACCTTCACCTCGGGGTTGCGGCGGGCGAAGAGGGCGGTGTCGACGGGATCGCTCTGGTGCTTCCGGTCCTTGATGTTGGTAGTGCTCCAGCTGTGCTGCAGCACGGGCAGATTGTAGGTGCGCGCGGCCTTGGCCACGTGGCGCATGGCGGGGTGCGCGGCGTTGTTGGCGATCTCGAGCTTGATGCCGCGGAAGCCGGGGACGGCGGCCAGGCAGCGCTCGGTCTCGGCCATCGTGGCCTTCTCGCCGAGGAGCGGATTGAGGTAGATGAAGCCGGTGAAGTAGTCGGGCCGCGCCTTGAGCACCTTGACGGTGTCGTCGTTGATCTTGCGCAGCTGCGCGGCGTTTGGCGTGGCGCCGTAGAGCAATACGTCGCCGAGCACGATCATGTGCACGATGTTGTGCCGGCGCCCGTGGGCGATGACGCGCTTGAGGTCGGTGGGTTCGCCGAAGAGGTTGAGTCCGCGGAAGACCGGGTGGGTATGGACGTCGATGACACGCATGGGGAAACGAGGTGGGAATTCTAGGTGACGGAGAACGTCGTGACAAGCGGCGCGATTGTGCGTAGCGAAGGAGGCCGATGCCGAAAGCTCCCGCCCGCCAGTCCCGTCCGGCCCTGCCGGCCCGCGACCGCCTGCTCCAGGCGGCGCTGACCTGCTTCGCCCGGGCCGGCTACTACGGCACGACCGTGGACGAGATCGTCGCCGCCGCCCGGGTGAACAAGCGGATGGTGTACCACTACTTCGGCGACAAGGAGAAGCTCTACCACGCCGTGCTGGCCGAGGCCTACCGCACGCTGGAGCTGGTCGAGATCGACACGCTGTCGCACCGCACCGACTTCGACGCGCTGACCGAGGAGATCGTGCGGACGTACTTCAACTTCCTGCGCGACCACCCGGAGTTCGTCCGCCTGCTGCTCTGGGAAAACCTCAACGACGGCGCCGGGCTCGCCCAGGCCGACTTCCGCCTCAGCAAGGACCCGATGCTCACGGCGCTCAACCGCCTGCTGCGCGACGGCATCGCGGCGGGGCGCATCCGCGCCGACATGGACGCGCGCTACCTGTTGATCAGCCTCATCGGCCTCTGCCTCATCTACAGCTCGAACCGCTTCACGCTCTCCCAATCGCTGCGCCTCGACCTCGGCTCCGCGGCCGTGCGCGAGGAGGGCATCCGGCACACGACCAAGCTGCTCCTCGAGGGCATCAAGGCCCGGCGTTGACGCCGCGGCCGCCGGCGAGCCGGAACGATGGGGAAGGGGGGCCGGGATTGCCGCCATGACGCCGGCACCGTGGGGTGACGGCGGAGCGGTGGCGAGCGCAAAGTAACTAAAAGGTTACTTGGGGTTTGACGCGGGCCGCCGCGCGCGTTGCATGCAGGGACCCGCCGGGTCCCCGCGCCCGATCCCCGACCCACCTGATTTTTACCTTTATGTCCCGGACCCCGACCACCGACTACGAGATCGAATCGCTGCTTTCGACGCCGACGCCCGGCGCGATTGAAACCGTCCGCGCGCTGGGCGGCGACTACATGGTTCTCGGCGTGGGCGGCAAGATGGGCACCTCCCTCGCCGTCATGCTGCGCCGGGCGCTCGATGCCGCCGGCAAGACCAGCACGAAAGTCTACGGCGTCTCCCGCTTCAGCCGCCCGGAGGCCAAGACCGAGCTCGAGCGGTTTGGCATCGCCCCGATTTCCTGCGACCTCGCCGATCCCGACCAGGTTGCCCAACTCCCCGAGATCCCGAACGTCGAGTACCTCGCGGGCCAGAAATTCGGCACCGACAGCGCGCCCGATGAGACCTGGATCCAGAACACCGTCGTACCGTCGCTCGTCGCGCGGAAGTTCCGGCGTTCCCGCATCGTCGTCTTCTCGACGGGCTGCGTGTACCCCTTCTCGCCCACGGCCGGCGACGGCAAGGGCGCGACCGAGTCCACCCCCGTCGCCTTCCTCGGCGAATACGCCAGCACCTGCGTCGGCCGCGAGCGCGTGTTCACCCACTATTCGCGCAAGTACGGCACGCCGCAGCTGATGTACCGCCTCAACTACTCGGTCGAGCTGCGCTACGGCGTCCTCGTCGACGTCGCCACGCGCATCCTCGCCGGCCAGCCGATCGACATCACGATGGGCTACTTCAACCTCATCTGGCAGGGCGACGCCGTCGCCCGCGCCATCCAGTGCCTGCAGCACACGGCCACGCCGCCAAAGCTCCTCAACGTCACCGGTGCCGAGAAACTCTCGATCCGCCGCGTCGCGGAGGACTTCGGCCGCCTGCTCGGCAAGACGCCGCAGTTCACCGGCCAGGAGGCCGCCTCGGCCTGGATTTCCGACGCCAGCGAGTCGTTCCGCCTCTTCGGCCCCACGACGGTGCCGCTTGACCGGATGATGCAGATGGTGGCCGATTACCTGCGCGCCGGCGGCAAGCTGCTCGGCAAGCCCACCCACTTCGAAACCCGCGACGGCAAATTCTGAACCCAACATGGATCTGCGTACACACCTACTCGCCGGCCACGTCATCCCCGCGCAACCCCTGGCGCTGGATGCGAACCGCAAATTCTCCGAGCGCCACCAGCGCGCGATCACCCGCTACTACGTGGCCTCCGGCGTCGGCGGCCTCGCCGTCGGCGTGCACTCCACCCAGTTCGAGATCCGCGAGCAGCACTACGGCCTGTTCAATCCCGTGCTCGAGCTCGCCTCGCGCACGATCGACGAGGAACTCGCGAAGCACCCGCGCCCCTTCATCAAGATCTCCGGCCTCTGCGGCCGCACCGAGCAGGCGCTGGCCGAGGCGGAGACGGCGCTGGGCTTCGGCTACCAGGCGGGCCTGCTGAGCATGTCCGCGTTCAAGCACGACACCGAGGACGCGATGATCGACCATTGCCGCCGCGTGGCGGAGGCGATCCCCGTGGTGGGCTTCTACCTCCAGCCCTCGGCCGGCGGCCGGCTGCTGGGTTATTCCTTCTGGCGCCGGTTCGCCGAGATCCCGAACGTCGTCGGCATCAAGATGGCGCCCTTCAACCGGTACCAGACGATCGACGTGATCCGCGCCGTGGCCGAGGCCGGACGCGACGACATCGCACTCTACACCGGCAACGACGACAACATCGTGGTGGATCTCTTCACCCCGTTCACGTTCGACGCCGGCGGTAAGAAGGTCACGCGCCGGATCGTGGGCGGCCTCCTCGGCCACTGGGGCGTGTGGACCAGCGCGGCGGTCAAGCTGCTGAACGACATCAAGCAGGCCCGCCAAAGCGTGCAGCTCGACGTCCAGTGGCTCGATACCGCCATCGCCGTGACCGACATGAACGCGGCCCTGTTTGACGCCGCCAACAAATACGCCGGCTGCATCCCTGGCATCCTCGAGATCCTCCGCCGACAGGGCCTCGTGCCCTCGATCAATTGCCTGAACCCGCACGAGAAGCTGTCCCCAGGCCAGGCCGAGGAACTCACCCGCGTCTGCCGGGCCTACCCGCAGTTGACGGATGACGCCTTTGTTGCGGCCAACCTGGACAAGTGGTTGAGTTGAGCCCATGAGCTCCGCCCGCTTCGCCCTTCCCACCTCCTGCGAGGAACTCCTCGCGCAGATGGTGGCGCACAACACGGTGAACCCGTTCTTCGGCGGGCCGGTTGGCGGCGAGGCGGCCCTGATCGCCCATCTCGAAAAGCTGGCGCAGGCCTGGGGCCTCAAGACCCGCCGCTGTCCCGTGCCAGGCGGCGGCGAAAACCTGCTCATCACCTGCGAGGTCAGCCCGGGCGCACCCTGGCTGCTGTTCGAGAGTCACCTCGACACCGTCAGCGTCGCCGGCATGGCCGTGGATCCGTTCCAGGTCTCGGTCGTCAACGACCGCATCCACGGCCGCGGCACCTGCGACACCAAGGGGTCCGGCGCCGCGATGTTCTGGGCGCTGCAGGACTACGCGCGCAGCGCCGACCGGCCGCACAATGTTGGCATGGTCTTCGCCGCCGACGAGGAGGCGCGCATGACCGGCGCGCAGGCGTTCGCCGCGCAGGAACTGAAGGAATTTCTGCCCAAGCTCGCCGGCGTCGTCGTGGGCGAACCCACCTCCCTGCATTTGGTCACCGCGCACAACGGTGTCATCCGCTGGAAGACCACCACGCGCGGCCGCGCCGCCCACTCTTCCGTGCCGGCCAACGGTCGCTCGGCCATCACGTCGATGCTCCGCGTCGTCGAGGCCCTCGAGTCGCGGTACGTGCCGACGGTGAAAGGCCGGCACCCGATGACCGGTCAGGCCGCCTTCAGCGTGAACGTGATCCGCGGCGGCACGCAGGTGAACATCATCCCGGAGCGCTGCGAGATCGAGTGCGACCGCCGCACCATCCCCGGCGAGACCGCCGCCCAGGTGCTCGCCGAGCGCGATGCGATCTTGGCCGGCCACGAGGTCGAACACAGCGACCTCTACGTCGTGCCCGCCATGGGCGACGATCTTTCCCGCGGACTCCACGCGCGCCTGCAGCCGTTGCTCGCCGCCGAGGGCCTCGACGGCGCGGGCCGCGGTGCGCCCTATGTGACCGACGCCAGCCACTACGCGGCCGTCGGCGCGCCGACCCTGGTCTTCGGTCCCGGCCATCTCGTTCAGGCCCACACCAAGGACGAGTACGTCGAACGCCGACAGCTCGCGCTGGCGCAGAAGATTTACCGCGGGTTGATGTCGGCCCGCTAGCCATGGCCATGCCCCAGCCGCCTTGGCCACCCGAGCGCAGCGATGAATCCGTGGGTAGCGCCCGGCCTCCGGACGGGCGGTTTGACCTGCGCGAGCCGTATGAGCCCTGATCGCGCTGTTGTGACCCGAGACCTGGAGCAGGCGCTCTCCGCCTTGCGCGCGGGCGAACGGGCGCCGCTGGCGACCTGGCTGCGACGGCATCTGTTCGAGCACGTGCTACCGTTTTGGGAGCGGCATGCGTTCGATCCCAAGGGCGGGCTCTGCACCTGCATCGCCGACGACGGTGCGATCCAGAGCCGCGGCAAATGGCTGTGGAGCCAGTGGCGCGCCGTGTGGGTCTTTGCCCGCATCTACAACACGCTCGATCGCAATCCGCTCTGGCTCGAGCGCGCCCGCGGGATCGCCGCCTTCTGCCTGCGCCACGGCTGGTTGGAAAAGGAGCAGGGCTGGGCGCTGCTCCTCGATGGCGACGGTCGCGTGCTGCGCGGCTACGAGAGCGTTTACGTGGATGGTTTCGCGCTCTACGGCCTGACCGAGCTCTACCGCGCGACCGGCGACGCTGAAATCCGCGGTTGGGCAGTGCGCACGGCGGACTCCGTCCTGGCGCGCCTCGCGCGTCCCTACGACACGCTGCCGCATTTCCCGTATCCGATCCCGCCCGGTGCGCAGCCGCATGGCATCCCGATGATCTGGTCGCTCAAGTTCGCCGAACTCGGCGCACTCCTGGGCGAGCCGAAGTACCTGCAGGCTGCGCGTCGGTTTGCCGACGAGGTATTCGGGCAGCATTTCGACGCCGACCTCGATTGCATCCTGGAGTTCGTGCGCCTCGGCGGCGGACGTTTCCCTGGGCCGGTCGGCAAGGTCGTCGTCCCCGGTCACGTCATCGAGAACATGTGGTTCCAGCTCGACGTCCTCGCCCGCACCGGGGGCGATCCGGCCCGCGCGGCCTTGGCGCACCGGCTGACGCTGCGCCACCTCGCGCTTGGCTGGGACCGCGAGCACGGCGGCCTGCGACTGGGCGTGAACCACGATGGGTCCGAGCCGGTGGCCTGGAATTTCGCCGACACCAAGCTCTGGTGGCCGCACACCGAGATCCTCATCGCAACCCTGCGTGGCTGGCAGGAGACGGGGCAGCCGGAGTTTTTCGACTGGTACGCCCGCGTGTGGCGCCTGTGCCTCGAGCGCTACGTCGACTGGGAACACGGCGAATGGCGCCAGAAGCTGAACCGCAATCTCACCCCCATGACTGGGGTGGTCGCGTTACCCGTGAAAGACCCGTTCCACCTCCCGCGCAGCCTCATCCTGCAAATCGAGCAATTGGAGATGGTTGGGTAGCGGCCGGCCTCCGGACGGCCGGTTCGACTCTCGCCCGCCGAACGGCCGTCCGGAGGCCGACCGCTACCCCAAGCCACTTCTTTCCCCACCACACCATGACCCCATCCATCGACGTCGCCATCATTGGCGCCGGACACAACGGCCTGGTCGCCGCCATCTACCTCGCCCGGGCCGGATTGAAAGTCAGCGTCTTCGAGCGCCGCGCCGGTTTCGGTGGCGCGACGCTGCAGGAGGAGTTGTTTCCCGGCTTTATTTTTTCCACCGGCGCCCACCTGCTGCATGGCGTGCCGGCGGTGATCGTGCGCGACCTGCAACTGAAGGAACGCGGCCTGCAACTCGTGCCGCGCGACGAGGCCGTCTACCTCCATCCCGACGGCACCTACCACGCCAACATCAATCTCGATCGACCCAACAATCGTGTCGCGAAATCGAAGCTCACTCCGGCCGAGCTGGCCGGGCTCAACCGCTACAACGCCTTCAAAAACGACCTCATCGGTCTCGTGCGTCCGTACCTGCTGCGCACGCCGCCGACGCTCGCCGAGCTGCAACAGCGCGCCGCCGGCACGCCGGCCGCCGAGGCGCTGCGGATGGCGACCACGATGCGGCTCTGGGATGTGCAGGATCACTTCCTCCCGACCGAGCGGTTGCGCGAGGCCTTTGCCACCGAGGCTTCGGCGGTCATCGAAAACCCGCTCGCGTTTGCCCTCGCTTACGGCGCGATGGATGCACCTGACCCGGTCACCGGCGAGCGCGGCCCCTTCGGCTTCGTACGCGGCGGCATGGGGCGCTTCGCCGCGCTGCTCGTCGAGGCTGCGCGGGAGGCGGGCGTGCAATTGACGGACAACCGCCCGGTGGACCGCATCGTGGTGGAGCAGGGTCGCGCGGCGGGCCTGCGTTTCCGCGACGGCTCCACGATCCGCTGCGGCACCGTGCTCTCGAGCGCCGATCCCAAGGTCACTTTCGGGCGCCTGCTCACCGATGCTGACGTCGAACCGGCGTTGCGTCGGAGGGTCGACGGCCTCGTCACCCACGTGAGTTGCTACAAGCTGCTGGCCGCGATCAAGGAGCTGCCGCGCTGGACCGCCTGGGATGGGGCCGATCCCGACGAGCCGTCGCGCGGCTCGATGCAGTTCGACATGACCCGCGAGGTCGTGCGCGAGTGCTACGCCGACCTCGCCGCGGGGCGCCCGCCGCGACGGCCGATGCTGAGCTTCAACGTGCCGTCCATGCTCGACCCCACGCTTGCCCCGCCCGGGCAGCACACGGCTTCAGTGTACATCTACCCGGCGCCAGCCAAGCTCGCGCAGGGTACCTGGGAGCAACGCAAGCGCGCGGTGGTCGAGGCCGTCATCGACTACATCACGCAGTTCGCGCCGAATTTCCGGCGCTCGATCCTCAACTACGAGTTCCGCACGCCCGCGGATCTCGAGACCCGCCTCGGTCTCACGGACGGCTGCATCTGGCACCTGCAGCACACGCCGGAGCAGATCCTCGGTGGCCGGCCGTTGCCCGAGTTGGCGAATTACCGCACCCCGGTCGCCGGACTTTACCTCGGCGGCTCCGGCCAGCACCCGGGAGGCGAGGTCAGCGGCATCCCGGGCCACAACGCCGCCCAGGAGATCCTCCGGGATCTCGGTCGCACCTGAACCGCGTAGCTACGAGCGTGAGCGAGTGGAATGCACGCAACGTGGGCCAAAAATCCACTCGCTCACGCTCGTAGCTACATTGACCGGAAACAGCCGTTCGGCGCAGGTTTTTGAGACATTGCAGCTAATGCCTTCGTCCCCTACGCCATTCCCCTCATGAAACTCGGCCTCGGGCTCTACCGCCACCAACTCAACGACGAGCATTTCCAGTTCGCCGCTCAGGCCGGCTGCGAGGCGCTGGTGATCCACCTCGTGGACTATTTCAACCAGGGCGGAACCAACACCGCCAAGGACCAGCCGACCGGCGACCTGGCGGGGTGGGGGCGAGCGGGAGATCCGGCCAAGCTTTGGGAGGAGGATTTTCTCCGCGACGTCGTGCAGCGCGCCGGGCGGTACGGGCTGAAGATCGCCGCTATCGAGAATTTCGACCCGGCGCACTGGTCCGACGTGCTCCTCGACGGGCCGCGCAAGGCCGAGCACCTCGAGAACATCCGCACGATCATCCGCCGCGTCGGCGCGGCCGGCATCCCGTGCATCGGTTACAACTTCAGCCTCGCCGGCGTGGCGGGCCGCGTGCGCGGACACTTTGCCCGCGGCGGCGCCGAGGCCGTGGGCATGGACGGCCCGGTGGACGACCCGATCCAGGCTGGCATGGTCTGGAACATGCGGCTCACCGAGCGCCTCGGCCCCGGCACGATGCCGCCGTGCACGCCGGACCAACTCTGGCAGCGCCTGAAGGATTTCCACGACGCGGTCCTGCCCGTCGCGGAGCAGGCTGGCGTGACGCTCGCCGCGCATCCCGACGACCCGCCGATGCCGACGATCCGCTCGACGCCGCGGCTCGTTTACCAGCCGCGCCTTTACCAGAAGCTCATCGACCTGTCGCCGAGCCCCGCCAACCAGCTCGAATACTGCCTGGGCTCGCTCGCCGAGATGACGGAAGGCGACCTCTACGATTACACCGACAGCTACAGCCGTCAGGGCCGCATCGCCTACGTGCATTTCCGCAACGTCCGCGGCAAGGTGCCGACCTACAAGGAGACCTTCGTGGACGATGGTGACATCGACATGCTCCGCATCGTGCAGATCTTGCACCGCAACGGCTTCAAGGGCGTCATCATCCCCGACCACGCCCCGCAGATGACCTGCGGCGCCCCCTGGCACGCCGGCATGGCCTTCGCCCTCGGCTACATGCGCGCCGCGCTGCAGGCCGTGCAGAAGGGGAACGCTGATCTTCGCTGATCCATGCCCAAGACCCTATTTGCCTTGGTTTGATATCAGCGTGGATTAGCGAAGATCAGCGTTCCCACCTTTTACCGCATGAACATCCCCGCTCCTTTCTCCCTCGCCGGCCAGACGGCGCTCATCACCGGCGGAGGCACCGGCATCGGTTTCGCCGCCGCCCAGTGCCTCGCGGCTTGTGGGGCGCGTGTCATCGTCGCCGGGCGCCGCGAGGCGGAATTGGCCAAGGCGGTCGCCGCGATCGGACCGGCGGCCTCGGCCCAGGTGCTCGATGTCGGCGATCTCAAGTCGATCCCGGGCATCGTCGCCGGACTTCGCGCCCAGCACGGCCCGGTGAACATCTTGGTCAACAATGCGGGCATCAACCTGAAGAAGCCCTACGCCGAGACCAATGACGCGGAGCTGCTCTCGGTCCTGCAGACCAACGTCGTCGGCGCCAACGCGCTGACGCATGCGCTGCTGCCGCAGCTGCGCGAGTCGGGCCGCGGTTCGGTCGTGTTTACGAGTTCGATGGCAGCGATCTTCGGCTTGCCCAAGGTCACGGCCTACTCGATCGCGAAATCGGCGCTGACCGGGGCGGTGCGCTCGCTGGCGGTGGAATTCGGCGGGGAGAACATCCGCGTCAATGCGGTGGCCCCGGGCTGGATCGAGACGGAGATGACGCGCAAGGCCTTCGCGAACGAGCCGGCCCGGAAGGAAAAGATCATCAACCGCACGCCGCTCGGTCGCATGGGCGAACCGGCCGACATCGGCTGGGCCGTCGCCTACCTGTGCTCGCCCGCGGCCAAGTTCGTCACCGGCACCATCCTCGTCGTCGACGGCGGCGCAAGCATCGGGTTCTGACCGCGATCAACTCTCGCCTGCATTTGGCTCCGCAAACTCCGCCTGTGCCCGCGTCTGCGTTGGGTTGAGCGTCAGGCTGAGTTTCAACGCCACGATCAACAGCGCCACTTCCGCGGCGAAGAGTGTCGTGTAGGCGGTCAGTGCGCTGCCGGTCGCGAGGCGCATGGTGTCGACGATCGCGCCGCCCATCAGGCTGCCGACGGCATGGCCGACCATGTTGGCCATGCCCCAGACTCCCATCAGCAGGCCGGCGCGTTCGGGCGTCGTGAACTGCACGACGCTGGCCAGCATGCCGGCACCCGTCAGGCCCGCGCAGAAACCCAGCCCGAGGACGAGCCACCGGAAATACTCCGGCGCCCCGGCCAGCCCGACCGCGCCCACGCTGGCGAACACCATGATGCTCAAGGCGAGTCCCATCCGCATCAACCGCAGCGCGCCGAATGAACGCAGCAGCACCAGACCCGACAGCAGCATCGCCGCGAGCACGCCGAGTCCCCAGAACATCGTGAGCCGCGTGGTCTGCCCGACGCTCAGGCCGAGGACCAGTGCGCCGTAAGGCTCGAGCAGCACATCCTGCGCGAGGGTGCCGGTGAAGGTGAAGATCACGACGATGAACAGCCGGCGCACTTGGGGGTCGGCGAGGACGTAGTCGCGCAGAACCGCCGCAAAGGGTTTGGCACGCACGCGCTCGGCGCGGGTCACGGACACCGTTGCCGTTTCCTGCCCGGGCGCCGCGACGAGCGTGAGCGCCCAGACGGCGAGGGCCACGCCGCCCGCCACGGCCAGCAGCCGGGTGGGGTCGTAATGCTCCATCGCGCGCCCGATCAGGCCCGCGCCGGCGACGGCGCCGACCAGCGTGGCGACCTCGTAAAGCGTCATGGCGCGCCCGCGCTGGCGATCGGTGAAACGCTCCGCCACCAGTGCCTGGTAGCTGTTGTGCGCGAGGTTGCGCCCGAGGCCGTAGAGCAGAAACGCCGCGGCGCCCGCGGCGGCGAACAGCGGCAGGCTGGTGCCGTGATGCCCGGTCACCCAGGCGATGGCATAGAGGCCGCCGCCAATGACGAACGCGCCGAGGATCAGATAAGGTTCGCGCCGGCGCCCGAACAACGGGTGACCGTCCGACCGGTACCCGAACCACAGCCGCAACGGGGAGAGCAGGAGCGGGATCGCAAACAGCAGCGCGACGAGCGTCGCCGGCACGTCGAGCTCCGCGATCATCACGCGGTTGAGCGTGCCGCCGATCAGCACCCCGCTCAGGCCGTAGGCGACCGGGAAGGCGGCGAGGCGCACGTGGTTCGCCCATCGCCGGGCGGTCAGCGGTTCGCTTGCAGGAGACGGGCCTCGGTCCATGCCCCGAGGCAAGCGGGTCGGGTGCCCTGGCACAACCCAAACGCCAGCGGACGCATTACACGGCGTTTTCGGGGTCACAAGCGCGGTGTATAATCGGCCGGGCGCCGTGGATTCGGGTGTTCCCGGCGGGGCCGACTGCTTTGATGATGCCACGCTTTCCCCATGACCTCCCTTGAACGTTGTCGTGCCGTGTTGGCCGGTCAGGTGCCCGACCGGGTCCCGGTCGTCCCGCAGACCTTCATGTTTGCCGTCGAGACCGCCGGCGTCGCCATGGGCGATCTCGTGCGCGACGCGCGCAAGATGGCGCAGGCCCATGTCGTCAGCCAGGAGCGCTACGGCTACGACGGGTGCATCATCGACTTTGACGACGCGTCGCTGGCCGAGGCCTGCGGCGCCGCGGTCATCTACCGCGCGGCCGATCCGGCGATCGTGGACGAGGCGCAGATCGTGGTGCGCGACTGGAGCGACCTTGACCGGCTGAAGCTGCCCGACCCGTGGCGCGACGGCCGCCTGCCGGTGTGGCTTGAGACGACGCGGCACCTGACCGAGGCGATCGGTGACCGCGTGTGGGTCATGGGCCGCGCCGACCAGGGACCGTTCAGCCTGGCGTGCCTCCTGCGCGGGCCCGAGCAGTTGATGATGGATCTCCTCGACGAGTCGGCGCACCCGCACCTCGACCGCCTGATCGAATTCTGCCGGCAGGCGTGCGTGCGGTTTGCCCTCGCGCAGAAGGAGGCGGGGGCGCATGCGACCTCCATCGGCGACTCGTTCGCCGGCCCGAGCCTCATCTCGGCGGAGCTGTATCGGCGATTTGCGCTCGAGCCGGAGATCAAGCTGGTCCGCGAGGTTCAGGCGGCCGGCCTGCCGCTCTCGATCCACATTTGCGGCAACACCAACAAGATCATCGCCGACATGGGCCGCACCGGCGCGAGCATCCTCGAGGTGGACTGGCAGCTCGACATGGCGGCGGCCCGCCGCCTCGTGCCCGCCGCCACTGTGCTGATGGGCAACATCAACCCCAGCCACCCGATGGTCACCGGCACACCGGAGGAGGTCACCGCCGCCGCGACCGCGATCATCGAAGCCACAGGCGGTCGTGGCCTGTTCCTCAGCTCTGGCTGCGCCCTGGGCCGCAACACGCGCCCGGAGAACCTCAAGGCCATGGTCGAAGTGGCGAGGCGCACCGAGGGGAAACTCTAGGTCACAGCCAGCCGGCGGCACGGCCGCCCAATTACGTACGCTGCTGCCGGCGGAGAACCGCCGCCAACCCGAGCGCGACCAACGTCAGGCCGGCCGCCACCCCGAAGGCCACGCGCATGCCGTTGGCCAATGCCTCCGGGCTGGCCTGGGTGAGGGTCGGCGTCCGCGCGCCGAGCGCAAAAACCGCGCCCATCGCCGAGGCGCCGGTGATGAGGCCAAGATTGCGGGCGAGGTTCAGCAGGCCGGAGACAACGCCGCGTTGATCGGCGGGGATGGCCTGCATCACCGTGGTGTTGTTGGCGGTCTGGAACAGCGCGTAGCCGACCGTGACAACCACGATAGGCCCGATGTAGCCGGCGATCCCGCCCGGAGCCGGCAGCATGGCCAGAAGCGCGGCGCCCCCGGCGATGCCGGTGAGACCAACCGTGGTAATCCGCGCGGCGCCGAGGCGATCCGTCCATCGTCCCGCTGGCACGCTCATCGTCGCGGCCACGAGGGGACCGACCGACAGGACCAGGCCCACGGCCGCGGGTGCGAGGCCCAGCGAGATCGCGAGGTAGAAGGGGCCGACGACCAGCGTCGTCATCATCACCGTGGCGACGAGCCCGCTGGTCACCAGGCCCGCCAGCAGCGTTCGCTCGCGCAGCATCTTCAAACGGACCAGGGGTACCGGCACGCGGAGTTCGACATAGGCGAAGAAGCCGACTGCAACCGTGGCCACCGCCAACAAACCGAGGTTGGTGGCGCCGAACGACCCGCGGCCCGTCGTCATGGCCAGGGCGTAGGCGCCCAGCGCGAGCGCCAGCAGCCCGGTGCCGATCGCATCGAAGCTCGTGGCGGGCGCAGGGAAGGGGCGGCGTTCCGGCGGCAGGCGATTCCGAATGAGCAGCAGCGTCCCCAAGCCGAGCGGCACATTGACGAGAAAGATCGCGGGCCAGCCCCAGGCGGCGATCAGGTAGCCGCCGAGCGAGGGCCCGAGCGCCGTGCCGAGGGCGGACATCGTGCCAAGCAGGCCCATGGCCCGGCCGACCTCGGATTTCGGGACGGTATCGCCGACGAACGCCAGGGTGAGGGCCATCATCGCCGCGGCGCCCAGTCCCTGCGCGGCCCGGGCCGCGATCAGCCACCCCAGCGTCGGTGCGAACCCGCCCAGCGCGGAGGCCGCGGTGAACACCGCGATGCCGAGGAGGAGCAGGCGGCGACGGCCATGCAGATCGCCGAGCCGTCCGACGCTGACGATCAGGGTCGTGACCGCCAGCAGGTAGGCGAGGACGACCCACTGCGCGGCCTGAAACGTGGCGGCGAAGGCCTCAACCAGGGTTGGCAGGGCGACGTTGGCGATGCTCGTGCCGAGGGACGACAGGAGCATGGCCAGCGCGAGGCCCGCGAGCGCCCAGCGCGTGGTGGTGAGCGCGGGTCGGGCGATCGCGATGGGGTCGAGGGTGGCGGAGGCGGGTTTCATGGCGCCAGTCTAGGCCATCGGTTGACAGGGCGGAAGACGCACCGTATGCACGTCATACGTGCACGAAACGCCATGTCTGGTGTCGCGTTGAAACCTTCCCTCGCTCCATGACCCGACCTGACCTGAACCTGTTGGTGACGCTCGATGCCCTGCTGGAGGAGGGCAGTGTGGCGCGCGCGGCGCGGCGGCTGCGCCTCAGCCCGTCGGCGATGAGCCGGGCGTTGGCGCGGGTGCGGGCGGCGACGGGTGATCCGTTGCTGGTCCGGGCGGGACGCGGGCTGGTGCCGACGCCCCGGGCCGCGGAACTGCGCGCCCGCGTCGGGCAGCTCGTGCAGGACAGCGAGGCGGTGCTCCGGCCGGTGGGAAAACTCGAGGTTGGGGGCCTCGTGCGCACGTTCACCCTGCGGACCAGCGAGGGTTTTGTGGAGAACTTCGGGCCGGCGCTCATTGCCCGGCTCGAGGCGCAGGCCCCGGGCGTGCAACTGCGTTTCGTGTCGAAACCGAACAAGGATGGTGCGCCGCTGCGGGAGGGAGCGGTCGACCTGGAGACCGGCGTGGTCGAGGCCACCACCAGTCCGGAGTTGCGCGTTCAGGCCTTGTTTCGGGATCGCTACGTCGGCGTGGTGCGGAAGGGGCATCCGTTGACCAAGGGTAGGATCACGGCGGCGCGGTATGCCGCCGGGCGGCACATCGGGGTGGCGCGGGATCCTGGTCAGGACCCGATCGATGCCGCCTTGGCTGCGCGCGAGCTCAAGCGGAAGGTGGCCGTCTCACTCGTTGCGGGCTTCGCCGCGGCGCTGGCCCTGGTGAGGAACTCGGACCTGATCGCGACGGTGCCCGAGCGGCACACCGGCCAGCTGCGCGCCGGTCTGCACAGTTTCGCGGTGCCGGTTGTGCTCCCGGAGTTCACCGTCTCGCTCCTGTGGCACCCGCGGCTCGACGCCGATCCCGGCCACCGGTGGCTGCGCGGAATCGTGCGCGAAGTCTGCGGCGCCCAGCGGTAACCCACTCCCGGCCGCGGATGACCCGGGCTCGGCAAAGTGGAAAAAGGCGTTGACAGCCCAAAACCCGAAACGCACGTTGCCCCTTCCCTATTGCAGGGTGGAGCAGCCCGGTAGCTCGTCAGGCTCATAACCTGAAGGTCGTTGGTTCAAATCCAACCCCTGCACCCAATTTAACTCCCTCCCAGCCGAAAGGTTGCGAGGGAGTTTTGGTTTAAGTAACCGCGAAAATCGCAGATCCCTACGTGCACACCCCTTTACGAGGGAGACCACTTTTGCACGTGTCCATATACGCGGGGTCAAGGTCAGACCGGGTGCAGATATGTGTTCAGGAGATTCTCGAGATATTCCTGCCTGCCGGACCTCGGTGTAGGTTCACCGAGCTTCGACAGCACAAGCTTTTCGAGGGATCTGAAGGATGCCTTGCCGGTTAGGATGTCGCGGCCGAAGCCGGTATCGAAGCTGGCGTAGCGCTCGGCGACGAAGGCTCCGAGCTTTCCATCGGCGATGATCCGGCGCGCGAGCTTGAAAGCCAGCGCGTAGGCGTCCATGCCCCCGATGTGGGCGTGAAAGAGGTCCTCCGGGTCGATCGAGGGGCGGCGAAGCTTGGCGTCGAAGTTCAGGCCGCCAGTGCCGAGGCCGCCGGCGCGCAGGATCGACATCATGGCGAGTGTGAGCTCCTTGACGTTGGTGTTGAACTGGTCGGTGTCCCAGCCAAGGAGCGGGTCGCCGGTGTTGGCGTCGATCGAGCCAAGCATGCCCTGAGAGGCCGCGACTTCGATTTCGTGCTCAAAGGTGTGGCCGGCGAGCGTGGCGTGGTTGGTCTCGATGTTGAACTTGAAATGCTTTTCGAGCCCGTAGGTGCGGAGGAAGGCGATGGCGCTCGCGACGTCGAAGTCGTATTGGTGCTTCGTGGGCTCCTTCGGCTTCGGTTCAATGAGGAACTGACCCTTGAAGCCGATGCTGTCTGCGTAGTCTACGGCCATGCGGAGGAAGGCCGCGAGGTGGTCCTGCTCGCGTTTGAGGTTGGTGTTGAGGAGCGTCTCGTAACCCTCCCGGCCACCCCAGAACACGTAGTTCTCACCGCCGAGCTCCTGCGTGACATCCAGGGCTTTCTTCACTTGCGCGGCGGCGTAGGCGAAGACGTGCGCGTCGGGATTCGTGGCCGCGCCGCACATGTAGCGCGGGTTGGAGAAGAGGTTGGCGGTGCCCCAAAGGAGCTTCACGCCGGTGGCCTTCTGCATGTCCTTCGCGTGGGCGATCAGTTTGTCGAGGTGGCGGTTCGACTCGGCCAGAGAGCGGCCCTCCGGCGCGATGTCGCGGTCATGGAAACACCAGAACGGCGCACGGATCTTCTGGAAGAACTCGAACGCTGCATCCATGCGCACCTTGGCTACGGAAACTGCGTCGGTTCCCATCTCCCACGGACGGTTGATGGTGCGCGGGCCGAACGGGTCGGTGCCGGTGCCGCAAAACGCATGCCAGTAGGCGATGGAGAAACGCAGGTGCTCCGACATCGTCCGGCCGTCAATCACCTCGTCCGGGTTGTAGTGACGGAAGGCCAGCGGGTTGGACGAGCGGGGGCCCTCGTAAGCGACCTGCGCGATGTTTGGGAAGTGGCAACGGACCAATTTCATGGAGAGGACGGGCTAGGGGGCCGGACGAAACAAGTCAGCGGATAGGCGAACATTTCGCACCTCGGCTGCGCCGCGAAACTCAAGATCGTTCCCGCCAGGAAGGCGGTGCTGCCATGCGCAATTCCTGGCGAATACCCGGACACGGGCCCGTTGCCAGTCGCCGGCCTCGAGCAGGTTGATGTCGGCGATCACGCCGAAATCTCCAACTTCGGATTTGGTCCGGTCGGTGTCCGAGAGAACCTCGAGCTTGCCGCGCCTCGTGGGCTTGTAGTCGAACTCCAGCACGGCCTCATAGTAAGACTTACGCAGCTTAACCGCAGTCTCTTCGTCGAGACGGAGTCGCTGTATCGAGCCGCCCGGCGGCGCTCCCGGTGTGATTCGGTCAATAGGGGCAAGCACGCCATTTGCGTTACCAACCAGTATGAGCCGCTCGGGCTGCGGCACCGCCCGCTCGCGTCCGGCGATGGAGGTCTCGGCTTCGCCCAGCGACTTGGCCGCGTCAGGATCGTGACGCGCCAGAGCCATGGCCGCTAGGTCGAGTGTTGCCGACACTGAAGGCATGTCGGGCAGCCCGATGCGTTTCAGACGCTCGGCGCGCTTTCTCAGTTTGAAAAGTCGCAGCGGCAGTTCGATCAGTTCCGGCGTGGCCTGAAGTCCCTTGAAGCGGGCCGCGGCGACAGCGGTCAATTTGAGGGCGAGTCCCTGGTCCTCAACCGAGGGCTCGATCTGGCTGCCTTCAGTCCAGTCGTTCCAAGTCGGCACAAACACCCAGTCAAGGTTGCGGGCATTTGCGACATTGAACTTCCACATGTCCCGGTAGAGCTCACCCTGGCCGCGCACGAGCAGAGAAAAATCGTTGCCCCAACCGGCGCAGCTCCGGTTGTCGAAGCCCGGAGTCGCGCTGCTGACTCGAGGACCCGACCCCGTGGCCGCCATCACCTGCTTAAGGTATTCGAGGGAATCATCTATGGTCCCGTGACGATCGAATTGCGCTTCGAGGGTTGCGGCACCGCCAGGGCGCGCGCGCGTCGGCACCCAACCGAAGAACCCTGAAACACCCGGGCGAAAGCCGCGGCCCGGCTCGAACCACGGGGCCGATTCCCACAACTGCACAAGCGCGCTGTTTGCGCCAAGTTTGCCCGTCAGCCGCGGCCGGATCAGGACGCGGGCTGCAGGATCATGCGCCGCCGCGACCGCTTGGTTAACATGGTCGAATTCCTCTGGTGACAGGCCGTCGCCAAAGAGGAAGATTACTGGTTGACCCTTGAAACGAGCGGTGACGCGCTCAGCGTCGATCGTCCGAAGCAGCTGACGGTAGTTTTTGATGAACTCCTCCACCAGTTGATCGCGTCCGCGCAGCTCCGGCCGCATCGCCGGCAATTGCTGGAAAAGCCACCGGTCGCAGAGGTTGATGCCGATCTCAAAATCATAGCGCGCCGCCGCCGTGGTCAGGGCCCGGCGAATCCGTTCACTACCGTGGTCGAAGAAACCCCATTCGACGAAGAACCCGTCAATGTGCGCGGCCTTGGCCGACAGGATCTGATATTCGATGTAATCCGGGTCCAGTTCCGATTGCATGCCGACGAGTGGGTAGTCGGCGGAGGCGAGTTCGTGGCGCCCACTCTCATCAATGAGATCGGCATTACGGTTCACTACCGGATTCGGCAACCGGCTGTTTTTCCCGACCGTGCTGTATTTCCAAATGCCGAGGGCGCCGTCGTGTTCACGGGTATAACGGGCGCTGTGATAGTCCGCATAGACCTTATGCGGCTCGGTATCCCCGGCCAGCCCGGCGGGGCTCGACCCGAGAACCAATAATGTGACTGCGAAATGGCTGAATTTCATGCGGCGACCAGTTCAATGGGGATGGCAGGGTCGAGACTGCTGACTTTGATCTGGGAGGCGGCGAGGTTGGTAACCGCGACGACGTGGCGGGCACCAGATCGACGGTAGGTGATCTCGCAGCGCTTGCCGCTGCGTAAAGGGAACGAGAAAGCCCGCTCGCCGTCGCCGGTAAGCGGTCCGATCACGATCTCGATCGGCTCGAATTCCTGTTCGCCGACGAAATTCATCACCGGACCGAGCGGGACGATGGCGCCGGAGCGGACAAACACGGGCAGGCGGTCCAACCCTTCCTGCACGTGATGCCAGCGGCCAGATCCGCGGGCGTCGATTTTATCGCCGGTCCACCAGGAATGCCAGACGTCCGGCGGCAGATATGCCTGGCGCGTCCCGCGCTCATCCGCCAACGGCACCACGAGCAGCGAATCACCGCAGAGAAACTCGTCGCCGATGTTCCAGGTGTTACGATCGTCCTGGTATTCGACGACCAGCGGACGTGCGAAGGGGAGTGACTGTTCGCGGCATTGCTCGGCGGTGCCGAGGATGTAAGGCAGCAAGCGATAGCGTAGCTCGAGAAACTTCCGGCAGAGGCGCAGCGTTTCCGGGGAAAAGCGATAGAACTCGCGATGCCCGAAGCCATGAATGCGACAATGGGAGAGAAAGATACTCCATTGCAGCCAGCGCACCAGCAGCGTGTCGGTCGTTTTGCCCATGAAGCCACCGATGTCCTGGCTCCAGAACTGAAAGCCGCTGAGCCCGAGCGAGAGTCCGCCTTCGAGTTGCGGGATCATGTTGGCGGCGTTCGGGCTGCTATCGCCACCCCAATGGACCGGAAAACGTTGCCCACCGGCACAGGCCGAACGCGCCCAGACAACCCCACCGTCGGGACAGCCGTCCATCGCGGCCGCAGCGGCCGCGTTGTAGAGAAGGGGATAGAGATTGTGGGCGCGGTGTCCAGGCGTGCCGTCGAAATATACCCCGTCGACCGGTGCGCTTTCACCAAAGTCCGTCTTCAACGCCACCACCCCGAGCCGACAAAGGCGGCGAAGATGGTGCTGCCAGATAGCGACTGCGCGCGGGTTCGTGAAGTCGATCACGCCGACCGTGCCGAGGAACCCATCGACGAACGTGATTTCGCTGTCATAAACACTGCCGTCTGGCCGCCGAACGAACCCGTCAACCGCGGTGAGATCGGCATAGAGCTTTGAGCCTTCGGGGATGTAGGGCAATTGCCAGAGCGACACCTTCACTCCGAGTTGCCGCAGCTTGGAAATCCACCCGGCGGGATCGGGGAACCGGCTCGGCGAAAACTCGAGATCGCAGAACCAGTTCTGTTCAAACCAATTGGTATCGAGATGGATCACATCGCACGGCAAACGCTGGCGCCGCATTTCCCGCACCACCTCAAGGGTTTCCTCGGCTGAGCTGTAGCTGATCTTGCTTTGCCAGAAGCCAAAGGTCCATGCCGCCGGCACGGAGCCGCGGCCGGTTAGCGTGGTATAAAGCGGCAGGATCTCCTTCAGGTTCCCGATGAACACGAAGTAGTCGAGGTGGTCGTCGTCGATTCCCACCTGAAGATCGCAGGCGCTCAGCGCCCCGACCCACGCGGAGAAGCGAGCGGTGTGGTTCAGGAACACGCCGTAGCCCAGGCTCGATGTGAAGAAGCCGACGTTCTTGTAGGCTCGATCGGTCGTGACGCCCTTGGTGTCCGACATGTCCACGTCGATGGACTGGCCGACCTTGTTGAGGCGAATGAAGCGTTCGCCAAAGCCGAAAATCGCTTCGTCCGGTCGGAGATCAAAACACTCCGTCGCGATCGGTCGGCCGTCAGCCAGTCGATGGGACAAGCCGAGCCCGTAAGCGTCCCATTGGTTGAAATAGTTCTTCTCCTCGCCGGCGGCGCCGCAAGCCACTGCGCCGTCCGGCGAGCGCCATTCCCAGCGCCACGGATCGAGGTGCAGCACCAGAGTGCCGGCGGTCGTGGTGGCGATGGCGCGCTCGTTGCCCACGTCCCAGTCACAGCGTGTTGGTCCGCCGAACTCCCCCACGGTGAGGCCCGACTCCTTCGGCGGCGTCGAATGTTCTTCCCGATACCGGACGCGAAAGACCCGGTCGTGCAAGACATCGATCATGACCTGCCCGCCGTCGGCGGTTCCTTCCAGTGCTTCGGTCCGCGCAGCAAACATAGCTTGGTCGGCGGAGGAAAGTGGGCGAAAGCTGGATGTCTTCGCCGACACTGAGAGTTGGATCTGGTTGGCATGCCGTGCGGTCACCCGGGCCTTGACCGCAGTCTGCCGCACGACTTCCCGCGTTTGGAGCGCGCGGGTCGGCAGGGGAATGCCGATCGATTTTCCGGTTCCAGCCATGATGTATCAGCCCGTGGAGCGCCGGCGGGCTGTTAACAGCGCCTCGACGCGATACAATCCGAGTAATGAAATGAAAAACACCACGCTGAGCATTAGCATGACGTAGCGATAGGGTCCGACTTCGAGGGCGCCGGCGAAAGGCAGCTCCAGCATCCCGGTGCTGCCCTTCAGCGTGTCGAAGAGCCAGCCGCAGAATGGGCTCACCACCGCGGCGATGACTATCGCCTGAAGCACTACATTGGCAGAGAAAAACTGGCCCAGCTTGAGGGCCGGGAAGACCTCCTGGCCGACTATGAACTGGCAGAGCATGATCGCCCAGTAGAGGACACCGGTGATGAGCGAGAAGATGAGAAAGGTGGCGCTGTCGCGGATCAGGAAGAACGAAAGCAAGTAACTCACGCTTTGGATCCAGAGCGCCCATTTCATCACCCGGAAGACCTTCCAGCGATCCACCAGCAGTCCGATCGGATAAGCCACGGCCACCCAGAGCAGGGACGACCAGGACAGGGCTTTACCCGCGTCCTCGACTGTCATTTCCAGCTCCTGCAGGGCGAAAAAGATACGAAAGGTCGAGACCACCACGGAAGCGTAAACCATAAGGCGGCAGGTATACGTCCACCAGTGCAGGGAGTCGGAATAGCACTCGCGGAAATAAGAGATAATCGCCGAAGCCGCGCTCCGAATCCAAGGACGATTGTCCGCTTCGACATTTCGCTCAACTGGCGGATAATCCGGCTCCTTCACAAACCAGCACAGTGCCAGGAAGCCGACGAGGTTGAGCAACGCCATCGCGAGAAACATCTGATGCGGCATACGAACGCCGAGGCCCAGGAGCCAGTAATTCAGGACGAACGTGCCCAAAGCGCCGACCATCCGGAACAGTGCCATGAAGCGGCCCATGTGGCTCTCAGGCACCACGTCACGGAACAGGTAGAAAAAAATCGAAGCGGTGCCGCTGTAGAACAGATAGAACCCAACGACAAAAACCGCATACATCAGCACCGCAGGCGCAACTGGGAAGCGGTGCAGAATCTCGGCCACCCAGGCCCGCTGCTGCAACCAGGCCGCGACCTCGGGTGCATAGGGCGTCAACGCAAGGAGGAGCGAGGCCAGCGGTGTTACGACAAGGAGAAAGGGTATCCGGCGGCCCCAGCGCGTCCTCGTCCGATCGGAATAGGTGCTGTAAAACGGATTGAGCACCAGTTGGGTCACTTGAACCAGCGAACCGAGGATCCAGGCGATATGTTGGTCGGACGCGCCGGCGTTCTTCATGAGAATCGGCAGCACGCTCGGCTCGATTTGACTCACGATCATGAACGAGAGATCGGCCAGGAGCAGCCAGCAGAACAACCAGACCAGCTGCCTGCGATTGTAAGTCAGGTTGCCTACCCGCAGAAGCTTCTCATCCGCCGGCAGCGGGGTGTAAACCGGGGAAGTCGGGGCTGCTGCGGATTGGGATGGGGCGATCATTCGAGCGATAAAGGTCCGGGGTATGTTCTGCACCTTGCAGGACCTCTTGGGCAACGGGGAGTCCCATCAGCAGAGCATCGTTCAATGTGACGCTACTTTCGTGGTCGCCCGGGCCCGGGTGTCGTCTCGCCGGCCACCCATCGCCCCGGGATGAGGTGTTGGCTAGGATGTGGAACGAGTCCGCGGGTGTTGTGATGGAGTTGGGACACCACCGCGTCGACCGCACGGGCGCCAACCTCGCTGGAAGCCTGGTCGATTCCGCTTTCTGTGCTCCCGGTGCTGCTACGGTGCAGGTTCACCAATCCAATTCGTGCGGGCACGAGTTCCGCCAGCGACTTGCCCAGCTCGGAGTCGCCATAGATCAGCACGTCCGGCTTCTGCCGATGCAGCCACGCAGGAAGCGCGGTCGGAATATCCGCGACTGTCTCAGGCATCAGTGATGCGAGTCGTTCCTCGCCTGGAAACTGTGATTGGCAGAGGAGATACCCCGCGAGCCAGCGATTGCCGAGTCGCTCGCTCACCGCCCGACTGACGACCAAGCCGACGCGGCGGTAGCCCGCTTTCCGGCACTCGCGCACGGCGAGCACGATCGACTGAAAATGATCGTTCGAGACGCGCTCGATCGGTGGCCATCCGAAGCTGAATCCGAGCCCGACGTTTGAAAACTCCGCAAAATCAAAATCGAGCGGTCGGCAGCCGTCTGGCACCGGCGCCACAACGATCGCGTGAATTCCGCGCGCAAGGAGGATCACCCGCAGCCGGCGAGCGCTCATGTTGGATGTCAGGCTGAACTCCTCCAGCGTATAGCCAATCTCCCGGGCGCGCTGCACCGCGCCATCGAACAACTGCTGATGGCTGACAAACTTCCGCCAGTTCACGCCCGGGGCGGATGAGGTCAGGTAGGCAATAGTCGTGTGTTTGGGACGGGTGGTATTGCTTCGGCGGTGCGAGAGCAGCGCCGCATGCAGAGGGTCCCGACGATAGCCCAGCTCGGTGATGGCCGCGGATACCCGCGCGGCCAGATCGGGCGAACCGCGCGTCGGATGACGCAACACGAGCGAAACCTTGGCCCGGGAAACGCCTGCCCGGGCTGCGATCTCAGCCATCGTGACGTCCTGTCGTCTGCGTCGGTGGCGCAGGCCGCCCATCAATTCGCTGATGAGCGGATTCACCCGGTAGCCCAGCCGCTCCGCGCCTATGCGCACCTTGAGGCGGGTTTCGGCGGCGATCGCCGGATCGTCGCGCAAGGCGAGGGAAGCGGTCGCCAGGGAGACGCCGGCGGCGCGCGCCACCGCCCGTAAATTCCGCGAACTGGGAGGCATTGATTGAACGATGCTACGCGCAAGGCCTTTGGCAACGCCAACCCGATCGGCCACGACGGAGCCACTGAATGCCGTAGCGCCTGCTCAGCGCCCCTTGCCCAAAGCCCCGGTCCCCTTTCATGCTTTACCCAATCGACACCGAAACGCGCGAAGTGCGCGATCTTAACGGAATCTGGGATTTCCGTCTCGACCCCGAGGACCATGGCATCGCGGCCAAGTGGTTTTGCGGGCCTTGGAACAGTCAGGAGATCGCCATGCCGGTGCCCGCAAGCTACAATGACATCTCGACCGAGGCGAAGGTGCGCGATCACGTCGGGCCGGTCTGGTATCGTCGCACCTTTTTCTGCCCCGATGCATGGGCTGCGAAGCATGTCGCGCTTCGTTTTGGCGCCGCCGCCCACGCGGCGCAGGTATGGTTGAATGGCCAGATGCTGTGCTCCCATCGGGGCGGCTTCCTGCCGTTCGAGGCGCAGGTAAATTCGTTGATCAGATTTGGGTCTGAAGGAGAGAACGTGGTTGTCGTCCGCCTCGACAACCGGCTCGACTGGACGACGCTGCCCCCAGGCGAACTCAGTGAGTCATCCATTGGCGTCGACGGGAAAGCCGCAAGGCGGCAGACCTATTTCCACGACTTCTTTAACTACGCTGGTCTGCACCGGCCGGTGCGGTTGGTCGTGCATCCGGTCGGCGGTATCGAGGATATCCAGGCCCGCGTGACCCGGGCTGGCGAAGAAGCGCGTGTCGCGGTCGAGGTCGCGGCCGCCCGGCCGATATTCCAGGCGACTCTCCTCCATGCCGACGGGACCATTGTCACGACGCTTCGGGGCGCCAAGCAGGCGGAGCTCGCGGTGCCAGAGCCGCGCTGGTGGAGTCCCGGGCACCCCTATCTTTATTCGCTCCGCGTCGAGCTGCTTGGCGATGGCGGCGAAGTGGTCGACGTCTACCGCCTGCCCCTCGGGCTTCGCACCGTCAGGGTGGAGCAGGACAGGTTTCTGCTCAACGAGAGACCGTTCTACTTCACCGGGTTCGGCCGTCACGAGGACTCGGATCTGCGAGGCAAAGGGGCGGACGATGTCGTGGACCAGCGCGATGCGAACCTCCTGAAATGGATCGGTGCGAATTCCATCCGCACGTCGCATTATCCGTGCTCTGAGGAATTTCTCCGCCTTGCTGATCGGGAGGGTATCGCCGTCATTGGCGAATGCCCGGCGGTGGGGCTCTTCAAGTTCGAGGAGCAGGAGAATCCGACGACACCCATTTTCTGCGACGAACGGGCAGGGGAAAAACTGCGCCAGCACCATCTCGACACGGTGCGCGACATGATCAACCGCGATCGGAATCATGCCTGTATCCTTATGTGGAGTCTGGGCAATGAAACCGCCACCCATGAAGCGGCCGGCGTCGCGCACTTCACCGGGGTGGCACAGCTCGCCCGCGCGCTCGATCCAACCCGTCCCATTACGATCGTCGAGTGCAACTATCCCCGTTACTCGAAGATCGGCCACCTCGTAGATGTTATCGCGGTTAACCGCTATTTCGGTTGGTATCTCGAAACCGGCGATTTGGCCGCGATCGCAGGCAAACTGGGCGCCGAGTTGGAGGAGTGGCGCCGACGCTGGCCCAAGCCCTTCCTGCTGTCCGAATACGGCGCCGATACAATCCCGGGGCTCCACAAGTTGCCCGCGGTGATGTTCTCGGAGGAATTTCAAGTCGAATACGTGAAGGCCTGTAACGATGTGCTCGACCGCTGTCCGTATGTGGTCGGCGAACATGTGTGGGCCTTCACCGATTTCGCCACCAAGCAGGGCATCACCCGCATCGATGGCAACCGCAAGGGCGTGTTCACCCGCCAGCGGCAGCCGAAGGCCGTAGCGCATTACCTGCGCCGGCGGTGGCACACCCTCGCCACTAAGCACTCGCAATTTTCACCCAACTCAAATCCAACCCCTCCCCAGCATGAAGACCTCGCGTCGATTCATCCGAACGGCAGCGCTTCTGAGCGTCTGCCTTCCGCTAGCCGTTAGCGCGCAGACCCCCTCCACCGCAGCCGCTTCGACCAGCGAAGTGGTAACGTTGTCGCCGTTCCAAGTCAGCGCAGCCCAGGACACGTCTTGGCGCGCCGCGAGCTCCCTGGTCGGTAGCCGCACCAACCAAGAACTCACCAGAGTGCCGTTGACCGTGGACGTGATCACCGGCGAGTTCATGAAGGACCTCGAGCTTAACACGGTGGAGGAGGCGGCGCGCTACATCGCTGGCATCACCGTTTCGCCGCAGTTCGAGTCCCGAACGGATGACAATCGCATCACATACCGCGGACTGAATTCGACCGATACCAGCTCGCGCAATTTCTTCCTTTGGTATGTGCCGACCGACACCTACAATATCGAGCGTCTCGATTTCAACAAAGGCTCCAACTCGCTGATGTTCGGAAATTCGGCTCCGGGTGGTCAGACGACGGCCTTTACCAAGCAGCCGCTGGGCTACAACTTCGCGGAGCTGTCCGCCAATTACGCGAGCTTCGGCACCTACCGGCTCCAGGGCGATTTCAACGTCGCCCTGAGCAAGAAGCTGAGCATGCGCCTGAACCTCGTTGATCGCTCGAACAAGACCTACGTCGACAACAACTATCAAGCGCTGGTTGCGAAGGATCTCGTGGTCTCTTACCGCCCTTGGGGGAATACCACGATCAGGGCCGAGTATGAGCGTGGCGAGTTTACCCGCCGCCGCGCCGACAACACCCTCGCCATTCGCAGCACGGCCGCGAGCGGTCGCGGGTTTTCGACCAACAATCGCTGGTATTACACGTCCGATGGCGATGTCATCCAGCGCACCTCTTCAAGCCCGGCGGCGGTCGATCGCAATGCCGCCGGCGGAATAGTGCTCTCGCTGCTGGAAGGCCAGTCGCAGAACGTGCTGCTTCCGAACGGCACCACCAAGAGCTTCACCGGCTTCGGCCGCGGCTTCAACGTGCTCGGCACCGGCGATTATCTGGACCGTTCGTATGACTCGTTCACGGGCACGATCGAGCAGTCGTTCGACAAGCTCAGCCTACAGTTCGCTTACAATCTACAGCGCCAGACCCAGAATCGTAACGACGTCTCCTTTGGCAGCTCGTCCTCGCCGGCCATCGTCGACGTGGATAGCAACGGTCGTCCCTATGTCGATCTGGATGGCGGCACAAACTTCAAGATATTCTCCACCCAGGCGCAGGCCGGTCGCTTTACCGCAGCCTATCCGTTGGAACTTCAGTGGACCAAGCAATTGCTCGTGGTCAACGCCACGCGCGAACAGACACTGCAAGGGTCGCGTCGCTTCAGCCTTGTGAACAGCGCCGCGACTGGCTCGCTTGCAAATAACGTGGTGCGCATCCGCGCCTACCTGGACGACCCTGATGTCATGAGCGCGGACTTCTGGAGTGCGCTCGCGCCGGCGAACCTCGCAACTTCCGCCACCTTCCAGCCGATCCTCAACGAGGTCTACGTCAACACGGGCCCGATGTGGGACCAGCGCTTTTCCAACAGCGCGAACCTCATGGTCTCAGGTGAGTATTTCAATGGCCGTCTGCTTTCTCTGCTGGGCACGGGCACCTATGACATCACGCGCAAGGTGCCAATCGCTTCAGCCTATACACCGGATGCTCGAGGCGTCTTCACGTTGGTTGGAAAACCAGCCGACGATCCCACCAAGTTCCGGTATGACCCGGCTTACGAAATGAGCGCAACCACCAGCATGGCCGGCCTGACTTGGGTCATGGTCCGCCGCCCGAATCTCAACGCGAATCTGTATGGAGTGTGGTCGGAGTCGTTCAACTGGCAGTCGGCCCAGACATTTGACGGCAGGTCCCTTGGCCCGATCTCGGGTGACACCAAGGAAATCGGCCTCAAGGGCGATCTGTTCAATCAGCGTCTGTTTTACACCGTCGCCTTCTACCAGATCAGTCGTCAGAATGCCGCATATGCCTGGACGCCCGACCTGCTCTCCAACACCCAACTAGAGGACTTGATTAACCCGAACAATCTCACCCCGGGTTCAGCCGGCTACCTTCCGGTTACAAGCGGGCTCAACAACGAACGCCGCACGGTCAATTCCGAGGAGGAATCGACTGGCATCGACCTCACCCTCCAAGCACCACGTTTCCACGGCATTCAAGCACGGGTTACGTTTTCACACACGGATGTAAACGTGACGCGTGACTTCTCGGCCTTCCAAACTCTTTTGGACGCCGCCATCGCCCGCACCGCCGCGGCAACGGCGCCGGGGGGCGACGCCACGATGGCGGAAAACGCCACATACATCGCAAACGCGAAAAACATCCTCATTTCCAATACCAACACCACGGAGGTCACCGGATTGCGCAGCGCGCCCTTTGGCGCCAGTTGGACGATCGACTATGACATGCCGCGTAAACTGGGGCTCCGATTTGGTGCGACCGGCGTATGGGTGCCTGATTACAATGTCGCGATCCTGAACGGCGTGCCCTACCGCGCCGGCGGCTCGAACGTCATCGACCTGTATGCACTCTACACCTGCAAACTGCGGAAGGTTCCGCTCACCTTCCGCCTTGGCGTGAAAAACGTTTACGACCTGACCAACGGCAATAGCGAGTATCGGAAGACGAATTCACTTTCGACCAACAGCGCCGGCCAGCCGAACTATCTCTATCGCTATCGCGAACCGGTGGTGGTCTCGTTCACAACCTCGGCGCGGTTCTAAAGAGTCAGGCGAACCCGACACCTCTGCGTTTTTCACGGCACCGATGGCAACCATCCTCGAAGCTGCCTGGACCGCTTGATTCACCCTTGTGGGGCCGGGCATGGCCCTAATTGGTAGGGCCATGCCCAGTTCGACTCTGCCGATGAGTTCGGTAACGCGCACCCGACGCTCACGCGTTGGGTGCGGTGAAGAGCAATCGAACAAGCCCCGCCTTGGTGCAAAGTTAGTGCATAGTACGTCACTCGAGCTGACCTCTCCATCGAGTTAGACTATTACAAAATATTGATTATCAATGGCCACTGTTTGCGGAAAAGAGCGCATACTCTGGTTCAAATCCAACCCCTGCACCCAATTTGAAGCCCTTTCGCGACCCGGAAGGGCTTTTTTGTAATCACGCTGCCGGTGCGGGTTTGCGAATACGGGGCGATTGATTTTGGCCGCGGGGGACTCACGCTGGACCTGTGCCACTCCGCGAAGCCATCGAGACCACCCGCCGTCACATCGACACCCATTGGGAACAGACTTTCCGCGACTCCCGCCATGAGGCCGCCAGGGAGTTCCCCCTGCCGCGGCCCCACACCGTACCCTCCACCGATCCCACGATGTGGCTGTTTTTCTACTGGGACACCTATTTCACCAACCTCGGCCTCCTGCGCCAGAACCGCCTCGCCCAGGCCATCAACAACGCCGACAACGTCATCCACTGCATCGAGCAGATCGGCTTCGTGCCCAACATCTCGGTCCGCATCGCGCTCAACCGCTCGCAAATCCCGGTCTCGGCCGTTCTCTTCGAGGACATCTTTCGGCACACCGGTGATCTCGCCTGGTTGCGCCGCGCCTACGCGGCCCTGGGCAAGGAGTACGCCTTCTGGATGGCGCTGCGCCTCGCGCCCAATGGCCTCAACACCTGCGGCACGCACGCCGATCCCGTCACCCTGGCCGGATTCTACGACGTCATCAGCCACCGCTTGTGCGACATCCCGGCCGATCCCGTCGCCCGTCTCCAGTATCTCCGCCACAAGATGGCCGAGTGCGAGGTCTGGGATTTCAATCCGCGCTTCGACCAGCACGCCGCCGATTTCAACCCCGTCGACACCAACGCGATCCTTTTCCAGTTCGAGACCATCGCCGGTGATTTCGCGCGCACCCTGGGCCTCGCTGCCGAGGAGACCGCCTGGCGCGAGCGCGCCGCTCGCCGCCGCGCGTTGATCGACCGCTTTCTCTGGCACGAGGCCAAGGGCTTCTACTTCGATTATGACTGGGCGCACGGCCGCGCCGGCGCCGTCGTTTCCGCCGCGCCGTACTTCGCGCTCTGGGCCGGAGTCTGCACCGAAGCCCAGGCCGCGGCCCTTGTGCGCAATCTTCCCCTCGTCGAGCGCGCCCACGGCCTCATGACCTGCGCCGAGGGCAGCAACACCTCGGCCAACACCTACCAGTGGGACGCCCCCAACGCCTGGCCGCCGCTGCAGACCGCGGCGATCATGGGCCTGCTCCGGTACGGCTACACGGCCGAGGCCAAGCGCCTCGCCGAGAAGTTCGTCCGCACCTGTGCCCGCAACCTCGCGTCCACCGGAAAGCTCTGGGAGAAATACAACGCCCTCACTGGCGGGATCGACGTCGCCGATGAGTACAAGATGCCGCAGATGATGGGCTGGACCGCCGGCGGATTCCTCCACGCCGCGGAGGTGCTGGAAAGTTGTTAAATTGCTTTCGACTAATATGATAGGTGGAGCACTCATCCGTTCGCCGTAGGCTGGCCAGGTGGCGCTCGTCCGCGGACGTGGCACCGACGCTGGGTGGGCACGAACCGAAACCCCCGAATTCGCGCTTGCCAGCGGGTGGGGGCGTCTCTGTTTTGGACCGCTCTGTCAGTCAAACCATCAACCTAAAACAGCCTAACGATCGCAAGGCGGCCCACTGGCCGACCTGTGTCTCGTCAGAAACATAGATCACATGAACATCACTCCCAAGGACCTGCTCGATGCCGGCGTGCATTTCGGGCACCAGACCAAGCGTTGGAACCCGCGCTCGAAGCCCTTCGTCTTCGATCACCGTCAGGGCATCTCCATCATCGACCTCGGCAAGACGTTCGAGGCCCTCCAGAAGGCCGTGACCTTCATCGAGGACACCGTCGCCGGCGGCGGCGCGATCCTCCTGGTCGGCACCAAGAAGCAGGCCAAGGAAATCATCCGCGAGACCGCGGCCGCGACGAACATGCCGTACTGTGTCGACCGCTGGCTCGGCGGCACGCTCACCAATTACGAGACCGTCAAGAAATCCATCGCCAAGTACAAGAAGTACCAGGCCATGGAGACCAGCGGCGAGATGGACAAGCTGCCCTCCAAGGAGGTCGCCGCCATCAAGCGCGAGATGAACCGCATGCAGCGCAACTTCGCCGGCATCGCCGACATGGTCGGTATGCCCGCCGCGATGTTCGTCGTCGACGTGAACCACGAGAAGATCGCCGTCGCCGAGGCCGCCCGCTGCGGCATCCCGTGCGTCGGCATCTGCGACACCAACTCCGACCCCGGCACCCTTTCGCACCCGATCCCGGGCAATGACGACGCGGTGAAGTCCATCCGCATCATCGTCGAGACCGTCCTCGCCGCCATCCAGAGCGGCCTGGCCCAGCGCGACACGCGCCGCGCCGCCCGCGGCGCCGCCGATCTCAAGGCCGTCACCGCCGCCGCCGCCGAGGCGGTCGGCGAGGCCGCCGGCGAGGTCGACATCTCCAAGATCGAACTGCCGGCCGACGTCGCCGCCGTGGTCGAGGGCGACGAAGAGTCCACCGCGCCCAAGAAGAAGGCGGTCCGCGCCAAGAAGGCCCCGGTCAAGGCCGAGTAACGCCACCTCAGCACCACTGTCATGAGCATCACCATCACCGCGCAAATGGTCAACGACCTGCGCACCGCCACGGGCGCGGGCCTGCTTGACTGCAAGAAGGCCCTCACCGAGGCCAACGGCAACTTCGAGGAGGCCACCACCATTCTGCGCAAGAAGGGTGCGGCTTCCGCGGCCAAGAAGGCCGACCGCGCGACGCGCGAGGGGCTCATCGAGAGCTACATCCACGTCGGCGGCAAGGTCGGCGTCCTCATCGAGGTCAATTGCGAGACCGACTTCGTCGCCCGCAACGACGACTTCAAGGCCTTCGTCAAGGACCTCTGCCTGCAGATCGCGGCGGCCAACCCGACCGTGGTCTCCCGCGAGCAGGTCGCCGAGGCCGACCTCGCCAAGGAGCGCGAGATCGCCGCGGCCCAGGTCCAGGGCAAGCCGCCCGCGGCCGTGCAGAAGATCGTCGAGGGCAAGCTCGAGAAGTACTACTCGACCGTGTGCCTCCTCGATCAGCCGTTCGTGAAGCTCCCCGAGAAGACCATCAAGGAGATCCTCACGGAGAAGATCGCGAAGATCGGCGAGAACATCCAGGTCCGCCGCTTCGTCCGCTTCCAGCTCGGCGCCTGAGCCTCAGGCCAGCCTCAGTTTCCAAGACGCCCCGGCAACGGGGCGTCTTTTTTTTCCGTGGTTTTTCTCCGCGGCTGTCATTGAATGCGCGCATGAAGGTCACACGTGTCCAGATCGTCGCCCGGGGGCTCACGAACCGCTGTCCCAATTGCGGTGAGCGCACGCTGTTCAAGGCCGGCACGCTTTTCGAGATCAACCGCGCCTGCCCGAGCTGCGGCCTGCGCATCGAGCGCGACGAGGGCTTCTTCCTCGGGTCGCTGTCGCTGAACTACGGCGTGACGCTCGTGTGCTTTCTCCTGCCCGTGCTCGTGCTCGCGTACAACAAGATCATCGGCACCAACACCGCCATCGTCCTCGCCGGGGTCGGCGCGATCTTGGTCCCCGCGCTGCTCTACCGTTCGTCGCGCAGTTGGTGGCTGATGAACTACTATTTCTTCCTCCCGCTGCACCTGCCGGCCAACAAGCCCGAGCCGGTGGCCGGCGACGACGAGAACATCTGAGGCCCGCGCAGCGCCCGGCATGTCCTCGTCACCCCTCCTCGGTATTCTCCTCGTCGCCATCGCCGGCCTGCTCGTCGGCAGCGGAATGTGGCCGATGAAGCTCGTGCGGCATTACCGCTTCGAGCACTGGTGGTTTGTCGCCATGCTCACCGGCCTCGTGATCATCCCGTGGACGGTGACGCTGCTGTTCTGCCCGGATGCGCTGAACGCGCTCGGCCGGGTGCCGGGGCGCGTGCTGCTCACGGCCAACCTGTGGTCGATCGGGTGGGGCATCGCCAATGTGCTCTGCGGCCTCTGCTTTGTGCGCATCGGCATCGCCCTCACGGGGGCGATCCTCACAGGCCTGGGCGCGGCGCTGGGCGTGACCCTGCCGATGATCGTCAAGGGCTCGGGCCGGTTCGAGCAGGCGCCCGATCCCGGTTCGGCCGCGGGCCTGACCGTCCTGGCGGGCGTCGGCGTGATGCTGATCGGGGTGGTGTTGGCGGCGCGGGCGGGCTTCGGCCGTGAGCGGGCGCTGGGCGCGGGCCGCCCCGGGTCGAGCGGCGGCTTCGCGGTCGGCCTGGTGATGGCCGTGATCGCCGGCGTGCTGTCCTGCGGCATGAGCCTCGCCTTCGTTTACGGCCAGGGCCCGATCATGCAGGCGCTGCAGGCGGAGGGCGCGGCGGAGGTGCCGGCGACGTTCGGCGTGTGGGCCGTCGGCCTGCTGGGCGGCGCGTTGGTGAACCTGATCTATCCGCTGCATGTCATGGTGCGCGACCGCACGTTCGGCGTGCTGGTGCGGCATGCGCGGGAGGGATTCCTCGTCGCGATCATCGGCGTGAACTTCGCCGCCGGCGTCGTCCTCATGGGCGCCGGCATGCGCGCGCTCGGGGCGCTGGGCGCGTCGGTGGGTTTCGGCGTGCAGCAGGCCACGCAGATGCTGGGCGGCCAGTTGCTCGGCTTCCTGAGCGGCGAATGGCACGGCGTCGCGGGTCGGCCGCGGCAGTTGATGTACGCCGCCGTCGCCGTCCTGATCCTGGCCGCGGCGGTGATGGCGTGGGGGAACACGCTGGCGGAGTAGGGTCCACCGTTACTTGCCCACCGTCAATAGGTACCAGGCAATGGGTGCTCCTATCCTCGGACGGGCGGTGCCCAAGGGCCGCGCCGCGACTTAAGGCAGGCGTGCGCACTTTCGGCTTCCGTTTTTCGCACGGGAACCTACGTTTCGCGGTTCGCTACCGGAGAGGTGGCAGAGTGGTCTATCGTACCTGACTCGAAATCAGGCGTGCCGGAAACGGTACCGTGGGTTCGAATCCCACCCTCTCCGCCACTTTCACCACTTGGACAAACAGGGACAAGCTGCGACAAATCAGGACTTTCAGCGCTGATTGCGCTGTCAGTCGTTTGGACAGTTTTGGACACCTTTACCCCCAAAATCCCAGAATTTTGTGGCACAGTTTGTAGAAGTGCCGGACGAGCGATCTTATTCAGCTCCGAATGAAGCGGCAGGTGCGTCGCATCGGTGTAGACCTCGTTAGTCAGGCGGGCCTCGCTGTGGCGCATAAATTCCTGCGCCATGCGCTGAGACACGCCGCTCAAATGCAGGAGCGTGCAGAAGGTCTTGCGCAGGGCGTGAATGTCGACACGACGGCCAAGCTCGTCGACTGATTCGATGCCGCACTGCGCTAAATCCTTGCGAAGCGTCGATGCCCTGGGGACACCCGCTGGGAATACCTTGCCGGTTGTTCGGCCTTCCTTCGCCTGATACGCCTTGAGAAGCGCGACCAATTCCGGGAGCAGCGGGAGCGCGGACAGCTTGCTGTTTTTGGTCGTTGAGGACCGCGCCTTAACGTACGGCCGCGCCTCGTCTAAATGCAGGTCGGACCACACGAGGGCCTTCATTTCGCCCCGACGCAGGCCGGTGTACGCCGCAAGCATGTAAAACAGCCCTCGCTCGCCCGAGGCGTGAATGACCTTGGTAAGCTCATCAATGGAAAGCGCACGGCGAACACGACGCTCACGGCCCCGCGTCTCGGCCTTTGTAACCGTTGCGAGAGGATTCGACGTGATCCGTTCCGCCTTCACCAACCAGTTCAGAAAGGCGGACGTTAAGCCGAGGTATTCGTTGCAAGTTTTAGCCGCCAGCGATTGCGAAGCCCGCCAGCGGGTGAAGCCGTTTGGAGTGATATCCCGCAGCAAGCGCCAACTGCATGCCCCGCACAGGCGGAGGACTCTGTTTCGCGATAAGGCCACATGCTTTTTCGAGGCCCCTCTGGCAGCAAGGTCGGCGACATATTCGCTTAAATGGCCAGCAATGGGCGTTTCTGCCGCATCCCGAAACGGCTTCGCAGGCAGCCAACCGAGCAATTCGTGCTCCTTCTCGCGGACAATCTTCTGCAGCTTCGCGTCGGCTACCTCCCGCTGCTCAACGCGCAGCGCAACCTCGTACCACCTTGGCCCATTGCTGAGCCGATACCGCCCGCGATAGAAACGACTGCCGGTTGGCTTGTAGGAGTACATGGCTAAGCGCTTGAGGTCTCAATGAGTGCATGCAGGTCGCTGGCACGCACGAGACGAAGGCCGCGGACCTTCACGCTACGCAGCTTGCCGTCGATGATTAGGCGGCGAACCGTCTTTTCAGAGGATCGGAGGTAGTTCGCCACTTCACGGATGCGAAGCAGGCCTTCCCCCACCGGATTAGGAGTGAAGTTATTCATTAGAAAAAACGCCTTTCTGCTTTAGCCCGCGAGATTGGCCCTAATCCCTCGACCGCTTCTTGTTTTGCCCTCTCGATCTCATCGAATGGCCATGCCACGCCTGATTCCAAAACAGCGAGAATATCGTTATGGGTTGTCATGCGATCGGCCATAACGCCGATGAGGTCATCGCGATCATCAAAAGTTTGGACTTCGATTCCGTAATCCTCGCGTCCGATAAACAGTGCAAAAAGAGGCAGCGGCTGTTCCTCGCGAACACGTGCAACTTCTTGGCTCAACCCATCAGAATACCTCGATGCCGCTTCCTCGGACGACGGGATGTTCGGCGGACGATCATCTGCCGCGCTCAACAACTCATCGAATTTTTCTTCCTGTTGGATGCACTCCGCGCGGATTTCATCCCACGGTGCCTCCGCAAGGCGCAATCGAAGCGATTTACGCGACGTTGCGTACCACGGGCCAACGCCAAATACGCCAGTATTCCCATCATCGAACTCCAAGCCGATTTCCACTCCGTCGCGGTCAAACAAGAGGTCGAACTTAAAGTCTGACGGGATGGCATCTCGAATCTCTGCGATGAAAGAAGCGACTGAACCCCTAAGCGGCTCGTCTAGGCCATGAAGCTGATCCATGTAATCTACGGAGCTAAGGCTCGCTTTGCCATCCTCGGCCAGCGATGTGCTAAGCAACTTGCGAGACAGACGCGAAATGTCGTTTGGATTCATGGTTCAATCCTTCTTTCCGGTTAGGCTATCAAAGAGGCCCCCGCGCCCGCGCACATGCTCTTGGCATTCGTCCAAAAACTCCAAAAGCGCGTCTCTCTTTGCATGCGCTCGCGACGATTCCATGGCAGCCGCCATGAACCGGGTGGTAATCTCAGTCAGGATGGCAGAACGCCGCAAATTAGCGCAGACACTGAGCGCATCTATAGCCTCCTGTTCAGTCTTTGTAACGGTGAAGCAAACCGTGTTGTTTCTCGGTTCGTCACGCCCCTTGCCGCGTCCGTGTCCGGTCGGCACGAAATTCACCTGCTGGGTATGGATGTTTGAAGCAGTCATCGCCGAAGACCTATAGGTCTAGCGGAGCACTGCAAGCAATTTCCTATAGGTCTTCCAAAGATACGAATTCCAAGCGGGCTGCCCGCTCAAAACTTCAGAGCCGAAAGGCCAGCGCCGGATGCGGGGATTTCTGGAACGGCGCTCATTACACTCCAAAAAGCCACATAAGGACCGTGTCACTCATTTCTGTCGAACGTTGATATCAGCCACCCGTCAGCCGGGTTGGCTGCGGGGATTGGTTAGCTCTTTCTTGGGACGCGTGAATCCGAAGCAGCGCCAACTCGTGAGATGGAATGATGGCTTCCAAAAGAGCAAGGTCGTGATCGATCTTTGGCTCGCGCGCGCGTCCTGCTACCACAGTTTTCTCACGACCGAGCCACTCCCCCGCTGGACTACCAACTCGAAAAGAAACTCCATCCAGCGTGGCGATGCGCTCGATATCCAGATAACCGGGCCAAAGTGGATATCGCCCCGGAATCCCGACCGAAGCATCCGATGGAATATATAGCTCCGCCGATCCATCTTCAGCTCGGTCGAGAAACACTACCTCAATGCCGCGGCCAGTCCCATCTTGCCACCAGTGCGTAAGCCAACCGGTATCGGAGGTGCGATAGCCAATGCGGCTCAGCTGTTCGGTAAGCGCGACGCGCGAATCGGCATACGTGTTCAGGTCGACGTCACTGTGCGGCCGAGTCCATCTGCCAACGAGGAAATCCACGGCAACGCCGCCGAATAGCCAAAGAGGAACTGAGACGCGTTCGTTGAGCTCACGCAGCGTATCGAGAATCAAACTTGTGTTGATTGGAGGACCCATGCGAACGCGGGTTTTTGGCTAACGTCAACGATGTGCCATGGCGGGGCGCAGCCCCGACATTGGCACTGGCACCTGGTTGGGCATTCTTCTCATCGCGGCTGATCCTCCCTACGATCCATCGCGATCAAACGTCTTCGAATCCAGCGAAGCAGAATGAATCCGCTCAGTGCTGAAACGATGACCAGAATCGGACTCACAAAGCGTTCCTCTCCGTCCCCAAGGCGGGCAAACGCATATCCAAAATTCACGAGGAGGAAGACGAGCGACACTAGGAAATAGTAAGTCGGCATCTTTCGGTGCAAATGATCGCCGTGCTTTATGCTCATTCTCTTTTTCCCAACTGTGTTTATGCCAACGCCTGTTGGCATATCAAAAGGGGCAACCGGCTCTGGGGGTTAGCGTTGGGGGAATTCACCTTGGTAAACATTCAGATCTGATTGGGACCGTGTTATGCCAATCGGCATATTGAATATGCCAAAGGAGACGTGAGGTAAACACCCGAATTCCGGCAGGTCTATTTGGTGACAGCATCTCTAACCATGAACCGCCGATCACCCGAGGAATATGCCCCCGCCTGATCGGCCGCGCAAAGTACCGCAAGCACGAGACTCCAATCGGCATCATCGCTCAGCGTGATCGTTTCGCGCAGATAATACGCCCAGCGGCGGCCGAGCTTGTCCCGGATGCCCGCCATGTCTTCGACGCCCAACGTGCGACCGAGTTCTCCCACCCGCTTGCGCCATGTCTTCGCGTTGGGCGAATGCCATGCGAAGACCCGACTGCATGCGATCCACCCGGTCTTGGCGCGCCGGTCAAATTCCACGCGGCGACAGCCCTTCCATGAGTGCTTCCTCAGTTGCAGCCCCGCTTCGAGGTATTTGCCGACATACTCGGAAATGGCTTCCTTGCCTTTCCGCAGCGGAAGAAGCTCCGCCCTCCCGAGTCCATAGCGCGGCAGGACTTTTCGCAGCAAGGACCACAGGGCGAACAGTTCGGGAGCAGCCGATGCCTTGTAGCGTGCCCGCAGTTCCCGAAAACGCGCCGTGGGTCCATTTTGTCTGCGCTCCTCCTGGCATTGATCGAAGGCCTCCCAATCGAAGGTATCGGGTCGCGTATCCCATGGCACAGCCACCAACAGATGATAATGCGGACGGCCCTGCCTTTGCGGTTCTAGGACGCGGATGAAACTGACGATCCATGCGCCATGACGCCGCAGGTAATGGTTCCAGCGGCGGGCAAATTGGGTGGGATGAAGATTGTCTTCATCGGTCAGGGTGAAGAACAGGCAGCGATTGCGGCCCCAATGATTGACGAATGCCGCCACATTGAGGCGAAGATGATAAGCGGACTTAGCTTCCGCCCCTGAAGGCATGCCCCAGCGCAGGAGGGTGTCTTCGTCCTTTTGCTCCCATACTGCGCTTTTGCTGTCCTTGGATGCATAAAAACCGGGCTGATTTGGGATAGGTTTTAACCGGTAGTGTTTTGGTTTCTTGTCGGAATTGTTACTATTCTGACAAGGAAGGCCGGCGTGCGCCGGCGCGGCCGCCTCCGGCGCTCCGCTCGGCCCAATCCCCGAACCGCTTTGATGGGGCGACAACGCGCTGGGCGGGCACGCTTGGCCGGACTCGCGGTCCCGCTTCGCATCGGATTCCGATGCTGACCGCTCGCCGGGCGGTCGATCTGTCTGAGACTGCGCCGCCGTCACCGCGCATGGTCTCCTTTCGCAGCGTCAACAAGGGCACAGATCGCCGCCCGTAACTCAGGGCGAAGCGTTGGCCAAATGCGGACGAGTTTGTCCAAATCCGGCCCAAGCAGGCCGGCGTTTTGTGGCACAGTTTGTAGAAGTTCAGACTTCCCGACTGTGTAAGCCTCTTTATTATCGAGGCTTGGCGGAGCGGGTGGGTGGGTTCGAATCCCACCCG
>JAHCAZ010000003.1 GCA_019634615.1 Opitutaceae bacterium
ATGGCTTGATGGACAACATGCTGGCGGTCCTGGAGTATCCCCGCGCCACGGCGACCGTACGGACGAGTATCGTCGAGGTTGAGGGGGGCGCACGGCGGCATCTGGCGCTGTGCGGCACCGAAGGGACGTTTCACATTCAGCCGCTGGACGACCCGAAAGCCCAGATCGCGTTCTCTCAACAGCGCGGGCGGTTCAAGCAAGGCTATCAGGACGTGACGTTCCTCAAGTACACGCGGTACGTGGCCGATGCAGCGGATCTGGCGAAGATTGTGCGGCATGAGAAGGACGCCGACTTCTCCTACGAGCACGACCTGGCCGTCCAGCGAACCGTGCTCCTTGCCAGCGGGCTTCCGATCGATGCCTAGTTCCGTCGGTTGGGCTTTGGCTGTGACTTCGGTATCGATTGCCGGCTTGCGGATGAGGTGCTGGGCACAGCCGATCCTGCTCTTTGCGCTCAGTGCTGCATGCACGGTCGGTGCCGAAACAACGCCTTCACGGCCGAATGTGCTGATCATCATGACCGATCAGCATCGCTGGGACGCGCTCGGGGCGAATGGGAATCGCATCATTCAAACGCCGCATCTCGACCGGTTGGCGGCGGAGGGGGCCAACTTCACGCATTGCTTTGTACAGGCGCCCGTCTGTGTGCCGTCGCGAGTCAGCTTTTTCACGGGACGCTATCCGCATTCGCACAAGAATCGTGTGAACTATACGCCCCTTGATCGCCGCGAAGTGTTGATGCAGGCGCGGTTGCGGGACGCCGGGTATACGACCGCGGCAATCGGCAAGCTGCACTACTTCCCGCCCGACGAACAGGAAGCCCGTCGGACTGGCTTTGACATCGTCGAACTTCACGACGCCGTGGCGTCGCTCGACCGCTTCTCGACATATGTCGCCTGGAGAAAGCAGCACGACCCGCGAGCGGACGTTGGCTATCGAGAACTGGCCCGGGATGTTCCCCCGGACAAGAACCCGTTCCGTCAGGCGATCGACGAGCGATACACAGAAACGGCCTGGGTTGGAGAGAGAACGCGGCACCATATTCGGGAACTCGCGGCGCTGGAGAAGCCGTTCTTCCTCTTCTCGTCGTTCTGGAAGCCGCACGCTCCCTTTGAAGTGCCGCAACCGTTCGATGCGATCTATGACGATGTTGCGATTCTCTTGCCGCAACCGATGTCACTGGCCGAGGTCACGCGTCTCCCTCCACCATTGCGGTTGCTCATTCTGCGAGGCAATCCGGTCTACGACACCGATCGTGACCGTCTGCAGTGGATGTATCGCAGTTACTACGGGGCCATCACTCATGTCGACCGTGAAGTGGGCCGCGTCCTGGAGGAACTCGACCGTGCGGGCATCGCAGACAACACCATCGTCGTGTTCACATCGGATCACGGGGATCAGCTTCTGGAGCATGGGTTGCTGGGGAAAAACTGCTTCTTTGAAGCGTCCGTCCGCGTGCCGTTCATCATTCGTTATCCCCCGCAGATCAAACCGGCGCAGTATGACGAGTTGGTCGAATCCATCGACCTGCTGTCGACGCTGTTTGAACTCGCGGGTCTGCCGGAGCCGTACGAAAACCAGGGGCGGAGTCTTGTTCCACTGATCGCCGACGCGGGTCGAGCATACGAGCCGCGCGAGGCGGTCTTCAGTGAGAACGTCATCCCGGAGGTGATCACGACCGGGAGTCTCGATTTCGAGTTCGAGAAGGGCCGCGGCATCAAGGGCGTCCGGCATCCCGACGCCAAGATGGTTCGCACACGCGACTGGAAGTACGTCTACTACCCCGACGGCTATGCGGAGCTTTATGACCTCAATGCCGATCCGCAGGAGATGCACAATCTGGCCGGCGAACCCGCGCACACCGATGTTGAGACGTCAATGAAAGACCGCCTGCTCCACTGGCTCACGACGGCCGACGAAGCCGATCAGATCGCACCGCGCTGGTTGCGCGCGGAGTAACGGCGACTTGTCCGTGCCGGAAGCAGCCGACCTCATGATCATTCACCATGCCGACTGCCTGCATGAAGGCGTAGCAGATCGTCGAGCCCACGAATTTGAAGCCGCGCTTGAGCAGGTCCTTGCTCAGCGCGTCGCTCTCGGGCGTGCGCGCCGGGACGTCGGCCATCGTGTGGCGCCGGTTCACGATCGGGCGGCCGCCGACGAAGGACCAGAGGTAACGGTCGAACGAGCCGAACTCCTGTTGCACAGCGAGAAACGCCTTCGCGTTCGCGATCGTGGCGGCGACCTTCAGGCGGTTACGGACGATCCCCGGGTCGGCGAGGAGGTGCGCGACCTTGCGGGCGTCGTAGCGCGCGATCTTCCTGGCGTCGAAATTATCAAAGGCGCGGCGGTAGTTTTCTCGCTTGTTCAGGACGGTGGTCCAGCTGAGCCCGGCCTGGGCGCCCTCGAGGATGAGGAGCTCGAACAGCGCGCGGTCGTCATGGAGGGGCACGCCCCACTCGGTGTCGTGATAGGTGAGATTCGGCTCAGCGTGAGCCCAGGCGCAGCGGGTGGGTTTCATGGTGGTAGGCTGCACGATAGCCGAGACGGCTGACAGCGTTATGTCAGGAGCCGGATGGGGAACCACTCATTCACACGAATCTTTAGGAGATGTATGGAATCCGGGATTCCGGGCATTTCAGTGCCCATGAACGTGCATGAGTGGTCTCTGCCTTGGGGGCTTTGCTTAGCTGGCCAGGAGGGCTTGCAGGTCGAGGGGACGTGTGACCATGGCGAGTTCGCCGGATGGGGTGCGGGGCCATTGGGACTCGGGTTTGTCCCAGTAGAGTTCGACGCCGTTGCCGTCGGGGTCGCGGAGGTAGAGCGCCTCGCTCACGCCGTGGTCGGACGCGCCGTCGAGCGGGACTTTGGCCGTGAGCAGGCGACGGAGGGCGTCGGCGAGGTCGGAACGGGTCGGATAAAGAATCGCCGTGTGGTAGAGGCCGGTGTGCCCGGGAGGCGGGGGCGTGCCGCCGAGGCTTTCCCAGGTGTTGAGCCCGAGGTGATGGTGGTACCCGCCGGCGGAGACGAACGCGGCCTGCGTGCCATAGCGCTGCATGAGCTGGAAGCCGAGGACCCCGCAGTAGAAACCGAGCGCGCGCTCGAGGTCGGCGACTTTGAGATGAACATGGCCGATGCGGGCACCGGCGGCGATGGGAGCGGAAGTGGACATGCGAGGAAGGTGCTTGCAGACGCGGGAAATGCAAAATGGGAAAATCCGCATTGGCAGGCCGCGGCCCGACGGCATCTTCGCCGCATGAACCGCACAGACCGGCTGGTGGCCATGGTGATGCACCTGCAGGGGCGGCGCGTGGTGCGCGCGGCCGAGCTGGCGGCGCATTTCGAGGTCACGGAGCGCACGGTTTACCGCGACATCGCGGCGCTCAGCGAGGCCGGTGTGCCGATCTGCGGGGAGGCGGGGGTGGGGTACAGCCTGATGAAAGGCTACCAACTGCCGCCGGTGATGTTCACGGCCGAGGAGGCGTCGGCGTTGTTTGTCGGTGGGGAACTCGTCAAGGAATTCACCGACGCGTCCCTGCATGGTCCCATGGCCTCGGCCCTGGAAAAGCTCCGCGCCGTCCTGCCCCGCGACCGGCAGGACCAGGTGGCGCGGCTGCTCGGCAACACCTTGGTCGTGGGCCGGCCTCGCGGCGCCGCGCCCGAGGCGGCGGGGCAACGTTGGCTCTTCACCGTGCAGCAGGGCGTGGTGCTGCAGCGGGTGCTGCGGATGGATTACCACGGGCGCGAGCGGGCCCACGACACGCGGCGCGACGTCGAACCGCTCGGCGTGGTGTTCTACGGTGGCGCGTGGTACCTCGTGGCGTGGTGCCGGCTCCGCACCGATTACCGCCATTTCCGCATCGACCGCATCCGCGGGCTCGAATTGCTGCCGGAGAAGTTTTCGCCGCGCCCGGATTTCTCGTTGGCCGAGCACATGCGGCAATCGGAGGCGCGGGAGCAGACCCTGGAAATCCGGATTTGGTTCGACCGGCGAGCCCTGGAGCGGGCGCGAGTGGAGAGCTACGCCACGCTCATCGCGGGGCCGGAGCGTGACGGGGGGACGGAGTTCACGCTTTACACCTACTCCCTCGACTGGGCGGCCCAGTGGCTCCTGTCCTTCGGCGCAAGCGCGGAGGCGCTGGCCCCGGCCAAGCTGCGGCACAAGATGCGCGCCCTGGCCGAGGCGGTGGCCAGGAAGCATGCGCGATGAGGGTCAACGAGAGATAGGGCTTCGATTTGGGTAGCGCCCGGCCTCCGGACGGGCGGTTCGGCGTGCGCATGCCCAACACCGCCCGTCCGGAGGCCGGGCGCTACCCACTGAGGTGAAACTCCTAGACGCGGCGTCGCGGTGAGATTTTTCGGAATCGGAACGCTCCTGACATAAGGCTGTCAGGACCGTGCGCTACGCTGTCTGAACACACCACCGCCTTCACCATGCACACCCAGGAATTTCCGGTCTTTCCGTCGCCGTTTGTCACCGGGCTCGTCACGGCCCGTCTGTTCGATACGTGGGATTTTTATACCGAGCGTCTCGGCTTCCGCACCGTTGCCGAGGGGCAAGGCTGTGTGCGCCTGCTGCATCCCTGCGGGGCGCAGCTTGTGCTGATCTGCGAGGAATGTGGTGCAACCCCGGCGGCCTTGGTCAGCCGGGTCGAGGGTCGTGGCTTCTGGTTTGCGCTGGAGGTGGCCGACGTCGCGGCTGAGCGCCGACGCCTGGTGGCCGCAGGGACCAAGCTCGCTGACCTGCCGTCGGCCCCTTGTTGGCCGGAGGGCAGCTTCATGGTGACCGATCCGAATGGCGTGCTGGTCGCCATCCTGCCCCGCGCGGGCTCGGTCTCTCGCGCCACGCCGGACATCCTTGCCGCCGTGGCGTGAGGTGGCGGACAAGCACTACCGGATGCGCACTTCCTTGCCGGTCTTCGCCGAGAGATAGATCGCATCGAGGATCTTCTGGACGGCGAGGGACTCGGTCATGGGGACGTGGGGCTTGGCCTTGCCGAGGAGGCAGTCGATGAAGTGCACCATGCGGTTGGGCGTCACGAGGTCGGCGCGAGGGGTCACCAGCTCGGTGATGTAACCTTGCTTGCCGGGCCGGCAAAGCTTGAGCGGCGGCAAGATGAGGCCGGCCTCGGTGCCGAAGAGCTGGGTGCCGTTGTAGTCGGGCTCGGGCTGGTGGGCGGCCCACGAGGCCTCGAGCAGGACGGTGCGGCCGCTCTTCAGCTTGATGAGGGCGAGGGATAGGTCGTCGACATCGAAGGGCGCGCGCGGGTCGATCTCGCTCTTACCCCAGCCGCCGTTGCCCTGGCCGAGTCGGCCGAGTTGCGAGTAGGTCTGGCCGCTGACAGCCGCGGCGTCGAACTCGCCCATGAGGTACAGGCAGCGGTCGAGGGCATGCACGCCGATGTCGTAGGTGCAGCCGCCGCCGGCGAAGCGCTTCTGGGTGAACCACGAGCCGATGCGCGGAATGCCGGCACGGCGGGTCCAGGCGGTCTTGGCGTGATAGACGTCGCCGAGCACGCCGTCAGTGACGAGCTGCTTGGCCGTCTGTACGTCGGGCGTGAACCGGATGTTCTGGCCGACCATGAGCAGGCGCTTGCCCTGTTTCGCCGTCGCCACGAGTTGGGCGGCGTCACGGGCGTTGGTCGCCATCGGCTTGTCGAGCATCACGTGCTTGCCGGCGCGGAGGGCGGCGAGGGCGACCTTGGCGTGCAGGTAGTTGGGCAGCGCGATCGAGACGACGTCGATATCGGCGCGGCGCAGCAGCTTGCGGTAATCGGTGACGAGTTCCTTGATCCCGAACCGGTCGGCGGCCTCGCGTCCGCGGGCTGGAGAGGTTTCCGCCAGCGCCACGACCTTGGCGGCCGGGTGCTGCTGGAACGAGTTGATGTGATCGAGGCCGATGGCCCCGGCGCCGATGACGGCGACATTGAAGGTGTCTTTTTTGGGCATGGGGAAGTCTCCGTTAGGCGCGGCCCCAGGTGCGGAGCTGCTGGAAGGAGCGGCGGCAGGACTCGAGCGGGTCGAAATTGTACTGCTCGACCTCGACGATGTACCACTCGACGGCGCCGATGCTCTCGGCGGCGGCGAAGACCTTGGCGAAATCGACGGGGCCGCCACCGATCTCCTTCTCGTCCTTGAGGTGCAGCGTGCGGATGCGGCGGCCCTGTTCGCGGATGAAGGCGGCGGGGTCCTTCCCGCCGACCTGCACCCAGTAGACGTCGGCCTGGCAGGCGAGGTCGCGGGGCGCAGCGGCGTCGAGCATCCAGTCGAACACGCGGCGGCCGTCCACGACGGCGAACTCGGAGGAGTGATTGTGGAACGCGAACTGGATGCCGTGGGCGCGGAACGTCGCGCCGATGGTGCCGAGTTCCTCGCCGATGCGGGTGCAGGCGGCGCCGCTGTGGTAGTGATCGCGCGGCCAGCCGGGGCAGGTGACGTGCTTGGCGCCGAGGAGCAGGGCGTCGGACACGCAGCGGTTGAGGTTGGCCCGCAGGGCGTCGATGCCCACGTGCATCCCGGCGCAGGTGAGGCCGTTGGCCTTCAGCGCGGCGGCGACGCCGTTCACGTCGAGATTGCCGTAGCCGGCGGTCTCGACGCCGGTGTAGCCGATCTTGGCGACTTCGGCCACAGTGCCGGCGAAATCGGTCTTCGTGCGGTCGCGCAGGGAATACAGTTGGAGGGCGACGGGGATGGAGGGCATAGGAAGCGGCGTCGCGCCAAACAGCATGGCGCCAACGCCGGGTCCGACTGTAGCGATGCGGGCGGTCGGGGCGCAATCGCCTTTGTGGTGCTTGCGCTCCGCCGCTCCACTCCCACGCTGGGCCGCCCATGGCGTTGCTTAGTCTGCTCAATATCAACCTCAGCTTCGGCGGTCCTGCGGTCCTCGAGAACCTGAATTTCCAGGTCGATCCGGGCGAGCGCGTCTGCCTGCTCGGGCGCAACGGGGCGGGCAAGACCACGCTGATGCGGGTCATCGCGGGTGAAATGCAGCCCGACTCAGGCGACGTGTTCCGCCCGGGTGGCGCGGTCTACACGCGGCTCACGCAGGATATCCCGGCCGACCTCCACGGGACGGTGCACGACATCGTCTACGCGGGGCTGCGCCCGAACGACGATCACCACGAGGAGGAGTGGGAGCGCGATGTGCGCGTCGAGGACCTGATCGCGCATGTGGCCGTGCCGTCCCAGGCGAAGTTCGAGGAACTCTCCGGCGGCCTGAAGCGCCGCGTGCTCCTGGCGCGGGCCCTGGCGGGGCAACCCGACCTCCTGCTACTCGACGAGCCGACCAACCACCTCGATCTCGAATCCATCCTCTGGCTCGAGGAGTTCCTCCTCGAGGAGAAGCTCGCGCTGTTCTTCGTGACCCACGACCGGGCGTTTTTGCGCCGGCTGGCGACGCGCATCGTCGAACTCGACCGCGGCCGGCTCGCGAGCTGGGCCTGCGACTACGACACCTACCTCGTGCGCAAGGAGGAGGTCATGCTGGCCGAGGAGGTGCAGCAGGCGGCCTTCGACAAGAAGCTCGCGCAGGAGGAGGCCTGGTCGCGCCGGAAGCCCGGTGCGCAGCGCAAGCGCTCCGGCGCCCGCCTCGAGGCGCTGCAGGTCATGCGCGCGGAACGCGCCGCCCGGCGCGAACGCTCGGGCAACGTCACGCTCAAGCTCGCCGAGGCGGACCGCTCCGGCGTGAAGGTCATCGAGGCCGAGAACCTGTCGTTCGGTTATCCCGGCGGCCCGCTGCTCGTGAAGGATTTCTCCACGATGCTCACGCGCGGCGACAAACTCGGGCTCATCGGCCCGAACGGCGCGGGCAAGACCACTTTCATCAAGTTGCTGCTCGGCCAGCTTGCGCCCACGAGCGGCACGCTGAAGCTCGGCACCAACCTCGAGGTGCTGTACTTCGACCAGATGCGGGACCAGATCAAGGGCGACCTGACCGTGGCCGACAACATCGCCGACGGCAACGAGACCGTGACCATCAACGGCCGCACGCGGCACGTCATCAGCTACCTGCAGGATTTCCTCTTCGAGCCGGCCCGGGCGCGCACGCCGGCACGGGTGCTGTCGGGCGGCGAGCGCAACCGGCTGCTGCTCGCGCGGCTGTTCACGCGTCCGGCCAACGTGCTGGTCATGGACGAACCGACGAACGACCTCGATGCCGAGACGCTCGACCTGCTCGAGGATCTGCTCGTGGAATATCAGGGCACGCTGCTGGTGGTGAGTCACGACCGTGACTTCCTCGACAACGTCGTCACGAGCACGCTGGTGTTCGAGGGCGACGGGCGGATCGGCGAGTATGTCGGCGGCTATTCCGACTGGGTTCGGGAGAAGGAAAAGCGGGCGGCGGCGGAGAAGGCACGCGAAGCGCAGAAGGCGGCAGCCGAGTCCGGTGCGCGCGGACCAGGGTCGGCGACCCCGGCTACAGGAAAGGGCCGCAAGCTCACGAACAAGGAGCAGAAGGAACTCGCCGAGCTGCCGGCGCGGATCGAGGCGCTTGAAAAGGAACAGGCTGAGCTGACGACCAAGCTGGCCGATCCCGTCTTCTACAAGACGGCCGGCGCCAAATTTGCCGAGGTCAAGGCGCGCCTCGACACGATCGAGGCCGAGCACGCCAAGGCTTTTGCGCGCTGGGAAGAACTGGAAGCGCTGAAGTAAGGACTCAGGATAACCACTGATCTACACTGATTCGGGCTCTGGATTCCCGTCATTTCAGTGAAAATAAGTGTGCATCAGTGGTTTTTCACCGCATCCGCGCGAAGGTCTTCTGCAGGAGCTCCAGGTCGCTGGCGTGCTTGTTCTTCTCGCGCGTGGCGGCGATGAGCTTCTGCTCGAGGGCGTTCTTGGTCGGGCGCTGCTTGTTCTCGTAGTAGACGCCGAACTTTCCGGGCCAGGGCTCGAGGGCGAGCTGGAAGGCGGCGAGCTCGTCGGTGGGGTCGTGGCGGGCGGCGTCCTCGGGCGTGCCGTCATTCTTCTTCAGCTCGATGGCCTGGAACGTGCCGCCCTTGCGCGGGACGGAGGAGTCGAAGGCGCCCTCGAAGAACTCGACGCACTCGGAGAGGATCTCGACCACGGAGAACCCGTCGTGCTGGGCGGCGCGCAGCATCATCTCGACCATGTGGTTGACCTGCGTGGCGTGGCTGCGGGCGACGAACGTGGCGCCGCTGTTGATGAGCGTACGCATCGGATTGATCGGCTGGTCGAAGGCGCCCCAGGGGTCGGTCTTGGACTTGAAGCCGAGCGGCGAGGTCGGGGAGGTCTGCTTCTTCGTCAGGCCGTACACCGAGTTGTCCATAATCACATAGGTGAGGCGCGGGTTCTTGCGCGCGGTGTGGACCAGGTGATTTCCGCCGATGGAGAAGCCGTCGCCGTCGCCGCCGAAGACGAAGACGTGGAGGTCATCGCCGCCGAGGCTGATGCCGGCGGCGAAGGGCAGGGCGCGGCCGTGGATGTAGTGGCCGCCGTGGCTGTTGACGAAGTACGGAAAACGCGAGGAGCAGCCGATGCCGGCGAAGGTGACGATCTTCTCCTGCGGGTAGTTCAGCTTTTCCAGGACCTTGTAGAACGCGGCCAGCACGGCGAAGTCGCCGCAGCCGGGGCACCACGTGGGGTGGTCTGCGGTGAGGACCTTCTTGGTGAGCGGAGCGCGGGGCGCGGTGGCGGCCGGGGCGGGGGTGGCGGAGGCGGACATGGTGATTGCGGATGGCAGATTGCGGATACCGGGTTGGCTCAAGCGCGCGGCGCCGCGAGGACGCTGTGGCTGCGCGCGCCGGTCTTGATGGTCGTGAGGCCGAGGTTCTTCGCGACGCGCTCGACGATCTCGCTGACGCGGAAGGTGAGGCCGTCGGTCTTGGTGATGCTCTGGATCTTGGGATCGCAGAACCTGGCGCGGAGGAGGGTGGTCAGCTGGCCGTGGCCGTAAAGGCCCTCGTCGTTGATCTCGACGACGCGCACGTGCTGGTACTTCGCGAAGATCTGCTCGAGACCGTTGTCGAGAGGATGGATGTGGCGGATTTGCAGGTGGCCGACCTTGACGCCGGAGGCCTGGAGGCGGCCGACGGCCTCGTGGATCGGGCCGTAAGTGCAGCCCCAGCCGACGAGGAGGAGGTCGCCCTCCTGGTCGCCGAACACCTCGGGCGCAGCGTAGGTGTTGGCGACGGCTTTGATCTTCTCGCGGCGCTTGGCGGTCATCTGCGCGTGGAGCGCGGGGTTGGCGGTCGGGTGGCCGAGTTCGTCGTGCTCGAGGCCGGTGACAATCGGGTATTTGCCGGAACCCATGATCGCGCCCGGGGGCGCATGGCGCGTGGGCGTGTCGAGCGGGTAGGGCTTGAAGGCGGCGTCGCGCGGGGTGCGGTCGGGCTTGGCCTCGACCATGAGTTTCGGGAGATCGGGCTCGTCGAAGGCCTCGATGCGGGTGGCGAGAGCCTGGTCGCTGAGGATGATGACCGGCGTGCTGAACTCGCGGGCGATGCGGGCGGCCTCGAGCGAAATGTAGAAGCAGTCCTCGACCGTGGCAGGGGCGAGCACCACGCGGGGGGCGTCGCCGTGGCTGCCGTAGATGGCCTGCATCAGGTCGCTCTGCTCGATGTTGGTGGGGAGACCGGTCGACGGGCCGCCGCGCTGGATGTTCACGACGATCAGCGGGATCTCCGCCATGACGGCCCAGCCGAGGGCCTCGGCCTTGAGCGATAGGCCGGGGCCGGAACTGCCGGTGATGGCAAGGTTGCCGCTGTACGAGAAGCCGAGGGCGGTGGAGATGGCGGCGATCTCATCCTCGCACTGCACGAAGATGCCGCCGTACTTCGGCAGCTCGGTGCGGAGCGTCTCCATGATGGAGGACCACGGGGTGATCGGGTAGGCGGCGCCGTAGCGGACGCCGGCGGCGATCAGGCCGTAGCTGATGGCGGAGTTGCCATCGGTCGTCACCTGCGGGCGCGCGCCCGGGGCGGGCGCGGGCTCCTCGAGGCGGTAAAGGCACTGCTGGAGGTTCTCAGCGGGGTAGGCGTAGCCGGCGTCGAAGGCGAGGAGAGCGTTGCGCACGATGTCCTCGTTCTTGCCGCCGAAGCGCTCCTTGATGAGCTGCGTGAGCTTGGCGACGTTGAGGTCGAACATGCGGGCGAGGAGGCCGAGCACGTAGATGTTCTTGCCCTTTTCCTTGGCCGAACCGCCCACGGCTTCGACCGTGGCGGAGGTGAAGGGTACGCCGACGGCGGTGACCTCGTGGTCGTCGGGGTTGGGCTGGACGTGATCCGAGTCGTACAGCAACACGCCGCCTGGGCGGAGCGAGGCGCGGTGGTGCTCGTAGCTGTGCTGGTAGAACGCGACGAGGACGTCGGCGCGGTCGCCGGCCGACAGGATGTCGCCGGTGCCCATGCGCACCTGGAAGATGGACGGGCCGCCCGAGATCGTGGACGGGATCGTCATGTACGTCATGACCTCCTGGGCGGAGCGGCCGGCGAGGCGGGCGAGGAAGCCGCCGACGGCCTGGATGCCGTCCTGCGAGTTGCCGGCGAGACGGATGACGACGTCGTTGAGGGAACGGGGGGCTCCGGCGGCGGACTTGCTGCCTTCCGGGGTGGCGGAGGAGGAGTTGCTGACCATGGGGAGGGGAAACTTGGCGTTGGGGCTGGATCCCGTCAAACGACCGACCCGGGTCCCGGCGGGGCGAGATTTGTGCCTAAACCCCAAGCGTGGGCACGGCGTCAGAGGGCGGCCTATTAGCGCGGGTCTACGGCGAGGGGCGGGGGTTGAGGGAAACTTCTTTTGTCCGGTGCGGGCGTGATCGCGTCAGGCGTCGTAGAACGACCGCAATTCCGCATCCGTCCGGCGCAGGCGGAGGGCAAGGGAGCGGGCGAGGCGGGCGAAGACCTTGACGCCGATGACGGGCTGGGCGCGCGACATCTCGTCGAACCGGGCGCGGGAGATCACGAAGAGGTCCACGGGGGTCGTGGCGATGGCGTCGGCCGAGCGCGCGCCGCGGTCGAGGAAGGCGATCTCGCCGAAAAAATTCCCGCGACCGAAGCTGGCGAGGTTGTGGTAGGTGCCGCCGAGCGGCAGCACGATGCGCACGATGCCGCGGCGGATCAGGAACAGCTCATCCGCCATGTCGCCCGCCTTGAAGATGGCTTCGCCGGCGGCGCAGGTGCGCGTGACAGCACAGCTCTCGAGCGCGGCGAGAGTGTGGTCGGCCTCGAACTCGCGGCAGAGGTCGAATTCCGCGAGGGCAAGCGGGGCTTCGCCCGTGGTGCCCGCGGGCCGCAGATCGGCGATCAGCCGGTCCTCCGCCCATTGCAGCGCGTCGTCGAACGTCTCGAACTTCCGCTGGGTGCCGCCGTAGCCCAGCTTGCCCACCTGGTCAAAGTACTCGCGCAGCTCCCGGCGGGCGGGCAGGCGGCTGAAAAGCAGCCCGCCGCCGCGCTCGGCGAGGTCGGTCTCGAACTCGGCGAAGAGGTGCGCGGCCGTGTAATCCATCGCGGTCACGCGGCGCAGGTCGAGGATCAGCCAGCGGCATTGGCGCAGGTCGGCCGCGAGCTCGGTGCGCAGCTGGTCGGTCGTGCCAAAGAACAGGCTGCCCTGGAGCTCGCACACCGTGATCTGCGCGCCGTGCTGCTCGAGGAGCGCCTGCTCCGCGGGCGGACGGTGCTGGGTGGACGACATGCGGTTGCCGGCGGCCTTGCGCCGAATGACCGAGCCGCGGATCTGCTCGCGAATGAACAGCAGCATCGCGAGCCCGACGCCCGCGCCCGCGGCGGCGATGAGGTTCACGGCGACGGCGGTGACGATGACCGTCGCGATGACGGCGAAATCGAGCATGGTGGATTTCTGTCGCAGCAGCCGGAAGCTGCCCCAGTCGAACATCCGCACCGCCACCACGATCAGGATGCCGGCCAGTGCGGCCACCGGGACCCAGGCGATCCATTGGCCGAGGAGCAGGGCGGCGAGGAGGACGAAGGCGCCCTCGAGCATGCCGGACCACCGCGTGCGGCCGCCGCTCTCCACGCTGACGAGCGTGGCGCCCATGGTGCCGGCGCCGGGCATGCCGCCGAGGCAGGCCGAGACGAGGTTGCCCGCGCCCTGGCCGATGAGGGTGCGGTTGGAGTCGTGCCGGCTGCGCGTGAGCGAGTCCACGACCACGCAGGTCTTCAGCGTGTCGACCGAGAGCAGCACCGACAACGTGAGCGCGGGCACCGCCAGCGCCGGCAGGTCGCCCCAGCGCAGGGCGGCGAGGGCTGGCCAGGTGGCGGTGAGGCCGGAAAGCAGGCTGCCCGGGCCTTCACCGACCGGGCCGATCACGAGCGGGTTGGCCGTCACGGTGAGCAGTTCGGGCCGGAACTGGCCGACGCCGAAATACGCCAGCAATCCGGCGGCGAGCCCGAGGATGGTGGCGGGCACGGCGCGGGTGAGCTTGGGCGCGAGGAGGACGCCGGCGATCGTAACCGCGCCGACGATCATGGCCGGAGCCGACCAGAGGGCCGGGGCGGCGAGGTGCTTGCCCGGCAGGCCGAGGAACTTCGGCACCTGGCTCAGGAAGATGAGCACGCCGACGCCGCTCAGGTAGCCGGAGACCACGGGGTACGGGATGTACTTGATCAGGCGTCCGCCGCCGACGAGTCCGTACGCCAGCTGGAGCGCGCCCGACAGGACGGCGACGAGCGCGAGCAGCACGAGGATGCGTTCCGGCGTCACGGCGTGATCGCCCGCGGCGAGCAAACCGGTGGCGAGCGAGGCGAGCACTGCGCCGGCCGGGGCGCACGGGGCGGAGATCAGCCGCGGGGCCCCGCCGATGAGCGCAGCCACGATACCCAGCACGATCGCGCCGACGATCCCGGTGCGCACGCCGTGGCTCGTGTACTCGGGCCCCAGCAGCGCATAGACCGCGACGCCGTACGCGATCGACGACGGCAGCGCCACGAGCATCGCCGCAAACCCGCCCCAAACCTCACCGGCCCAGCGGCGCGACGGTGCGGTGGAATCATCCCTATTCATGGGGCCGGGCACCCTGGCCTTGGTCACGTGTTACGTGACAAAGACGGGGGTGGGGGTGGGTGGGTCGGTCAGAGGGCTTCCTCGAGGCGTTGGACGATGGTCTTCAGGATCTGCACGCGGGCGAAGAGCTTGTCGTTGCCGGCGACGAGGGTCCACGGGGCGAAGGGCGTGCTGCAGCGGGCGACCATGTCGTCGACCGCGGCGGCGTAGAGCGGGGTCTTCTCGCGGTTGCGCCAGTCCTCGTCGGTGATCTTGTACTGCTTGTAATCTACGGTCTGGCGCTCCTTGAAGCGGCGGAGCTGCTCCTCGGGGCTGATGTGGATCCAGAACTTGTGGACGATGTTGCCGTGGTCATTGAGCTGCGACTCGAAGTCGACGATCTCCTCGTAGGCGCGGCCCCACTGCTCGGGCGTGGCGAACTTCTCCACGCGCTCGACGAGGACGCGGCCGTACCAGGAGCGGTCGAAGATCGTCGTGGTGCCGTCGCGCGGGAGGTGGCGCCAGAAGCGCCAGAGGTAGTGCTGGGCGCGCTCCTCGTCGGTGGGGGCGGCGATGCCGACCACGCGGTAGAGGCGCGGGTCCATGGCCTGGGTGACGCGGCGGATGGCGCTGCCCTTGCCGGCGGCGTCCCAGCCCTCGAACACGAGCACCATCGAGCGTTTCTTCTCGTAGGCGGTCCAGGCGAGCTTCGCGAGGCGGGCCTGCTGGTCCTTCAACTGCTCGTCGTACTCGGCCTCGGTGAGCTTCTGCTTCAGGTTGACGTGGGAGAGGACCGAGTTCGCCTTCTGCAGCGTGCGCGGCTTCGGCACCGGGGTCGGTGCGGCCTTGGCGGCCGGGGCGGGGGCGAGCTTGGCCTTGGCGGCGGCGATGGTGGCGAGCTTGAGCCGGGTGTTGATCGCGTTGAGGAGGACGCGGCCGGCGGTGTGCTCGCGGTAGCGGCGGTCGGTGGCCTCGATCACGTGCCAGGGGGCGGCGAGGGTGTCGGTGTGGCGCAGGGCGCGGCCGGAGATCTTGGTGAAGCGGTCGTAGAGTTTGAAGTGTTTCCAGTCGTCCGGGGCGATGCGGCCGTCGCGCTCGAGCTTCTTGAGGCGCGCCTTCTGGGCGTCCTTCGGCAGGTGGAGCCAGAACTTGACGATGAGGGCGCCCTCGGCGGCGAGCATCTTCTCGAAGGCGACGATCCGGTCGAGCGCGGCCTCGAACCTCCGGCCCTTGATCTTGTGGTAGACGCGGCGGATGATGGGATCGGTGTACCACGAGCCGAAGAGGATCCCGATGCGACCGCGGCCGGGGAGGGCGCGCCAGAAGCGCCAGTAGGCGGGCCGCTCGCGCTCCTCGTCGCTCGCCGCCCAGAAGGCGTGGGTGCTGACCCCGCGGGGATCGAGCCATTCGTTGAGGCGGTGGACGAGGTCGCCCTTGCCCGCCCCGTCGGCGCCGGACACGACCACGATGACCGGGAACTTCTGGTTGCGGAGCTGGAAGTGAGCCTGGAGGAGGCTCGAGCGGAGCTTGGGAATCGCGCGTTCGTAGCGGGCTTCCGAGAGGGTGCGACCGAGTTCGGCGTTTTTGAACATGGCGGAGCGGAGTTGAAGGTGGAGTTTGAGGTTTAGGCCTTGGGGGCGAAGGTGCGGACCGCCTTCAGGCAGCGGGCGCTGATGTCGGCGAGGGCGCCCTCGCCGTCGATCTCGTGGAGCAGGCCGGCCCGGCGGTAGTAGTCGATGAGGGGCTCGGTCTGGCCGTGGAAGGTGACGAGGCGGGCGCGGACGGTGTTGGGATTGTCGTCGGCGCGCTGGTAGAGCTCGCCGCCGCAGCCGTCGCAGACCCCGGGCTTGTGCGGCGGCTTGAACTGGAGGTGGTAGGGCGCCTGGCACTGGCGGCAGATCAGGCGGCCGGAGAGGCGGGAGACGATGGCCTCGTCGGAGACGTTGATGTAGAGGACGCCGGAGAGGCGGCGGTTGAGCCGGGCGGCCATGTCCATGAGGGCGGCCGCCTGGGGCAGCGTGCGCGGGAAGCCGTCGAGCACGAAGCCGACATGCGTGTCGGGCCGGGCCAGGCGCTCCTCGACCATGGCCTCGGTGACGTCGTCGGGGACGAGTTCGCCCCGGTCCATGTAGGTGCGGGCGAGGCGGCCGAGCTCCGTGTTGTTCTTCAGGTTCTCGCGGAAGAGGTCGCCGGTGGCGATGTGGGGCAGCTTGAGCTCGGCGCAGAGTTTCTCGGCCTGCGTGCCCTTGCCCGAGCCGGGCCCGCCGAGGAGAACGAGGTCGAGGCTGGCGCGGGCCAAGTGGGCGGGCAGCTGGGCAATCTGCTCGGCGGCGATGACGGGGGCGGCCTCCTCCCGGGTGGTGAAACGGGCGGTGCCCTGCGCGACGGCGGCGACGAACCCGGCCAACCGGGCGCCGACGTCCGCGGTCGTGCCGCTGCCGTCGATGACGGCGAGGCGGCGTTGGTCGGCGAAGTACTCGAGGAGCGGGCCGGTGGTGCGGTGAAAGACCCGGAGGCGGGTGCTGATGAGCGCCGGGGTGTCGTCGGCGCGCTGGTAGAGCTCGCCCCCGCAGAGGTCGCACCTGCCGGCGACCTTGGGCGGATGGAGGGTGCGGTGCCAGGGGGCCTGGCACTGGCGGCAGATGAGGCGGCCGGAGAGGCGGCGGACGATCTCCTCGTCGGCCACGCGCAGGTAGATGACCGCGTCGAACGAGAGGTTGTAGCGCGCCAGCAGGGCATCGAGGAACCGTGCCTGGTAGGCGGTGCGCGGGAAACCGTCGAATAGGATGCCCTGCGCGGCGGGGTGCTGCTCGCACCACTCCTCGATCATGGCGTCCACGACCTCGTCGGGCACGAGTTCGCCCTGTTCCATGTAGCGGCGGGCGAGGATGCCAAGGGCCGAGCGCGTCTTGAGGTGATGGCGGAAGAGGTCGCCGGTGGCGACGTGACTCAGGTTGAAGCGCTGGCAGAGCGCTGCGGCATGGGTGCCTTTACCGACACCTGACGGACCGATGAGGGCGAGGTTCATGGGGAGGGGCGGGGTTCGGGGAACGCAGCAGGGAGTTCGATTGCCGCGGTGCGGGCGCGGCCGGGCGGGGCAGCGAGACGGCGGGGTCCTCCGGGGTCGCGGAGGGCAACGGCACACGGGGTAAAGTGTCCGGAAAGGTTCGTTGGCGGGCGCAGTATGGCAGAAAATGCGGCGTTTGGCTTCGCATTTCTTGGCCAGGGCCGGCCGGCCGACTGCGCGGATCTTGCGGTGGGGCGGCCCTGCTCAGGCCGGGGCGGGCGCGCCGGCGGCTCGCGCGAACGGGCGCAGGGCGGCCTCGAGCTCGGACAAGCGCACCGGCTTGGCGACGAAGCCGTCCATGCCGGCTTCGCGGCAGCGGGCCTGCTCGCCCGGCAGCGTCGCGGCGGTGAGGGCGACGATGGGCAGGCGTGAGGCGGCCTGGCGCGGGCCGCCCGGCTCGGAGGCCCACGCGCGGATGCGGCGCGTGGTGGCCCAGCCGTCGAGCCTGGGCATGTGGCAGTCCATGAGGATCAGGTCGGGCAGGGCGTCGGCCACGAGGCGGGCGAGCAGTTCCTCGCCGTCGGCGGCGATGACGGACGTGCAGCCGAGCTGCTGCAGCTGACGGGCGATGATGCGGCTGTTGATCTCGTTGTCCTCGGCGACGAGCACGCGGAGCCGGAGGTTCGGCAGGGCGGCCGCGGCGGCGGTCTCGGGGTGGCGGCGCTGGCTGGGGGTGAGCGGGACGACGAACGAGAACACGGATCCCTGGCCGGGGGTGCTCTCGAGGTCGAGGCGCCCGCCCATCAGGTCGACCAGGCGGGCGCAGATCGAGAGCCCGAGGCCGGTGCCGCCGTAGCGGCGCGTGGTCGAGGCGTCGGCCTGCGTGAAACGCTCGAAGATCCGCTCGCGCTTGGCGGCGTCGATGCCGATGCCGGTGTCGCGCACGCTGAATCGCACGAGGAGGGGGTCGAGCGAGGACCCGGCGGCGGTGACGTGCAGTTCCACGCGGCCGCCGGCGGGGGTGAACTTCACGGCATTGGCGAGGAGGTTGAGCAGGACCTGGCGAAGGCGGTAGCTGTCGCCCGTGACAATCTCGGGCAGGCCGGGCTCGAGCGTGCACGTCAACCGGAGGCCGGCGACCTCGGCGCGGGAGGCGACGAGCCCGGTGGTGTCGTTCACGACGTCGGCGAGCTGGAAGTCGTGGTGCTCGAGCCGCAGCTGGCCGGCCTCGATCTTCGAGAAGTCGAGGATGTCGCTCAGGAGCTTGAGGAGCAGGTCGCCCGACTGGGAGATGAGGCGCACGGATTCGCCGGCCTCGGCCGGGAGGTCGCGGCGGCGCTGGAGGAGATCCGCCGAGGCGATGATGCCGTTGAGCGGCGTGCGGATCTCGTGGCTCATGTTGGCGAGGAACTCGCTCTTCGCCTGCGAGGCGGCGTTGGCCTGGGCGGTGGCGGCCTCGAGTTCGCGGGTGCGCGAGGCGACGAGGCGGCCGAGGTTGTCGTTCATCGCCTGCGTCTCGCGCAGGGCCTGCTCGCTGCGGCGGTGGGCGGACTCGATGAGGCGGACGAGGGTGACGGCGAGGGCGAAGACGAAGCCGAGGGCGAAAAAGCCGTCGCGCACCAGCGTGTCGGCGGCAAACCCGACGGTCCCGGCCGCCACCTCGCCCCCGAAGTGCTGGAAGTGGTAGCCGAAGTGGCCCGCGACGATCACGACAATCACCAACGTGGTCGTGAGGCGGGTGGCGAAGATGGCGGTGAGGAGCAGGAAAACCAGGTCGAAGGCGAAGAGCTGGATGCCGGTCGCGAGCGGCTGCAGGGCCTCGGCGGGGATGAGGAGCGCGAGGTGCATGGGCACCGTCAGGCCCAGGGCGACGGTGTTGCCGGCCGCGGCGATCCGCCCGCGGAACAGGTACCGCAACGAGAGGAACGCACTGGCGAACATGATCGCGTTCAGCGTCAGCCGGATGCCGGTGCCGGGGGGCTGGAGCCACAGCAACTTGCCGACATTGAGGGGAATGAACGTGACGACCAGGAGGTCGAACCAAGCCAGCATGGGGGCCTTGATCCCGGTAAAATGGGATTGGCCCTGGTAAACGGCCTCGAGACGGCGAAGCCAGGCTTGGGGCGACAACAACATGAACGGCCGGAGCATGGAAAGCGGTCGCCGGGCTGCGACCCCAATCTAGTGGGGGATTTACCCGGTGCGGGCGGACTTTGCCGTCGCGGGTTTACTTTTCGGCGGGGCGGGCTACACTCGCGGAGTCAGCGCAAGCCCAGTCCAACCCCAATCGTCAACCAAGGAGGACATATGCCAGCGAACAAAGTCAGGGCATTCCTGGACAGCCGTGGCGTGAAGTACGTGACGATCCGGCATTCGCCGGCGTTCACGGCCGCGGAGGTTGCCGCGTCGGCCCACGTGGCCGGGCGCGATTTCGCGAAGACCGTGATGGTGTGGATCGGCGGCCACCTGGCGATGGTCGTCCTGCCGGCGAGCCGGCGCATCGTGCTCCACGACCTGCGCGAGCTGCTCGAGTCGCCGGAGGCGCGCCTCGCGACCGAGGCCGAGTTCCGCGACGATTTCCCCGACTGCGAATTGGGCGCGATGCCGCCGTTCGGCAACCTGTACGGGCTCCCCGTGTTCGTCGCGGCCAGCCTCGCGGCGGAGAAGGAGATCGCGTTCAACGCCGGCTCGCACACCGAGATCATCAAGATGGCCTATGCCGACTTCGAGGATCTCGTGAAGCCGACCGTGCTGGAGTTCATCACGAGTTAGCCGGGAAGGCAGGCGGGTAATCGGATCAAGCGCAAAGGCGCGAAGACGCTAAGTTCCGATCTTTGGGAGAGGACTTGGCGCTGGCCTTCGCGTCTTCGCGTCTTTGCGCTTAATCCGGAAGCACCCAGGCATATACGCCAAACGGCGGAAGCGCCGCTGTGGGCTTGCGGCTGGGCGGGGCGTGCTGCTGTGCTGCCATCCGCATGAGCAGCCCCTCCACGGAAACGCCGGCGGTTCCGGCCAAACCGAAATTCAGCCGAACATTCTGGACGCTCAACACGATCGAGATGTGGGAGCGCCTCGCGTACTACAACCTGCGCGTGATGGCGCCGATCTACATCATGCAGGCCGACAACCCGGGCGGGCTGCACCTGACGGCGATGGACAAGGGCACGATCTACGCGTGGTGGGCGGCGTTCCAGTCGCTCCTGCCGATCGTGACCGGCGGTTTCGCGGACCGTTACGGTTTCAAGAAGACGCTGGGTTTCTCGGTGGCGATGATGATGTCGGGCTACCTCATGATCGCGTTCCTGCGAGACGTGGCGTTCATCAGCAATTACTGGGGATTCTTCCTCGGCGTGATGACGCTCGCGACCGGCACCGCGTTCTTCAAGCCGAGCATCCAGGGCGCCCTGGCGCTCAACCTCACGAAGGAAAATTCCTCGGTGGGCTGGGGCCTGTTCTATTGGGTCGTCAACGTGGGCGCCTTCCTCGGGCATTACCTGCCGTCCATCCTCCTCGCGCTCAGCGCGCTGCTGCCGGGATTCCTGCATGCCGAGGCCAACTCGGCGGGGGCGTGGCGCAACCTGTTCCTCGCCTCGGCCCTGTTCTCGTCGTTCAACCTCGGCCTGCTGTTCGTCCTCAGGGACACGCCCACCGGCGCCTCGAAGACCGAGTCGCCGTTCGCCGTCCTGTGGCGCACGATCGTGGGCATCCTCGAGGTCCGGCTGATCGCCTGGATGCTCATCATGTCCTGCTTCTGGATGATGATGTACCAGCTCTGGGACCTGCAGCCGAACTTCATCGCGGACTGGGTGGACAGCCGCGGCATGGCCGAGGGCCTGCGGTGGCTGCCGGAGAATCTCTACCAGACCCTCGTGCAGCAGACCACCCGCGGCCCGATGATTCCGCAGCAGGTGCTCCTGAGCGCGAATTCCCTCTTCATCATCATCGGCGTTGTCGGCATGGCGTGGCTCACGCGACGCATGCGCACGCTGACGGCCATGTTCATCGGCATGATGCTGGCGACGACTGGCCTGCTGATCGCCGGCCTGACGACCAGCGCCTGGGTGCTGGTGCTGGGCATATTGTTCTTCTCGCTCGGCGAGATGGCGACGGGGCCGAAGAAGAGCGAGTACCTCGCGCTCATCGCGCCGCCCGGCAAGAAGGGCCTGTACCTCGGCTACGTGAACATCCCCGTCGGCGTGGGCGTCTACGTGGGTTCCAAGATCGCCGGCTACGTCTATGGCCAGTACGGTGAGAAGGCCGGCCTCGCGCTGCGTTACCTGGCGGAACGCACCCCGCTGGGCGAGGGACGCAACTGGGATGGCAACGTGGCCGGCTTGGAACAGCTCCTCGGCATCTCCCGGCCCGAAGCGATGCTGAAACTGCAGGAGGTCACCGGGCTCGACGCCACCGCCGCGACCCATCTCCTGTGGGATACCTACCACCCGCACCTCTACGTCTGGCTGCCCTTCGCGTCGATCGGCGTGCTGGCGGCGGTCGCCCTTTGGATCTTCGGCCGGATGGCGAAGCGCTGGGCGGATATGAATGCGTGAGCCTGATTAGGCGCAAAGGCGCGAAGACGCCAAGATCCGATCCAAGAGGATGGTTCTTCGCTCCGGCCTTCGCGCCTTTGCGTCTTTGCGCTTAACAAACGCGCCCGCGCTTGCCGGCGCGCTTGTTGGCGATGGGGTCGGCGCCGATCCAGCGCTCGTCGATGGGCTGGCTCGCGCGCTGGTAGCGGGTGTCCGATGACAGCCGCATGCGGTTCAGCTGGTTGTCCAGGCCGCCGTGCACTAGGGTCATGCCAAAGGTGATGAAATCGCCGGCCTTCCAGTCGGGCGCCGTGAGCCAGCGGCCGCCGAGTTTCTCGCGCAGCGAGGCGGGGTTGTTGCTCAGGTAGCCGGGGTGGCTCCAGCCGCCCTGGTTGACGACCTTGTCGACCTCGGCCGGCCGGTTCTCGCAATAGGCGTCCACGTCGACCTCGAGGTAGTTCTTGATCCGGTCGGATTTCTTGTGCGAACCCTCGAGCAGCATCACGCCGCCCATCTCGAGCGGGGTCTCGCCGTACGGGATCCAGCAGGTCAGGAGCTGGTGCGTGCCGCGGCCCATGTAGACGAGGTCGCAATGGGGCGTGGAACCCTGGCCGCGGCTCATCGCGCGGAACCAGGTGTAGTCGAAGTGCCGCACGGGTTCGCCGAAGAGCATCTCGTAGAAACCGAGGAGCTCCGGGCCGTAGACGACGCGCTCGACGGCGGGATTGTTGCGGGCGAGTTCGCCGTTGTAGTTGGATTTCTTGTCCGGGTGCGCGATCGCGTCGATCACGGCCTCCTTCGGGTCGAGCAGGCCGGCGGCGGCCAGGCGTGTGCAGACCGAGAAGCGGGCGGCGAGGATGAGGCTCGGATCGAAGAAACCCGGGATGTAGAGATAGCCGTCCTCGGCCAGTCGCTCGCGGAGGGCGTCGGCGTGGCCAAGCAGGCCGGCGGAACTCCGCACGAAGCCGAAGGCGTCGTCGGAGACATCGAGTTCATGGCCCGCGGAAAACAGGGGAAAGGTAACGGACATGGGGTGGTGTGGACAAAAAGCGCGTAGAGGAATTGCAGGATCGGGGCGAGATATTGTTTTTCGGACAGGCCGGTGCCTTGGACCGGCCCGGGCAAAACAAAACCCCGGCGGCAAACCGGGGTTTTGAAGCTGTGACAGGGTGGATTGGTTGTCTCAGCCCTGTGTCGGGAGCGGGAGGTTGAACTCCTTCAGGATGGCTTCGATCTTGCCGGCGATGTCGGCCTTCGGGTCGCCCGGGTGCAGGCCGGCGTGACGGACGGTGCCGTCGGGGGCGATGATGGCGACGTAGGGGATGCCCATGATGCCATAGTCGGGATTGAAGACCTCCTGCTCGCTGAAGACGACGTCCCAGGTCATGTCCTTGGCCTTCATGAAGGCGGGCATGAGCGACATCTCCTTCGCGGGGTCACCCTTGGTGTCGATCTTCTGGGCCTCGAGGTTGGCGACGAAGCCCTGGATGCTGGTGACGCCGAGGAAGGAGACCGGCGCGCCCTTGAAGTGGGCGACGTGCTCGCGGACCTGCGGGAAGGAGCGGATGCAGGGGCCGCACCAGGTGGCCCAGAAGTCGAGGACGACGACTTGGCCGCGGAGGTCCGAGAGCTTGGCGAGGCCGTCGCGGCTGGACCACTTGAAGGTGAGCTCGGGGGCGGCGGTGCCGACGAGGGTGGCCTGAACGGCCTTGGCCTTGGCGGCGCGGTCGAGCATGGCGAGCATGCGGTCGGCATCCTTGGCGGCCTTGGTGTCGGCATGGTTGGCCTTCACCTGCTCGATGATGGCGCGGCCGGCAGCCTCGTCGTCGAGCACCTGGATCAGGATCGAGGCCTTGGTCATGAGCGCGTCGGCCGCGGCGGCGGTATCGGTGCCCTTGAGCTTGGCGGAAAGCGCGTCGAGCGCGGCCAGCTCGGGGGCGAGGGCCTCGGCCGTCTCCTGGCCGGCGCGAAGCTTGGCCTTGACCTGGTCGACGATGGCCTCGAGCTCGGACTTTTCGACGGGCGCCGCCGGGGTGGTCGCGGGGGTCTGGGCGCCGAGTGGGCTGGCCGCGACCAGCCCGAGGGCAAGCGCAGCGAGGACGAGATGAAGTCGTTTCATGGTGATGGGATTGGGTTGCAACGGACAGAAGGGGATTCCCGGCCGCGGGCAAAGAAAATCCGGGGCTTGATTCGAAAGGAGGAAGGCCGAACGACGGCGCCGCGTGGAGTTCCCGCCACCGCCGGGGTGGCAGTTTCCTGCAGTTTCTTGTTGGGCCGGGCGCGGCAGGGTGACATCGTGCCCGACAGTCCCCATGTCCAATCCGATATCGATCGTGATGCGTTCCTTCAACGACGGCCCGCTGATCGGCGCCACGCTGCGTGCCGTCCACGCCCAGGACTGGGCCGGCGGGATCGACCTGGTGCACATCGATTCCGGCTCGAAGGATGACACGGTGCCGATCATCCGCTCGTTCAAGCCCCGCGTCTTGATCGAGATCCAGCCCCACGAGTACGTGCCGGGCCGCGTGCTGAATCGCGGGATGCGGGAGGCCCGCGGCGACTGGGTGGTGTTCCTGAACTCCGACGCCGAGCCGGCTGACCGCCGCTGGCTGGCGGAATTGCTGGCGGTGGCCCATGCCGGGCCGCGCCTGGGCACGGTCTTCAGCCGGCAGATCCCGCGGCCCGACTGCCAGGCGGTCTACGCGCATGACTACGACCGGTGCTTCGGCCCGGAACGCGAGTCGCGGGCCTGGGACCATTTCTTCAGCATGGTCAGCTGCGCCGTCTACCGCCCCGCCTGGACCGAGCAGCCCTTCCGCGAGGACCTCCAGTACGCCGAGGACGACGAGTGGTCGCGCCGTCTCAAGGACCACGGATGGGGCGTGGCCTTCGCGGACCGGTCCATCGCGATCCACTCGCACAACTACACGCTGCGGCAGGCCTACAAGCGCTGCCACGGCGACAGCTTCGCCGCGGCCGCGACGCAGCCGGAGCGCCGGCCGAAGTGGAGCAACTGGATCTACGGCGTCGCGCTGCCGTGGCTGTCCGACCTCCGCCGCGACTGGGCCTGGTGCGCGCGCGCGGGCCGGCGGCGCGAGTTCGGGCACTGCGCCCTCGTGCGCCTCTGGCAGCGCTGCGGCAAGACCGTGGGCTTCCGCCGCGGCTGGCGCCATTACCACCAGCGGTCGGCGGCATGAAGATCCTCGTCCTGACCAATCTCTACCCGCCGCACGCCATCGGCGGCTACGAGGAGCGCTGCCGGCAGGTCACCGACGCCCTGCGGGACCGCGGCCACGAGGTAAGGGTGCTCACCTCGACCCACGGGTTGGCGGCGCCCGCCGACGAGGGACGCGTCCACCGCCGGTTGCGCATCCACGGCTTCTTCGGGCACCCCTGGCTCGGCATCCGCCGGCTGTACGGCCTCGAGGCGCACAACCATGCCGTGCTGCGCGCCGCGCTCGCGGACTTCGCCCCCGACGTCGTGCATGTCTGGAACCTGGGCGGCTTGAGCAAGGCCCTCATGCTCACCCTGCAGGCATCGGGCCGGCCGGTGGTCTACGACGTGTCGGACCACTGGATCGCCCGGAGCCTCCGCGCCGACGTCTGGCTGCGGTGGTGGAACGGCGAGGCCGGCGGGGCCGGCGCGCGGCTGCTCCGCGGCGTCCTGCGCGCCACCGGGCTGGCCGCGCTGGTCCGACGCCGGGCGCCGTTCGCCCCGTGGGCCGGGCTCCGGTTCGACCGCATCTATTTCTGCAGCGACGCGCTGAAGCAGATCACCGTGCGCGCCGGCTGGCCCGTGGCGCACGCCGCCGTGATCTACTGCGGCGTCGAGACCGCGCGCTTCGCCCGCCGCCCGGCGGATCCGCGCTGCACCCGTCTGCTGTTCGTCGGCCGCCTCAACTCCGACAAGGACCCGCTCACCGCCGTGCGGGCGCTGGCGCGCTGCGCGCAGGCGGGGCGCACCGACCTCACCCTCGACCTCTACGGCCGCGGTGACGAGGCCTATGTCGCCGAGCTCCGCGCCGCGGCGGCCGCCGGCGGCGTGGCCGACCGCGTCGCCTTCCGGACGGCGCCCGCCGCGGAGATGCGGCGCGTCTATGCCGGCTACGATGCGCTCCTGTTCACCTCGGCCTGGGAGGAGCCCTTCGCGCTCACCCCCCTCGAGGCCATGGCGGCGCGCGTGCCCGTGATCAGCACCTACGCCGGGGGCAGCCGCGAACTCGTGCGCGACGGCGAGAACGCGCTCGGCTTCGCGGCCGGCGACGACGCCGCGCTGGCGCAGCAGATCCTGCGCCTAGCCGCCGACCCGGTCCTGCGCGTCGCGCTGGCCGACACCGCGGAGCGGGAGGTCGTCGCCCGCTACGACCTCGCCGCGATCACCAGCCAGATCGAGCGCGCGCTGCAGGAGGCCCGGCCGTGAGCGAGTGGCAGCGCCATTTCTGGCGGAACGCGGCCACCAACTACCTGCGCACCGGGCTGCGGCTGGCCACCGGGCTCATCCTGTTCCGCCTGACCTTCCAGCAGCTCGGCACCGAGGCCTTCGGCTTCTACTCCCTGCTCTGGTCGCTCTTCGGCTACACCATCCTCCTCGACTTCGGCCTCGGCTTCACCGCTCAGAAGGCCGTCGCCGAGCACTCGGCGACCGGCCGCACCGACGAGCTCAACCGCCTCGTCGCGACCATCTTCTGGACCTTCGCCTTTTTCGGTGGCGTGCTGCTGCTGGCCTTCGCCGTGATGCAGCCGTGGTTCCTCGTCTGGACCAAGGTCAGCCCCGGGAACGTGCCTTCGTTCCGCGCCGCCTACACCGTCTTCACCGTGGCGATGGCCCTCGCGTTCCCCCTCGGCATCTTCCCCGAGATGCTCCGCGGCCTGCAGCGCATCGACCTGGCCAACTGGCTGTCCATCGGCGGCACCCTGCTGAACCTCGGCCTGTTGGGCTGGGGCCTCCTGGCCGGCTGGCCGCTGCCGTGGATCGTGTTCATCAGCGTCGCGACCACCGTGGCGCCCAGCGCCGCGGCGCTCTGGCTCGTGCATCGGCGGATCCCCGGCCTGAGCCTGCACCCGCGCCATTTCCACGGCGGCGCGATCCGCGGCGTGCTGTCGTTCTCGCTCGTCGCCTACCTGATCACCTTCACCAACCTCATCATGTCGCGCACCGACCAGGCCGTGATCAGCCTCACGCTCGGCGTCGGGCTGATCGCGCTCTACCAGGCCGGCTACAAGGTCGCCGAGATGTTCGGCCTCTTCTCCACGCAGATGCAGGACGCGCTCACGCCGGCCGCGGCGCAGCTCAACATCCGCCGCGACGCCGCCGGCCTGCGCGAGCTGCTGGTGCGCAGCACGCGCCTCACCATCGTCGTCGTGTCGCCGCTCTACGGGCTGTGCGCGGTCTACCTCGAGCCGCTGGTGCGCCTGCTGACGGGCCTCGAGGCGGTGGACGCGCAGACCTGGTGGGTGGGGCAGATCCTGCTCTTCGCCACCTACAGCTCGCTCGTGACCAACAGCTGCGCCAAGCGCATCCTCATGATGTGCGGCTGGGAGCGGAAGCTCCTCGCGGTCAGCCTGGTGGACGCGACCGCGAACCTCGCCCTCAGCCTTGCGCTGGTCTGGTCGCTGGGCGTGCCCGGCGTGGCGGCCGGGACGATGATCCCGACCGTGCTGGTCGGCTGGCTGTGGATGCTGCCGCTGACGGCGCACTTCGCCGGCACCGACCTGGGCCGGTGGCTGGCGGAGATCTTCCGGCCGATCCTGCCGTCGCTGCTGGCCGGCGGCGCGGCCCTCGGCCTGCTCGCCTGGCTCGCGCCCTTCCCGGCGGGCGGCGGCTTCCTCGACTGCGCCTGGCGCGGCCTGCTGGTCGTCGGCGCCGCGGGCGGCGCGGGCTTCCGGGTGCTGCGGGGGATGCGCCATGCCTGAAGCGTCCCCGCCGCCCTCGGACGAACCCGTCATCCTGCTCCTGGCGCCCGCCGGCGCGGCGCGCACGGCGCTGGCCGCGGCGCTGGCGAGGCTGGCCGTGCTCGAGCAGGCGGACAGCCCCGCCGAGGCCGAGGCGATCCTCCGGCGCCGTGACGTGCACGTGCTCGTGTGCGAGGACGATCTCGCCGGCGGCGAGACCGGCCTGATGTTCCTCGCGCGGACCAACCCCGCGTTCCCGTGGCTGCAGCGCGTGCTCGTCTGCGGCCCGCTCGAGCCCGAGCTGCTTGTCTACCTCATCAACGAGGCCCATGTCTTCCGCGTGCTCCCGCGCGCGGCCACGCCCGAGCAGGTCGACACGCTCCTCGCCGCCGCGCTGGCCGAGGCCGCGGGCGTGCGCCGGCTGCTCCGGGCCGCGGCGGAGAACGAGCGGCTGAGGCGCGAGATGAGCAGCCCGCCGTACCTCGTGCGGCGCACCGAGGCGCTCATCCGGGGCTGGACGAACTCGCTGCCGCGGCTCCTGGTGCTCGTGGTCTTCACGTTCGTGGTGATCGTGGCCGCCGCCGTCCTGGCCTTCGCCGTGCTCTACCTGCTGAAGTCCGTGCTCGGCATCGACCTCATCCCCGGCGCGCACCTGCGCGACTGGTTCCGCTGAGCGCGCCCGCGGCCGGCCGGGTCACTTGCCCACGTTGATGCCGATGCCCACCGTGGCGGGGTCCTTCACCGCGGCGCGCGCGCCCTCGTTGGCGGCAACCGTCCGCACGAACGTGCCCACGACGAGCTTCGCGTACTCGCCGAGGTCGTGCCACGCGCTTTCCGGCACCCAGACGATGTCCGACGGCTCGAGCACCACGTCGGGGGCCCGGCCGTGCCGGATGGCGGCGTAGTCTACCACCGCGACCTGGGGGGCGGTGAGCGAGCCGCGGATGATGAGCACGCGGTCGGCCAGTGCGTCGGCCCGCAGGTCGCGGGCGTTGGCGATGGCGGAGAGCAGCGTGACCTGATCCATGAAGCCGACCGCGCGCGGCGCGTTCACCGCGCCGAGGACGTAGATCTGCTTCGAGAGGGCCGACGGCAGGAACAGGTAGTCGCCGTTGCGGAGGTAGAGGTTCTGCGTCATGTCGCCCTCGCGCAGCAGGCGGTGGAAGTCCACAGGCACGAACTTGCCGTCCCGCACGAAGAAGCTGTGCCGCAGGTCGGCGAGCTCCTCCGTCGTGCCCGAGAACCGCGAGGCGAACAGGCCGCCCGCGCGGGCGATGGCCTCGACGACGGTCGTGGGCTGCGTGAGCGGGTAGAGGCCGGGCGTGTTGACGCGGCCCATGATCCAGACCCGCTGGCTGTTCACGCGGCGGAGGATGAGGCCGACCTGCGGGGCGCGGTAGTGCGCGGCGAGCTCCTGCTGCAGCCGGTGGCGCGTCTCCTCCAGGGTCAGGCCCTCGACCTTCAGCCCGTGCAGCAGGTTGAAGTAGATCAGGCCGTCCGGCATCACCGTGCAGACCTGCCGCGTGCCGCCGACCTCGAGGATCTCGACCTCGACGCGGTCGCCGATGCCGAGCCGGAAGGGCTCGGTCGGCGGCTGGAGCCATTCGGGCGGGATGGTCCCCGTCGTCGGCAGCACGGCGAAGCCCGTGGCCGGCGCCGCCGGCGCGCGGGCGTCGAAGCGCGGCCCCCGGCAGCCGGCCAGCAGGAGCGCGGCGGCACCCAGGCAGGCAAGGCAGTGGCAGAAGCGGGGGCGCATGGGGATCACTTGGGCTGCGGCAGCACCGGCTCGTTGATGAAGGGCCCGACGAACTTGCTGGTCCAGGCCGACGTCATGCCCTGGAGGAACGTGCTGACCGCCGTGTCGAGCAGGTCCTCCGCGTAGCGCCAGGGCCGCGGCGCGATGTAGACGATGTCCTTCGGCTGCAGGGCGAAGTCGGGCTGCCGGCCGGCGACGACCGCGGCCGTGTCCACCACGAAGCGCTCCGGCTGGCCGAGCGAGCCGCGCACCACGAGCACCCGCTGCCGGAAGGCGCCCGGGGTGAAGCCGCCGCGCAGGGCGATGGCGCCCATCACGGTCATGTTGGTGGTGAAGCCGCTGATGCCCGGTTGGGCGACCTCGCCGAGGATGTAGACCTCGTTCGTGTTGGCCGACGGGAGGTAGACGTAGTCGCCGGGCTCGAGCGGGACGTTCTGGCTGAGGTCGCCGTGCAGGAACAGCCGCGCGAAGTCGACGGGCATCCGGCGCCCATCGCGGATGAGCATCGAGCGCGGCAGGTCGGCCAGCTCGACGGTATTCTGCTCGAACAGGCCCGTCTCGATGCCGCGGGCGCGGGCGACGGCCTCGATCAGCGTGATCGGCTGGTCCATCGGGAACGAGCCGTTGTCCACGACCCTGCCGATCATGTAGTACCGCTTGCTGCGCAACTCGACCGGGGCGATCATCACCTGCACGTGGCGGTACGAGTCGGCGAGGGCGGACTCGAGGGCGGCGCGCAGCTCGTCGATCGTGAGGCCGGCGGCTGGGATGTTGTGCGCCTGGAGGTAGTCGATGCAGCCGTCGGGCCGGACGAAGACGTCGTTGCGGTCGAGTTCGGGGCGGCCGTACAGCGAGAAACTGAGGATGTCGCCGGGCCCCAGCGTGTAGCGGTCGCGCCACGAGGCCGCGGCGTCAGCGGCGACCGCGACGCTCGCGGCGAGGCAGAGGCAGGCGGCGGCGAGCGCGCGCCGGAATGGGCCGGGTCCCCTCATCGGTCCTTCCAGTTGACGGCGCCGGTGACGACGAGGCCGGCGGCCGGGCCGATGGTGCCGCGCAGCAGGGAGGCCTGGTCGCGCCAGAACGCGAGCGGCGCCGACCCGGCGCAGACCACGATGAGCGGCGGGAGGCCGGCGCGGGCGAGGGTGGTGAACGGCTCGTGCAGCGCCCCCGGCAGGCGGCACCAGACCTCGCGGCCCTCGGCCGCGGCCTGGCGCAGCCGGGCGGCGGCGGCCCGGGCGTCCTCGATCGGCATGCGAGCGGCGGACAGGTTGACCAGCACCGGGCCGGCGTCCGGTGCGGGCAGGGCGGCGAACTCCGCGCGCGGCAGCCCGGCAAGGGCGGGCGGCGGCGGGGCGTCGGCCGCGGTGCAGTCTACCACCACGAGGCCGGGCAGGAGCCGGCGCGCCTCGGCGACCAGGAGCGCCCAGAACTCGTCCTCGCTGGCGGACGGCGCCGGCACCAGCACGGCGCGGACGTGCCCGCCGGAGGGGCGCTGGCCGAGCCAGCGCAGCCAGATCCGGGCGGCGGCCTCGGCGCGGTCCGCCGGCAACGACGCCAGCAGCGGGGCGCCCCAGGCGCGGGCGGCCTCGGCCCCCGTGCGGAGGCGGAAGTCGAGGAGTTCCGCGCCCGCGGCGCCGCACAGCGCCGCGCCGGCGCCGCCGATGAGGCCGGCGAGCGCGAACGCGAGCAGCTTGACGAGCTTCGGGCGCACGTCCACCGCGTCGGGCGCGGCGGGCGAGAAGACCTGGTAGTAACCCGGCGAGCGCTCCTCGAAGAGCTGGGCCTCGCGGAGCCGGCTGAACAGCAGGCTGCGCGCGCCCTCGAGCGACTGGCGGGTCCGCGCGAGCTGGGCGAGGCCGAGCTGCTTCTCGGGGATGGCCGCGAGCCGCGTGCGGGACTCGTCGCGGAGCCGGTCGAGCTCCTGCATCTGCCGCGCGAGCGCCTCGCGCTGGTTGCGGAGCTCGACGACCTGCAGGTACAGCGTGTTGCCGAGGAAGGTGCCCGCGTACTGCGAGAGGTCGCCGTCCTTCGCGGCGGTGGCACCGGCAAGCTCCTGCTCGAGCAGGCGCACGCGCTCGAGCTTCTCCTGGACGATCGGGTTGCGGTCGGTGTAGCGGGCGCGGGCGTCCTCGAGCTCGGTCCGCGCCGCGCGGAGTTTCTCGGCCGCGGGGCTCTGGCGGGCGAGTTCGGTCTCGAGGTTCGCCAGCTTGAACCCGGCCGCGTCATGGTCGAGGCGGGCGGTCTCGTAGCGGAGGTCGAGCTCGCCGAGCGACTGCAGGTAGGCCTCGATCTGGCGGTCGGCGTCCACCAGCCCCTCGCGGCGGGAGTAGTCGAGGATGCTGGTGTTGATGCGCTTCAGCTCACGCTCGGTGCTGTCGATCTGCTGCTGGAGGTACTGCCGGATCTCGCGGCTCTCGCGCGCCTGCATCTCGCGGCTGTAATCCACGATCTCCTGCGCCCAGAGGTTGGCGAGCGCGACGGTGGCGGGGATGCTGTCGTAGCCCGAGAGCGTGAGCTGCACGTAGTCGGTGCCGCGGACGTCCTTGACCTCGACCGAGTGGCGGAGGAGTCCGAGGCCGACCGCGGGCTCGGCCTTGGCGGCGACGCGGCTGAGGACGTTGTCGGAACCCGCGAGCCCGATGAGGGTGGCGGTCGAGAGCGTGCGCGGCTTGTAGGTCTCGCCGATCTCGCCGGCGCGGAAGGAGCTCGGGACGTCGCGGCGGATCATCTGCACCGAGGCCACGTAGCGCGTGTGGGTGAAGACCGCGGCGTAGGCCGCGCCGAGCAGCAGGCCGGCGACGGCCCCGATGACCACCCAGCGGCGGCGCTGCCAGACACCGCCGAGCAGGCGGAAGGGGTCGATGGGCAGCCCGGGCGTCTCCTCCTCGGCGGCAGCGGGCGGCGCCGCGGGCGGCTCGGGGGCGGCGGCCGGGGCGGGCGGCACGGCGGGGGCGGCGGGCCGGTTCCATTCGCTGACGCGCATCGGCTTGGGCTCGGGCTGGTTCATGGGGTGACGGCGAGGGGGCTGGGCAGGGCGCGGTGGCGCTCGAGATCGTCGAGCACCGCCTGCACGTGGGCCTCGGCCACGGCCGGGGCCAGCTCGGCGCGGGCCGTTTCCAGCGCGAGCTTCGCGATCCGGTTGATCTCGCGGGGAACGCCGCCGCTGGCGGCGGCCAGCAGCGCCTCGGCCGCGGGCGCGAACAGGCCGCCGGTCGGGTGGCCGGCCACGCGCAGCCGGTGGCGCAGGTAGGCGGGGCAGTCGGCGGCGCGCATGCCGCCGAGGTGGAAGCGCAGGCTGACCCGCTGGTCGAGGGGCGGGTGGGCGCGGACCTTCTGGCGGAGCTCGGGCTGGCCGATGAGGATGAGGGTGAGGCGGCCGGTGCCGTCGTCGTTGAGGTTCAGCAGCCGCTTCAGGTCGGCGAGCGTGTCGGCCCGCAGGTCCTGCGCCTCGTCGAACACCAGGACCACGTGCCGTTGCTCGCCGTCGTGCAGGCGGGCGACCGCGGCCCGGGCCAGCTCGTAGACCTGCGCGGTGGTGCGGGCCCGTCCCGCCGCCTCGTCCAGGCCGGCGGCGCGGGCGAACTGGCGGATGTGGTCGGCGAAGCGGAAATGGGCGTTCTCGAAGAACACGACGGCGTGCCGCGCGGGGTCGAGGCCCGCCGCGAAGACGCGGCCGGTGATGGACTTGCCGCAGCCGATCTCGCCGCTGAGCAGCCCGGCGTACATCGTGCGCTCGGCCACGAGGTAGCGGAGGCGGGCGAGGGCCTCGTCGTGCTCCTGCGACTGGAAGAAAAACCGGCGATCGGTCACGAGCTCGAAGGGACGCTCGCGCAGCTGCCAGTGGTCGAGGGATGGGTTCATGCGTGGGGCCGGCGGGCGGCGACTTGGTAGAGCGTTGTGACTTTGCGGGCGGTTTCGTTCCAGTCGAAAAGGGCCGCGCGGGCCAGGCCGCGCTCGCGCCACGCCTCGCGCGCCGCCGGCACGGCGAGCTCGGCGAGGGCGTCGGCCATGCCCGGCACGTCCTCGGGGTCCACCAGCCGCGCGGCGTCGCCCACGACCTCGCCGAGCGAACCGCGGGTGGAGCAGATCACCGGGCAGCCGCAGGCCATGGCCTCGGCGGGCGGCAGCCCGAAGCCCTCGAAGAGGGACGGGTACACCATGGCGGTCGCGCCGGCATACCAGAGCGGGAGGTCGGCGAGGTCCACGAAGCCCAGCGCGTGGATGCGGGCCGCGCACGGCGAGGCGGCGATGCGCGCGTGGACCTGCTCCGCGCCGTGCCAGTCGGCGCCGCCGAACAGCAGCTCGTGGCGGTCCGCGGGATGGCGCGCGGCGAACTCCTCGAACGCCGCGATGAGCCGCACGTGGTTCTTCGCCGGGTGCTCGAGGCGGGCGAGGTAGAGGAAGTAGGGCGCGGCCCGGCGGGCGCGGAAGGCCGCGACCTCCGCCGGCGCCGGCGGCCGGAAGCGCGCACGGTCGATGCCGTTCCAGACCACGTGCAGCGCGTCCCGGGGCAGGCCGAAGTGCCGCGCGACGTCGTCGGCCGTGGCGGCGCTCACCGTCATGACCGTGTCCGCGCCGCGCGCGAGGCGCGTGACCACCTGGCGGCCGTACACCATGCGGGCGAGGTCGTACTTCCCCTTCACGGCAAAGGCCGCGCAGTCGTGGATCGTGACCACCTGCGGGCAGGGGGCGCGCCAGACGATGCGGCGGTAGCTGGGGATGTGCAGCACGTCGGCGCGCACGCTCCGCAGGCGCCCGCGGAGGGCGGTCTGGTGCCAGAGCACGTTGCGCAGGGCGGGGCGCCAGCGCTCGGCGACGCCGGACCACTCGCAGCGGCCGAGCCAGCGCTCGAACAGCGGCCGGTCCCCCTCCAGGCCGACCAGGATCATCTGCACCGGCGCCTCGATGCGCGCGAGCCCGTCGAGCAGGCCGAAGACGTAGCTGGCCACGCCGGAGCGGCCGCCCTGGACGACGGAGGTGGAGAGCGCGACGCGGATCATGGGCCGGGATCGAGGCCGAGCAGGGAGTCGAGGCGGGCGAGCAGGATGACGTTGCGCACGTTGGCCGGGGTCTCGCGCAGGACCAGCGAGCCGCCCGCGCGGGCGAGGGCGAGCTTGCGGGCGCGCAGGAGCAGGCCGAGGCCGGAGCTGTCGATGAACTTCACCGCGCCGAGGTCGAGCACCAGCCGGCGGGCGTCGGTGCGCGCCTCCCACTCCCCGTCGAGCCAGCGCGCCAGCGAACCCGTGCGGCTGGCGGTCACGTCGCCCTCGAGCCGCAGCAGGAGATCGCCGGGCTCGGCGGCGGCGCCGCCGCCGCGGCGGAGCAGGCCGGCCGAAGTCCGCGCCTGCGTGATCGTCGCATGGCTGAGGATCAGGCGGTCGAGGCGCATCGCCGCGAGGAGGTGGGCGACCGCCGGGCCGGGGTTGATCAGCGCGAAGTCGCCGCCGGACTGCTTGCAGGCGCGGTAGGCGCGCAGGAGGAGGCCGAGGCCGGTGCTGTCCATGAACGTCACGCCGGCGCAGTCCACGAACACCGTGGCGACGCCGTCGGCGGGCAGCGGGGAGGCGAGGCGGGCCGCCTGGACGGCGGCCGCGTCGGCCCGGCCGGTCCATGTCACCAGCCGGAAGTCGCGGCGCAGCGGCGCCTCGTCGAGCGGGGCCGCGGGGGCGCCGGCGGACTCCTGCCGCCCCAGCACGCGCCGCTGGTGCCGCAGGGCCCGCACGAAGAAGAGCAGGTCCAGCAGGTAGCGGTTGAAGAGCCGGCGCGGCTCCTGGGCGAGCCGCACGGTCCATTCCAGGCCGCAGCGGCGCATCCACACCGGCGCGCGCCGCACCCGGCCGGCGATCATGTCGAAGGTGCCGCCGACCCCGATGGTCACCGGCACGTTCAGGCGCGGCAGGTTCATGTAGATCCACTTCTCCTGCTTCGGGCAGCCGAAGGCGACAAGGAGGATGTCGGGCCGGGCCGCGTGGATGCGCTGGAGGATGTCCTCGTGGTCGAGATCGAGCAGCTTCGCGACTGGCGGCGAGTACGCGCCGGCGATGACGAGGCCGGGGTTGGCCGCCTGCAGGCGGGCGGACGCCTCGGCGAGCGTGGCTTCATCCGCGCCCAGCAGGAAGAGCCGGTGGCCGGCCTTGGCCGCGTGGGCGGCCAGCACGGGCATGAGGTCGGAGCCGGCGACGCGCTCGCGCAGCGGGGCGCCGAGCCAGCGGGAGGCCCAGACGAGGGGCGTCCCGTCGCACAGCACGAGGTGCGCCTCGAGGAGGATGCGCTGCAGCTCGACGTCCTGGCTGGCGAGGGCGGCGAAGTCGAGGTTGGCCGTGGCGAGGTAGCGCGGCCGGCGCGCGGCGACGAGCGCGTCGATGTGCGCGAGGGTCTCGGCCATGGTGACGTCATGGAACGGGACGCCGAGGATCACGACCGTGCGGGGTTCGGGCAGGGCTGTCATGGCGGGGTTGGTTGGACGAGCGTTTCGTAATGGGCGGAAAGGCGCGCGCCGAGGCGCGGCCAGGTGTAGTTCGCGAGGACCTGGGCGCGGCCCGCCGCGCGCAGCCGGTCGCGAAGGGCCGCGTCGGCCAAGAGCTGCGCGAGCGCGGCGCCGAAGTCGGCGGGCGCGTCGGCGAGCCGCAGGTGCTCGCCGTCCCGCAGCTCGAGGCCCTGGGCCCCGATGGTGGTGGAGACGACCGGGCAGCCGATGCTCAGCGACTCCGTGATCTTGAGCCGGGTGCCGCCGCCGATGCGGAGCGGGACCATCTGCAGCCAGGCGCGCTGGTAATAGGGGCGCACGTCGGGGACCTCGCCGACGACGGTGACGCCGGGGATGCGGCCGAGGTCGCGCACCGCGGGCACGGGATTCTTGCCGACGATCAAGATGCGGCGGTCGGGCCGGGCGGCGCGCAGCGCGGCGTCGGCGTGTGCGAAATACCAGCCAAGGCCGTCCACGTTCGGCGTGTAGTCGAGCGCGCCGCAGAACAGCACCGTCGGCGCCGCGTCGGGCGCAGGCGGGAAGCGGTCGGTCGCGAAGTAGTCCGGGTCCACGCCGTTCGGCAGCACGAAAATCGGCGCCGCGGCGTCCACCTCGCGGCGCAGGAACGTCTCGTCGTCGGGGCCGCAGACGACCGTGGCCCGCAGCGCGCGGGCGGCGGCGCGCTCGAGGCGGCGGAGCTTCCACAGGTTCTCGCGGCGCAGCAGGCGGTCGCGCAGGCCGAGTCGGAGGTTGGCCAGCTCCTCCTGCTGGAAAAGCAGGTCCACGCGGCTGCGGTCCATCACGCGCGGCGCCGACGCCGGCAGGGCGCGGACGTACGGCCAGAGCACGAGGTCCACGAAATGCACCAGGTCGTAGGCGCGGCCGGCGGCGAAGCCGTCGAGCGCGGCCTGCACCCCGGGCTGGCGCCAGTGCGTGACCGTCGTCGGGAGCGGCTCCAGCAGGCGGGTGGGGAACAGCCGCGGCCACGGCGGGTGGGCGAAGGGATGGAAGGCGACGCGCGCGCAGAACTCGCGGAACACCGGCAGCGCGGCCGCCGTGCCGGGCGCGTCGGCCAGGCAGAAGAGGTCCACCTCGTGTCGCCGCGCGAGCTCCCGCGCGAGGTTGAAGACGCGATGGTATGTGCCGCGGTTCACCGGGTAGGGCACGTACGGGTAGACGAGGAGGAGCTTCATGACGGGGACGAGGGCGCGGCCGATGGGCCCGAGCCTAGGAGCCGGCCGGATTGGCGCCAGCGAAACAGCGTCGATGGGTGCACGCCGGCCTGCGCCGCGATCCAGGTGAGGTCATGGTGGCCTTCCGCCAGCAGGCGTTCGGCCAGGAGCCGGCGCTCGCGCCTACTGGGCAGCCGCGGGAGTCCTCCGGTCACCGGCGGGGCGGGCGCCACCGTCGCGGGAGCCGGCGGGGCGATCGGAACCGGTGGCTCCCACCAGCCGGCGCGCAGGACTGGGCCGTCGAAGAGCAGGACCAGGCGGTCCACCACGCTCTTCAGCTCGCGGACGTTGCCCGGCCAGTCGTAGCCCTGCATGCGCTGGAGCAGTGCCGGCTCGATCGCGTCGAAGAACTTGCCGAAGCGCGTGCAGGCCTGGGCGAGGAAGTGGCGCGCCAGGAGCGGGATGTCCTCGCGCCGCTGGCGCAGCGGCGGCACGCGGAGCGTGACCTCGGCCAGCCGGTAGTAGAGGTCGGAGCGGAAACGGCCCGCCGCGGACTCCGCCTCGAGGTCGCGGTTGGTGGCCGAGAGCAGGCGCAGGTCCACGGCGTACTCCTTGTTGCTGCCGAGGCGGCGGGCCCGGCGGGTCTCGAGGAAGCGCAGCAACTTCGCCTGCAGCGCCGGCTCCAGCTCGCCGATCTCGTCGAGGAACAGCGTGCCGCCCGCCGCCTGCTCCACGAGGCCCGGGCGGTCGGCGCTCGCGCCGGTGAACGCGCCCTTGACCACGCCGAACAGCTCCGACTCCAGCAGCTCCGGCGGCACCGCCGCGCAGTTCAGCGCGATGAACTGGCCCTCGCGCGTCGTGTCGTGCAGCGCCTGGGCGACCCGTTCCTTGCCCACGCCCGACTCGCCCGTGATCAGCACCGTCGTGCGCGTCGGGCCGATGCGCTCGATTGCGCGGCGGAGCGCCAGCACCGCCTCGCCCGCGCCGATCATGCCGTCACCGGTTTCCGATGGCGCCGCGCCGTAAAGTTGCAGCCAGAGCCGCTGCGCCTCGGCCGCCGCCTGGCAGGCCTCCGCCCAGCGCTGCGGGGTGTCCTGCGAGTCGAGCACGTCGAAGGCCCCGTCGCGGCACGCCGCGATCACCTGCGCCGTCGCGAGCCCCGTGCCGTAGACGATGAAGTAGCGGCTCGCCTGCGCCAGCTGCGTGCGCCGCGCCGGCCACGCCGGCGTCTGCAACAGGGCGAACGGGCACAGGCAGACCCGCCCGGCCGTCGCCGCATCCAGCGGATCCACCTGCGCGCGCACGCGGCACGAGAAGCTGCCCCCGGCCGCCTTCAGCCGCCGGGACACTCCGGCAATCTCCGCTGCGGATTCCAGGCAAACCTCGATCATTTGCAATGCAATGCATCTTATTTACATTGCAAATGCAATTAATTTCCGGGGCATTCCAACCCTGAGAATATTGTCTTTCCAGCCAAGAAATTCGTATATAGTTATTGTTTAAGATGTAAACTTGGCCGCGAGGCTGTTGGCACGGTTCGTGTTAAATGAAGCGCACACCTTTGAACATCATGCCTTCTCACTCACGCATCCTCATCACGTCGCTGCTCCTCGTTTCGGCGGCCCGCCTCGCGGCGGTGGTCGAAGTCGCGGCGGACGCGCCGGTCGTCTCACCGGTTCAATCCACGGCGCTCGCCAAGAGCTCCCTCGACATCGTCGCGCCGGTCATGCTGGCCGGTTCCGACAGTGCGTCGGCGGAATTCCAGAAGGCAGTGCTCCCGGACATCCTGAAGCTGGTGAACACGAACCTCAGCGAGACGCTGAACTTCGCCAAGCGCGGCTCGTTCTTCCTCGACCCGACCAAGCTGTTCCTGTCGACCGAGTCCACCGCCCGCGTGTACTTCATCGGGGAGGGTGCCGGCTACCACAATACGCTCGGGTTCAACACGCTGCTCGACGGCGAGAAGACGCCGGCGACGGCGCTGACGGCCGACTCCCAGGTGATCTTCCCCGACGCCTCGAGCACGGTCTCGACCTACAACGTCGCCGGCATCTCGGGCAAGCGCACCACCAAGGAGCCGCTCCTGCCCGGTGACTTCGTCGACCTCGGCACCTTCAAGTCCGGCACCACGCTCGACTTCTTCCTCATCGCCGACGGCGCCAACGGCGGCAAGAACGCCTACGCCGCGCCTGCCACGCGCAATCCCGACCGCCTCGACCACGTGGTCGCCTTCGCGCTGCCGGACAGCCCGTACCTGATCATCGCCTTCGAGGACCTGCTCGGCGGCGGCGACAAGGACTACAACGACGTGATCTTCGCCCTCGATATCGGCCGCGCCAACATCCAGAACCTGATCTCGACGCCCGAGCCGCAGACCTGGGCCATCCTCGCCGGCTTCCTCGGCGTGCTCTTCATCCTCCACCGCAGGCAGCAGCAGCAGCTCGCCGTCGTCAAGGCCGACCGCTGATCGACCCCCTCTCCGCCCTCGCCAGCATCCCCGCCCATGTCACGCCGCCGCCTCCTCACGGTCCTGGTCATCCTTCTGGCCGTGGGAGTGCTCGGAGTGGGGGCCGATGCCTGGCGCCGGCATATTATCGCCGCGCAACGTGAGAAGGTGCGCGCCGATGTCGAACAGCTGCTCGCCCGTAACCGGCTCCGCGAAGCCCGGGCGGGCGTGCAGCTCTTTTTGCGGCAGAACGCGCGCGGCCTGTCCGCAGCGGAACAGGCCGCGTGGACCCAGCTCGACGTCAGAGTGAGCGAGGCGCTGCGCGACGTCGCGCGCCTCATCTGGCTTTACGACCGCCAGCCCCGTTGCCTGGACGGGCACGAGGAGGCGGCGCTGACCGTGCTGCGCGCCCTGGCCACGGCCGGCGCGAATCCCGCCGCGGAGCGCCTGCGCGCGCAATGGCGCGGCCGCGAGCGGCGGACCGCGCTCTGGCTGTGCTACGATGCCGACCGCCTGGCCGCCGCCGGCCAGCGCGACGAGGCGATCACCCTGCTCGAGGGCCGGACCTTCGCGGGGACCGAGGATTGTGCGCGGCTGATGCGCCTGGCGCTGCTGCGGCGCGACGATCCCGCGCAGGCCGCCGCGCTGCTGCAGCGCGCCTTCGCCGCCGACCCGCGCAATCCTGACCTTCGCACCTTCCGCGGCCAGTTGCTCGAGGCGGCCGGCCAGGCCGGCCTCGCCCGGGTCGAGTATGTCGCGGCCCTGGTCGCCAAGCCCGGCGACCCGCTGCTCCGCGACCAGCTGGCCGAGTTCTACCTCCGCACCGCCCGGATCGCCGAGGCCGTGCAGACCTGGCGGGACGGGCTCGGGCCCGAGATGCCCGACTTCCTGTGGTTCAAGTCCCTCTTTTGGGAACGCGTCGCGCTCCCACGTCCCGGTTCCGCGCCCGCCTGCCCGCCAGGCCCGTTGGAACCGGCCGTCAATTTCCTGCGCCAGCTGCCGCCGTCGCGCTTCTTCGATGCGACGGCGTTCGCGTCGGTGCGGGATGGCGCCCGGCTCGCGGCGAGTCGCCAGGAGTTTTTCTGGCTGCAGCTGCTTCAGGACCTGGCCGACGGCCGCGAGGCCGCCGCGCTCGAGCGGCTCGAGACCCGCGGCTACCGGGGCCCCGCGTGGGACCCGGAGCTGGAAAGCATCCTGCGCATCGTGCTCAAGTTCCGGCTCCAGCAGCGCACGCCCGCCCCGGGCGACTTCGCCGTGCAGCCGCGCGCCGAATCGCGCCATTTCCTGTTCGACCAGATCGAGCGCTGGGCGCGCTCGGCAGTGGAAGATACCTCGACGCTGCCGGCGGAGACGAAGGACTTCCTCACTGGACCGCAGGCCTTTGCCGGCATCTTCCTTGCCGCGGGCTGGGTCGAGGCGGGGCTGGGCCTCGCCGGCGACCGGCCGGCGCCGGCCGGCGCGCCCGAATGGTACCGCTTTGCCGTCGCCCAGGGCCTGCGCCTGAACCGCGGCCCGGCGGAGGCCCTCGCCTTTCTGCAGGACCAGCCGCCCTCGCCGCTGCTCGACCTGGTGCGCGGCGAACTCCTGTTCGCGCTCCGGCGCGCTCCCGAGGCGGAGCAGGTGATGCGGCCGCTGGCCGGCCGCGCCGACGACACCGGCCTGCGGGCCGCGTGGCTCCTCGCCTCCCATGAACTCGGCCGCGGCGACGCCGCGGCCTGCGAGGCGCTGGTGACCGGCAACACCCGGCTGGCGGCGAGCCCGCGCGGCGCCGAGCTGCGCGCCCGGATGGCGCTGGCGCGCCGAGACCTCGCGGCGGCGACGCGGCATTACGAGGCGGCGGCGAACGACTCGCTCGAGGCGGGGATCTTCCTCTCGCGGCTGGCCTTCCAGCGCCGCGACTGGGCGGAGGCCCGGCGGCTGACCGAGGCGCTGGTCGCCAGGTATCCCGACGAGCTCACGCTGCAGGCCAACCTCGAGGCCATCACCCGCGCGGAGAAGGGCGGCGCGCCGTGAACCCGCGCCGGCTCGTGGTCCTCGCGCTGGCCGTGCTCACCGCGGCGTTCGTCTGGCTGCGCGACCTTTCCTGGTGGGCCGAATCCCCCGACGCGCTCTCGCTGCTCGCGGGCGTCGGCCTCTACGCGTGGTTCGGCCAGCCCTGGCGCTGGCGGGCCGAGGCCCGGCCCCTGGCCGTCGGCGTGGTCGCGGCGGGCCTCGGGCTCTTCCTCGTCGGCAGCCTGACCGACGCGACGCTGCTCCTGGCCCTGGGCTGGTGCGTGGCGTGGCAGGCGTGGCTCGCGGCCGAACTCGCGGAGGACGCCCCCGCGGCCGGCCCGCGGCTCGTCGCGCTGCTGTTCTGCGCGTTCCCGTGGGTCGCCGTCGGCGGCCAGTCGATCGGCTGGTGGTTCCGCTACAGCGGTGCGGCCGCGACCGAGCTCTTCTTCCGGCTCACCGGCCTCGCGGTGGACCGCGAGGGCACCTTCCTCCTCGTGCAAGGCCAGCCGCTGTCGGTGGATCCCGCGTGCGCCGGCCTCAACGTCCTGCAGGCGATGCTGCTGGCCGGCGTGGTGCTCGCCCAGCTCAAGCTGACCCCGGTGCGCTGGTACTGGACCGGCCTCGCGTTGCTGGTGCCGCTGGCCTGGCTCGCCAACACCGTGCGCATCGTGACTCTCGGCGTGGCCGGCGTGACCTTCGGGGCGGACGCGGCGCGGGGCTGGTTCCATCACTGGGGCGGCTGGACTGTGCTGTGCCTGATGTTCGCGCTGACCTACGCCACCTTCGCCGGCCTGGCGCGGCTGGCGGCCCGGAAGCCATGAACCCGCCGTTCCGTTCCGCGGCGGCCGCGGGGCTCGCGGTCTGCGGCCTCACCGCCCTCGGGGCGCATCCGCTCGTCGCGGCCTGGCGCCATTCACCCTACGACGCATGGGGCTGGGTCGCCCTCCTGCTCTGGCTTGCGCCGTTGCTGCGGTGGCGCGGCGAGCCCGTGGCCGGCTGGAGTTACGCGGGCCTCGCCCTCGGCCTGCTGGGCCAGTTGGTCGAGCTGAACGCCCTCAAGTACGCCGCCTTCGCGACCGCCGTGGCGGCGTTCGGCCCGGCGCGGCGGTGGCGGGGCTGGGCCTGGTGGCTCTGCGCCGCCGCCTGGTTCCCCGTGCTGGGCTGGATGCTCGCGCCGTACCTTTCCGCCGCCGTCGTGCCGTGGCTGCGGCTCGGCGTCGCGCTGCTCGGGGCCGCGGCGGCATGGTCCGTCCCGCGGGCCGCGGTCCGGCGCGACCCCGTCCCATGAATGCCCGGAAATCCTCCCGCCTGCTGTGGGTCGCGATCGGCGTCGCGCTCGGGCTCGCCGGCCTGTGGCAGTTCTTCCCCCTGGCCGATGCATCGGCCAGGCTGGACCGCCTGCCGGAGAAGGGCCTGTTCTTCGACTCGCGGCCGATGCCGCTGTCGGCGGCCGAGCGCGAGATCTTCGGCGCGGCGCGCGTGGAGAAGCGACTCCTGCGCGTGCGCGGCCGGGCCTACGCCCTCACCGTGGTCGACGGTACGCGCAACCGGCACGCGATCCACGACCCGGCCTACTGCTTCCGCGGCGCCGGCTGGGAGATCCGCGCCGGCGCGGACATCGGCCTGCCCCACGGCGAGACGCGGGCCGTCTCGCTGCGGCAGGGCGCGCGGGAGGCCGAGGCCCTGTACTGGTTCAGCGACGGCCGGCAGGCCTTCGCGTCGGCGACGCGCTACTGGCTCCTCACCACCCTGCGCCGGCTCACGCTCGGGCGCAGCGGCGCCGAGCCGGTGCTGGTCATCCTCATCCCCGTCGACGAGCGGGCGCCGGACTGGAACACGGTCATCGCCGTCTGCCCCGAGCTCACGCAGCTCTGACCAGCGCGGACGGTCCGCGCGTCAATTGTAGTGCACCCACCAGCGCCGAAACGCGGATTCCAGCGCGGCCGTCTCCGGCGCGCAGCCCAGCAGGCCGGCGGCCAGCCGGCGGCCGGCGTCGTCGTTCGCGAGCAACGGGCCGAGGCAGCGCTGCAGCGCGGCGCGGGGGTAATCCGTCCAGCCGGGCAGGGCGCCGCCGCGCCGCAGCCGGTCGCGCAAGTGCAGCAGCACGTTGCGTGCGGCGGAGAACTCCGGCAGCAAGCGGCCGCTGGCCGTCGCGTAGGCGGTGGCGTCCGGGAAGGTGCGCCCGAGCCGCAGGCCCTCGGCCCAGAGGAAGACCTCACGCCACGCCGTCGCGAGCTGCGCCTGCGCGGCGCCGAGGGCGGCGGCCTCCGGGTGCCGGTGACGCGGGTGCAGCTTGAACTCCACGCCCTCGCGGTGCCAGTCCCGCAGCTGCGCCCAGCCCGGCGGCACCCGGCCGAGCGGGCCGGCAAGGCGCGCGGCCCGCTCGCGGCACGAGCCGTGGTGGCGGCCGTTGAGCGCCAGCACCGCGTCCGCGAGGGCCAGGCGGCACTTCGCGTGGTTGCGCTCGACGAAGCCGTCGTGGACGCGGCTGTCGCCGCGCGCGAGGGCGCACTGCGCATAGAACAGGCCCGCGCCGCGGTTGAACAGCAGCCGCGTCGCCTCGTGCGCGGGGATGCGCGTTGGATCGCCGAGGCGCGGGGCGAGTCCCGGCAGGAACGCGGCGTCACCCCAGACGAAGCGGTGGCCCGCGACGAGGTCGCAGTAGAACATGCTTGGCGCGGCTGCGGCGAGGGCGGGCGCGGCGAGAACCTTGAACTCCACCTCGATGCCGACCGCGGTCTCGCCGCGGTGCGCCTCGGCGGCGGCCCAGGCGCGCGCGGGGTCGGCGGCCCGGGGCTGCACCACGAGGTAGAACTCGAGGTCGTTGTAGAGCGTTGGTTCCGCGTCGGGCGTGGCGCGGAAGATGCCGCCCTCGCCGCGGCCGTAGCCGCCGCCGAGGGCCAGCACCGTGACCGCCGGGGCGAAGGGCGCGGCCGCGAGGCGTTCGGCCAGCGCGGCCAGGTAGGCGTCGAGGCGGGCGGAGAGCGCCGGCGCGGAGTCGGGGAAGTAGGACTCCGCCATGCGGCGTCAGGCCTGGATCTCGAAGATCCGGTGCAGCCGGAGCAGCTCGATCACGGACTGCACCGTCGGCTTCAGCCGCGCAAGTTTCACCGAGGCCTGGCCCGGCGGCAGTTTCTTGTAGAGGCTCAGCAGGGCGCCGACGCCCGAGCTGTCGATGAACTCGACCGCATCGAGGTCGATGGCCACCGAGGCGACCGCGGGGCTCCACGCGGCATCGCATTCCTGCTTGAAGTCCCGGGCCCCGGCGGCATCGAGGCGCTTGGCCTTGACCGTGATGCGGAGGGCGCCGGCTTGCGTTTGCGTGTCGGTGATGCGTCCCATAGGTGAATTTCGGTGCATGCTACGGGTCCGCCCTGTAAAACCAACACAATACTATCCCCGATGAACCTGTTGTACGTCCACGAATCGCTCGGCAGCCTGGGCGGGGCCGAGGCCAACGTGCACATCACCGCGACCGAGCTGAAGCGCCGCGGGCACCGGGTCGGCCTGCTCACGCAGCGCCCCACCGGGAAGAACGAGGCGGCGTGGCACGAGCTCTTCGGCGCCGACATCTTCTGGGACGGCCGCGACGCCTGGCCGGAGGTGCTCGCGCGGTTCGACCCGGCGGTCGTGTACATGCACAAGTGGGAGAACCTCGACGCGATGGAGGCGATGCTCGCCTCGGGCCGGCCGCTGGTCCGCATGGTGCACGACCACGACATCTACTGCCTGCGCAGCTACAAGTACCACCCGGTCTCCCGCCGCATCTGCACGCGGCCCGCGGGTTGGCACTGTGTGTTCCCCTGCCTCGCGCCGCTCAAGCGCAACCGCGGGCCAGGCCTGCCCGTCAAGTGGGTCAGCTACTTCGCGAAGCTCCGCGAGATCGCGCTCGTGCGCCGGTTCCGCCGGCACCTCGTCGTGACCGAGTACATGCGGCACGAGCTCGAGATCAACGGCTTCGACCCCGCCCGCATCGAGATCTTCCCGCCCGTGCCGCGGCCGGTGCCGCCGCTGACGCCGTCGTTCTCCGACCGCAACCTCCTCATCTACGCCGGGCAGCTGATCCGCGGGAAGGGCGTGGACGTGCTGCTGCGCGCCATGGCCCGGGTGCGCACGAAGTTCGAGCTCATCATCCTCGGGGACGGCAGCCACAAGGCGGACTGCGAGCAGCTGGCGCGCCGGCTCGGGCTCGCCGACCGCGTGACCTTCAAGGGCTTCATCCCGCAGGCGGAGCTGCAGGCCTACTACCGCGACGCCTCCGGCGTGCTGATCTCGTCGCTCTGGCCCGAGCCGATCGCGACGATCGGGCTCGAGGTGATGCGCTTCGGGCTGCCGGTGGTGGCCTTCGACGCGGGCGGCATCAAAGACTGGTTGAAGGATGGCGCGACTGGGTATTTGGTGCCCTGGATGAACATCGACGCCTACGCCCGGCGGGTGGAGGACCTGCTGGCCGACAAGGCCCGCGCCCGCGCGTTCGGCGAGGCGGGCCGGCGGTTCGTCTCGGAGCACTACGATTTCGACCGCTACCTCGCCGCGCTGGAGGCGTTGTTCGCCCGTGTCGCCGCCGAGCCGGCCGGTCCCGCCCGCCTATGAGCCGCCGCCTGACGCCAGAGGACAAGGAACTCGCCGCCCACTGGGAGGCCGCGGCCACCCCGGGCGGCCGTGCGCGGCTCGCGCTGCGGTTCTGGTGGAAACGCCTCGTCTGGCGCGTCGTCGTCGGGGGCACGCTCGCGCTCAAGCGGGTGCTCGACGTCGTGGTGTCCGCCTGCGCGCTGCTCGGCCTCCTGCCCGTCTTCCTCGCGACCGCGCTGCTGATCAAGCTCGAGGACCGCGGCCCGCTGTTCTTCCGGCAGACCCGCGTCGGGCGCGGTGGCCGGCCCTTCGGCATGTGGAAGTTCCGCTCGATGGTGGTCAACGCCGACCAGATCAAGGACCAGCTCCTCGCGAAGAACGAGATGCAGGGCGGCGTCACCTTCAAGATGAAGAACGACCCGCGCGTGACGCGCGTCGGCCGCTTCATCCGCCGGTACTCGGTGGACGAGCTGCCGCAGTTCTGGAACGTGCTGGTCGGCGACATGGCGCTGGTCGGCCCGCGCCCGCCCGTGCCGCGGGAGGTCGCCGTGTACTCGGTCGAGGACCGCCAGCGGCTGCTGGCCAAGCCCGGCCTCACTTGTTTCTGGCAGGTGGGGGGGCGCAGCAACATTGACTTCGCCGGGCAGGTGCAGCTCGACCTCGCCTACATCCGCTCGGAAAGTGTCTGGCTCGATTTCAAGCTGCTCCTGCAGACTGTCCCTGCGGTGCTGTTCGGAAAGGGGGCGTTTTGAGCGCGCCGGCGGCATCGCCGCCCGCGGCGGGCACGCTGTGGCTCGAGGCGCCGGATTTCGCCGCGCTCGACCGGCTCGCGTGCCGGCCCGAGCCGTTCGCACTCTGGCCCGTCGGGCCGAAGCCGCTCCTGGCCCATTGGATGGACGAGGCGGTGCGGCGCAACGTGGCGGAGGTCGTGGTGATCGCCCCCGACCGGCCGCACCTGGTGCGGGCCGCGCTCGCCGGCGGGCACTACTGGTCGCGGGCGGTGCGCGTCCTGCCCGTCCGCGGGCCCGAGACCCCGGCGGACTGCCAGCGCGTCGACACGCTGCCGGGCCTGCCGCCCCCGGCCCCGATCGGCACGCCGGGCGAGTTGCTCGCGCACTGGCTGGCGCTCCAGCACGCCTGGCTGGCCGGCCGCAAGGCGACGGAGATCTCCGTCGATCGTCTCCAGCCGCCCGGCGCCTGGATCGGGCCGCAGGCCCGGGTGCACGCGCAGGCCCAGCTGCTGGCGCCGTGCTGGATCGGCGGGCGGGCCGAGATCGGCGCCGGCGCGGTGATCGGCCCGAACGCGCTGGTGGGCGAACGCAGTGTCGTGGAAGCCGGTGCGATCGTGCGTGAGGCGGCGGTGCTGGCCGACTCCTATGTGGGCCCCAAGGTCAACCTGCACCGGATGATCGCCGCCGGCGACGTGCTGCTCGACGCGGCGCGCGGGACGCGGGTGGCCATCACCGACCAGTTCATCCTGGCAGCCCTGGGCGACGGCGCGGCCGGCCGCCCAGGCTGGACCGAGCGGGGGCTGGCCGTGCTCTGCGGACTCCTGGCCGCGGCCTGGTCCGTCGGCACGCCGGCCGCGCCGACGGAGGAGTTCGTGCCGCTGGGTTGGACCGGGCATCGCCTGCGCGTCGGCACCCGCGGGCCGCTGCTGGTGCGCCGGCGCCAATGGTTCTGGGCGGTGGCCGCAGGCCGGTTGCGCCTCGTTGGCGTGCTGCCGCGCGCCGAGTCCGACCTCAGTCACCTGCCGGACGACGTGCGGACGGTCGTGGCTCACGCCGCCCCTGGCGTGGTCTCGTGGGCGGACCTCCAGGGTGTCCACCGGGTCGACGACCCGCAGGAATGGCTGCATGCCGCCTACCAGGCGGCGGAGCTCGATCCCGCCGTGCGTGGCGAGATCCGGCGGCGGCTCTGGTCGGTCCTGCGGACGGGAGGCGGGGCGTGAGCGCGGGGATCGAGACGGTCGAGTCAGCCGAGTTCACCGTTCCCGGTGACCTGGCGGCGGTCGCCGCGGCGGCCGCCGCGCTCCACCGCTACCTGGCGGCGCGGGGATTCCCGGAGGAGCGCTGGCCCGGCTTTGAACTGGTGGTGGTCGAGGCCCTCAACAACGCGGTCGAGCATGGCCTGGCCGTCCGGGCGGAAGCGTCGGTGGCGCTGACCGTGCGGTGGCACGGCGACGAGTTGGTGGTCGCGGTGCGCGACCCGGGTCACTTCGAACCCGGACCCGACTGGGGCGAGCTGCCGGCGGACCCGCTCGCGGAAGGCGGTCGCGGCGGATTCCTCATCCGCAGCGGAACCGACGCGGTGGAGCACGGCAATGACGCGACCGGCCACACCCTGACCCTGCGCTGGCGGCTCGGACCGCCGCGCGATCCGGCGGCGGTGCTGGCGGCGACCGAGCAGACACTCGAGGGGATGACGGCGGAGCTGGGCAGCGCGTTCGAGACCCTGACGACGATGTTTGGCCTGAGCGAGCTGCTGGCAACCGGCCCCGCCTTCGACGCCTTCGTGCGCGAGGCGCTTGACCGGGTCCGCAACCAGCTCGGCGTGTCGGTCGCCTACGCCCGCATGCAGGACGAGGCGGGGGAACCCCTGCTCATGGGCTACCAGGCCGCCGCCCAGGCGCCGGCGTTCGCCCGCCCGGCCCTCGGCGCAAGCGAGGCGGGCGTGCTCGGCGGCGGTCCCGAGCGGAGCATCGAGTCGTGCCCGGCCCTGCCGGCCGACGATCCGCTGCAACGGTTTCCCGGCGGCGCCGTCATCGTGCCGGTCCGGATCCAGGAACAGACGCTCGGGGCGGTGGTGCTGCTCAAGGCGGGCAGCCAGTTTTTCACCGCGGGGCAGGTCGAGCTGATCCGGTCGGTCTGCGACTACATCGCCATCGTGCGCACCAATACCGAGCTGGCGCGCCAGCGTGAGCGGCAGCTCCGCATGACCCGCGAGCTTGAGATCGCGCGCGGCATCCAGCAATCGCTGCTGCCCCACGTCTTCCCCGAGGACGCGCGGGTGAGCATCCATGGCCAGTGCCTGACGGCGCACGAGGTGGGCGGTGACTTCTTCGATGTCGTGACCCTGCCCGATGGCGCGATCCTGCTGGTGCTGGCCGACGTCATGGGCAAGGGCCTGCCGGCGGCCCTCCTCGCCACGGTGCTGCGCACCTCGATCCGGGCGCGGCTCGACGCGGCGGCGACGCCGGCGCGGCTCCTCCGCCAGGTGAACGCGCAACTGCACGCCGACCTGGAGCCGCTGAACATCTTCATCACCGCGCAGCTCGGCTGGGTGGCGCCGGACCGCCGCGAGCTGCGCCTGGCCTCGGCCGGCCACTGCCCGGTGTTCCTGACCGCCGCCGACCTCTCGCTCACCCGCCGCGAGGGGGGGCATGGCATCCCGATCGGCGTGCTGCCGGACTTCGCGTTCGCGGAGGAGGCGGTCGCCCTCGCGGCCGGCATGCGCGTGGTGATGGTCACCGACGGCCTGTACGAGTTTGTCCAGGCTGACGACCAGATCTTCGGCCTGCACGCGCTCGGCGCCTCGATCCAGGGGCTCCATGACCGCTCGCCGGCGGAGATCTGCGGGAAACTGCACGCCAAAGTCCTCGCCAACCGCGGCGATGCCGGCTTGATGGACGACTGCACGCTCATCGCCATGGAGATCAAAGCATGACCCCGGGAACCAAGCGCATCCTCGTGGTGGACGACCAGCCGCACATGCTCCGGCTGCTGGCCTTCGCGTTGCGGCGGCTGGGCGCCGAGGTGATCATGGTCGAGAGCGGGGCCGAGGCCGTGGCCGTGGCGGGCGCCGGGCCGGTGGACCTGCTCCTTGTCGACGTGATGATGCCGTTGATGGACGGCTTCGAGACGGTCCGGGCAATCAAGGCCCAGCCCGCGCATGCGCACCTGCCGGTGATCATGCTGACCGCCCGCGGGCAGGCGGAGACGCGCGCCTTGGCCGACCAGGTGGGCGTGAACTGCTTCCTGACCAAGCCGTTCAGCCCGGTCCAACTGGCGGAGGAGGCGGCGCGGCTGCTCTCGTCTTGAAGGTGGAAGCGCTCGATCTCTTCGTGTTCGCGGACGCCCTCGGCTGGACGCAGGTGGAGCGGCGCGGGTTCCTGCGCGACCTGCTGCCGCACCGGGGGCCTTGTGACACGATCTTCGGCTACTCGTCCACCTGCGACCCCAGCATCCTCACCGGCCGCCTCCCGGCCGCGCACGGGCACTTCTCGTTCTTCGTCTACGACCCGGCGCACTCGCCTTTCGGCTGGGCCCGGGCGCTGGGCTGGCTGCCCGAGCTCGTTGCGGGCCACCACCGCGTCCGCAACCGCGTGAGCCGCTGGTGCGCGCGGCGGCTGGGCTACACCGGGTACTTCCAGCTCTACAGCGTGCCGTTCCGGCGCCTGCCGTGGCTGGACTACACCGAGAAGCGCGACCTCTATGTGCCCGGCGGGATCATCGGCGGCCAGGAAACGATCTTCGACCACTGGGAGCGCAGCGGCCGGCCGTGGCACCGCTCCGACTGGCGCCAGGGCGACGAGGCCAACGTGCGCGAGCTCCTGGCCCGGATCGACGAGGGCCGGATCCGGCTCGCCTACCTCTTCACCGCCGGGCTCGACGCCACCATGCACGCGCACACGACCGCCGGGCCGGCCGTCGACGCGGCGTTCGCGCGCTTCGCGGGCTGGCTCCGGGAGATCCACGCGCGCGCCGCACAAAGGTACGGCGAGGTGCGCCTGCACGTTTTCAGCGACCACGGCATGACCGACACCCGTGCGACCAGCGCGATGCTGCGGGACTTCGAGGCGCTCGGCCTGGCGTACGGGCACGACTACGGCGCCGTGTGGGACTCGACCATGGTGCGCTTCTGGTTCCTGCGCCCCGGCGTGCGCGAGCGGGTCACGGCGTGGCTGGCGGAGCGCAGGGAGGGCCGGGTCGTGACCGACCGGCAGCTGGGCGCGTGGGGTTGCCTGTTCCCCGACCGCCGCTACGGCGAGCTCTTCTACCTGCTGGAGCCCGGCACCATCTTCGCCCCGTCGTTCATGAACCAGCGCCGCGTCCCGGCGATGCACGGCTTCGACCCCGCGCACCCGGACAGCGCCGCCTGCTGGCTGACCAGCCACCCGTCGGCGAACCCGCCCGCGCGCATCGAGCAGATCTTCGACGTGATGCTGGCGGCGGCGCGGCGCTAGGGCCAACGGCTCGCCTAGAGCCGGGCGAGGAGGCGCCCGCCGACCGGCCCGAGCGCGTCATGCAGGCGGCGGAACTGCTCGCGCGGCACGGCCCGGTCACGGGCGAGGGTCGCCTCCATCGCGGCCAAGCCGCCGGCGAGGCCGCTCAGTCCCACGCACGCGAGCATGCCCTTCATCCCATGCAGCTCGCGGGCCAGGGCCCCCGGCGCGGGCATCTCGGCCCCGGCCGCCAGTTCCGCGAGGCGCTGTGAGACCGTGGTGACGGCGTCGGTGCACAGCTGGCGCAGCTCCCGGCGACTCTCGTCGTCGGTCGCAGACTCAAGGAGCTGGCGGAGCATGAACCCGTCGATCTGCTCCAGGTCGGGAATGGCCGGGCCGGTATTGCTCATGGTCGCGCGTCAATTCAGCCATCGCCGCACCCGGCCGGCAAGCGTCGGTGAGGTCGAGACCACGGTGGTCGGTCCCGGCATGATGTGCACCGTCAGGCGGTCCGCGCCCTCCGGGTTGATCCAGCCCACCGCCAGCGGCGCCGGGGTGTCGGCCAGCAGCAGGTCCGCCGGGCCGGCGGTGCGCGGCCCGGGCAGCGCCACGCTGGCGCCGGGGGCGAGCGGCGGGATGGGCACGAGGTGGTCGCCGGTGCGCAGCACCGCGCCGGCGAGCGGGGTCTCGAGGTCGTTGTAGACGACCAGCTGCGGGCGCCGGCCCAGGAGCGCCAAGGCCAGCGCCACGGCGAACAGCAGCGCGAAGGCGAGGATCCAGCGCTGGCGGCGGTAGCGGGGGAGTTTCATGGCCGGGCCCGGCGCCAGTGCTCGAACTTCGCCACCCAACCGAGCACGATCAGCCACATCGCGAGGTTCTTCGTCTGGGTCAGCACGCGCTCGAGCGTGCTGTGCGCGTAGAGCAGCAGGAGGCCGACGAGGACGCCCGTGAGCAGAGCGCGGGCCGGCGTGCCGGCCCAGTGGCGGGCGCAGCGAAAGCACCACCAGGCGGTCACGCCGGCGAACAGGAGATAGGTCGCCCAGCCGCCCCAGCCGGTCTCGGCCAACAGCAGCCAGTAGTGGGACTCGACGATGCCCTTGGCGTAGGTTTCGTCCACGCGGTGGCCGCGGGCGCGCTCCCAGTCGTCGATGACCTCGCCGTAGGGGAAGGGCGCGTTGATGGTGAGGCCGAAGTTGTTCCAGCCGACGCCGACGGGCGAGGCGTGCAGCATCGCCTGCGACGCGAGGATCATCAAATCGCGGGTCTCGGCGCTGGCCTGGTTGCCCTGGTCGTTGAAGCGGGCGATGAGCGTGTCGGCCGCGGCGATGAGGCCGAGGAAGCCGAGCCCGCCGAGCGCCAGCACGAAGCGGATGCGCCGGGCGGTGGGGCGCTCCCACAGGCCGGCGGCGACGACTGCCACCACGCCCGCGGCGAAGGCTGCGAGGGCGGCGCGCGAGAGTGAGCCCTGCACGATGATCGCCGTGGCGGCGAAGCCGGCCGCGGCCCAGCGCGCGGTGACCTTGCCGGCCTCGCTCATGGCGACGGCCAGCAGGGGCAGGCCGAGCGAATACGCCCACATCGCGAGGGCGTTCTGATGCTCGAACCAGCCGCGTACCTGGTACTGGCCGTCGAGGTACTTGAGTTTCAGCACCACCCCGGCCTGGACGACGAGGGTGAAGGCGACCGCGCGCAGCAGGAACTCGAGGTCGGTCTCCTCGCGGAGCGTGTTCCACGCGGCGCTGAAGACCAGGACGGCGCTGCCAAAGCGCCACGCGGCCATGAGCACGTAGTCCGTGGCGGGCGCCGCGAGGATCGAGAGCAGCGACACGCCGCAGTACAGCAGCCACAGCCCGGCGCCGCGCGGGAGCCAGGCGAAGTCGGGCCGGCGCTCCAGCCGCGCCGCGATGAGGAGCGCAAGGGCGAGCACGGTGATGAGGCTGGCCTCGTAGCCCTTGGTGTGGCCGCGGTACCACTCGATGGACCCGAGCACGAGCGTGAGCTTGTTGATGTGCCACGAGGTCATGAAGACCATGAGCCCGAGGGTCCACTGCTGCCAGAGGCGCCGCCCGCGCAGCGCGAGACCCAGCAGCGGGGCGAAGGCGAGGAAGCCGGCCAGGATGAACGGGGCCTTGAGCCAGTCGCTCATCGCTCGGGACCGGGGTGCCGCGCGGCGCGCGCCTCGGCGGCCCGGTAGATGTTCTCCGTCTCGGCGGCGACCCGCGCCCACGAGTAGCGGGAGACGGCCAGTTCATGGCCATGCGCGGCGAGGCGCTCGCGCAGGCCGGGATCGGCGGCGAGGCGCTGCATCTGCGTGGCGCAGGCCCCGGCGTCGCCGGCGGGGAAGAACAGGCCGCTCGCCCCGTCCGCGACCAGGGCCTGCAGCCCGCCCACCCGGGTCACCAGCACCGGGCGCCCGGCGCTCCACGCCTCGAGCACGACGATGCCGAAGGGCTCGTGGCGCGACGGCAGCACGAAGACGTCGGTCGCGGCGAAGGCCGCGGGCAGGTCGGGTCCATCGGGCGCCAGCGCGCCGAGCCGGCGGATGCGGGCCGCCGCCGGGCCGGCCGCGATGCGGGCGTCAAGCTGGGCAACGTAGCCGCCGATGGTGCCGGGGCCGGCGAGCACCAGGTGGGCGTCGGGCCGCTGCGCGGCGACCTGCTCGAAGGCCGCGATGAGCGTGAGCTGGTCCTTCTGAGGGTCGAAGCGGCTGATGCACGCGAAGACCGTGGCGTCGGCCGGGATGCCGTGGCGCGCGCGGAAACCCGCGCCGTCGCCGCCGGCGAACCGGCCCGCGTCCACGCCGTTGCCGAGGTGATAGACGCGGTCGTGACCCAGCGCGGTGCGGGCCTGGTCGGCCTCGGAGCGGCCGACGCAGATCACGGCGTCGGCTTCCGCCAGCACGCGGCGCGAGCGGAAGAGGGCGCCGAAGAGGCGACCCCACTCGGGCTTCCCGGCCTGGGCCTCGGTGAGCTGGGCGAGCTCGTCCGCGGGCACGTCGAACACGCCGCCGTGGAGCGTCACGACGAACGGCCGGCGGCGCAGCCGCGCCGCGGTGAGCACCTCGCCGCCGAGCCGCTTGAGGGCGTGGGCGTGGTACAGCCGCACGCCGGGCCGCAGGCAGAGCGCGCCGAAAAGGGAGAACGAGAGGAGGTTGCCGCCCTTCTTGTCCATCTGGTGCCGCTGCGCGGCATTGAGGCCAAAGAAGGGGTAGGTGTAGCCGTAGCGACGGATTGGGATGCCCTGCCACGTCTCGCGGCGCACCCGGCTCAGGGCGAGGGAGGTGTGGATCTCCGGCGCGAGGCCCTGGCGCAGCTGCTGCTCAAGCAGGCGGGCGATGACGGTTTCCGTGCCGCCCCACTCGTCGGCGGTGAACCGGCGGGGGACGTGGATGACGCGGGTCGGGGCGGCCATGGTCAGTCGCGGTAGCGATCGAGCCGGTGGAAGAGGAAAGGCAGGAGCTGTTTCTTGCGCGAGACCATGCCGGGATGCATGCGGCCCTCGGCAACGGGGGCGTGCTCCAGCAGCCAGTCGGCCCGTGCGGCGACGGGGTCGCTGACGAGCAGACAGCTCTCGCCGCGGAAGACGTCGGTGACGATCAGCGCGGCGAAGGCGACGCCGAGCCGCGCGCGCACACCGTCGAGGGCGGCGAGGAGCGCGGCCTTGCGGCCCGCCGTGAGGAGGCCGAGGTCCACTGTCTCGATCTGCGCGGCGGCGAAGCGCTGGCCGCCGTGCGCGAATTCCTTGAGGTCCTTCACGACCAGCTTGGCGGGCTCGCCGTCCGCCAGCTCGTCGTTGCGCCGGAGCACCTCCCGGCCGAAGTCGGCGAGGGGGCGCTTCGCCCGGCGCGCGAGCTGGGCGGCGACGCGTCGGTCGGTGTCGGTCGTGGTGGGCGAGGTGAGCAGGAGGGTGTCGGAGATGATCGCGCCGAGCAGCAGGAGGGCCTCGGCGGGCGCGGGCTTGAGACCGGCCTCGGCGAACTGGCACGCGATGATGGTCGCGGTGCTGCCGACGGGCCGGCAATCCACCCGCACGGGGTGGACGGTCTCGATGCTGCCGACCCGGTGGTGGTCGATGATCTCGCGCACCTCGGCCGACTCGAAGCCGAGGACCGTCTGGGTGCGCTCGAAGTGGTCCACCAGGATCAGCGGCCGGGGCGGGCACTGCAGCGCCTCGCGGCGGGAAAAGAGGCCGGCGAGGCGCCCGGCCTCGTCGAGCACGGGCAGCGCGTACGGGGTCCGCGCCACGAGGTCGATCACCTGGTCCGCGCGCTGGCTGGCTTTCACCGTGTGGAAGTCGGTGACCATCGCGTTGCGCACCGGGATCGCGAGCGGCAGGCCCGAGACAAGGGCCATGATCGAGCCGCGGAACCAGTGGACCGGTGCCTGGGCGGCCGCGCGTCCGCAGCGGCGGGCCTCGGTCTCGGTTCCGCCACAGACGATGATGCCGGCGACGCCGGCGGCGGCGGCCGCGCGCACCGTGCCGACGCTGGGACCGGTGATGAGCACGTCGCCGCGTCCCGGGGCCCCGGCGCCGAGTTCGGCGGCGGCGACGACGAAGGAGCCGGGCACCGCCTCGGCGGGGAGCGGGCAGCGGTTGAGGCGTCGGAGCCGGAGGGCGTGGACGACGTCGGCGTAGTCGAGCAATTGGCCGAGGAAGTCCTCGGCGTTGAAGTGGTACAGGTACTGGCTCTGGGGCAGGCCCGGGCTGAGGATGCCCGCGACGCGGCCGTCGTCGGCGAGCACCGGCACGATGCTGAAGCGATGGCCCTGGAGAAGGTGGTGGGCGTCGGCGAGCCGGGCCCGATGGGACACGCTGGTGACGCGCGGATTCATCACTTCACCGACCGTCGGCCGCAGGTCGGGGCGCTCCGGCGGCAGGTCAATCCCCGCCTCGGCGAACAGCCAGGTCGTCTGTGCGTTGGGCGCACCGAGCAGGATCGGTTGGTAGCGGTGCGCCGGGTCGAGCCGCTGTTTGAGCCGGGCCGCCATGCACGCCGAGGCGGCGGCGTCGGCATCCGGGCGCTGGTGGCCGGCGACGAAGATGACCTTGGATCTTTTCACGAATGGGGGGCGGAAAATGGGACGGCGCCGCAATCGTGACGATTCCGGTGGGAGCTGCAATCATGGAGCCGGGGAGGCCAGAAGAGTCAGCCCGCAGGCCAAGACCCGAATCCCGCTCAGCTTGCGCCGAGCGCCGGGTCGACCCCAATCGTGCCCTGGAGGCGGCTGGCGTAGCCCGGGTCGCGGACGGCGGCCAGGGTCTCGCGGGCGGCGGCGAGGCGGTCGCCGACGGGTACGCCGTTGGGGGCGTTGCGCGCCATGAATTCCTCAAGGTAGCGTGCATGCTTCTGCCAGAGATGCGCATCCACGGACTGCTGGGCCTGGAGTCGGGCGCGGTACCAGTCGGAGGCGAGCGCCTTCTCGCGATCGAACAGCGCGCGGAAGGTCGGGTCGTTGACCGTGCGGCCCTCCCAGGTGCCGTCGCGCATGAGGTGCAGGAGCGCGCGCAGCGGCGGGACGGCATCGGCCACGGATCCGTCGGCGAAGTAGTGCTCCGCGGCGGTGCGCATGGCGGTGACGATGTTGTCGATCGAGTCGGCGTACACCGCGGGGTCCTGCAGCTCGGGCCGCAGCATGTCGGGCTCGAAGACCGAGCCGGGATCGCCAAGCACGCGGCCGCAGAAGGTCTGGACGAAGCGCTCGGTGATGCGCCAGCCGAGGCGGCTGGCGGGATAGGTGCGACCCTCGTGGACAAAGTCGGCGCAGCGCTCGAGGTGGCCGGCCTTGATGAGGAACTCCGGCGTGCGCTCCTGCGGCGTCATGCGGCACCACAGCTCGGGGACGAGGAGGCTGATGTCGTGGTCGACGCGGTAGCGCGGGCCGATCGTGCCGGCGACGCTGGCGAAGATGGGCAGGCCCGTCACGATGAACGACACGAGCGCGGCGTTGAGATCGTGGACCGGGGGCAGGGCGTTGAACGGACCCTTGGTGAGCGCGCCCTCGGAGCCGGCGCCGGTGGTCGAGGGCGACTTGCCGGTGAGGCTGGCGACGAGGTCCATGAAGGCCTCGGGCAATTCCTGGTAGTGGATGGGGCCGTAGGCGCAGAGCGGGCGCACGCCCTTGTCGGGCCCGTTCTGGCGGCGGCCCATGAGGACGGCGCCGACGGGGAAGAGCGCGGGCGTGTCGACGGGCAGATCGCGGTAAAGCTGCGCGCCGAGGTGTGCGAGGTAGGTGCCGCGCGGGTCCTCGAGGTCGGGGCGGTACTGGAGGTAGCGCGGGTTCTTCGAGGGCTTGCCGTCGACGAGGCGCGGGTGGGCCGACGAGACGAGGTAGGCGGGCTGGTTCTCCGCGAGGAAGGTCTGGAAGAGCTGCTTCACCGGCTCGGTGAAGTGCTCGAAGCCGAGCGTGTCCTCGACGATGGCGGTGGCGGCGGCGCGGTTGAGCGGCTCGTAGTTGGAAAGGAAATTGCCCGGCTGCGCGAAATCGCGCTCGGTGCGCTGGTCGTAGCCGCGGTGGATCGCCTCGTCGGGCCGCTGGAAGAGGTGCTGCTCGCAGTTGTGGACGAACTTCACCGCGCCGGTCTTCGCGTACGCGGGCAGGCCGCGGAGCGCGGCGGCTGGGACGACGGTGGAGGCGGTGATGTCGTCCTCGACCTGGATCTTGCAGGCGGGGAAGAAATCCTTGCGCAGGCCGAAAATGCGCCAGTTGCCGTCGGGCGTGAAGCCGATGCGCAGGTAGTGCGTGAGGAGCTTCTGGCCCTGGAACTTGAGCTCGTTGCCGGGGCGGCCGTTGATCGTGTCGACGCTGAAGTGCCGGCGCCAGTCGGCGCCCCAGGTCGGCTGGTAGATGCGCTTGATGAGGAGGACGATGTCGCGGATGTAGCGCGGGATGGAGGCGAGCCAGGCGTTGTACTCGATCGTGTAGTCGGGGCTCGGGCTGAGGAGCTTGACGACGGAGCCGAGCGAGCGCTCGGGGCTCAGCAGCGGGCGGCTGTGGGCGGGGCGGCGCTTCGGGTCGTGGAAACGATCGGAGTAGTCGCGCCGCAGGATCGCGTCGACGGCCTCGAGGTCGTGCGCGGCGTCGGCGACGAAGACGGGGCCGGTGATCGTGGCGTCGGCGATGGACTTGGAGATCTCGGACTTGCCGCCGCCCGAGACGGTGCAGGGCTTGTGGCAGAGGAGGCCCTCGGCGGTGGTGCCCACGAGGCGCCAGCGGCGGCGGCCGTCGGTGGGCTTGACCATGGCGACCTTGTAGCCGGAAGGGAGGACGTAGGCGATGCCGGGGAGCAGCTTCACGCTGTGATCGGCGCCGCCGGCGTCGCGCCAGGTGATGCGCTGCTCGCGCAGGCTGAAGCGGGCATCCTGCGGGACGTAGTGGATGTCGGGGAAAAGCCGATCGCGCGCCCAGCCGCCGGGCTGCAGCTCGGCGCGGTCGCCGAGGAGGCCGAGGGCGCGTTCGAACGTGTGACGGACGACGGGAACGTAGGAGCTGAGCTGGAAGTCCTCGCCGAGGTCGTAGCTGGGGAAGGCGATGGCGCCGCCGGCGTGTTCCTCCTCGGCGCGGCCGAGCAGGTTGGCGGCGAAGCCGATCTGGGTCTTCACCTCCTTTTTGCAGTAGCCGAAATAGTTGTCGGAGATGAGCGTGACGATCACGCCCGAGGCGTCGCGGGCGGTGAGCTTGAAGGCGCCGCCATCGTTGTATTTCTCCGCGGCGTCGCGCCAGCACATGCCGTCGCGGCGCTGGCGCTCGGTCGCGTCGGCCCAGGCGGGGAGGCCGAGCTCGCGCTTGGTGAAGCTGTTGAGGTGCGGCGCGAGGATGACGCAGCCGGTGTGGCCGGTCCAGTGGGCGGGGTCGAGGGCGGCGTCGTTGGCGGGAAGGGCGGGGTCGCCGGCGTTGCCGAAGATGCGCTCGACGAAGTCGAGGTTGGCGACGAGGGCGCCCGGGGCAAAGAAGCGGACTTCCATCGAACGCTCCTCGCCGTAGCCGGGGACGGCGGGGCAGACCACGGGGCGGAGCAGCAGGGAGACGAGGCTGCCGGCGGGGCGCTCGGCGGTGGCCGTGTAGGGGAGGCGGAGGAAACTGGCCGGCGGGTTGAGAGCGCGGCGGAGGAGGGCGCCGAAAACGGCGAGGGGGACGGCCTTCTTGTCGTTGGGGATGGGCAGGCCGCCCTCGGCGACGTGGAACGTGCCCTGCGTCGTGCGGCGGTCGGCGCGCGGGTTGTGGAGGACGCCTTGGCGGACGCGGTAGGAGGTTAGGATCTCGCTGGCGTGCTCGTCCTTGTCAGGCGGAAGCGAGAGGAGGCGGGCGAGGCCGGGGCGGTCGAGCACGAGCGTGCTGGCGGGCAGGCGGGGCGCGCCGCCGGCGGAGGCGAGGTAACGCTCGAGAAAGGCCTGGATGCGGCCGTCGACGGGTGCGAGGGCATCGGCGCCATCGGAGGGCAGGGCCGGCAGGCGGAACTGCAGGCGGGCGGCCAAGGTGGCGTCGGCGGAGCGGGTATAGACGGAAAGGTCGGTGACAGGCATGGCGTTGAGAGCGCCCGGCCGTCGTCGTGACGACGCGAGCACACCAGCGAAAAGAGCAGGGAGCGGACAAGCAAGTCCGAGATGGGGCATAAGGTTCGGACGGTGGGAGGGGCGGCGGATGGGGCGGGCTTACAGCCCTTGCGAATTTGGGCACATGAAACCTGGGGCTGCGCCCCAGGGTTGTTGGCCCATTTCAATAAGAGCGCCGCAGGTGCGCTCCATCACGGCCGTCGTTGCGGATGGGCAAAAAGAAACCCCGCGCCTTGCGACGCGGGGTTTCGCCCAATACGGAGCAAACGAAGTCTTACTTCTTCTTGAGTTCGGCGACGGCGGCCTGCGCGGCAGCCAAACGGGCGACCGGCACGCGGTAGGGCGAGCAGGACACGTAGCTCAGGCCGAGCTTGTGGCAGAACTTGACCGAGTCCGGATCGCCACCGTGCTCGCCGCAGATGCCGAGCTTGATGTCGGGACGGGTCGAGCGGCCCTTCTTTATCGCGATCTCCATGAGCTGGCCCACGCCGGTCTGGTCGACCGAGGCGAAGGGGTTCTTCTTGAAGATCTCGGCCTCCTGGTAGGGGGCGAGGAAGGAGCCGGAGTCGTCGCGCGACATGCCGAGGCAGGTCTGCGTGAGGTCGTTGGTGCCGAAGCTGAAGAACTCGGCGGTCTGCGCGATCTCGTCGGCGGTGAGGGCACCGCGCGGGACTTCGATCATGGTGCCGACGGAGTAGTCGACCTTCGTCTTCTGCTCGGCGAACACCTTGGCGGCGACTTCGTGGACGATCGCGACCTGCAGATCGAGCTCCTTCTTGAAGCCGACGAGCGGGATCATGATCTCGGGCTTGGTCTTGATGCCCTCCTTCTTGGCCTGCACGGCGGCCTCGATGACGGCGCGCGCCTGCATGGCGGTGATCTCGGGATACTTGATGCCGAGACGGCAGCCGCGGAAGCCGAGCATCGGGTTGAACTCGTGGAGTTCGTGCACGCGGTGCTCGATCTTCTCGGCGGCGATGCCGAGCTTCTTGGCGAGGTCGGCCTGCTGCTCCTTCGAGTTCGGGAGGAACTCGTGCAGCGGCGGGTCGAGGAAGCGGATGGTGGCGGGGAAGCCCTTCAGCGCTTTGAAGATGCCGTAGAAGTCGCCGCGCTGATACGGGAGCAGCTTGGCGAGGGCGGCCTCGCGGCCGGCGACGGTGTCGGCGAGGATCATCTCGCGCATGGCGTCGATGCGGTCGCCTTCGAAGAACATGTGCTCGGTGCGGGTGAGGCCGATGCCGACCGCGCCGAACGCGACGGCGATGCGCGCCTGTTCGGGCGTATCGGCGTTGGTGCGGACGGACAGCTTGGTGGCCTGCGCGCACCACTTCATGAGCTGGGTGTAGTTCTTGAACTTCTCCGTGGCCATCGCGGCGGCGTCACCGTTGACGAGGCCGGCGATGATTTCCGACGGAGCGGTCTTGATCTGGCCGGCGTAAACCGTGCCCGACGTGCCGTCGATGGAGAGGTAGTCGCCTTCGGCGAACGTCTGGCCGGCGATGGTGGCGGTCTTCGCGTCGTAGTTGATGTTGACGGCGGAAGCGCCGCAGACGCAGACCTTGCCCATCTGGCGGGCGACGAGTGCGGCGTGCGAGGAGACGCCACCGCGAGCGGTGAGGATGCCTTCGGCGGCGATCATGCCACGGAGGTCTTCCGGCGAGGTCTCGACGCGGACGAGGAGGACCTTTTCGCCCTTGTCGGCGGCCTGGACGGCGCGATCGGCGTTGAAGTAGATCTTGCCGGTGGCGGCGCCGGGGCCGGCCGGGAGACCGGTGGCGATGACGGCGGCCTTCTTGACCTCGGCGAGGTCGAAGATCGGGGCGAGGAGCTGCTCGAGCTGGTCGGCCGGGTTGCGGAGCACCGCAGTCTGCCAGTCGATGAGCTTTTCCTTCACCATGTCGGCGGCGAACTTCAGCGCGGCGGCGGCGGTGCGCTTGCCGTTGCGCGTCTGGAGCATGAACAGCTTGCCGTCCTGGATGGTGAACTCGACGTCCTGCACGTCCTTGAAGTGCGCCTCGAGGGTCTTGCGGACCTTGAGGAGCTCGGCGTAGGCCTGCGGGAGGTGGTTCTTGAGCTGGGCGACGGGCTCGGGCGTGCGGACGCCGGCGACGACGTCTTCACCCTGAGCGTTGATCAGGAACTCGCCGTAGAATTCGTTGACGCCGTTGGCCGGGTTGCGGGTGAACGCGACGCCGGAGCCGGAGTTTTCGCCGGTGTTGCCGAACACCATGGCCTGCACGTTGACGGCGGTGCCCCACTCGGTGGGGATGTTGTATTTGCGGCGATAGACGATCGCGCGGTCGTTCATCCAGGAGCCGAACACGGCACCGGCGGCGCCGCGGAGCTGGTCCCACGGATTGTTCGGGAAGGACTTGCCGGTGCGCTCGAGGACGAGGGCCTTGAAGCGCTTCACGAGCTCGGCCTGATCTTCGGCGGTGAGTTCGGAGTCGACGATGTCCTTGTGATACTTCTCGTGCTTGAAGCCGTGGATCACGGTTTCGAACGGCTCGTGATCTTCGTCGGGGCGCTTCTGCACGCCGAGGACGACGTCGCCATACATCTGGATGAAGCGGCGGTAGCAGTCCCACGCGAAGCGGGCGTTGCCGGTGGCCTTCTCGAGGGAGACGACGGTCTGGTCGTTGAGGCCGAGATTGAGGATCGTGTCCATCATGCCCGGCATCGAGTCGCGGGCACCGGAACGGACGGCGACGAGGAGCGGCATGCCCTCGGTGGCGCCGAACTTCGTGCCCATGATCTTCCATGTTGGCGATGCCGGCCTGCATCTGGGCCTCGAGTTCCTTCGGGTAGGTCTTCTTGTGGGCGTAGTAGTACGTGCAGACCTCGGTGGTGATGGTGAAGCCGGGGGGCACGGGCAGGCCGATGCGGGTCATCTCGGCGAGGTTGGCGCCCTTGCCGCCGAGCAGGGGCTTCATGCTGCCGTTGCCATCGGCTTTGCCGTTGCCCCACGTGTAAACGTATTTGGGGGCCTTGGCGGCGCGTTTCGATGCGGTGGGCTTTTTGCCCGCGGACTTCTTAGCAGTGGATTTCTTGGCCATGGGAGTGAGAGAAATGAACAAAGACGCCGCCAGCGCATAGGCTGGCCGCGGGGGTGTCAACCCTGTGGCAGGATTTGCACCCGCCCGGGCGGCGCGGCGGGCGGGTTCGGAGCCGGAAACGCGCTTCCGTTTTGACAAAAACCGCCCAGCATCGCGGATTCCGATACCACCGTGAGCGACTCCGATCCCTATCCCGACGCCCCCCTGGAGGGTGACGAGGCGGCCCCGACGCCGCGGGAAAAGCCCATGGGGTTCTTCGACCACCTCGAGGACCTGCGGTGGACCCTGGTCAAGTGCGTGGTGGCCTTCCTGATCTGCGCCGGCCTGATCGGCTACTCCCTGCACGAGTTCAACGACCTGTTGCTGTGGCCTTTGCACAAGGTCCAGGCCGAGTATCCCCAAGCGGTCATCGATCTGGGCACGACCTCGATCATGGAGGGATTCACCGTGGTTATCCAGATGTGCGTCCTCGGCGGGTTGCTGCTGGCGGCGCCGTTCTTGCTTTTCTTCATCGGCCAGTTCGTCGCCCCGGCCCTGACCAAGCGGGAACTGCGCATGGTGCTGCCGGTGTGTTTCGCCGCGCTGGTCCTTTTCTTATGCGGGGCGGCATTCAGCTACTACCTGCTGGTCCCCAGCACTCTCCGGGTTTCGATCGAGATCAACGAGATGTTCGGGTTCGTCATGCGCTGGACGCCCGGAAGCTACTACAGCCTGCTCACGTGGCTGGTGCTGGGCGTGGGGGCGTCGTTCGAGTTCCCGCTGCTGATCGTGCTGCTGGTGTACATGAGCGTGATGACGACGGCTTTCCTGCGGAAGTACCGCCGGCACGCGATCGTGGTGATCTTCATCATCGCGGCCGTCGTCACGCCGACACCCGACCCGGTCACGCAATGCCTCTTCGCCGCGCCGCTCTACCTCCTGTATGAGATCGCGATCATCGCGGGCCGCCGCATCGAGAAGCGCCGCGAGGCGGCGACTTGAGACCGGGCCGGGGTTTGAGCACAAAAAAGCCCGGCGGGTGAGGCCGGGCGGGAAAGGGAATGACTGACGGAACCCGTTACTTTTTCGCGGCCGCACGCTGGGCGCGGAGGACGACGCGGAACATCTGGATGGAGAGCCAGAACACGCCGCTCATGCAGGCCGCCGTGAGACCGCCCCAGAGCATGATCATGTGCGGGTCGCTGGAGGGAACGTGCGGGGAGACGACTGAGTACAGGTAAAGGAAGAAGGCAACGACGAGGATCATGTCCACGACGAAGCTGACGGGAGTCATGAGCTTGGTTTCAGGCTGGGCCATGGCGCGAAAAAGAGAAGGGGCCGGCGCGGTTTGTCGAATCTTCTTTTAGCCACGGACGAGCATTCGATCCCCGAACCGATTTAACCACTGATGCTCACTGATGAGCACTGAAATGATCGGAATCCGGCATTCCGGAAATTTCAGTGAAGATAAGTGCACATAAGTGGTTATCCCCGGATTGAATCCGTGGCATCCGTGCCTGCCCTCCGCAGGCTTGGCGAAGGAGGGTAATCCGTGGTTCAGGATTCCTTCGGGATCGCTGCCGTCAGGTTCTCGGGTTCGCCGGGGGTGATGACGAGGTTGTCCTCGATGCGCACGCCGCCGATCCCGAGGTGCTGATCGGCGAGGTTCCAGTTCACGCAGTCGCGGAATTGCTCGCGGCGCGCGGGGTCGTTGAGGAGGGCGGGGATGAAGTAGAGCCCGGGCTCGACGGTCACGACGTAGCCCGGCGCCAGGGGCAGGTCCATACGCAACGTGCGCAGGCAGGGCCGCGGGTCCTTCGGGCGACCCGGTAGGAGGCCGCTGGCGTCGCGCACGCCGAGGCCGACCATGTGGCCGAGGCCGTGCGGGAAGAACAAGGTGTGCGCCTCCTGCTCGACCAGCGAGGCGGGATTGCCGCGCATCACGCCCATCGCCACGAGGCCGGCGGTGAGGTCGACCGCGCACGCGAGATGCACGTCGCGCCACTCCGCGCCGGGGCGGCAGCGGGCGCAGGCCTTCTGCTGCGCGGCGAGGACGACCTGGTAGAGGTCGCGCTGGAATGGCGAGGGCGTGCCGACCACGTAGGTGCGGGTGACGTCGGTGACGTAGCGGTCGATCTCGCCGCCGGCGTCAACGAGCACGAAGTCACCCGCCTGCGCGACGCGGTCGCCCGGGGCGAAATGCAGCACGGCGGCGTTGGCGCCAGCGGCGACGATGGAGCCGTAGCCGGTGCGCTGCGCCCCGGCGCGGAAGAAGCCGGTCTCGAGCTCGACCTGCAGGGCGCGTTCCGTGATCCCCGCCCGCAGGGCCGCGCGCAGTGCGGCGTATCCCGCGGCCGTGGCGGCGGCGGAACGGCGGAGGGTGGCGAGCTCGGCCGCGTCCTTGGGGCGGCGGGCGTGCAGGAAGTGAGCCCGGGTTTGGGCGGAAAACTCCGCGTCGGCCACGACGCCAGGCACGGCCGCGCCGAGCTGAGCGATGCGCCGCGCGGGCCGCGCGGCCAGCCAGGGGGCGAATTGCTCGAGCGGTTCGCCGGGCGGCTGCTCGCGTCCCTCCCAGACGCGCTCGGCCTCGGTCACCGTCGGCACGAACGAATGCCAGGCGCGGTCGCGCGGGTCGTACGCGACGACGCCGTGCGGGCACTCGAGCCCCGTGAGGTAGAAATAGTCGCTGTGCGCCCGAAACGGATACGTCTGGTCGGTGTTCTCCGGGAGCGGAACCGGCGCGCCGGCGCCGACGACGAGCAGCGCGTCATCGAGCGGGAGGGCGGAGGCCAAGCGGGCGTGGCGGGCGGGGAGGTCGAGCATGGAGGGAACGCTCAACGTCCAACGATTAACGTTCAACGCTCAAGTGGGGCGTAGCTACGAGCGTGAGCGAGTGGTTTAGACGCCGCATCTGCACGACGGCCACTCGCTCACGCTCGTAGCTACCTAGCATCACTTGAGCGCTCAGCGTTAAAAGTTCAGCGTTGAGCGTTTTCCTGAACCGCCTACCGCCGCTTCTTCTTCCCCGCGACCGGCGGCACGACGACGACCGGGCAGGGCGACTTCTTCAGGACGCCGCTGGCGGTGCTGCCGGCGAGGAGGTCGTAGAGGGCGGAGTGGCCGTGCGAGCCGAGGACGATGTAGTCGGCGCCGACCTTCCGGGCCTGGTCGACGATGTGCAGCGTGGCGGAGCCGGTGAGCAGGAGCGACGTGGCCTCGAGGCCGGCGGCCTGGAGCTTGTGGGCCATCAACTCGAGGTGGCGGGCGGCGGTCTTCTCGCTGAGCGCGACGATTTCCTGGATGTTGGCCATGACGGCGCCGTACTCGCTGGTGATGACCGGGGGCTGGACAACATGCATCAGGATGAGGCGGGCGTTGAGCGAGCGGGCCAGTTCCGCGGCGGACTTGACGACGGCCTTGCTGATGGCCGAGAAGTCGATGGGGGTAAGGATCGTTTTCATGGCAGGGACATGATACTCCCGCTCCCGGCGGATTGCCAGCGCAGGTATTGCCGGTTGCACCGCGGATCTTGCCCTGGCGGCGTGACGGGATTGTCACCGCGGGGGCGGCGATTTCGCTTTTCGCCTCCCGCGGACCGCGCAGTGTGTCACCATGTGCAAGTTGCCTTTCCCGAGATGGGCGTGCCTGCTGCTCGCCGGCGCGGCCGTGATGCAGGGAACCGAGCCGATGGCGCCGCCGCGGCTGGCGGTCGTGATCGCCATCGACCAGTTCCGCTACGATTACCTCGATCGTTTCGGCGAGGTGCTGCCCGCGGATGGGTTTCGCCGGCTGCGGGAGCAGGGGACCGATTTCCGCGACTGCCATTACCGGCACGCCTACACGAAGACCGCGCCGGGCCATGCGGTGATCCTGAGCGGGGCGCACCCGTCCGTGCACGGCATCGTGGGCAACGAGTGGGTCAGCCGCGAGGGCTGGCAGTCGGTCGTGGGCGTCGAGGACCGGCAGTCGCCGTTGGTCGGCGCGCCGCCGCGGGCGCTGCACTCGCCGGGCGGCGTGCTCGAGGCGAAGGAGGGGCGGTCGCCGCGCAATTTCGAGGCGGAGACGGTCGGCGACGTGCTCAAGGCCCAGACAGGCGGGAAGGCGAAGGTCGTCTCGGTCGCGAACAAGGACCGCTCGGCGATCCTGCTCGGCGGCCACCGGGCGGACGGCGCCTACTGGTATGAGCGCGGGAATTTCGTGACCTCGCGCTACTACCGGGAGCAGTTGCCGACGTGGGTGGACGACTTCAATCGCGCCGGCCGGGTGCCGGCGTATTTCGGCCGCACGTGGGATCGCCTGCTCGATCCCGCGGTTTACGAGCGCCTGGCCGGGCCGGACGACGCGGCCGGCGAGGACCCGTCGCCGGGCCTCGGCCGCACGTTCCCGCGCCGGGTCGATGGCGGTCGGCCGGAGTTCGGCAACGCCTTCCTGAGTGCGTTCCCCATCACGCCGTTCTACAGCGAGATCCTGGCCGAGTTCGCCCAGGTGGCCGTGAAGGCGGAGGGACTCGGCCGCGACGACGTCACCGACCTCCTGTGTGTCGGCTTCTCGCAGATCGACCACACGGGCCATTCGTTCGGGCCGGACAGCCAGGAGGTCATGGACTCGATCCTGCGCCTCGACCGGCTCGTCGCCGGCCTGCTGGCCTGCCTCGACGCGGAAGTCGGCGCCGGGCGTTATGTGGTGGTGGTGACGGCCGACCACGGGGTGGCGCCGCTGCCCGAGCGGGTGGCGGCGACGCAGCCGGGGGTGGGCGGGAGACTCGACCCGGTGGCGGTGACGCGGGCCGTCGAGCAGGCGCTTGACGCCGCCTTCGGTCCGCCGCCGGCCCCGCTGTATTGGGTTACCCGCGACGGCACGGGTTTCCACCTGCGCCCGGAGACGCTCGCGGCGAAGCAGCTCGCGGCGCCGGCGGCCTGGGCGGTGGTGAAGGCGGCCCTGCAGGCCCGTCCCGAGGTGCTGGCGGCCTACACGCGGGGGGACCTCGAGGCGGCGGGCCCGGCGGATGAACTGCGCGAGAAGCTGCGCCGATCGTACCGGCGCGATCGCAGCCCGGACGTCGCCTACATCCTGCGCCCGCACTGGGTCGACCGCGCGAAGAACGGCACGAACCACGGCACGCCGCACCCCTACGACTCGCATGTCCCGTTGATCTGGTTTGGCCCGGGCATCCCGGCCGCCGTGCGCACGGAGCGCGTCGGCGTGGACGACCTCGCACCGACCCTGAGCGCGCTGCTGGGCCTGCCCCGGCCGCCGCAGGCGACGGGCACGGCGTTGTTCTAGACGCCCGCGGGGCGCCCGGCGCGGCTCATTTGCCGGCGAGGCGGGAGACGTGGCGCGGCAGGCCGGGCGTCTTCACGTCGAGGGTGAAGACGCTGCCGGCCTCGCAGTAGCCGGGATCGGTCTCGCCGCGGGCGGAGGTGATGTAGAGGGTCTGGAGCTTGTCGCCGCCGAAACAGCATGAGGTGACCCGCGAGGCCGGGACCGAGATCTCGGCAACAACCTGACCGTCGGGGGCATGGCGGCGCAGGCGGTGGCCGTCCCACCGGGCGGACCACAGGTGACCCTCGGCATCGACGCAGAGCCCGTCGCAGGTGCCCTCGTCGTCGGCGGTGGCGGCGTAGAAGACCCGGCGTTTGGCCAGTTCGCCCGAGGCGGGGTCGTAATCAAAGGCGAAGATCCGGTTGGTCGTGGAGCAGGTCCAGTAGAACGTCCGGCCGTCGGGCGAGAGGCCCATGCCGTTGGAGCAGCCGGTGCCGCGGAAGAGGAGCTTGCTGCCGCCGTCGGGATCGAAGCGGAAAAGGCCGCCGCTCTCCTTGTCCTTGCCGATGGTGCCGGCGTAAACGCGCCCGGCGGGATCGGCCATGACGTCGTTGAAGCGCTGCATGCCGGGATCGGTGAACTTGCGCACCGGCTGGCAGTCGCCGTTGGCGGGGTTGAAGCGGGCGAGGTCGTTGACGCGGAAGAGCAGCAGCATGCCGTCGGCCTCGAGGGTGAAGCCGCCGACCATCGGGCCCGTGTAGATGGGGCGTTCCTTCGTCATGCCGTCCCTCCAGGCGTGGAGTTCGCCCGCGGTGATGTCGGTCCAGAACAGCATCCGGCGCTGGGCGTCCCAGAGCGGGTTCTCGCCGAGCTGGTTGCGGGTGGACACAAGCAGGCGGGCGGTGGGCGAGGTGGCCATGATAGGGCGAGAAAGGGGTTACTCGAGGAGCCAGCCGCCGTCCACCACGCAATTGTGGCCGGTGGAGCCGCGGCTGACGTCGCTCAAGTAGAACAGGATGTGGTTGGCGACATCCGCGGCCTGCAGGCGCAGGGGCAGCGATTGCACGGAGCCGAGGTGGGCGAGGTGCTTGGTGGCGTCGGCCCCGGCGAAGTACTCGGCGACCTGGCGCTCGGTGAAGATCCAGCCGGGCGAGATCGTGTTGATGCGGATGCCGTCGCGGCCGAGCTCGCGCGCGAGGCCGGTGGTGAGGCCGAGGATGCCGGCCTTGGTCGCGCTGTAGATCGAGCGGCCGGGCAGGCCGAGGCGGTAGTTGATCGAGGAGACGTTGACGATGGCCGGGCTGCGGCCGGCGCGGAGGAGGGGCACGCTCTCGCGGATGACGAGGTAGTAGCCGCGGAGGTTGAGATCGACGATGGCGTCCCAGCGCGCGGCGTCGCCCTCGGCGAGCGCAACCTTGGGGTCGGTGCCGGCGACATTGACCACGCCGTCGAGGCGGGTGGTCCGGGCGCGGATGCGCGTGAACGCGTCGGCGATGGCGTCGTCGTCGCCGAGGTTGCAGGCGAGGTGGTGAAACGCCGGGTGGGCGAGGGCGGGGGCTGCGCGCGAGAGGCCGAAGCAGGTGGCGCCGTTGGCGAGCAGGGCCTCGATCGTGGCCAGGCCGATCCCGGCGGAGGCGCCGGTGACGACAAAGGCCTTGCCCTTCAGGTCCGGCAGCGTGAGGGCCGGGGCGGGGGTGTCCTTCAATTCCAGGGGCATGCGAAACCGGCGCGGGGGGAGGAGGCGTGAATCCAACGCGGTCCGCCTTGGGTGCGGGAGCGGGGCGACGCGGGGTGCATGGCCGGGTTGGAAGGGTGAAAATTGGCTGCCCGGGCAGGGATTGAACCTGCGACCAAGTGATTAACAGTCACCTGCTCTGCCACTGAGCTACCGGGCAACGTGGCTTGCATGGCTTGCGCGATGCGAAAGAGGGGACGAAAAACAAGGCGGCCCAGAAGGTTGTCAATGCTCGTTTTGGGCAATTTGCGGAAAAGCGCCTGCGCCGGAAAGTTTTGGTTGCTTTCGGCGCCCCGGCTTCTATCACCTGACCCTCTTTTCCACTACGCCTGCCCCCAATTCCGGGGTCTCAGGGGGAACGAAATCCATGAAACAACAGTTCGCACTCAACGTCACCACGCGTGCCCAGACGGGCCGCAGCGCCTCCCGCCGCCTGCGCAAGGCCAACAGCATTCCCGCCATCCTTTACGGGAAGCACACGAGCCCCGAAAAGCTGGCCGTCGACACGCCGGAGTTCGTCCGCCTCCTCAAGGGCATCGCCGGCCGCGCCGTGCTCATCGAGCTCCAGCGCAAGGACAAAGCCGACAAGGCCCTCTCCTTCCTCCAGGAGGTCCAGCGCGACCCGATCACCGACAAATACCTGCACATCGACCTCCAGGAGGTCAAAGCGGACGAAAAGATGGAAATCCGCGTCCCGGTGCAGGTCGTCGGCGAGTCCTTTGGCGTCAAGAACCAGAGTGGCGTGCTTGAAATCGCCTCCCACCTTATCCGCATCCGCTGCTTCCCGAAGGATCTCCCCGCCGTCATCGAGGTCGATGTCACCGAGCTGAAGGTCGGCGAGACCATCAAGATTGGCGAACTGAAGGCCATCGCGGGCGTCGATTACCTTGATTCCAAGGGCCAGCCCGTCGTCTCGTGCGTCGAGCCCGTGGCCGAGATCGTGCAGGAAGTGGTGGCCGCCGCCGCTCCCGCCGAGGGTGCCGCCGCCGCCGCTCCCGCCGAGGGTGCCGCTGCCGCCGCCCCGGGTGCCGCCGCGGCTCCTGCCGCCGGTGCCGCCGCGTCGGCCGCGGCCGGCGACAAGAAGGCCGCCGCCCCCGCCGCTGGCGAGAAGAAGGCCGCCGCCCCGGCCGCCAAGAAGTAAGTTTCCGCGGGGCCGGTCGCTTGACCGCGACCGTCCCCGTGTTTGTTCTTTGAGTCATGTCCATCTCGCTCGTTGCCGGTCTCGGCAATCCGGGCCGCGAATACGAAAACACCCGCCACAACCTTGGCTGGGTCGTGATCGATGCGTTTGTCCACCAGCTCGGGCTGGCTTGGAAGAAACAGGCGCAGTTCGAGGCCCAGGTCGCCCGTTGGGACCGCCCGGGACGCGCGTCGTGTTATTTCGTCAAGCCGCTCACCTTCATGAACGAGAGTGGCCGCGCCGTCGGCGCCCTGGCCCGCTTCTACAAGCTCGGGCCGACCGCCGTGGCCGCGGTCTATGACGACACCAACATCGACCTCGGACGCGTCAAGGTCACGACCACCGGCAGCGCCGGCGGCCACAACGGCGTGGCCAGCCTGCTCGAGCACCTCGGCACCGGGTTCGCCCGCTACCGCCTCGGCATCGGGCCGCGGCAGCCGCCCCAGATGGATCTCAAGGACTTCGTCCTCGCGAAATTCGACCCCGCACAACTCTCCCTCATCCAACAGACGCTTCCTCATTATCTCAACGGCCTCAGCCTGCTCCTCTCCGACGGGCCCGACCCGGCCATGAACCTTCTCAACCGCAGAGCCAAAAATGAACCAGAACAAACGTAACTACCGCGCGACCTTCATCCTCGACAACCGGGGCAAGGAAGACTCCGTCGAGCAGATCATCGAGGGCCTCAAGCAGGACATCACGACCCTGCAGGGCGAGGTCACCGGTGTGGAAAACCTCGGCAAGCGCGACTTCGCCCGGGTCACCGACCCCAAGCTGACCGGCGCCACCTACGTGCACATCGCCTTCACCGCCGCGGCGGACGTCCCCGCGCACCTGAAGGAGCGCCTCCGCCTGAACAGCAGCGTCTATCGCACTTTCGTCGAGGCCGTCTGAACGAGCCCCGCCGCGTGCCCCGTTCCCCATGGCCAACTTCAACAAAGTCTACCTGATCGGCAACCTCACCCGTGACCCGGAGCTCCGCGTCACGCCCAAGGGCACGGCGATCTGCCAGTTCGGCCTCGCCGTCAACCGCCAGTTCAAGGACGAGTCCGGCGCCCTGCGCGACGAGACGACGTTCGTGGACATCGAGGCCTGGGGCAAGCAGGGCGAGACCATCGCCAAGTACTGCACGAAGGGCCGCCCGCTCTTCGTCGAGGGCCGGCTGAAGTTCGACCAGTGGGAGGACAAGACCAGCGGCCAGAAGCGCAGCAAGCTCAAGGTCGTGCTCGAGGGCTTCCAGTTCCTCGGCAGCCGGGGCGACGGCGCGGCCCCGGGCGGCGCCGGCGGCGACGATGCCGACCAGACGCCCGAGCGGCATTCCCCCCCGGCCCGCGGCTCCAACCGTCCCGCGAGCCCGGCGGCCCCGGCGCAGGAAAGCGCCGACGAAGACGTGCCCTTTTAGGATCCGCCCCTTTCCACCCACCACCCTCCATTTAAACACCCGTCCACCATGGCATACAGTGAAGTCCTCCTCGTCAAACCCGTCGAAGGTCTCGGCGGCGAAGGCGACCAAGTCAAAGTCCGCGCCGGCTACGCCCGCAATTTCCTCCTCCCGCGCCACATCGCGGTGCCGCTGACCGCGGCCAACCGCAAGCAGGTCGAGGCGCTGAAGAAGCGCCGCGCGGTCCGCGAGGCCGACGAGCTCAATGGCGCGCAGGAGCTCGCCAAGAAGCTCGAGAAGACCTCGCTGGCCTTCGCCGTCAAGACCGGCGAGGGCGGCAAGATGTTCGGCGCGATCACCGCGGCCGACATCCACGCCAAGCTCGTCGCCGCCGGCCTGGAGATCGACAAGAAGCGCATCCACCTGCACACGCCGGTGAAGACGCTCGGGCAGCACGCCGTGAAGGTGAAGCTCCACCCCGAGGTCACCGTCGAGCTCAACTTCGACGTCGTCTCCGAGAATCCGATCGAGAGCCCCGTCGAGGAGAAGAAATAACCGGGTTCTCCCTCCCGCGGGCCGCGTCACTCGACGCGGCCTTCGCGTTTTGGGAGCAAATTGTGCAAAACCCGTGGTTGCGACGCTTTCGTCCCGCGCCCCATATCTGAGCGTCTATCGCCATGGCTGAGTCCAACGAAAGACCTCCTGTCCGATCCCCGGGCGCGGCCGCCCGCGAGCTGCCGCACAGCCTCGAGGCCGAGGAGTATCTGCTGTCGTGCTGCTTCATTGACGGCACCGACACGGTGGCGCGCTGCCTCGAGGATAAGCTTGTCGCCAAGGCCTTCTTCTCGCCCGCCAATCAGATCATCTACGAGAAGCTGCTCGACCTCTACCAGCGGAACCTGCCGATCGACACCGCGATCGTCGCCGAGGAGCTGAAGGCCGGCGGCCAGCTCGACGCCATCGGCGGCTACGCCTACCTGGCCCAGGTCAGCTCGCGCATCCCGACCACGGCCCAGGCCACCTACTTCATCGAGCGCGTCCGCGACCTCCACATCCTGCGCGAGATCATCCGCGCGGCCGGCGGCATCGTCGAGGAGTCGTTCGCGCTCCGCGAGGGCAGCGTCGAGGAATTTGTCGACCGGGTGGAGAAGGAGATGTTCGCGGTCACGCAGCACCGCGTCGACGACTCCGCGAAGCACATGAAGGAGCCGACGCGCGAGGCCTTCAAGGTCATCGACAAGATGCTCCACCACCGCGGGGAGCTGACCGGGGTGCCGTCCGGCTTCAAGGACCTCGACCAGCTCACCTTCGGCTTCCAGCGGCAGGAAATGATCATCCTCGCCGCCCGCCCGTCCATGGGCAAGACCTCGCTGGCGCTCAACATCGCGGAGGCCGCGGCGATGCCGAAAAAGGGCCAGCCGAACGCCGTGCTCGTCTTCTCGCTCGAAATGAGCTCCGCCCAGCTGGCCCTGCGCATGCTCTGCGCCCGGGCCCGGGTGAACATGAAGCTGCTGCGCGAGGGCTTCGTGAAGCAGAACGGCGAGGAGATGCGCGCCCTGCTCGCCGCGGCCGACGAGTTTTCCAAGTCGAGCATCTTCATCGACGATTCCAGCGCGCTGACCATCATGCAGTTGCGGGCCAAGGCCCGCCGCATCCACGCCCGGCACAACCTCGGGTTTGTCATCGTCGACTACCTCCAGCTCCTCAGCCCGACGGATCCCAAGGTGCCGCGCGAGCAGCAGGTCGCGGAAGCCTCGCGCGGATTAAAGTCGCTGGCGAAGGAACTCAATGTCCCGGTGCTTGTATTAAGTCAGCTCAACCGCTCTTCCGAGAAGGAGAACCGCACCCCGAAGCTCGCGGACCTGCGCGAATCCGGATCGATCGAGCAGGATGCAGACGTGGTTCTCATGCTCGCCCGACCCAAAGACGCCGACGAAAAATTCCAGGTAGCCGCCGATTCGGCCGAGTTAATCGTTGCCAAGCAACGAAACGGGCCGGTAGGAGAATTGAAACTTACCTTCCTCAGGGACATCACTCGCTTTGAAAACTTCACACCCTAACCCTCTGGCGAGGGTAGCTCGCGTAATCTTTTTGTTTTTACTGTGTTCCGTCATCGGCGGGGGGGCGGCACTGGCCCAGTCGGCCGACGCGCTCGATGCGGCCTACAAGGTCGGCAAGATTTCGGTCCGTTTCGTCGGCACCGCCATCGTCAGTGAGGACGTCGTCCGCGCCAACATGCAGGTCCGCGAGGGCGGCGCCCTGGATGACGCGATGATCGACCGCGACATCCGCGCGCTCTACCGCACCGGCCTGTTCGAGTTCATCGAGGTCAAGCGCGAGGCGGTCTCCGAGACCACGTTCAACCTCGTGTTCGAGGTCACCCCCAAGTTCCGCGTCCTCGCGGTCCGCTACGAGGGCAACAAGAAGGTCAAGGCGAGTCGCCTCGACAAGGAGGTCAAGACCAAGGCCAACACCTCCCTCGACGAGCGCCAGGTCAAGGAGGACCAGGAAAAGATCCGCGAGTACTACCAGAAGGTCGGCTACAACCAGGTCGCGGTGAACTACGCCATCGAGCGCGACCGCACCACGAGCTTCGGCACCGTCATCTTCCGCATCAAGGAGGGCCCGAAGGTCAAGATCGCCAAGATCGCCTTCGTGGGCAACGACAGCGTCAAGGCCCGCGCCCTGCGCAAGGAGATGGAGACCCGCAAGTGGTGGTTCATGTCCTGGCTGACCGACACCGGCCGCTTCAAGGACGACAAGTTCGAGGATGACCTCGAGAAGCTGCGCGATTACTACCGCGAGGAGGGCTTCCTCGACGTCGACATCCCGCAGGACCAGATCACCTTCGACTACCCGTCGCCGACCAAGCTCGTCATCACCATCCGCGTCAACGAGGGCCGGCAGTACAAGATCGGCGACATCAGCGTCACCGGCAGCAAGATCCACGACGCCGGCCTGCTCAAGCGCATCCTCCGCCAGCGCAGCGGCATGGTCTTCCGTCCTTCCAAGATCGACAAGGACGTCGAGCGCATGGAGGACTTCTACGGCTCCGGCGGCTACCTCGACACCCGCGTGCGCCTGCTCCGCAAGCCCAACGTCGCCACCGGCAACATCGACCTCGAGTACCAGGTCGAGGAGAGCGAGAAATTCAACGTCGAGTCCATCGTCATCGAGGGCAACACCAAGTCCAAGAGCATCGTCATCCTGCGCGAGCTAGTGCTCGGCCCGGGCGACGTCTTCGACACGGTGCGCATGAAGATCAGCAAGCTGCGCCTCGAGAACACCCGTTTCTTCGACGACGTGAACCTGTCGCCCCAGGAGACCAACATCCCCGGGCGCCGCAACCTCCGCGTCGCCGTCAAGGAGGCCCGCACGGGCAACCTCACCTTCGGCGCCGGCTTCAGCTCCGTCGAGCGCGTCACCGTGTTCGCCGAGCTCAGCCAGGCGAACTTCGACCTGTTCAACCGCCGCTCCCTGTTCCAGGGCGACGGCCAGAAGTTCCGCCTCCGCCTCCAGCTCGGCTCGCTCTCCAGCGAGGCCGTGCTCTCCTTCGAGGAACCGTGGCTGTTCGAGCGCGAGCTCGCGATGGGCTTCAGCCTCTACCGCACATCTTCCGAGTACAACAGCGACTACTACACCCAGGTCGCGACTGGCGGCGAAATCTATCTGCGCAAGCGCCTCTTTGAGCTCGTCGAAGGCCGCCTGTCGTACACGTACGAGGTCATCGGCATCGACGACGTCGATCCGATCTACTCGGGCCTGATTGGTGCGGGCGACACCACGGTTTCGCGCCTCGGCTTCCAGCTCCTCCGCGACACGCGCGACAAGATCATCAACACCACCTCGGGCAACCGCGTGGAGGTCAACACCGAGGTCGCCGGCGGCCCCCTCGGCGGCGATTACGACTACTACAAGCTCGAGTTCCGCGGCTCCCAGTTCTACCCTCTCTTCGACCTCCAGGCGCAGGTGCTCTCGGTCATCGCCCGCGGCGGCGTGATCGAAAGCTACGGCGACAGCCGGGACGTGCCCTACTACTACAAGTACTACCTGGGCGGCCCGTACAACCTCCGCGGTTACGAGTACAACAGCATTTCGCCCCGCGACGGCGACTTCCTGCTCGGCGGCAAGACCTATGCCATGCTCAGCCTGGAATACTCGGCCGACATCGTGAGCCCGATCCGCTTCGCGGTCTTCTACGACGCCGGCTTCGTAAACAGCGATGCCTACGACTTTAACCCCGCCGACTACCACGACAACTTCGGCATCGGCATCCGCCTCTTCGTGGCGGGCGCCCCGCTGAGCCTCGATTACGGCGTCCCGATCACGAGCTCGAAGCAGGCCAATACCGGCAATCAGTTCAACTTTTCCTTTGGCACGCGCTTCTGATTCGTACTCAATCGACCTTCATCCGCTTTACTACCCGACCCATGAAAAACTCATTCAAATCATTGCTCGTCCTGGCAGCCGTCGGCGCCTTCGCGCTCGTTGGCCAGGCCCAGACGGCAACCAAGGTGCTGGTCGTCGACATGGCCAAACTGCTCGACAATCACTACAAGACACAGGAGCAGAACGAAAAGCTCCGCAGTGACGGGCAGAAGGCCCAGGAGGAGCTCGACCGCCTGAACAAGGAAGGCAATGCCCTCGTCGAGCAGTACAAGGAGCTCGTCGAGCAGTCGAACAACCCGGCCGCCACCGCCGAGGCCAAGAACAAGGTCCAAGGCGATGCCCAGCGCAAGATGGAGGAGATCCAGCGCAAGCAGAACGAAGTCCGCACCTTCGAGGCCAACACCCAGCGCGCCCTCCAGGGCCGCATCCGCACCTTCCGCGACCTGATGTTCGAGGAGATCGGCAAGATCGCCACCGACGTCGCCAAGCGCCGCGGCGCCGCGCTGCTCGTCGACAAGTCTGGCCCGTCGCTGCTCGGCATCCCGGCCGTCATCCACTTCGATCCCGCCCTCGATATCACCGACGAGGTGATGAAGGAGATCGACAAGGACCGCCCGGCTTCCGCCACCCCCGCCGCGACCGCCACGCCCGCGCCGGCCCCGGCTCCCGCCGCGTCCGACTCGCCCGTGATCAAGGTCCCGATGGGCGGCCAGAAGTAATCATCGGCCATCCCGCCTCTTTCAGCCCCGCCGTCACTGGCGGGGCTTTTCGTTTTCCGCCTTTGCAGGCGGCGCATTTGCCCCCACCATCCCGCCCATGCAGGTCTCCTTCACTCCCGCCGAGATCATCGCGCTGGTGCAGCCAAGTCAGACACGCGGCGCCACCGAGGCCACGATCCGGGGCATCGGCGCCCTCAGCACCGCCGGGGCGGGGGAGATATCCTTCCTCGGCAACGCGAAGTACCGCGCGGAAGTCGGAGCCTGCCGGGCATCGATCATTCTGCTCCCGCCGGATTTCGAGGGCGAACCCCAGCCAGGGCAGCTCTACCTGCTGGTCGAGCAGCCTTCGGTAGCCCTGGCGCGGATTTGTGCCCGCATCGAGCAGCAGCTCTGGCCGCGCCCGGCCCCCGGGATCCATCCGACGGCCGTGATTGATGCCAGTGCCACGGTTGACCCGGCCGCCACGGTCGGCCCGCTCTGCATCGTCGAGGCCGGTGCGATCATCGGCGCCGGCTCCCATCTTCAGGCCCAGGTTTTTGTCGGGCGCAACGCCCGGGTCGGCGCGAACTGCTGGTTGATGCCCAGCGTGGTCGTCGGCACCGAATGCATTCTGGCTGATCGCGTCCGCCTGCATCCTGGCGTGGTCGTAGGCTCCGACGGCTTCGGCTACGAGTTCGTCCAGGGCCGGCACGAGAAGGTCCCCCAGGTCGGCATCGTCGAGATTGGCGATGACGTCGAGATCGGCGCCAACAGCACGCTCGACCGGGCGCGCTTCAGCCGGACGGTCGTCGGCGAGGGCACGAAGATCGATAATCTCGTCCAGGTCGCGCACAACGTGATCATTGGCAGGCACTGCATCCTTTGCGCCCAGGTCGGCATCTCCGGCAGCACCACGCTCGAGGATTACGTGGTCCTCGGCGGCCAGGCCGGCGTCGCCGGCCACCTGACGCTCGGCCGGGGCGTGAAGTCCGGCGGGGCCGCCGCCATCACCTCCAGTGTCGCCGCCGGCACGTTCGTCAACGGCGCGCCCGCGCGGGCCTACATGCTGGAGCGCCGCCTGCAGGTCCTGTTCGGGCGCCTCCCGGAATTGTTCAAGCGTGTAGCGGAACTTGAGGCGCAGATAAAATTGTCTTCCGCCTGAGCGGCCGGCCCGCAAGGATGCGCCTCCATGAGCGCGTCGCGGCTGAAAATCCTCTCCGGAAACTCCAATCGTCCTCTCGCCGAGGAGATTTGCCAAGCCATCGGGGTGCCGCTCGGGGAGGCGACGGTCACGAGCTTCCCGGACGGCGAGTCGTTCGTGAAGATCAACGAGAACATCCGCGGCCAGGATGTCTTCATCATCCAGTCCACCTGCCCGCCGACGAACCACCACCTGATGGAGCTGCTCATCATGATCGACGCCGCCCGGCGCGCGTCGGCGCAGCGCATCACGGCCGTGCTCCCGTTCTACGGTTACGCCCGGCAGGACCGCAAGGACCAGCCCCGCGTGCCCATCACCGCCAAGCTCGTCGCCAACCTCCTCGTCGCCGCGGGCGCCACCCGCATCCTGACGATGGATCTGCACAGCCAGCAGATCCAGGGATTCTTCGACATCCCGGTCGACCACCTCTACGCCTCGCCGGTTTTCTTCGAGCACTTGGCGCACCGCAAGAGCGCGAACCCGCTCGTGGTCTGCTCGCCCGATGTCGGCGGCATGAAGATGGCCTCGGCCTACGCCGACACCATGGGCGCGGGCCTCTGTTTCGTGGCCAAGAAGCGCAAGAACGCCACCACCGTCGAGGCGATGAACGTCGTCGGCGACGTCGCCGGCTGCGATGTGCTGCTCGTCGACGACATCACCGAGACCGCCGGCACGCTGACCGCCGCCGCCAAGATCCTTCGCGCCCAGGGCGCCGTCAGCGTCAGCGCCGCCGTCAGCCACTGCATCCTCAACGACGTCGCCGTCGAGCGCCTCAAGAGCGGCGTGATCGACGAGCTCATCACCACCAATTCCACCCCGATCACCCCGAACGGCCTGCCGATCACCGTGCTGAGCATCGCCAAGCTGCTCGGCCAGGCGATTGTCCGCATCACCAACAACGAGAGCGTCACCGGCCTGTTCAAGATCAAGGGGTTCTGAGTTTCGGGACATTTTGTGCCGGCGGTTGCAACCTTCGGCGTCCCGCTTTGTCTTCTCGCACGCCATGAAACTTTCCCAGCTTCCCCTTACCCTCGGTTCCCTGGTGCTCGGCGGCGGCCTGCTGGTCGCGGCCGGCCTCACCCTCGGTGCGGCGACCGCCAAGCGCCCGCAGTTGAGCATCGATCCCTCGCCGGTAAGCGCCGGCAAGGCGGCGACGCTCGTGAGCTACGCCGATGTCGTCGAGCCCGTCCAGAAGGCGGTCGTCTCCGTCTACTCGAGCAAGATCGTCGCCCAGCGGGCCGCGCCGAATCCGCTCCTGCGGCAGTTCTTCCCCGACCTTCCCGACCAGGTGCGCGAGCGCAAGGAGGAGGGCCTCGGCTCCGGCGTCATTGTCACGGCCGATGGCTACATCATCACCAACAACCATGTGGTCGAGGGCGCCGACGAGTTGAGCGTCCTCCTGCCGGATGAGCGCGAGTTCAAGGCCAAGCTCATCGGCGCCGACCCGAAGACCGACGTCGCCGTCATCAAGATCGAGGCGGAGAATCTCCCGACCGTCACGCTGGCCGACAGCGACAAGATCCGCGTCGGCGACATCGTTTTCGCCGTCGGCAATCCCCTGGGCGTCGGCCAGACCGTCACCATGGGCATCGTCTCGGCCAAGGGCCGCAACAAGCTCGGCCTGCTGGAAAACGTCCAGGGCTACGAGGATTTCATCCAGACCGACGCCGCCATCAACATGGGCAACTCCGGCGGCGCGCTCATCGACGCGCGCGGCCGCCTCGTCGGCATCAACAGCGCCATCGTCTCCACGACCCGCGGCAACATCGGCATCGGCTTCGCCATCCCGGTCAATCTCGCGGCGTCCATCATGCACAGCCTCATCGAGACCGGCACGGTGGCCCGCGGTTACCTCGGGGTCATCACCGAGTCGGTCACGCCGGAGATCGCCGAGTCCATGGGCCTGCCGAAGGACACCAAGGGCGTCGCCGTCGCCGACGTCACGCCGGAAAGCCCGGCGGAGAAGGCCAAGTTGAAGCGGGCTGACGTCATTCTGGCCGTCAACGGCCGCGCGATCGCCTCGATCGAGGACCTCCGTCTCACCATCGCGCAATCGGTGCCCGGTTCCGAGGTCAGCCTCAGCATCCTGCGCGACGGCAAGCCCGTGACGCTCACCGTCACGCTCGGCACCCTGACCGAGAAGCCCAACGAGCTCCTGGCGGGCGTCGCGGCCACCAAGCTCACCGACGAGATCCGCCGCCGCCTGAACGTCGATTCGCGCGTCACCGGCCTCGTCATCACGGAGGTCGACGAGAAGTCGCCTTACGCCGACCGGCTGGCGCCCAACGTGGTCATCGTCGAGATCAACCGCATGGCGGTGGCCGATGTGGCGGAAGCCAAGGCGCTGCTGCGCCCGGGTGAGCGCAATCTCCTGCTCATCTACTACCGGGGCGGCTTCCGTTACGTGCCGCTGTTCGTGAAATAGCGGCTGCCGCTCCTACGCCCTGCTGCGGCCCTTGGCTTCAGCTCCCGGGCTTCTGCACCGGGATTGCCGCCAGGGTGGGGGGGACGGCATCGGCGGGGTAGGTGGGGAAGCTGAGCTCGAGCAGCGAGATGGCGGGCACATCGAAGCGGGATTGCCCGGCGCTGCGGTCCACCAGCATGGCGACGGCGACGGGAATCGCGCCGCCTTGGCGGACAATGTTCAGGCATTCCTGCACGCGCCCGCCGCGGGTGACGACGTCCTCGACGATCAGCACACGCTCGTCCTTGGCGAACGTGAAGCCGCGGCGCAGGACGAGCACGTTGTTCTCCTTCTCGGCGAAGATGTAGCGGGACTTGGACTGGCGGGCCACCTCCTGGCCGATCACCAGGCCGCCCATCGCGGGCGCGAGCACCGTGGTGAAGCGGTGGTCCTTCAGCTTGGCGAGCAGGAGGCTGGCGAGGCGCTCGATCGCGTCCATGTGCTGCCCGACCTGGGCGCATTGGAAATAGTGGCCGCTGTGCAGGCCGGAGCGCAGCACGAAGTGGCCTTCGAGCAGGGCGCGGGTGCGGGTGAAGATGTCGAGGACTTCCTTCTGGGTGGCATCCATGCCGTCACACTGGGTGAACGCGGTGGGGAAAGAAAATCATTTTGTGCGGTGCGGGCGCGCGAAAGATGCGGGCGGAGACGACGTGGTGGGCGACGTGTTCGGACCGTTCGCGGGCACCGGTGGCAACGAGACGCAAATCGCAGTTGACATCACCGGTTGGATTCTGAGTTTTTCGTCCTTCTGTTTGGCTTCCTAGCTCAATGGTAGAGCAGTTGACTCTTAATCAATTGGTTCGGGGTTCGAGTCCCCGGGGAGCCACCAATTTTCGCTCGGCGAGCATTGGCAGGGTCGGGGTTCTTTTATTAGCATTCTCGCGGCGCACTTCCCTGTTGCCGGCGTAGCTCAATGGTAGAGCACCTGTTTTGTAAACAGGCGGTTGCGGGTTCGAATCCCATCGCCGGCTCCATGCTCCCGTGAGCCGCTGCGACGACCCCGCCCTGCGTGTCGCGATCTTCACTGCCCGATGGTGTAATGGTAGCACGAACGACTCTGACTCGTTCTGTCTAGGTTCGAATCCTAGTCGGGCAGCCAATTTGCTAATCGCGCGCATTCTCCCTCTGATTTATTTCGGAAGTAGGTTGACAGCGGTGTTTCCAATACCCTTTTTTCGACTTCCTTGCTTCGCAATTCCCATCATTTCGCTCCTTGTTCGATCAACCCACGCATGCGGTTCTCGACCGTCAGTTTCCCAAATCGCCCGTTCCCGACCAGATCCGTTTCATTGACCGAGTCCTTGATGGCAAAATGTGCGTAGGTTTTGCCAATCGAAGCCCGCGACTGAATCTTTTCAACCTCCCCACAACCTGATCTTTTACATCCCCCTCCTATGACTACTCAAATGCTGCCGTTTGCGTTCCTCATGAACCAGACTCCGATGGAGCTGTTCATCCATGGTGGTCCCATCATGTGGCCCATTCTGCTCGTTTCCTTCCTCGGCCTGACCGTGATCGTCGAGCGCTTGATCTTCATCATGCGGGAAAACGCGAGCCGCGAGCATGAGGTCGTGGAGAAGATGCTCGACAGCGTCGAGCGCAACGACGTCGACGGCGCCATCGCGATCGGCAAGAAGAGCAAGGACTTCGTCGCCCGCATTTTGGTTTACGCCCTGTCGCACCGCTCCAGCTCCCTCTCCAACGCGTTCATCCGCGCCTCGGGCCAGGAGCTCAACCGCTTCAACCAGGGCATGGCCACCCTCGACACCGTCATCACCGCCGCCCCGCTGCTCGGCCTGCTCGGCACCGTCACGGGCATGATGAAGACCTTCGGCAACATGACGGGTGACCTCGCGACCGCCGCCGGTCAGATCACCGGTGGTGTGGCCGAGGCGCTGATCGCCACCGCCTGCGGTCTGGCCATCGCCGTCACGGGCCTGCTGCCCTTCAATTACCTGAACGCCCGCGCCGAGGAAGCCAAGCACGAGGTCGCCGACGCGGCCAACGCGCTCGAGCTCATCGTCAAGAAGCAGGAAGGCGTCACCCGCTGAGCGTCATCCCCGCTCAACCTCGCATCACCTAAACGGTAGCACCCACGACCATGTCCGGACCAAGCTCAGGTGGCGGCGGCGGCAAAAAGAAGGCGCGCATTGAGATCATCCCTCTCATTGACGTCATCTTCTTCCTCCTCGCGACCTTCGTGCTGTTCACGCTCTCGCTGAACAAGTCGCAGGGTCTCAAGGTCGATCTCCCGAAATCTTCCACCAGCGAGCCGCGCGATCCTGCCGGCTCGGTGACCATCACCGTGACAGCCGAGGGCACCCTCGCCTGGGACAAGGATCCCATCACGCTCGATGAGTTCCTGCTCCGCCTGGAGCGGTACAAGATGACGGAGCCCAATCCTCGCATCCTCATTAACGGCGACGAGAACGCGTTCTTCAGCCAGGCCATCTACGTCTTCGACGAAGTCCGCAAGAAGGGCATCAACAAGGTCCTTCTGGAAACCAAGATTCGTCCCGCCGGTTCAACCTAATCGTCGGATCGGCGGCGGCTCCCCGCCCTGATCCAGGCAAATCCAGTTCTCCCATCCATGTCAGGCCATAGCCTAGTTCCGCCCGAGACCAAGAAGAAGGCGCGTATCGAGATCATCCCGCTCATCGACGTCATCTTCTTCCTGCTCGCCACCTTCGTGCTGTTCACCCTGTCGCTGGACAAGATCCAGTCGGTGGATGTGCAACTACCTGTGGCGGGAGATCGCGGCCAGACCAACACGGACGATGAAGAGACGGTGACCCTGCAGGTGTCCGATCAAGGAACCTGCTATTGGAACAAGGACTTGGTGAATATCACCGAAATCTCATGCCCTGCGCCTTCAGAATCGCGTTATTCCGCGCCTGGAATGCCCGCGTCCTGATCACAACCGACGACAAGGCCAAGTACGGCTTTGGTGTCCAGGTGCTCGACGAAGTGCGCGAAGCCGGCATCAGCCAGGTATCCGTCGAAACACGGGTCCGCTCCACCGGCCGCTAAACCACCACCAGCCGCAAATCATCACCATGCGCCGGGATCTAATCATTGGCATTCTGGTTTCCGCCCTGTTGCACGGCGGAGAGCCCGCAGTTTCCGCATCAAGTCGAAACCTGCCGCCCTGCCGGCGGAGGAACTCTCTTCCAACGATCGAACTGGCATGAAGATGCCGGAGCTCGAGCCGGAGGAACCTGAGGTCGTCGATGACGACGATGCCCCGGCCGAAAAGGTCGATTTCGCGCCTCCGATGGCGGCGGACGTGCCCCAGCTCGTCACGGTTGATTCCTTCGTCCAGCAGATCCAGCCCCCGCCGCCGGAAGGCGTCAAGCCGGTCGCCGTGGTCACCATCCCGCAGGGCCGCATGCAGGGTCTCGGCAAGGGTATCGAGGTCTTCGACATCAACACCCTCGACCAGAAGCCCACCCCGCGCGCCACGATCCCGCCGCAGTATCCCTTTGAAATGCGCCGTGCCGGCATCGAGGGCGAAGTCGTCGTCGAGTTCATCGTCGACACCAATGGCGATGTCCGCAACCCCTTCATCGTTCGTTCCACCCAGCGTGAATTCGAGGCCGCTGCCATCCAGGCGGTTAGCAAATGGAAGTTCCGCCCCGGCAAGAAAGGCGGCCGCGTCGTCAATACCGGACGTGTGCAGCAGTTGATCACGTTCAAAATCAACGATTAATCCATGGCCGCGCCTACGATGCACCTCTCCGCCAACTTCCGCTCGTTCCTCCGCGCCCTCGTGCTCTGCGGAGCCGTGTGGGCCGTCCTCGGCCTCGGCACGGCGTCTGCGCAGACGCGCGGCGACTTCGCGCTCTCGGAGCGCGTGGGTGAGGAGCTGACCAAGCTCCAGCCGATGGTCGATGCCAAGAACTGGGACGGCGCCGTCGCGCTCGTTGCCCGGCTCAATGCCTCGGCCGCGCCCAACAGCTACGATCAGGCCTTCCTGAGCGACCTGCTGGCGAAGCTCCACCTCCAGAAGGGTGAATACACCCAGGCCATCGTCCCGCTCGAAACCGCGCTCCGCCTCGCCGATACCTACGGCTACTTTGAGAAGCGCAACACCGAGATGATGTTGGATTACCTCTCCAAGATCTTCTACCAGGAGGGTACATCCACCAAGTCGCCGGCCCTCCAGCAGCAGTACCTGACGAAGGCCACGATGTACCTGGAGCGCATCATCGCCGATTCACCGTCGCCGACGGCGGACACGATGCTCTTCTACACGTCGCTGCTCTACAACCGCGCCGTGCTGGACCCGAACAAGGTCGACCAAAACCTCCTCAAGCAGGCCAAGGTCAACGCCGAGAAATCCCTCCTCCTCAGCAACCATCCCAAGGAAAACTTCTACGTCATCCTTCTGGCGACGTTGCAGCAGCAGGGCGACTTCGCCCGCGCCGCCGAGTATTACGAGCTGCTCGTCAAGAAGTACCCCTCGAACAAGAACTATTGGTCCCAGTTGATGGCGACCTACGTGACGCTGTCCCAGGATAACGACGAGAAGAAAGCCCGCTCGAACAACCTCCGCGCCGCCGTCACGATCGAGCGCGCCCAGGAGCGCGGTTTCCTCAACACCCCGAAGGACAACTTCAATCTGATCGGCATCTATTTCAACATCGGCCAGTACGGCAAGGCGACCGAACTGCTGCACGAAGGCTTGAAGACGGGTGGGATCGAGAACACCCAGAAGAACTGGGAGCTGCTGGCGTATTCCTACCAGCAGGTGAATCGTGAGAGCCAGGCCATCGCGGCCCTCACCGAGGCCACCAAGCTGTACCCGAAGTCCGGCCAGCTCGAGCTCCAGATCGGCCAGATCTATTACGGCCTGGACGAGCTCCCCGACGCCTATCGCCACCTCAAGCTGGCGGTGGAGAAGGGCGGCCTGGAGAAGCCCGCCTCCGCCTACGGTTTTCTCGCCTACCTGTGCTACGAGCTCGGCAAACTCGAGGAGGCGCTGGAGTGTATCCGGACGACGCTCAGCCTGCCGGACGCGCCGACCGATGGTCAGCTCAATCGCCTCCGCCAGGCCGTGGAGGAAGGTATCCGCGACCGCGAGGCGGCCAAGAACGGCACCCGCAACACTTGATGTCCCTTAGCCCAACTGACCCCCTTACCATATGAAGAAAGCCTACGTCATTTTCCCGGCGATCGCGATGCTGGTGTTTTTCGGCTTCTGGTGGAGTTTCCGCTCGGAGTACGAGGCCAAGCAGCAGGCCAAGATCCAGCAGGTCCGCAAGGAGAAGGAAGACAAGCTCCGCAAGGAAGCCGCTGATCGCGAGCTCGCCATCAAGAACGCCTACGCCGAGCAGGAACGCCGCAAGAAGGCCAAGGAAGCCAAGGAGCTCAAGGAACGCGCCGATCGCGAGGCTCGCCAGGCGGCCGTCGAGGCCCGCAACAAGTCTTACCGTGACCGCGACAAGCTCGAGAAGCAGGTCGAGCGCCTGACCGACGAGGTCAAGGCCGAGAAGGAAGCGATGGCCAAGCTCGAGGAGCAGAAGCGCAAGCTGGCCGACGAGGAGAAGTTCCTCCGCACCTATGTCACCATGGCCGAGGCCAACGCCAAGAGCCTGGCCGACCTCATCGACGAGATCAACAAGGCCGAGGCCGCCCAGGCTGCGGCCGCCGCGGCCGCCGCCCGCGCCGCCCGCTCGTAACCCAATCATCCCTCTCTAGCATCCCATGAAAAAGTGGCTCTACTTCATCTTCCCGGCCATCCTCACGGTCATCTTTACCTTCTTCTACCTGACCCACATCAAGGAGGCCAAGGAGAAGGACCGTATCCGCAAGGCCGAGATCGCCCGCATCCAGAAGGAGGAGGCCGATCGCAAGGCTGAGATCGAGGAAAAGGCCCGCCAGGACGCCTCCCGGCGCGCCGCCGAGCGCGCTGCGCAGGAGGGCAAGAAAGAGGCCGATCGCATCGCCGCCTGGGAGGCCGTCGGCAAGGAGATCCAGGACGCCACGGACAAGAATAACGCCGAGGCCGACGCTTTCTCCCGCCAGATCGCCAATCTCGAGATCGAACTCGACACCCTGCGCAAGGCCAAGGAGAAGCTCAACGCGGAGGTTCTGGCCCAGGCCAAGGCCGTCGAGCGCGCCTTGGTCGACAAGCGCACGGCTGAGATCGAGGTCCAGCGCCGCACGGACATGATCCGCCAGCGGGTCGGTTCCAGCTCGATGACGCGGATGCCCGCGGTCGCGGCCCCGGCGCGCTGAGCGTCGGCCGCAGTCTGATTTCGCTGCCCGGAAAATCACCGGTTTTTCGGGCAGATTTAGTTTGCGGGGGGAAATGCCATTCCCTTTGCTGCACGGTCCACAGGGTGCCAGCCACCCTCCAAATGTAATCGGGGCGTAGCTTAGCCTGGTAGAGCGCTACGTTCGGGACGTAGAGGTCGTGAGTTCGAATCTCACCGCCCCGACCATTTTCGCCGCCTTTTCAGGCGGCGTTTGTGTTTCTGGTCGTCGCTTGGGCGGGATCGCGGTTTGGTCGGTAGAGCCTCACGAAGTCGCTTTCCACCCGCCTCGCCCCGAGAAAGAGAAACGCCGCGCGTGCGAAACCACTGAATGCCCCCAATCCGACGCCGAGCCCGAGATGCCGTCCGTCAGGATATGCGCAAAGTGCGGGGAAAAATAGAAAGGAGGCGAGCAGCCAGATCGACTCTCTTTTCGATAGATACTCCAGGCTCAGCCAAACAGAGATGCGAGAATCCTGATCGGCGCGAAGCAGCACTTGCGCTGGATAGCGAAACGGACCGGAACGGCCGTGGGGAGGCGCAGAGCACAGCAAGTCAGCGCCGTCCCGTCTCAGCGTGCCTCGAATGTGTTTCCAGTGCTGCATGGCCTTTCCCAAGGTCGACAAGGCCTCATCAGTGGTGCGGAAGCCTTGGGCGAGGAGCGTCTCTTTCGTGAGCATTTGATGCCGTCTGATCTGGCTGAGATGGTGATGCTCGAGTCTTACGCCTTTCAACCACGTTCAGATGAAGCTTCTCGAGGTGCCAAACGAAACAACCCGCGCTGCACCGCGCGGGTTGTGTTTTGCAGTTGGGACTATGGCCCCAGGTTCACTCCCGCCAGAGCTGGAGCGAACGAAGGTAGTTGCCGCGTTCGTAGGCTTCGGGGTCCGGGCAGTTGCGCAGGCTGAGCGCGCCGCGCATCTCGGACACCGAGGTGTATTCGAACTTGTCCATCCAGAGCTTCAGCTCGGTGAGGATGTTGCCGAGCGTGTCCGGGCCGTCGCGCAGGAGCGCGGCGACCACTTGGACGGCGTCGGCGCCGGCGAGCAGAGCCTTCACAACCTCGGCGGCGCTGTGCACGCCGCCGGAGCACGCGAGGCTCAGCTTCACCTGGTCGCGGAGCAGCGCAAGCGCGCGGAGGCGCAGGCGCAGGTCCTCGGGCGAGGAGAGGCCGAGTCGCGGCACGACGTCGAAGGTCTCGATGTCGATCTCGGGTTGGAAGATCCGGTTGAACAACACGACGCCGTTCACGCCGACCGTCTCGAGTTCGGCCACGAGATGGACGGGCGAGGTGAAGAACGGCGAGAGCTTCATCGCGATCGGGATCTGGACGCTGGCGCGCACGGTGCGGGCGATCTCGAGCACCCGGTCTTCGATCTCGGCGGACGATTCGTCGCGCCGGGTGGCGAAGAAGTAGGTGTTGAGTTCGATCGCGTCGGCGCCGGCCTTCTCCATCAGGCGCGCGTAGTCCGTCCAGGAACCGAGGTGCGTGCCGTTGAGCGACGCGATCACGGGCAGGTTGGTGGCGGCCTTGATGGCGGTGAGGCGGTCGAGGTATTCGTCCGGCCCGAGCAGGTAGTCCTGCCCTTGCGGGAAGAACGACGTCGCTTCGGCGAAGTTGTCCTGCCAGCGCTCGATGTGGCGCGAGACCGCGACGGCGTTGCCCTCGATCTGTTCGGCGAACAGCGAGTGCATGACGATCGCGGACGCGCCGGCATCCTCGAGCTTGCGGATGTTATCCAGGCGCATCGCGAGGGGCGACGCGCCGGGCATCAGCGGGCTCTTGAGCTCGAGGCCGAGATACTTGGTCGTGAGGTTCATGGGGTGGGGCGGGGTTCCTCAGTTGTTCGGTTTGACCTCGGTCGCCGGCGCGGCCGGGGCGGCGGGCTTCGGTGCGGCGGCGTTGGCCGCGAGCTGCTGGTAGCTGGCGACGCGCTTGTCGACGGCCTTCTGGGCTTGGTCGGCGAGGTTCGCGGCGCGCTCCGGGTTGGCCTTGAAGAGGACCTGGTAGCGCAGCTCATTCTTCGTGTAGGCGCTGAGCGGCTGCTTGGGGGCGCCGGAGTCCATGATGTCGACCGGCAGGTTCTTCGCAGCGCGCTCCGGATCGTGACGGAACAGCGGCCAGTAACCGGTATCGACCGCGAGTTTTTGTTGGTCGAGGCCGGCGGAGAGGCCGTAGCCGTGCGCGATGCAGTGCGAGTAGGCGATGATCAGGGACGGGCCGGGGTGTTTTTCGGCTTCGATGAAGGCCTGCACCGTCTGGCTGTCCTTGGCGCCGAGAGCGACGCGGGCGACGTAGACGTGGCCGTAATGGGCGGCCATCTGCGCGAGGTCCTTTTTGTCGGTGTCCTTGCCGGCAGCGGAGAACTTCGCGACTGCGCCGAGCGGCGTGGACTTCGAGCGCTGGCCGCCGGTGTTCGAGTAGACCTCGGTGTCGAGGACGAGGATGTTGACCTTGCGGCCGCTTGCGAGGACGTGGTCGAGGCCGCCGAAGCCGATGTCGTAGGCCCAGCCGTCGCCGCCGATGATCCACACGGACTTCTTTACGAGGTAGTCCGCGAGTTCGAGCAGGCGCTTGGCGCGTTCGTCGCTGGCGAGGGCGGGGAGGAGTTTCTTCAGCGCCGCGACATGGCCGCGCGCAGTGGCGATGCCGGCGTCGGTGAGTTGGTCGGCGGCGGTGATGCCGTTGACGATTTCAGCGGGCAGTTGCGGCGCGAGTTCCTTGAGGAGTTGCTGCGACTGGACGGCGAGTTGGTCGACGCCGGCGCGGATGCCGAGGCCATATTCGGCGTTGTCCTCGAAGAGCGAGTTGGACCAGGCCGGGCCGCGGCCGTCACGATTGGTCGTGTAGGGCGTGGTGGGCAGGTTGCCGCCGTAGATCGAGGAGCAGCCGGTGGCGTTGGCGACGAGCAGGCGATCACCGTAGAGCTGGGTGAGCAGCTTCAGGTAAGGCGTTTCGCCGCAGCCGGTGCAGGCGCCGGAGAACTCGATGAGCGGCTCGCGGAATTGCGTGCCCTTGACCGTATCCTCGAGCAGCGCGGCGGGAGCCGGCGGGAGCTGGAGGAAGAAGTCGAAGTTCTCGCGCTCCTTGGCCAGCAACGGCTCGATCGGCGCCATCATGAGCGCCTTGCGCTTGAGGTCGGTCTTGTCCTTCGCCGGGCAGACCTTGTGGCAAAGCGTGCAACCGGTGCAGTCTTCGGGCGCGACTTGGATCGAGTATTGGTAATTCGGCGCGGCGGCGCTCTTGAGCTTGGTGCTCTTGAACGTTTCGGGCGCGCTGGCCTTGTCGGCGTCGGGGAAGGCGGCGCAGCGGATGGCGGCGTGCGGGCAAACCATCACGCACTTGTTGCACTGGATGCAGAGCGCGGGGTCCCACGTGGGGATTTCAAGCGCGATGTTGCGCTTTTCCCACTTCGTCGTGGCGGTTGGCCAGGTGCCGTCGACCGGGAACGCGCTGACGGGCAGCTCGTCGCCGCGGTTGGCGAGCATCATGGACGTGACGCGCTGGACGAATTCCGGCGCGGATTTCGCGACGACGGGTGGGCGCGAGAAGCGCGCCGTGACCGCGGCCGGGACGGCGACTTCGTGCATCGCGGCGAGAGCGGCGTCGACGGCGGCGTTGTTCTTTGCGACGACGGCGTCGCCCTTCTTGCCGTAGGTTTTCTTGATCGCGTATTTGATGGCGGCGATCGCTTCGTCGCGCTTCAGCACGCCCGAAAGCGCGAAGAAGCACGTCTGCATGATCGTGTTGATCTGGCCGCCCATGCCGGCGGCGCGGGCGACGGTGTAGGCGTCGATCGAGTAGACCTTGAGCTTGAGATCGATGATGCGCGCTTGGACTTCGCTCGGGAGGCGGTCCCAGACCTTGTCGGCGGGTGTCGCAACATTGAGGAGCAGCGTCGCGCCCGGGCGGGCTTGCGCGAGGACTTCCATGCGCTCGACGAACGGGAAGTGGTGCACCGCGACGAAGTCGGCGTTGGCGATCAGATACGGCGCGCGGATCGGCTTCGGGCCGAAGCGCAGGTGCGAAATGGTCATCGCGCCGGACTTCTTGGAGTCGTAGACGAAGAAGCCCTGGGCGTTGAGGTCGGTGCCTTCGCCGATGATCTTGATCGAGTTCTTGTTCGCGCCGACGGTGCCGTCCGCGCCGAGGCCGAAGAACATCGCGCGGCGCGTGTCGTCGGTTTCGAGATCGAATTTCTCGTCGTAGGGGAGGGAGAGCTTGGTGACGTCGTCGTTGATGCCGACGGTGAAACGCTTCTTCGGCGAAGCGGTGGCGAGATCGTCGTAGACGGCCTTGGCCATCGCCGGTGTGAATTCCTTCGAGCCGAGGCCGTAGCGGCCGCCGACGAGTTCCACTTTGCCCACGCGGTCGCTCTCGTAGAGCGCGGCGGCGACGTCGAGGAACAGCGGTTCGCCGATCGCGCCGGGCTCCTTCGTGCGGTCGAGCACGGAGATCTTGCGGACTGTCTTCGGCAGCGCGGCGAGGAGGGCGTTGGCGTCGAGCGGGCGGTAGAGGCGGACTTTGAGCACGCCGGTCTTCTCGCCCTTGGCGTTCAGCCAGGCGGAAGTCTCGGCGACGGTCTCGGCGCCAGAGCCCATGACGACGACGACGCGATCGGCATCTGGCGCGCCTTCGTAATCATACAGCTTGTAAGCGCGGCCGGTGCGGACGGCGAAGCTATCGAACAGTTCCTGCACGACGCCGGGGACGGCATCATAGAACTTGTTCGCGCCTTCGCGGGCTTGGAAAAACACGTCGGGATTCTGCGCAGTGCCGCGGATCGACGGACGATCGGGCGTCAGCGCTTTTTGGCGGAAGGCCTCGATCGCACCCTGCGGCAGGAGCGCGCGCAGGTCGTCGTCGGAGAGGAGGTTGATCTTCTGCACCTCGTGCGAGGTGCGGAAGCCGTCGAAGAAGTGGATGAACGGCACGCGCGTGCGGAGCGTCGCGGCGTGGGCGATGGCCGAGAAGTCGAGCGCTTCCTGCACCGAGTTGGCGCAGAGCATCGCGGAGCCGGTCTGGCGGCAGGCCATGACGTCGCCGTGGTCGCAGAAGATCGACAACGCGTGCGTCGCAAGCGAGCGCGCGGTGACGTGCAGCACGAAGGGATGCAGCTCGCCCGCGATCTTGTAGAGATTCGGGATCATGAGCAGCAGGCCCTGCGAGGCGGTGAACGAGCTGGCGAGTGCGCCGGCGTTCAGCGCGCCGTGCAGTGCGCCGGCCGCGCCACCCTCGGATTGCATCTCGATGACCTCGGGCACGTGATTCCAGAGGTTTTTGCGGCCTTGGGCCGACCATTCGTCGACCCATTCGCCCATCGGCGACGACGGCGTGATCGGATAGATGGCGAACAGTTCGCTGAGGCGATATGCGACGGTGGCGACAGCCTCATTGGCGTCCAAGGTCGCGGTTTGCGGAACAGGGCGTGAGATCATGGTGGAAAGCTGCGGCAAGGCCGCGCCTCTGTTGTATCCGCTCCGATGCCTGCTCTCTCCGCGTCCTTTGCGCATTCGTGCGCACTGTCTTCGCCGATGCGGGTGCAGCGTATTTTCGCTGCGTAAATCGCTGCCGGTCAGGTGACGCGTCGCGCCGGTCTGAGTTTGGAATCTGGGCGATTGTTTGACCAATTTCCCCTTGCCAACGCGGGCGCGGCTCTCTGTTTTCGTCCGCTCTCGTCATGCAAAAGACCAAAAAGTCCGTCGCCAAGCGCTTCAAGCTGTCCGCCAAGGGCAAGCTGATCCGCCGCACGCCCGGCTTCCGTCACCTGCTGGCCGCGAAGAGCACGAAGTCCAAACGCCGTGCTTCCCGCGACAAGCTCGTGGCCGATGGCCATGCGGAGCCGCTCAAGCGCTGCCTCCCGTTCGGCCTCTAAAACCAGCCGCAACGAAAACCACAACTTCGCCAGGCGGGTGAACGTCTAACGAACCGACCCGCCGGCGACCCAAACCAAAACTAAACATGGCTCGTGCAACCAACTCCCCCGCGTCGCGCAAGCGCCGCAAGAAAGTGCTGAAATACGCCAAGGGCTATTTCGGCAATAAATCGAAGCTGTACCGCTACGCCAAGGAAGCCGTCCAGCACGCCTGGCAGTACGCCTACCGCGATCGCAAGAAGAAGAAGGGCGAATTCCGCGGCCTCTGGATCGTCCGTGTCAACGCCGCCTGCCGCAACGCCGGCATCAGCTACAGCCGCTTCATCGAGGGCCTCAAGGCCGCCAACATCGAGCTCGACCGCAAGGTCCTGTCCGACATCGCCATTCACGACGAGGTGGCTTTTAACGCGCTGGTCCAGCAGGCCCAAGCCGCGTTGAAGACCAAGGCCGCCGCCAAGGCCTGAATTCTGACAAACGCGAGCCGGCCCAAGGCTCGCCTCCCTGTCTGACTCTCCGGAGGACGGGCCTCGATCCGAGGTTCGTCCTCTTTTTGTTTTTCTTCGCCTAGTCTCCGTCCGCCCGGTCATACTTCCCCCGCATGCAAGCCACCCTCAACGCCCTGGCCGAGAAGGCCGCCACCGAGTTCGCCGCCGTGATGGCACGCCCCGAGTTCGAGGCCGCGAAGGCCCGCTACGTCGGCCCCAACGGCGAGCTCACGGCCCTCATGAAGCAGATGGGCACCGTGCCCAAGGAGCAGCGCCCCGCCATGGGCAAGCTGATCAATGAGACGAAGGTGCGCGTGCAGGCCCTCCTCGACGCCGCCCTCGAGCGCATCGCCGCCGCCGAACTCCGCGCCCAGCTCGGGCCCGCCGTCGATCCCACCCTGCCGTCGCCCGACGTCGGCCCCGGCACCTACCACCCGCTCACGCTGGTCCGCGAGGAGATGTGCCGCATCCTCCGCAAGGTCGGCTTCACCGTCGCCGACGGCCCCGAGGTCGAGACCGAGTTCTACTGCTTTGACGCCCTCAACACGCCCGCCGACCACCCGGCGCGTGACGCGCAGGACACGTTCTACTTCCCCGAGTCCGCCCGCTTCGGCAACGTGCCGAAAAAGACCGCCGAGGAGAAGTACCTCCTGCGCACGCACACGTCGTCGGTGCAGATCCGCACGATGCTCAAGGGCCCGCCGCCCATCCGCATCGTCTCGCCCGGGCGCGTGTACCGCCGCGACACGACCGACGCCACCCACTCGGCCAACTTCCACCAGCTCGAGTGCCTCTACGTGGACCGCAACGTCACCGTGCGCGACCTGAAGGCGTTGCTCGACTACATCTTTGCCTCCCTCCTCGGCAAGGACACCAAGACCCGTTTCCGGCCGCACTACTTCGGCTACACCGAGCCCAGCTTCGAGGTCGACCTCAGCGCCCAGCACCTGCCCAAGGTGAAGAAGGACTGGATCGAGATCGGCGGCTGCGGCATGGTCGACCCCACTGTGTTCTCCGCCGTGGGCTATGACCCCGAGGTCTGGACCGGCTACGCCTTCGGCATGGGCCTCGAGCGCCTCGCCATGCTGCTCTACGGCATCGATGACATCCGCTACTTCTACCAAAACGACCTGCGCTTCCTGAAGCAGTTCGCCTGAGGATCACCCGATGAAAATTTCCCTGAACTGGCTCAAGGACTACGTGCGGCTCGACGCCTCCGTCGACGAGATCTGCCGCGCCATCACGTTCCTCGGCTTCGAGGTCGAGCAGGTCATCCGCACCGGCGCTCCCGAGCTCAACCACGTCGTCGTCGGCGAGGTGCTCGTCCGCGACAAGCATCCCAATGCCGACAAGCTCTCCGTCTGCCAGGTGGACATCGGTCCCGCCGGCGGGGTGAAGACGATCGTCTGCGGTGCGCAGAACTACCAGGTGGGCGACCGCGTGCCCGTCGCCCTGGCCGGCGCCGTGCTGCCGGGCAACTTCACGATCAAGCAGTCGAAGATCCGCGGCCAGCTCTCCGACGGCATGATGTGCTCCGCCAAGGAACTGGGCGTCGCCGAGGACGCCTCCGGGCTCCTCATCCTCACCGGCCGCCCCGCACTCGGTACGCCCATCAATGACGTGCTGCCGGCCGGCGACACGGTCTTCGACATCGAGATCACGCCCAACCGCCCCGACTGCCTCTCGCACCTCGGCATCGCCCGCGAGCTGGCGGCCTGGTTCAAGACCGAGCTGATCTACCCGCAGGAGAAGTTCCGCGGCGACACGGGCGCGACCCAGCGCCCCGACCTCCTGAAATCCGTCCGCGTCGACGCCCCCGAGGATTGCCCGCTCTACACCGCGCACATCATCACCGGCATCGAGATCGGCCCGAGCCCGGACTGGATGCAGCAGCGCCTCACCGCGGTCGGGCTGCGCCCGATCAACAACCTCGTCGACATCGGCAACTACGTGATGCTCGAGTACGGCCAGCCGATGCACGCCTTCGACGCGCGCAAGCTGGGCGGGAACGAGATCATCGTCCGCCGCGCCGCCGACGGGGAGAAGATCGTCACCCTCGACGGCAAGGAGCGCAGCCTCAACAGCCGCATGCTCGTCATCGCCGACGCGACCAAGCCCGTCGTCATCGCCGGCATCATGGGCGGCGAGAACTCCGGCGTCACCGACGACACGACCGACCTCGTCCTCGAGGTCGCCTATTTCAAGCGCAAGTCCATCCGCTGGACCTCGCGCCGCCTCGGCCTGAGCTCCGATTCGTCCTACCGCTACGAGCGCGGCATCGATCCGCATACCGCCCTCGAGGCCGCCTACCGGGCCGTGGATCTCATCCTTGAGCACGCCGGCGGCCAGGTCGTCGGCCCCAGCTACATCGTGGGAGGCGACGTCCCCTGGCAGCGCGAGATCGTGGTCACCCACGGCTTCATCTGCGAGAAGCTCGGCTTCACCATCCCCGAGGCCGACATGGAGGCGGCCTTCGAGGCGCTCGAGCTCGCCGTCACCCGCAAGGAGCCGACCGAGGGTCGCGGGACGGCGTGGACCGTGAGCATCCCGAGCTGGCGCGACGATCTCGATCGCCCGATCGACCTCGTCGAGGAGGTCCTGCGCATCTACGGCACCGAGCGCATCCCCGCCGCCGTCGTCACGGCGCCCGGCCTCGCGGCCGAGGACGATCCCGTGGTGCTTTTCAACCGCCGCGTCACCGACTACCTGGTCGGCCACGACTTCCACGAGTGCGCCACCTACACGCTGCGTTCGAGCCGCGAGGTGGCGGCCTGGGTCTCGCAGACCGCCGTGGCCGAGCTGGCGCTGGCCAATCCGTTCGTGGACGACCAGTCCCACCTCCGGCCGACGCTGGTCACCGGGCTCCTCGACGTGCTGAAGCTCAACCAGTCGCGCGGCGTGGCCGTCTCGCGCCTGTGCGAGGTGGGCCGGGTTTTCATCGAGCGCAACGGCCAGAATCTCGAGTGCGCCGCCGTGGCCTTCGTCATGGCCGACGATGCCGATCGCAAGTGGCAGCGCCGCGAACCCGCCGACTTCTACGCCGTCAAGCACCACGTGACGGCGCTCGCGGCTGCCGGTGGCATCGACCTGAACCGCCAGGCCCTCGTGCCCGTCACGGGATCCTACCTCGGCTGGCAGGAGGGTCACTGCGCCGCGGCCGGCGAAATGGGGCAGGGGTGGACCGCTCGTTTCGGTCTCCTCAACCTCGCGATGGTCAAGGGCCTCGGCATCGAGGGCAAGGTTTACGCCGGCATCTTCGCCATCCTGCCGGAAAAGCTCACCGGCGGCCTCGCGCGGCGCAAATATTCGGACTTCAGCCTGTTCCCGGCCGCCCTGCGCGACCTCGCCCTCGTGGTCGACCAGGACACCGCCGCCGAGACCCTGCGCCGCAAGCTCGCCGAGCTGGCGCGCGCGGCCACCGGCGGCAAGTTCGCGGTCGAGCAGATCGCGCCCTTCGACGTCTACCAGGGTGAAGGCCTGCCGGCCGGCAAGAAGAGCCTCGCCTTCAGCCTGGCGTTCCGGGCCCCGGACCGGACGCTCACCGACGACGAGGTCAACGCCGCCATGCAGCAGGTGCAGGACAAGATCGTGGTCGGTACCGGCTGGACCATCCGCAAGTAGCCCATGGCCGCCACCGACCTGAACATCGACCACGTGGCGCGCCTCGCGCGCCTTGCCCTCACGCCCGAGGAGAAGGCCGCCTTCGCCCGCCAGCTCGGCGACGTGCTGCATCACATCGAGCAGCTGGGCAAGGTGGACGTCTCCCAGGTCGAGCCCACGGCGCACGCGTTTCCCGTCGTCAATGTCTGGGACGCCGACGAGCCGCGGCCGGGCCTGCCGGTCGAGGTCGCGCTGCAGAACGCCCCGCGCCAGCGCGACCACATGTTCGCGGTGCCCAAGGTGGTGGAGTAACCGCGCATGGCCGACGCATTGCCCCACCGCACGATCGCCGACGCCGCGGCCCGGCTGGCCGCCGGGACGCTTTCGTCCGTCGAACTCACCCGCGCCGTCATCGCGCGCACCCAAGCGGTCGAGGACCGCGTCAAGGCCTTCAACTCCCGTGATGAGTCCGACGCCCTGGTGCAGGCGGCCGCCTCCGATGCGCGCCGTGCCGCCGGCCAGGCGCTCGGCCCCCTCGACGGCATCCCGGTCGGCCTGAAGGACGTCATCGCCGTCAACGGCCAGCCGCTCACCGCCTCGAGCCGCATGCTGGCAAACTTTGTCTCGCCCTACGATGCGACCGTGACGGCCCGCCTGAAAAAGGCCGGCGCCGTGCTCTGGGGCCGGCTCAACCTCGACGAGTTCGCGATGGGCTCCTCGACGGAAAACTCCGCCTTCGGCCCGACGCGCAATCCCTGGGACCTCACCCGCGTGCCCGGCGGTTCCTCCGGCGGGAGCGCCGCGGCCCTCGCCGCCGGTTGCGCGCTCGCGACTCTCGGTTCCGACACCGGCGGCTCTATCCGCCAGCCTGCCGCCCTCTGCGGTGTCGTAGGCCTCAAGCCCAGCTATGGCCTCGTGTCACGCTACGGTCTGATCGCCTTCGCCTCGTCGCTCGACCAGATCGGCCCCTTCGCCCGCACGGTCGAGGATGCCGCCATCATGCTCGGCGCCATCGCGGGTCATGATCCCCTCGATTCCACTTCCTTCCGCGCCGAGGTCCCCGATTACCGGCGCGCGCTGACCGAAAAGAAGGGTCCGTGGCGCATCGGCATTCCCCGCGAGTACTTTGGCGAGGGCCTCGATCCCGAGGTCGGCGCGGCCGTGGAGCAGGCGATCGCCCATTACCGGGCCCAGGGCTGCGAGATCCGCGAAGTCTCGCTGCCGCACACGCAGTACTGCCTCGATACCTATTACATCATCGCCACCGCCGAGGCCTCCTCGAACCTCGCGCGCTACGACGGCGTGCGCTATGGCCACCGCGCCGAGGGCGTGACGGACATCGAGCAGCTCAACTCGCGCTCGCGCGCCGAGGGTTTCGGCGCCGAGGTCAAGCGCCGCATCATCCTCGGCACCTATGTGCTCTCCAGCGGCTACTACGATGCCTTCTACCTGCGCGCCCAGAAGGTACGCACGCTCATCCGCCAGGATTTCCTGAATGCCTACCGCGATGTGGATGTGCTGCTCACGCCGACGTCGCCGGTGCCGGCCTTCAAGCTCGGCGAGAAATCCGACCCGCTGGCGATGTACCTCTGCGATATCTACACCATCGGCGTGAACCTCGCCGGCCTGCCCGCCATCAGCGTGCCGTGCGGTTTCACCCGTGCCGGCCTGCCCGTCGGCCTTCAGCTCATCGGCCAGCCATTTCGCGAGGCCGACCTCCTCGCCGTCGCGCGGCACTACGAGCAGGCCCACGACTGGCACACCCGCGTCCCCGCCCTCTGATGAAGTACGAAGCTGTCATCGGCCTGGAAGTCCACGTCCAGATCAAGACCCGGTCCAAGATGTTCACCCGGGTCGGGGCGGGCTACGGCCATGAGCCCAACACGCTCACCGATCCCGTCGTGCTCGCGCTGCCGGGCGTGCTGCCCGTGATGAACAAGGCCGCGCTCGATGCCGTCATCAAGGCCGGCCTCATGCTCGGCTGCGACATCGCCCCGGTGTGCAAGTGGGACCGGAAGCAGTACTTCTATCCCGACTCGCCCAAGAACTACCAGATCTCCCAGTACGACCAGCCGATCTGCCAGGGGGGCGCGGTGGAGATCGAGCTGCCCGGCCCGGCGCGGAACATCATGGGCGAGCACAAGCGGATCCCGCTCACGCGCATCCACCTCGAGGAGGACGTGGGCAAGCTCAACCACTTCGCCACCGATTCACTCGTCGACTTCAACCGCGCGGGCACGCCGCTCATGGAGATCGTCTCCGAACCGGCGCTGCACACGGCGGACGAGGCCTACGCCTACCTGACCTCGCTGCGCGCGACAATGATCTACGGCGGGATCTCGGACTGCGACATGGAGAAGGGCCAGCTGCGCTGCGACGCCAACATCTCCATCCGCCCGGTCGGCGAGACCAAGCTCGGCACCAAGGTCGAGCTCAAGAACCTCAACTCCATCTCGTTTGTCCGCGACGGCATCGCCCATGAGATCAAGCGCCAGATCGGCGTCTTCGAGCGCGGCGGTACCATCGTGCAGGAAACGCGGGACTACGACGGGCAGACCGGCGCGTCGCAATCGCTGCGCACGAAGGAGATGGCGCACGACTACCGCTATTTCCCGGATCCCGATCTCATGCCGGTGCAGGTGGATGCCGCGTGGAAGGCACGGCTGCAGGCCGAGTGCCCGGAGCTGCCCTTCGTCAAGCAGCGCCGTTTTCTCGAACAATACCAGATCCCGTACACCATCACCTCGGTGCTCGTGTGGGATCGCGCGTTGAGCGATTACTTCGAGGAGGCGGCCAAGCTGGCCGGCCCGGGCCGCGCCCAGGCGGTGGGCAACTGGCTGGTCAACGACCTGCTGCGCGAGATCGGCGCCGCCAAGACCGACCTCGCCGCCGCCAAGGTCCGTCCGCCGCACCTGGCCGAGCTCGTGCGCCTGGTCGACGAGGGCAAGCTCCTGCCGAACCTCGCCCGTACCGTTTTCGCGCAGATGTTCGCCACCGGCGAGATGCCGTCGGCCATCGTGGCCCGCGAGGGCCTGGCCGCTGCGCCCACCGATGCCGGCGAACTGGAGCAGTGGTGCCGCGACGCCATCGCGGCCAAGCCGGACGCGGCGGCCGAGTTCAAGGCGGGCAAGGAGAGCGCCATCAACGCGCTCAAGGGCCCGGTCATGAAGGCGGCCAAGGGCAAGGCCGACCCGAAGCAGGTCGACGCGACGCTGCGCCGGCTGTTGGCGTAGGATCCGGGTCGCGTGGCTACGAGCGTGAGCGAGTGGGCGCGGGACGTTAACGGCACTGTGACCACTCGCTTACGCTCGTAGCCACGCTTGGGATAAATCCGGCCTGTCGCTTGCGCTCGCCGGCGGCGCTCGTACCGTAAGCGCCATGAACACCCCCATCTCCCGTCGCGACGCGTTGAAGACCCTGGGTGCCGGTGCGGCGCTGTTTGGCCTCGGCTTGGCCTCGGCCCGTGCGGCTGCACCGGCGGCGGCCGCCGCCGGCACGGCGCAACCGTTCACCCTGCCGCCCCTCGGTTATGCCTATGATGCCCTGGCGCCGCACATCGACGCGCGCACGATGGAGATCCACCACACGAAGCACCACCAGGCCTACATCAACAGCGCGAACCAAGCCTTGGCCAAGTACCCGGAGTGGCAGGCCAGGACGGCCGAGGAACTCCTGCGCAATCTCGACGCCGTGCCGGCCGACATCCGCGCCGCCGTGCGCAACCATGTCGGCGGGCATCACAATCACGCGCTGTTCTGGCGGGTCATCGGCCCGCAGGGCGGGGGCGCCCCGGGCGGGGCGCTCGCGGCGGCGATCGACCGCGACTTCGGGTCGATGGCCGCATTTCAGGCGCAGTTCAGCGATGCCGCCATGAAGCGCTTTGGCAGCGGCTGGGCCTGGCTCAGCGTCAAGGACGGCACCCTCAAGGTGCACTCCACCGCCAACCAGGATTCACCGCTCAGCGAGGGCGCGACGCCGCTCCTGGGCCTGGACGTTTGGGAGCACGCCTATTACCTCAATTACCAGAACCGTCGCGCGGACTACGTCGCGGCCTTCTGGCGAATCGTGCACTGGCCCGCGGTCGAGGCCGGCTTCGCCGCCCTGAGGTAGCCGAGGTCGTTGACCCCGGCCAAAACGGATATCACTCCGTGACCGACCCGAGATGGGCGGTGCGCGCCGGCGTGCCGGCGGGGGCGACGCCGAAGAATTCGACCACGTGGCTGACGTTCTCGTAGCCGGCCTGGCGAAGGTTCTCCTCGATCCGGCGGATGGACTCGCGCAGCTCGGCCGTCAGTTCCGGCGCGATGGGCGCGACGCGATTGGTCGCCTTGCAGACGACATGGTAGCGATTGGTCTCGCCCGCGTTCAGCTCATACAGGCTCGTGCCGTTGTGGAAAAAGGAGCGGCGCACGAGGCCGATGCGCTCGAAAGCCCCGAGGCAGCGGTAAACCGTGACGAGGTCGCAGGATCCGGGTTCGAGTTCGCCATGGATCTGCTCGATGCTCGTGGGCTGCGCGCGGTTGATGATGACCGTCAGGATCGCAATACGGGGCTGCGTGATCCGCATGCCAGCCGCGCGGAGTCGGGCGCATGCCGCATCCAGGGCGTTGGCGGCCGAACGCGGATCCTTGCTGGGAACGAGCGGGTGATTGGTCTGGGTCGAAGCGATCATTTTTGTAAAGAAAGTGTGTCGTCTGCGGGTTCGATTACGAGGGAATACTCGCAGATGAATGGCAGCAGTCCTCACTCATTAGCGCGACTCAAGGCCTCTGCAATCTGCGCAGTTGCGGACGGTGGGAGGCTATGGTACCGGTGGTCGCCATTCGTCATGCAAGACCCTGATTTCGCCGAGATCGTCAGCCTCATCTGCAAGGAGGACCCCCGTTTCGACAAGCGGGCCTACGGGTTCATCCGCGCGGGTTTGGACCACACGGTGAAGGAGTTGCGCAAGAAGGAACCGGCGCGTGGCGACAAATCGTTCCACGTCTCGGGTCCCGAGCTGCTCGACGGCCTGCGGGGCTACGCCCTGGAGCAATTCGGGCCGATGGCGAAGACCGTGCTCAACGACTGGGGCGTCAAGCGTTGCCGGGACTTCGGCGACATCGTTTTCAACCTTATCGAGTACAACGTCTTCAGCAAGACCGCCAACGATCAGCGCGAGGATTTCAACGACACCTACACGTTTGAAGAGGCCTTCGTGAAGCCCTTCCAGCCCGCCAAGCGCGGGCGTCGCGATTCATCGGCCGAGCCCGTCAGCCAGGCCTGACCCGGGGCGTACCTCCTCCATGTCGCTACCTGCCGGCCGCCGCCACGATCTCCACCTGCTCGAGCGCTTCTGGCGCGAACCCGTGCACCGCACGGTGCTGCCGAACGGTCTGACCGTGCTCGTGAAGCCCGACGCCGGCGCGCCGGTGGTCTCCGTGCAGGTGTGGGTGCGGACTGGCAGCACCCACGAGGGCGACCTCGCGGGCGCCGGGCTCTCGCACTATCTCGAGCACCTGCTGTTCAAGGGCACGGCCAACCGGGCGGGCCGCGACATCTCCAGCGTGGTCCAGGCGCATGGCGGTGACATCAACGCGTACACGAGCTTCGACCGCACCGTCTATCACATCGACCTGCCGGCCGCCGCCGCGGGCCTGGCGATCGAGGTGCTGGCCGACATGGTGCTGAACTCCACGCTGCCCCCGGAGGAGGTCGAGCGGGAGCGCAGCGTCATCCTGCGCGAGATCGACATGGGGCAGGACGACCCGGACCACCGCCTGGCCGAGTCGCTCTTCGCGACCGCGTTTCGCACGCACCCGTACCGTCATCCCATCATCGGCCACCGCGACCTGTTCGCCGCCGTCACGCGGGACGAGCTCCTGCGCTACTACCGCGCCCGCTACGTGCCCGACAACCTCACCGTGGTCGTGGTCGGCGACATCGATCCCGCCCAGGTCGAGGCTGACGTGCGCCGGCATTTTGGCGGCGCGAAGCGCGCCGCGCTGGCGCCGGTGCTGGTGCCCGAGGAGGCGCGCCAGCTCGGCCCGCGCTCGCTGCATCGCTACGAGGACGTCGAGATTTCCCGCGCCGGCCTGGCGTGGCAGATTCCCGGGCTCACGCATCCCGATGCCGTGGCCCTCGAGGCGCTCGCCACCGTGCTGGGTGCCGGCGACAGCTCGCTGCTCTGGCAGGAGATCCGCGAAAAGGCCGGTCTCGTCCATGCCATCGACGCGACCAGCTGGAACCCGGGCTCCGTCGGCCTTTTCTACATCTCGTTCACCTGCGACGCCGACAAGCGCGAGAAGGCCACCGCGGCCGTGCACGCGGCCCTCCGGCGCTGGGGCCGGCGCGGCATCGGTGCCGCCCTCGTGCGCAAGGCCGTGCGGCAGCTCGTCGTCGGCGAGATCAACACCCGCAAGACCATGGCGGGCCAGGCGGCGCGCATCGGCGCGGCCGAGGTGGTGATCGGCGACCTCGATTTTGGGCGCACGTACTTCGAGCGCCTGGTCGCGCTCAGGCCGGCGGACCTCCAGCGCGTCCTGCGCGCCTACCTCCAGCCGCAGGGCCTCACCAGCGTGTCGCTTAACCCGGCGGCGGCGGCCACCGCGGCCGCGTCGGCGCGGGCGGAAGGGGTGGAGCCGGGCGACTTCACGGCCATCGCGCTGCCGAACGGCGCCCGCCTGCTGCTGCAGCCGCATGCGCACCTGCCGAACCTGCACCTGCGCCTGAGCTGCCTCGGCGGCGGCCGGTACGAGGACCCGGCGCGGCGCGGCGCCACGGCGCTTCTCGCCACGATGCTCACCAAGGACACCCGGCTCCGGAGCGCGGCGGCGGTGGCGCGGACCATCGAGGAGGTCGGCGGCGTCTTCCACGCCTTCTCCGGCAACAACAGCTTCGGGCTCGCGCTCGAGGTGCTGCCGACCGATGCCGCGCGGGCGCTCACGCTCCTCGGCGAGGCCGTGCACGAGCCGGCATTCCGTCGCGACACCTTCGAGCAGGAGCGCGACGCCCAGCTGGCGGCGATCCGCCAGGACAACGACGACGTCGTCACGCTCGGCCGCCGCCTCCTGCGCCGGAAGTTCTTCGGGTCGCACCCGCTCGCGATCGACGCGCCGGGCGACGAGGCCGGGCTCGCGGCGCTGCAACCCGGGGACCTCAAGGCCCTGCACCGGCGCCTCATGGTGGCCGGCAACGTGGTGCTCAGCGTGGTCGGCGATTTCGACCCGCGGCACCTGGCCCCGAAGCTCAAGGCCTTCCTCGCCCGCCTGCCGCGCGGCCACGCGAATCTCGCCTCGGCGAACGCGGCGCTGCCGGCGGAACCGGGCGCATTCGTCGAGCGCCAGCCGCGCCAGCAGGCCGTGGTCTTCCAGGCATTCGCCGGGCCCGCCCTCGGGGCGCCCGATTACTACGTCGCCGAGGTGGCGGACGAGCTGTTCAGCGGCATGTCCTCGCGGCTCTTCGAGCGCGTGCGCGAGGAGAAGGGCCTCGCCTACTTCGTGCGCTCGGCCCGCGTCATCGGGCTCGACGCCGCGATGTTCTACTTCATGGCCGGCACGGCGCCCGATAGCGAGGCCGCGGTCCTGGCCGAGGTCGAGGCGGAGATCGCCCGCGTTGCCGCCGGCTGCGTCGAGCCCGCCGAGCTCGCGCGCTGCCAGACGCGCCTCAAGGCCGCGCGGCGCATGGGCCTGCAGACCAATGCCTCGCGCGCCGGGCAGGCGGGCCTCAACGCCCTGTATGGGCTGCCCGTGGACGACTGGAAGAACTACGACCGCCAGATCGACGCCGTCACGGTGGCCGCCCTCGCCGAATTCGCCCGGCGCTACCTGCGCGCCGATGCGCGCGTCCAGCTTGTGGTCCGCCCGTAAGGCAGGACTCACGCGCGGGGACGGATCAGTAGCTACGAGCGTGAGCGAGTGGAGAACCGGTTGCGCCGCGTGAGGTCCACTCGCTCACGCTCGTAGCCACGAATTCGCCGAGCCTACATCCTTCGGCGCATTTGTTAGTTTCTGCCGTCAAACGGCTTCTACGGGCTTGTCGAACGTTGAACCGCGACCCAGTTTCGCGCCATGATTAATCTCAACCGCATCTACAGAGTGTTGAACGTGCTGGCGTGTTGCGCGCTGGCCCTGGCCGTCACGGGCCACGCCGAGGAAAAGGCGAAGGAGCCGAAAGAGCCGTCCAAGGCGATGCTCAAGAAGTACGACGCCGACCAGGACGGGAAACTGAGCGAGGCGGAGAAGGCGAAAGCCAAGGCCGACGCCAAGGCGAAGCGCGAGGCCACGAAGCAGGCGGCGCTGAAGGAGTATGACGCCAACGCCGACGGAAAGCTCAACAAGGACGAGCGCGAGAAGATGAAGGCCGACAAGGCTGCCGAGCGCGAGGCCCGCAAGGCCGAGAAGGAGGCGCGCAAGGCGGAAAAGGGCAAGTAAGCGCCCGGGTCCGCGTTGGTGTATTCCGCCCCGGCCGATCGCGGCCGGGGCTTTTTGTGCCCGCCGCTCCTAGGCGCCGGTGCGGTGGGGCTGGGCGACGCCGCCGCTCCAGTTGAGCTTGGTGCGCATGACGGCGAAGTGCGAGTAGCCGAGGCGCTGCACGAGGGGCAGGGTGTGGCGCGAGACGGAGATCTGCACCGGGGCATTCACGCCCACGCGGAGGTTGCGCTGGCCGTCCATCGCCACGAGGAGGTTGGCCTCCGGCGACCGGCTGCAGACGCGGAGCTTCACGCCCTGGCGGAAGATGATGGAGCGGTTGCTCAACGTGTGCGGGCAGATCGGCGTCATCGCCACGACATCGGCGCTCGGGTGGATCAGCGGCCCGCCGGCGGAGAGATTGTAGGCGGTCGAGCCGGTGGGCGTGGAAAAGATGAGGCCGTCGCAGGTGTACTCGGTGACGAGCTCGTCGCCCGCGAACACCTCGAGGCGCACGAGACGGGAGGTGTTCGCGTCCTTGATGAGCACGTCGTTCAGCGCGAGGTCGTGCAGGCCGGGCCCGGTCGAGCAATCGAGCATGGAGCGCTGGTCGACTTGATAGGCGCCGCCCAGGAGGTCGGAGAAATGGGCGCGGGCCTCGTCGGCCGAGAACGTGGTCAGGAAGCCGAGGCTGCCGCGATTGACGCCGATGATCGGCACCCGGGCCCGGGAGGCCTCGCGGGCGACACCCAGGAGGGTGCCGTCCCCGCCGATGACGCAACAGGCGTCGAAGCCCCGCAGGTAACCGGCCGCGAGCGGAAACCGCGTCGTCTGCTTAAGCCGCACGCCCGCGGCCCGCGCCTGGCGCATGAGGACACGCGCCAGCTCACGGGCGCCGGGCTTGTCGCCATTGACGACGAACGCGAGCTTGCGAATGGGCTTCATGCGGGAGCGAAGGTCGCCCGAAACGGCGTTCTTCGCCAGTCCAATTTGGCGGCAGTTGAACAACCTTATAACTCAGGTGCCCTTGTCGAGGACCAGCAGGAATTCGCGGTTGCCGTCGGCGCCGGTGATGGGGGAGTCGATGTGGCCGCGCACGCGGCAGCCGGGGAGCTCGGCTTGGGCGAAGGCCGCCACGCCGTCGAGGGTGGCCTGCTGCACCGCCGGGTCGCGGATGACCCCGCGGCCCTTGTCGGCCTCGGCCTTGCCGGCCTCGAACTGCGGTTTCACGAGGGCCACCAGCACGCCGCCGGCTCGCAGGAGCGGCCAGACGGCCGGCAGCACCGATTTGAGCGAGATGAAGGAGAGGTCCATCACGATCGCGTCGTACGCCGGACGCGGCAGGTCCGCAGCCGCGAGGTGGCGCGCGTTGATCTTCTCGAGGTTGGTGACGCGCGGGTCGCCGCGGAGTTTGGCATGGAGCTGGGCGCGGCCGACGTCGACGCAGACCACGTCGGCGGCGCCATTCTGCAGGACGCAATCGGTGAAGCCGCCGGTGGACGCGCCGACGTCGAGGACATGCGCGCCGCGCAGGTCGAGGGCGAAATGCTCGACGGCGGCCGCGAGTTTCTCGCCGCCGCGGCTGACGAAGCGCGGCGGCTGGTCGATCGTGGGCGTGAAATCCTCCGGAAACTCGCGCCCGGGCTTGTCGAGCCGCTCGGTGCCGTGACGCACCTGCCCCGACATGATGAGGGCCTTGGCCTGGGCGCGGCTGGCGGCCAGGCCGCGCCGGACCAGCAGCTCGTCGAGGCGGAGTTTGGCGGCCCCCATCGGGAACGGGCTCAGAGCGTCACGCCGATGGCCTTGAGGAAGGCCCGGGCGATGACGGCGTGGCCGATGATGTTGGGATGCACGCGGTCCCAGGCAATGGCGTTGGGGTGCATGTGCTGCAGCACGTCGTCAAAGGCAGCCTGCGTGTCGATGAACAGGGCGTCGTGCTTTGCCGCGACCTTTTTCATGATTGCTCCGTACTGGTCCATGCGCGCCCGCATCGCGTCCGCGCAGTTGGGCTCGATGTAGAAGGGCGACATCAGGACGAGGCCCTTGACCTTCGGCCGGGTCGTGGCGGCGAGCTCGTCGAGCGTCTTTTCGTAGACCTCGGGCGAGACGTGGAGCTCCGTCTGGCGGGGCAGGTCGAACTGGCGCCAGACGTCGTTGACGCCGATCATGATCGAGACCCAGTCGGGCTTGAGGTCGAGGACGTCGGTCTGCCAGCGGGCCTTGAGGTCGGGGGCCTGGTGCCCCGAGGTGCCCATGTTGACGATGCGGATGGCGTGGCCGGGGTGGATCGCCCCCAGGAAACCCTCCACGAGCGACACGTAGCTCTTGCCGACGGCGCCGAAGAGGCCCTCGCCGATGGGGCGGGCGCGCTCGCAGTCCGTGATCGAGTCACCGATGAAGAGAAGTTTGCTTTTGGGGGCGATTTTCATCGCCCCGGAGCGTAGCGCCCCCCGAGGCCTTGGCCAGCCGTTCCTGCGCGGCTCAGTTCGAGATCAGCGGAAACAGGTCGCCGTTGAGCTTGTCGCCGGTCTTGAGCGGAAGCGGGTCGGTCACCGGGTGCGGCACTTTCAGGTACGTCGTGCCGTCGGGCATGTAGATGATGGCGATGGCCTCGCGCATGCCGTCGGAGCGGTTGGGGCCGGCGTAGTGGAAAGTCATGCCGTTGTGGACGGTGCAGGAGCCGGCCTTGAGCTCGCAGGTGACGGGCTTGATACCCTTGGTCTGCGGGGCGACGGCGTAGAGGTCCTGCGGGTCGGCGAGGTTCACCGGTTCGATGTCGAGGTGCTTCTGCGTCCCGGGCAGGAACGACATGCAGCCGTTCTGGATCGTGGCGTCGCGCAGGGCGATCCAGATGGTGAGCTGGTGCATCTTCTGCTCGTGCGGCCAGTAGGGCGTATCCTGGTGCCACGGGGTCTTGGCGCCGGTGTGGGGCTCCTTGAAAAGCGCGTGGTCATGCCAGAGGCGAACGGGCAGCCCGCTGAGCCGCGCGGCGATCCGACCGAGGCGCGGGCTGGTGACGAACGGCTTCACCGCCGGGTAGCGGTGCCAGAGATTGACGCACTGGATGAAGATCTGCTCGTAGCTGCCCTTGGTGCGGTTGGGGTCGACGTGCGCGGTGTCCTGCTTGACCGCGTCATTGACGGCGGCGCGGAACGTCTCGAGGTCGGTGCCGGTGATGACGTCGTTGAGCTGGATATAACCGTCGCGCTGGTAGGCGGCGATCTGGGTGGGGGTGAGGGGATATTCGGCAGACATGGTGGGGGCGGGTGGCGGTAGCAGAATCAGATTGGGCCGGAGGTCAAAGTTTTTGCCGCCCGGGCGACCAGCAGGTCGTCCGGCCGCCGATCTCCTCGCGGAGGAGCGGCCGACCCGTGCGCGGGCAGCGGCCGCCGTCTTCCCAGCGGTGGTTGAACAGCCAGGTGTCGGGGATGTGGACGTTGAGGTCGGGCGGGAGTGCGCCGCCGACACCCGCGATGGTGCGCAGGGCCAGGCGGCAGACCTGCCGGCATTCGCGCCACAGCCGCCGGACCTCCGCGGGCGACAGGGATCCGGCGGTGCGCCGCGGGTGGATGGCCGCGCGCCAGAGCACCTCGTCGGCCATCCAGTTGCCGATGCCGGGGAAGCGCTCCTGCATGAGGAGCACGGCCTTGATCGGCGCCCGGGCGCGGCGGCGGAGGAAGGCGGCGACGGCCTCGGTCGTGAAAGTCGGCGAAAGGATGGCCGGAGCGATCTTGGTCCACCAATCGGGAGCGGTGCGGCCCTGATGAAACAGGATGCGCCCGAACATCCGCGGGTCGGAAAACACCAGCGTGTGCCGCCGCGTGCGCAGGGCGAGGTGATCGTGCCGGCCGGTGGCGTAGTCGGCGGGCTCGACCTGCAGTTCGCCGCTCATGCCGAGGTGAATGCCGAGCCAGACGTCGTTGCTGAAGCGAAAGCACATCTGTTTGGCGGCCGCTTCGGATGAAAGCAGTTTCGCGCCGGTGAGGGCGCGACGGAAGTCCGCGACCGGGATGCGGCGAAACAGCTTCTTGCCGTCGTGAGTGTGGACCGCGGTGATGGCTTCGCCGTGCGCCGCCTCGTGCCAGCGCCGCCGGAAGAATTCGACCTCGGCGAGCTCAGGCATGGCTTACGACAGCGTCGCGGCGAAAGCGGCGAAGGTGTCGAACACGGGCACGCCGTTTGCGGCCACCTCCGGCAGCGTGGCCGGGTCCTTCTTGCCCGTGCGCACGGCGGCGACCTTGATCTTTGCGGCGAGCCCGGCGCCGATGTCGGCGGCGGAGTCGCCCACCATCCAGCTTTGGGCGGGATCGAGGGCATGCCGCGCGCGCATCTCGAGGATGAAGCGGGGCGAGGGCTTGCGGTAGACCGCGGGCTGGTCGGGCGCCTCGGGGGCGATGCAGACGGCGTCGAAGAGCGGCGAGCCCAGCCCGATCAGTTCCTCCATGCGGGCGTTCACGCGGTGCGTGTCCTCGATCGTGTGATAACCGCGGCCGATGCCGGACTGGTTGGTGAAGAGGAAGAGCTTGAAGCCGAGGTCACGGGCGCGGCGGAGCGCCTCGATGGTGCCGGGGATGAGTTCCACCCCGGCCGGGTCGGCGAGGTAGACCTTGTCGACGATGAGGGTGCCGTCGCGGTCGAGGAACAGCGCCTTGCTCATGACTCGTGCGCGACGTACGCCATCAGCTCCGCCGGCGTGACGGTGGCGGTGCCGAGCTTGCCGACGACGACGCCCGAGGCGGCGTTCGAGAAGTGCGCGGCCGTCTCCAGGCTTGCGCCGGCCGTGAGGGCCAGCACGAGGGCGGCGAGGGCGGTGTCGCCGGCGCCGGAGACATCGAACACCTCGCGGGCGGCCGTGGGAATGGTCTTGGTCACCTTGCCGCCGCGGCTGAGGAGCATGCCGTCCTCGCCCATGGTGACGACGAGGTTGCGCGTGCCGTAGAGCCGGTGCAGCCGCTTGCAGACCTCGGCGGCCGGGAACGGGGCGTGCGGCATCGGCTCGAGGCCGGCGAGTTGCAGGGCCTCGCGCTTGTTGGGCGTGATGAGGTCGAGGTCGCGGAAGGCCAGCTTGCGCTTCGGCTTGGGGTCGAGGGCGACAAGTTTGCCGGCGGCGCGGGCGAGCTTGGTGACGCGGGCGACGAGTTCGTCGGAGAGGATGCCCTTGGCGTAATCGGACAGGATGACGGCGTCGGCCTGCCGGATGGCGTCGCCGAACAGCGCGGTCGCCTGGGCGCCCGAGATGGCGTAATGGCCCTGGGGCGATTCGCGGTCGAGGCGGCACAGCTGCTGGTGCTGCACGAGCACGCGGGTCTTGAGAATGGTCGCACCCGTGCCCGGGGTGGACAGGGGCGTGATGCCCTTTTCCTGCAGGATCTGCGTGAGGCGGGCGCCGGCCTCGTCGGGGCCGATGAAGCCGGCCACCGTGCACCGTGCGCCGAGCGCGGCGAGGTTCAGCGCGACATTGGCGGCGCCGCCGGCGGTCCACGTGTCGCGGGCGATGTCCACCACCGGCACCGGGGCCTCGGGCGAGATGCGCGTGGCATCACCCCAGATGTAGTGGTCGAGCATGACGTCGCCGATCACCAGGATGTGCTGGCGGGCGATCTTTCGGAAGAGGGCAGGGAGGCCTTTCATCGGATCTCCCAGTCGTAGGAATGGCAGGAAAGGAGCTTGGCGCCCTGGGCGGTGACCTGGACGACGTCCTCGACGCGGCAGCCGCCGAGGCCGGGGTAGTAGAGGCCGGGCTCGACGGTCACGACCGCGCCCGCCTTGAGCTTCATCGAGACCAGGCCGGAGAGGCGCGGCATCTCGTGGACGGCGAGACCGAGGCCGTGGCCCGTCCCGTGGAAGAAGCCGACCGAACCGTTCTTGCCGTGTTTCGTCTCGTAGCCGGCGGCGGTGAAGGTATCGACGACCAGTTGGTGGACGGCGCGGCCGTCGATGTCGGCGCGGATGGCGTCGAGCGCGGCCTGGTGCGCGGCGCGGACCGTGGTGCAGAGCCGGCGCTGGGCCTCGGAGGCGCGGCCCTTGAGGTAGGTGCGGGTCATGTCGCCGAAATAACCCGTGGCGACGACGCGCGGGAAGATGTCGGCGATGATGAGCTCGTTCGGCCGCAGCGGGCCGGAGCCGCGCTCGTGCGGGTCGCAGGCCTGGTCGCCGCCGGCGACGATGGTGTCGTCGGCCCGGCCGCCCGCGGCCATGATGGCGGAGTCGATCGCGTGGCGCAGGCGCTCCGAGGTGAGCGGCTGGCCCTGGTAGATGAGATTGCGGCCGCGGATGCGGCTCGCGCGCAGGACCTGCTCGCAGACGGTGAAGCCGATGGAGCTGAGCCGGTTGCCCTCGCGGATCGCGGCGGCCTCGGCGGGCGTCTTGAACTCACGCTCGGGGAAGAGGGCGCCGTTGGCGGTCTCGAGGCGGACGCCGAGCTTGCGGAGCTTCAGGAAGAGGGCGACGGGGAAGTCATCGGCGACGCGAAACCCCGCGATGCGGTAGGCGCGGGCGAGGGTGGCGATGATCTCGGCCGGGCCGGGTTTGCTGCGGGGGAAACGCTTGGCGGCCTTGGCGCGCCAGTCCTCCAGCGGAAGGACCGCGTCGAAGGTGCGGGCCTTCTTCACGCGGCCAAACTCGAGGGCGCTCTGGACGGTGATGCGCTTGCGGCCGACCCCGAAGGCGATGAACGGGTCGTGCACGCTCACCCGGCTGAAATAGAGCTGGTCGGTGCTGGTGGCGGTGTCGGCGTAGAGGAGCGGCGGAAGTTGCGGGCGGGCCATGGCAGAAGAGGGGTTGAGTTCTCGGTTGGGGCGATTACCCACGGACTCGATGAAAAACGCAAATCCGGTTTCGCGGGCCTGGCGCTGGTGGCTGGCGCTGGCCCTGGCTTGCGGGCTCGCGGGGTGCGCCCGCAGCGAGGCGCCCAAGGCGACGCCGAGGACCGTGGAGCATTATTTCCCGATCCGCCTGGGCGAGCGCACCGTTCGCCTGCAAGTGGCCGTGCTGATGCCGGAGATGCAGCGCGGGCTGATGGGCCGGCGGGAGCTGGGGGCGGACGACGGCATGCTCTTCGTCTACACGAAGCCGGACCGGTTGAGTTTCTGGATGCGCAACACGCCGCTGCCGCTCGACCTCGGGTATTTTGACGCGGCGGGCGAGCTGAAGGAGGTCTACCCGCTGCTGCCCTTCGACGAGGCCCCGGTCGCATCACGCGGCGACCGCCTGCAGTTTGCCGTCGAGATGAACCAGGGCTGGTACGCGCGCAACGGCGTGCGACCGGGCGCGAAGCTCGACCTCAAGGCTGTCGCCGCGGCGCTGCGCGAACGCGGGTTCGAACCGAGGAAATTCGGGCTGGAGTAGGGCAGGTCATGGACCTGCCCTGCCTCAATCCTCGTCCTCCTCGTCCAACCGGCCGCCTTTGACGACCTTGAGGTCGTCCATCGGGATCTGGTTGTCGGTCTTCACCACGAGCACGGGGGTCTTGGTCTTCACCCAGACCTCGGCTTCCTTGAAATGCTTGGCCGGGACGTTCTCGAGCGTGTCGCCCATGGTCTTGGCCGGCATCATGCGGCCCTTCCGGGTGGCGTTGAACTCGTAGGCGGCGCGGTAGATGCGGTCCTTGGTCGTGGCGGGGCTCTCGTCCTCCGGGATCTGCACGACCCAGCCGGCGAAATCGTCCTTGGGCAGCTTGCCCTCGGGGTCGGAGATGACGAAGACGAACTGCTTCTTCACCGGCGGCGGCTTCTCCTCCTCGCCCGGGTCGGGCTGCACGGCGAGGTTCATCTCCTCGATCACGCGCCGCAGCATGGCGGGGTCGAGATGGTTCTTCTTCAGGATTTCCGCGACCTTGTTGACGTCGATTTTCGGCATGGAGTTTTCTTTGGGTGTGCGCACGAATGGACACGAATGGGCGCCAATGTAAAGGCCGGGGCTGGGGCGGAGATTTTCGACATCGTCGACGAGCACGACCGCGTCGTCGGCCAGGCGCCGCGGGCCGAGGTGCATGCGCGCGGCCTGCGCCACCGGGCAGTGCACGTGTTGGTGTTCAATGCCGCCGGCGAGGTGTTCCTGCAGCAGCGGTCCCGGCGCAAGGACCTGGCCCCGGGCCTGTGGGACTCGTCCTGCTCCGGGCACCTCGACGCCGGTGAGGACTACGATGCGGCCGCGCGGCGCGAGCTCGGCGAGGAACTGGGCCTGCGCCTGCCGGTGCCGCCGGCGCGCTGGTTCCGCATTTTGCCCTGCGCGGCGACCGCGCAGGAGTTCGTGTGGGTTTACCGCCTGGCGGCCGAAGGGCCCTTTGTGCTGCATCCCGAGGAGATCGAGCGCGGCGCCTGGGTGCAGCCCGACGAGCTCTGGCGCTGGCAGGCCCGCGAGCCGCGGGTCTTTGCGCCGTCGTTCAAGCTCGTCTGGGCCATGGTGCTCCAGCGGCGGTGAGGCGACGTGCAGCCGGGATCGCTGACCCCGGCCGCAATTGAGCTTCAGTCGTTCGTCGGCCCGACGCGGGTGCCCCTGCGGCCGGTGATGGCGCCGGGATTTTGGTCGGCGCTGAGCCGCTTGATCTCCTCGAACTGCTTCTGGGTGATCAGGCGCCGGGGCAGGCGGCGCTCGGCTTCCTCGACCAGGCGGGCCCGGTCGTCATCGGACGGCACGTGGGGCTCCCACGAGGTGTGATGACCCTGCTTGCGGGTCCACTCGATGTTGCCGCCATGGATGTTCACGACGACCTGGTATTTCCGGTTGTCCTCGTCGCGATTCCACCAGCCGAACTCGATGCTCATGGTCCTGATCTCGACGAAATTCCGGCCGGCGGCAATGCCGGAGCGTGGGGCGCGGCCGGGCTTGTCGCGGGCGCCGGAATGTGCCCTCGTTCGGCATGCGTGTGCTGCGTTGGCTCCTGCCCGTCATTCTCCTCCTGCCGCTGGCCGGCCGGGCGGATCAGGCCGACGAGGTGGCGCGCATCCACACCGAGGCGATCGGCGGGCGCCAGCGGATGGAACAGATGCGCACGCTGCGCGCCACCGGCCGGGTCGAGATTGGCGGGCGCGTGATGACGTTCGTGCTGCTGGCCGAGCGCCCGAACCGGCTGCGGATGGAGACGCGCACGGAGAACCGGCGCATCATCCAGGCCACGAACGGGGTCGACGCTCCCTGGCAGCTGTTGTCGGACGACGACCCGCCGCGGGTGACCCAACTGCAGGACTTCGCGGCGCGCGAGTTCGCGGCAGATGCCGAGTTCGACGACCCGCTGGTGAACTACGCGGCCCGGGGTTACGCGCTCGATTACGCCGGCGTCGCCCGGGTCGGCGACCGGCCGGCGATCCGGCTCCTGGTCACGCGGCGGCTCGTCGACAGCTTCGAGCTGCTCGTCGATGCCGAGACCTACTTCATCCTGCAGCGGATCACCCGGCAGGTCCGACAGGGGCGGGAGATCACGACGGAGATTCGGTTCGACGATCATCGCCCCGTGGGCGGGGTCATCATCCCGCATCGCTTCCTCAAGTATGCCGACGGCCGCCTGCTCTACGAGAGCCGCTTCGAGACGGTCGAGGCCAACGTGCCAATCCCGCCGGACAGCTTCAACCCACCGATCCTGGTCAATGTACAGCTGCCGGCCGCCGCGACCGAAACCGGGGAGATCCCCGACGCGGCAAAGTAGGCGCCTACGGCACGCTCTGGCTTGGTGGAGCCTCGGGAGCGGGGGCGGCGGCCGGGGCCGGCGCGGGCTTCGCCTCCCAAAGGTCGGCCTCAGCCGGCAGGCCGGTGAAGGTCCACTCGCTGATCTGGAAGGCACGCTTGGCCATCCGTGCGTTCAAGGGCGAGGTGGGTTCGCTGTCGCTGATCTTCACGATGACAGGGCCGGCGGGGATGGTCTCGAACTCGGGTTCCTTGGGCTTGTCGGCCGCACTGCCGGGGTCGGCCTGGTCCGTCTTGGCCCCTTCGGCCGGAGCGGCGGCTTTGGGCTTCTTCTCCTCCGGCTTGCGGCCGAGGGTGATCGTGTAGGTGCGTCCCGCGAAGGTGGTGAGCGTGACGGTCCGGCTGTGGGCGAGGGCCGTCGCGACCTGGGGATCATCGGGCGCGAACGTCTCGGTGAAACGCAGGTTGCCCAGGCTGGAGAGCAGCGAAGTCACGCGCTCCACCTTGAGCTGCTTGCCCTCGGGCGCGGCGGCGGTCCAGGCGGCATCGGCCTTGTCGCGTGAGATCGTGATCGCGGGCGCGGCGGATTCCGCGAATCCGACGACGACCTTGCTCACGGCCTCGGGTTTGAGGTCGAGGAGGGTGGCGTCGGCCCAGTTCTTGGCCTCGGCGTCGAGCCAGAGATTCAGCGGGGCGAGGAAGCCCTTCTGCTCGCTGCCGAGGCGCACGAAGCGGCCGCCGCCGTCGGCGGTCTTGCCGATCGCGACCTGCCAGAGCTCCCTGCCGGCGGCATCGAGCAGGGTGACGCTGCTGTCGTTGAAGCCCAGGCGCGAAAGGCGGTCGGGCCGGGCGGTGACGAGGCGTTGAAGCTTCGCGTCGGTGAGCGCGGCGATCAGGCCGGTCAGCTTGGCGAAATCCGCGGGGAAGTCATGGTAGCTGGTCACCGACCAGGTGCCGGCGGCGTCGCGCTTGAGCGTGACCGTCCTGCCTTGGTCGGTGAGGCGGACCTCGGCGGCGGACTCGGCGAGGGCGGCGGCAAGGAGCGGCTCGCCGATGCGGGGATCGGCGGAGACCGGGGGCGCCGGGCGCTGGAGGAACCAGGCGAGGAGGCAGAGCAAACCGAGGCCGGCGACGGTGAGCGAAAGCTTGCGGACGTTCATAGCGGGAGGTCGGTGATGGGAGATCGCAGATCGGGGACGCGTTCGATCATGACCAGATTGGGAGGGGGGCTCAGGCGGCGGAATGGCGGCGGTGGCGGAACCACAGGCCGAAGCCGGCGACCAGCGCCACGGGCGCCGCGAGGTTGAGGATCAGGAGGGTGTGCTCCAGGAGCTCGATGTCGGCGCGGAATGCCGCCCGGACCTGGCGGCGCTCGGCGCGCATGCGGGCTTCCTGGACCTGGAAATCGGCGATGGCCTTGGCGATCTCCGGCGTGGCGACGAGCCGGTTGCCCTCGGACTTTTTGCCCTGCAGCTCGGTGAGCTTCGTTTGCACCTCGTTGAGGCGCGACTCGAGGGCGGCCAGCTGCTCCTGGTACTTGCGCTGGGCGACGGCTTCCATGTGGCGCACCACCGTGAAGGGCCGCAGCGCGGCACCCTTGCCGCGGATCGAGATGAGGTCCTCGGAGCCGGCCAGGAACTCGAGGACGTTGCTGGCGAAGGCGAGGTTGTCGTTCAGTGGCTCATAGGCGTCGACGCCGAGGAAGTTCAGGCGGCGCACCGAGTAGTCGTCCATGAGCCAGTCGGTATCGCCCACGATCAGCAGCGTGGAGGTGCCGGTCGATTCCTTGAGCACCGCGGGCTGGTCCTTGGCTTCCGGCGTTGGTGCGGCTTCGCCCTCCTTGGCCGGCGTCGCCGGTCGGCCGGCGGGGAAGGCGGATTGGAACCTGCCCTGCACCAGCGCGGCCAGGGTCTTCGGTCCCGAGGACGTGAGCTGGCGGCCGAGGTCGTCGCCCATACCGAACTGCACCGAGAAAGCGGGCAGCGTGCCGCTCTCGGCCGAGGTCTGCACCAGCGGCGTGAAGGTCAACCCGGCGACGCCTTCCTTCAGGGCGAGGGCGCCGGCCTCGACGAAGAGGAGCGAGTCCAGCTGGCTGGTCGGCAGGCTGAGGGCGCTGAGGTTCTCCCGGGTGAGGCTGATCCAGTGCGGGAAACGCGCGACGCGGCCGCCGCCGGTCGAGACCTGGGTGGCGTTGGCGAGATCGCCGACGACGTTGGCGGCGTTGTATTGCAGGCCCCAGCCGCCGAGCAGCGCGGGCAGGTCGGAGGACGAGCCTTCGCCCATCGCGGCGCCGCCGGCCATCATCATCATCTGCTGGGAGCGCGCGGCCATCGTGCGCGACGAGGGGTCGAGGGCGAGCAGGACGGGGCGGCCGGCGAGCAGGAACTGGTCGATCGCGAACTGCAGCTCGTCGCCGACCTTCGGGGGGTGGATCACGGCGAGGGCATCGAGGTCGGCCGGCAGCGCCGTGGCCGTGGGCTCGATGGTGATGAGCTCGAAGTTCTTCTCCCACTCGCCGAGGATGAGCTGGGACTGCGGCATGCGCCCCAGCTGCATCGCGGCGTAGTCGGGCTGGGCGCGCAGCGGCAGCGAGGTCAGCAGGCCGACCTTGCGCCGGTCGAACAGCTGGACGCTGTGGATGGCGCGGGTGAGGTCGTACTCGAGGAACTGCTCGCGCTGGGGATTGAAGAAGGCGATGACCTCGCGCTTGTCGGCATGGGTGGCCACGAGGCCGAAGTAGATCGACTCCCCCGTGGGCAGCGGCTGCGGCGTGAGCCCGGCCGCCGCCGCGGCTTCCTCGGCGGGCGTGTCGGGCTTGGGGTCGACCACGGTCAGCTCGACGCGGCCGCGGGCGGCGCGGACGTATTGGCGGAGCATCTCCTGGACGCGGGCGGCGTAGTTCTTCTCCGCGACGCGCAGTCCGCCGGCGCTCGCGGAGAAGTAGAACGTGAGGCTGACCGGTTCCTCGAGCTTCTCGAGCACGCCGCGCGTGCCGGGCGAAAGGGTGTAGATGTTGTCGGCCGTGGCATCGAGGCGGAAGGGCAGCGACGAGGCGAGGTAGTTGACCGCAAGGAGCCCGGCGAGGAGGAGGGCGATGACGAGGGTGGTGCGACCGGATTTCATGGGTGCGCGGTGGGGTTGGGGCGGTTCAGCGCTCGAGCGCGAGCACATTGAGGAACAGGCAGAGCCCGCCGAGGGAGACGAAGAACATCACGTCCTTGGGATCGACGATGCCCTTCGTGAACGCGTCGAAGTGCGACGTGTGGCTGAAGTTCGCGAGCAGGTCGGCGACCGCCTGCGGGAAGACGGCGGCGAGGACGCCGTTGAACACGCTCCAGCCGAGGAAGACCAGGACGAGGTTGACGAAGAGGCCGAGGACGAAGCCGACGACCTGGTTGCGCGTCAGCGCCGACATCAGGGAGCAGACCGCGAGGTAGGCGCCGGCCATGAGGATGCTGCCGCAGTAACTCGCGGCGATGATGCCCCAGTCCGGATCGCCGAGCCACGCGGCCGTGAGCGCCAGCGGGAAGCTCAGCAGGATGCCGGCGGCGAGGAAGGCCCAGGCCGCGAGGAACTTCGCGAGCACCGCCTCGAGCGGCGTCACGGGCAGGGTGAACAGCAGCTCGAGCGTGCCCGAGCGCCGCTCCTCCGCCCACAGGCGCATGCCGGCGGCGGGGGCGAAGAAGACGAACAGCCACGTGTGCCACACGAAGTAGCCCTCGAGGCTGGCGTTGCCGGCCTTGAAGAACTGGCTGACGAAGAACGCGAGGCCGACCGAGGCGAGGAGGAAGACCGCGAGGAAGACGTACGCGACCGGCGTGCGGAAATAGCCGAGGAACTCGCGCTGGAAGAGGGGAGGGATCTGGCTCATCGGGAGCGGGGAGGGTTGCGGGTTGAGGCGGGGCTCAGAGGTCGCCGCGCGTCAGCGTGCGGAAGATCTCGTCGAGGCGCGCCCCCGGTTGCCGGGCGTGCAGGGCCTCGGGGGTCTCATCGACGACCACGCGCCCGCGGGAGATGATGATGACCCGGTTGCAGATGGCGTCGACCTCCTCGAGGATGTGCGTGGAGAGGATCACGGCCTTGGCGGCGGCGAGCTGGCGGATGATGGCGCGCACCTCGTTCTTCTGGTTGGGGTCAAGACCGTCGGTCGGCTCGTCGAGGACCAGGACCGGCGGGTCGTGCAGGAGGGCCTGGGCGAAGCCGACGCGCTGCTTGTAGCCCTTGGAGAGCGTCTCGATCGTCTGCCCGAGCACGGCCTGCAGGTGGCAGAGCCCGACCACGTGGCCGATGCGCTCCGCCTTCGCCGCCGGTGTGCGGTACCCGCGCATGGCGGCGATGAAGTCGAGGAACTCGCCGACCGTCATCTCCGGGTAGGCCGGGGCGCTCTCGGCCAGGTAGCCGAGGTTCCGGCGCACGGCGAGGGAGTCGCGCGTCACGTCATGGCCGTTGACCACGGCCGTGCCGGCGTCGGGCCGCAGGTAGCCGGTGATCAGCTTCATCGTGGTGGACTTGCCCGCGCCGTTGGGTCCGAGGAAGCCGAGGATCTCGCCGCGGCGGACGGTGAACGACACGCCGTCCACAGCGCGGGTCGAGCCGTAGTTTTTGACCAGGCCTTTGACTTCGATCATGGGGTGGGAAGGGGATGGCGGTGGGAAAAAAGGAACGAAACCGGGTTCCGGCCGGCAGGAAATTTTTTGAAAAAATCACGAACGAGCGGCTCGCAAGAAAAAATTCGGGATCTGGTGCAGCATAGGCATTCTGGCGTAGTGACGCGACCGGGCGGCGGCCGGCTTGCGTCCGCGGGGCTCCCGGGCACACGATGGCGGAATGAACCTGCAGGACCTGCGCCGCAATTACGCCACGCGCTCGCTTGACCGCGAGGACCTGAACGCGGACCCGTTCGCGCAGTTCGACCAGTGGATGCGCGAGGCGATCGAGACGGAGGTGCTCGAGCCGAACGCGATGTCGCTCGCGACGGTCGATGCCTCCGGCCGGCCGACCTTGCGCACGGTGCTGCTGAAGGGCTTCGACCGGCGGGGGCTCGTGTTCTACACGAACTACGAAAGCACCAAGGCCCGCGACATCGCCGAGAACCCGCGCGTGGCGCTGTCGTTCCTCTGGCTGCCCGTCGAGCGCCAGGTGATCGTCACCGGCCAGGCGGCCCGGATCTCCGCGGCCGAATCGCTGCGGTACTTCCTCTCCCGTCCCCGCGACAGCCAGATCGGCGCCTGGGCCTCCCGGCAGAGCCAGGTGATCACCACGCGTTCCCTGCTCGAGGCGAAGTTCGCCGAGATGAAGGCGAAGTTCCAGCAGGGCGAAGTCCCCTTGCCCGGCAACTGGGGCGGTTTCTGCGTGACCCCGGCGACGTTCGAGTTCTGGCAGGGCCGCCCCAGCCGGATGCACGACCGCTTCCGCTACACGCGGCAGCCGGATGGTTCCTGGTCGATCGAGCGGCTGATGCCGTGATGCGCGCCGCGGCGGCTCAGATCACCGCGTACTGCGGCGGTTGCAGCTGGGCTATCCGGGCGAAGATGCGCTGGGAGGCCAGTTGGTAGCGCTCCTTGCCGGCCTGCGGATCGTCGAAATCCTGCGGTGCGATCGGCGAGCCGAACACCACCGTGACCGGGGTGCCAAGGCGCAGCGGCTGACCCTTGCCGAAGGCCTCGAAGGAACCGTAGATGCGGGCCGGCACGACCGGCACCTGCGCGCGGCACGCGATCAGGCCGACGCCGGCCTTGGGCTCCTTGAGCTGGCCATCGGGGGACCGCGTGCCTTCCGGGAACAGGATCAGGCCCTTGTCTTCCTTGAGCGCCTTGAGCACGCGCTTGATCGCGCTCACGTCCTGGCCGCCGTCGCGGTCCACCGGGATGGTGCCGACCGTGTCGAGCCACCACGAGGCGAAACCCCCTTTCCACAGGGTCTTGCGGGCGAAGTAGGCGATCTGGCGCGGCACCTGGCAGCCGATGAACGGTGGATCGAGGAAGCTGATGTGGTTGGCCGCGATCAGGAAGGAGCCATGCCGGGGCAGGTTCTCCAGGCCGGCGACGTCACCCCGGAAGAACATCCCGTAGATGACGGAGGCGAGATAGTGGAAGAAGCCGTAGACCGGCTCGAACTCGACCTGGGGGAACGCGCGGCTCATGCGATGCCCTGGCGGGCGGCGATGACAGTGGACATTTTCTCCACCACTTCTGGCAGTGTCAGGTGGGTGCTGTCGATGTCAATGGCGCCCGGCGGGCACGTGAGCGGGGAGGTCTTGCGCGAGGTGTCGAGCCGGTCGCGCTCCGCGATGGAATCCTGCCGGCCCTCGGCGGCGCGGCGCTTGGCGCGCTCGACCGGGTCGGCATGCAGGAAGAAACGGCAGTCCGCCTGCGGAAAGATCACGGACCCGATGTCGCGGCCCTCCATGACGAGGCCGCGGAAACCGCTCGCCCTCGCCACCTCGGTCTGGCCGCGCTGGTAGCCCAGCAGCGTCTGGCGTACCTCGGGGACCGCCGCATAGTGCGAGACGTGGCGGTTGACCTCCTCGCTGCGGATCTCGTCGCCGGCCGGCTGGCCATCCACCAGCATCCGGGCCGAGCGGCCCTCGACGCGGGTCGTCAGCTGCAACGCCCCCAGCGCCGTACGCAGGGCCGGCAGGTCGGTCGCCGGCACGCCGCGCCGCAGCAGCTCGGCGGTGAGGTGCCGGTAAAACGAACCCGTGTCGACATGCAGCAGGTCGAAGCGGTCGGCGAGGAGGCGCGCGGACGACGACTTGCCGGAAGCGGCACCGCCGTCGATGGCGACAATGATGAAGGACGGAGGAGCCATCAGGAGCCCAAGGATTTTTGCCGGAGTTCCTCCAGCAATCCAAAAAAGTGCGGGAAGGTCTTGCTGCAGCACGCGGGATCGGCGATCGCGAGCCACGGTCGGCCGTCGCCGCGCAGGTCGTGGCAGCCGAGGATGCCGAAGCTCATGGCGAAACGGTGGTCGTGGTAGGTCGCGATGACCTGGTCGGTCCGCAGCGGCCGCGGATGGATCTCCAGGGCATCCTCGGTCTCGACGACGTGTTGGCCGAGCTTGGCGAGCTCACGCGCCATGCCGGCGACGCGGTCGGTCTCCTGCTTCCGCGTGTGGGCGATGCCGGTGATGCGCGTCGGGCCGCGCAGCAGCGGGGCGATGACGGCGAGGGTGAGGAAGGTGTCGGAGAAGCCGTTGAAATCGGCCGCGAATCCATCGCGGCCGGCCGCGGCGGTGACCGTGCGGCCGTCGACGGTGATGAGGCCGCGCCCGGCCAGGAGACGGTAGAACTCTACGTCGCCCTGCAGCGCGGCCGGGCCGGTCTCGAGTCCGCGCACGGCGAGCTTTCCGCCGGTGACGTAGGCCAGCGCGGCAAAATAACTGGCCGCCGTGGCGTCGCCCTCGACGGCATACGCGGTCGGATGCAGGGCGAACTGCTTGATCATGCGCTCGGTCATCGCGACGAAGGGGCGCGAAACCGTCTCCCCGCGGAGACGCACCGTCAGCGCGGTGCGCGCGTGCGGCGCGACCATGAGCAGGGCGGAGAGGAGCTGGCTGCTCTCCGAGGCGTCGAGTTCGACCTCGCCCCCGGGCAGGCCGGCGGTGCGCAGCGTGAACGGAAAGGCGCTCGCGCTGGCGCGCGCACCCTGTGCGGCCAGGGCCGCGAGCAGGGCGCCGATGGGCCGACGGCGCATGGCCTCGTCGCCGTCGAAGTGATAGATGCCATCGGGCCGCAGGCAGACGAACGCCGTGAGGAACCGCGCGGCAGTGCCGGCATTGCCGACCTCGATCTTCGCCTCGCGCACGGGGATCTTGCCGCCGCGGCCGGTGATCGTGATGGTCAGCGCCGCCTCATCGGTCTCCACGGCGAAGCCCAGCGTGCGCAGGGCCGCGACCATGATGCGCGTGTCGCGGCTGAACAGGGCGCCGCGGAGCGTCACGGTCCCGCGGCCAAGGGCGGCGAGGATGAGCGCGCGGTTGGTGATGCTCTTGGATCCGGGCAGCGTGAGCTCCCCACGGGCGGGGCGGGTGAACGGCGTGACGGGCAGGGGGTCGGGCAGCGTCGTCACGGCAGCGGGCGGAACTCCTTGCGATAGGCCTGGCTGCGCTCGAGGCGGGCGACGAGGTCGAGGTAGTCGCGGTTGGCGAGGGCGGCCCGCAGCGCATGGAGCTCGTCCTCGTAGCCGTTCAGGGCCCGGAGAATCTCGTCGCGATTCTGCTCGAGGATCGTGCGCCAGAGGTGCGGGTCGCTCGCGGCGATGCGGGTCGTGTCGCGGAGGCCGCCGCCCGCGTGGTTGCGCCAGCGGGGATCCTTCCTGGCAAGGAAGGCACAGAGCGTGGAGGCGACGATCTGCGGGAGGTGACTGATGTGGGCGACGATCTCGTCGTGCTTGTCGGGATGCTCGGTCGTGACCTCACAACCGAGGTCGCGCCAGAACTGCACGACGGTTTCGACGGCCTTGGGATCGGTTTCGGGCAGCGGCGTGACGAAACACGCGCGGCGGTCGAAGAGGGTGGCGCTGGCGTGCTCCCAACCGGTCTTTTCCGACCCGGCCATGGGGTGGGCGCCGACGAAGTGGCCGCGGCCGTGGACGGCGATGTGGCCGAGGCGGCAGATCTCACCCTTGACGCTGCCGACGTCGGTGACGATGGCCCCCGGGGCGAGATGCGGTGCGATTTGCCGGGTGAGGGCGATGATGCGGTCCACCGGGGCGGCGAGCACGACGAGCGTGGCGCCGGCCACGGCGGCCTCGGGCGTGTCGGCCACCGCGTCGCACCAGGGTTGGACCTTCAGTGCCAGCCGCGACTCCGGTCGCCGGGCCCAGAGCACGATCCGACCGGCGAGGCCGCGGGCACGGATGGCCCGGGCGACGGAGCCGCCGAGCAGGCCGGGGGCGAGGATGGCGATGGTTGCGCTCACGCCTTACTTGCAATGGGCAAACCGCCGCGGTGTCGAGCCGGCGGTGGGTCAGCGGCCCAGTTTGAGGATCGTCTCAAACTCGGCGCGCTGCAGCGGCATGACTGACAGGCGGCTTTGGCGCAGGAGGGCGATGTCGGCGAGGGCAGGGGTGGCCTTGATGGCGGCGAGGGTGACGGGTTTCGACAAGGCTTCGCCACACTTGAGCTCGACGGCGACCCAGCCGGGCTCGTCGGCGGTCTTGTCGGGGAAGGCGGCCTTCGTGACTTCCGCGATGCCGACCACGGCCTTGGTCGTCACGCTCTCGTAGAAGAAAACCCGGTCCCCGGGGCGCATTGCGTTCAGGTGAATTCGGGCCTGGTAGTTCCGGACACCCGTCCAGGCGGTGCGGCGATCGCGGACGAGGTCGGCCCACGCGTAGGCCTCGGGTTCAGACTTAACCAGCCAGTATTGCGTTGTCATCAGGGGGAAGGTGCGGTGCAGTGCCGATGACTAAGATGAACGAAACCGAGGCTGAAAAGATTAAAGCCCGCCGTGCCATCCGCTTGATCTATTTCCTGACGGTCGTCTTCATCATCGTGCCGATCGCCCTCTATTTCTTCGTTCGGTAGCCTGTTCTCATGGATAAAACCCTGCCCGCCATTCGCCTGCTCTTCATGCTGCTCTGCATGTTGGGCGGCTGGCTGGTCTGCTACAGCGTCACGGATTGGGATGACCACCGCCTGCTCGCGAGCTTCATCGGCCTGTCGATCGGCGCGCTGGTGGTGCTCCTCGACATATTGCTCAAGGGTTTCTCGCTGCGGGGCCTGTCCGCGGTGACCTTCGGCCTCGCGGTGGGGTCGCTGATTTCCTACCTCGTGGGCACCTCGCCGCTTTTCGACCGCGGCGACGAGCAGAACATCTTCATCGCGCGGCTCGCGCTCTTCCTCAGCTGCACCTACATCTGCGCGGTCATCGCGCTGCGCGGCAAGGACGAGTTCAACCTCGTCATCCCGTACGTGCGCTTCGTGCCGCACGAGGTGGACGTGCCGTTGGTGGTGGTCGACACGAGCGTGCTCATCGACGGTCGCATCGCCAAGGTCTGCGAGACCGGGTTCTTCAGCTCGGCGCTGGTGATCCCGAGCTTCGTGCTCAAGGAACTGCAGGCGGTCGCCGCGTCGTCGGACCCGATCAAGCAGGCCCGCGGCCGGCGCGGCATGGAAGTGCTCAACGAGCTGCGCCGCATCAAGCACCTCGACATCCGCACGCCCGAGAGCCAGGTGAGCCGGCGGCAGGACGTGGATGCAAAGCTCGTCTTCCTCGCGCAGTCCATGCGGGCGAAGCTGCTCACGACGGACTTCAATCTCACCAAGCTCGCCGAGTTCCAGGGCGTGCAATGCCTCAACCTGAACCAGCTGGCCAAGTCGCTGCGTCCTGAACTGGTGCTCGGCGAGCTGCTGACGCTCGAGCTGAGCCGCCCGGGCAAGGAAGACGGGCAGGCGGTCGGTTACCTCGACGACGGCTCCATGGTCGTCGTCGTGGATGGCCGCAACCACCTCGGTCGCCGCGTCGAGGTCGAGGTCACCAGCGTGCTGCCCACCTCCGGCGGGAAGATGGTGTTTGCGCGGCTGACGAGTGGGGAAGGGTAGGGAGCGGCTGGATGGGGACGGGCTGGGTGCGGCGTTTGCCGGCTGGAGCATTTCCCTTGAAAGAGCCGAACTTGGTGTTGAGATGCGCCACCCTCGATGGAAAGAAACCCGATTTGCGCCTATTAACCATGAAGAAACTCCTGTCCCACCTCGTCGCGATAGCGTTATTGGCTGTCACCGCGCCCATGCTTCTCGCTGCCGATTCGCAGACCGAGGCCAAGGTCATCAAAATTACCGGCACCGACGCCCAAGTGCAGTTGGCCAACGGCGAGACCCGCGCACTGGTCGAGGGAGAGTCGCTGCCGCAGGGCGCCACCATTATCACTGGCGCGGGCACGGAAGTGTTCATCACGCCGATGGAAGGCACGGTCTCGACGGTGAAGCCAAATTCCTCCGTCAGCCTGGAGCAGCTTTCGGTGACCAAGGACGGGGAGACCGTCACGAAACAGACGGCATTGCTGAATCTCAATTCCGGCAACCTGGTGTCGTCGCTGGACCCGACCAAGAAGGCCATCAACAACTACGGTGTCCGCACGCCCAAGGGCGTGGCCGCCGCCCACGGCACGGTGTTCACGGTGAACGTCAACGGCACCAACTACCGCGTCGTCACCGGTACGGGCACCGTCACCATTTCCGCTCCGGGCCTGCCCGATGTCACCATCGCGTCGGGCCAGGTTTCGGTTTCCACGTTTAATGGCGGTGCCGCCACGGCGGCCTCGTCCCTGCCGGCCGCCGAACAGCAGGCGGTGGCCGATGCCGTCACGGTGGCCGCCGCGGCGGTCGCGGTGGTCGCCAACAACCCCGCCGCGTTCAACGTTTCGCCGGCGGTCGCCGCCTCCGAGCTTTCCGCCGTGGTCGCGACCACGGTCGCGGCGGTCCCCGCCGCCACCTCCGCGGTGGTGCAGACCGCGGCGGCCAATGCGCCGGCCCAGGCCACGGCCGTGGTGCAGACGGCGATCCAGACCGCGGCGAATTCCGGGCAGAATGCCGGGCAGGTGGCGGCCCAGGTTTCCTCCGCGGCTGCGGCTGCGGCTCCGACCCAGGCGGCTCAGATTGCGGCCACCGCGACGAGGTCCGCTCCCGCGGCCGCGGCCCAGATTGCGGCTTCCACCGCCGCGGTCGCCCCGGCCCAGGCCGCCCAGATCGCGGCCCAGGTTTCTTCCACCGTGATGGCGCAGGACGGCGTTGGTGCTTCCAATAGGGTGGCGACGATGGCTTCCGTGGCGGCTTCCGTCGCCAAAGTTGTACCGGCCGAGGCGTCCAACATCGCCGTGGCGGTGGCGACCCAGGGCGTTGGCACCCAGTCCCGCAACACCACGATCACCGGTACCATTGCCGGAGCCGTGGCCAAGGCCAGCGGTGCCTCCACGGCCAGCGTGGTGAGCGCCGTGGCGGGAGCGACCGGTGGCAGCGTCAGCTCCCTGACGTTCTTTGCCAACAGCTCCACGGCAACCAATGCGGCCGGCACCGCCGGAGCGGTCACCACGCAGGCCCCGCCGACGACGACGCCGATCACGCCGGTTGACGTGAGCGTGGTCAGTCCTTCCGGTGGCTGATCCCGGCCCAGCTTAAACACAAAACGCACCGCCTCGGCGGTGCGTTTTTTTGCGCCCTTGGTGTGAGTCGTCAGGAGGTTGTCCCCCAGGTTCAGCCTGCTGATGGGCGGTATACGGTGCAGGGATCGGTGCGGTCGATGCCAGTTATAACGGTGGAGCCAGCGTTGGAGCTGGGCGGTGCGGTGGTCGGAGTGAGCGTACGGCTGGGCGTAGGCTCATTCGCGCAGCGACGTCTGGATAAAGCGCTCAGCTTTGCCGTCGGTTTTTGGCGTATAGGGTCGGGTGCGGATATGCCGGACGCCCTCGAGCTGAGCCGCCCCGGCAAGGAAGACGGGCAGGCGGTCGGTTGCCTCGACGACGGCTCCATGGCCGTCGTCGTGGATGGCCGCAACCACCTCGGTCGCCGCGTCGGAAGCGCCCAAGCTGCGGGGGCGCATGGCTTTAGGCGGATGGGGCGCGAAGCCCTCCTTCGCCAAGGCTACGGAGGGCAATTTTCTTTCCGATTCGGAAAGAAAATTGGTGGAGCAGATCGGGATCAAACCGACGACCTCGTCGTTGCGAACGACGCGCTCTATCAACTGAGCTACTGCCCCGAAAGGAACGGTGGTTTTGGGCAATCGGGATGCGCGAGTAAACACCAATTTTTCGCCTTGGCGCCCGTCGGCCCGGTTAAATCGTCGTTACGGACGGATTTGGCGTCATATTTGCTTTAACCGCAGCCGTCGCCGGGCCAATTTGAAATCCGGCACATTGTCCGTAATTCACACTCATCGCCATGACCAAGAAAACCAAGTCCTCCAAGGCGCTCACCCCGGCGACAAAATCCACCAAACCGGCCGCCAAGGCCGCCAAGAAGCCCGCCGCCAAACCCGCGGTGAAGAAGACGGAGCCCAAGCCCATCGTCACCACCATCTCGGCCCAGATCGATGTCGGATTCGGCAATGCCCTGTTCGTCCGCGGCGAAGGCCCCGGCCTGAGCTGGGAAAAAGGCGTGCCCATGAATTGCGTGGCCAGCAACCACTGGACCATCGCCGTGGCCGAATCGGCCCGCCCGGTCGTGTTCAAGTTCCTGCTGAACGACGAAACCTGGTGCGCCGGCGACGACCTGATCGTCGAACCCGGCGCCACCGTCGCCTACACGCCGGAATTCTAGCCGTAAGCGCCAACGGCGCGTCACCATAACAGCCTGGGGCATCGTCCCAGGAACCAGTTTTGAAGAATGGGAAGGGCTGAAGGCCCGCCCCATAGGTCGGGCTTTCAGCCCTCGCCCTCGCGGCGTGGCAAATACCTGGGGTTGCGCCCCAGGCTGTTATGGTGGCGCGCCGTTGGCGCTAGGAATTAACCGGGGCGAATTCCCCGTCGGGGTTCAATTCCATCAACCGGGCCTGGATTCGGGTGGTCGCGGCCTCGCGGTCGGCCAGGTCGGCGGCGGGCACGAGCTCGCACCGCATGCGCACGCGGGAGAACGGCTTGGGCAGGTAGAATTTGTCCCAGCTCTTCCGCAGGCGCCACGCCGACGCGAACTCCGCGCCGATCAGGAGAATCGGCGTCTTGGTGCGGCGGGTGACGATCAGGGCGCCCGGTTTGACCTCGTAGATCGGCCCCTTGGGTCCGTCGGGGGTGATGCCCACGTCCTTGCCCTCGCGCAGGACCTCCACGAGGGCCGTCGCCGCCTCGCGGCCGAGCTTGTTGCTCGAGCCGCGCACGGTCTGCAGGCCGATCAGGGAGAAAAACGCGTCGAGCCAGGCGCCGTCCTTGCTGGCGCTGACGAGGGCGTACATCGGCCGGCCCCGGCGGTAGCGGCGGTAGATGAGCGCGGCGAGGAACAGGCGGTTGTGCCAGAGCACCATGGCGACCGGCTCGTCGCACTTGGTGAAGTTGGCGACGTCCTGCTCCGTCTCGTCGAGCCGCAGGCTCGCGATCCACGCGCGCACGAGCATCGCGAACGGCCACATCACCAGCCGGCGCCAGCCGGAGATGTGCTGCACCTGGGATTGGGCGTCGGGACTGGATGGGGTCGCGTTCAGCACGGCGTTTGTCGCGCAATCGCCCGGCCGCGCCAAGACCGAATCGCACGGCGTTCCGATTGACGCGCGCCGCATTGCCCGGCACGAACGCGGGGCATGTCCCGTCCGCTTCCGCCGTGTCCCCACCTGCCGACCCCGCGGCCGGGCCTCGATTGGCGGGCGCTGCACCGCTTCCGGGAGGAGGAGCGCGGGGCCGAGTTCTACTTCGCGTGCCTGGAGTACGGCCAGGTGCAATGGACGCGTGGCCTCGCGGCGCGGGCGCTCCTGTGCCTCGACCGCGCGCTGGGGGCGGATTTGCGCGGCGACGAGGCGGTGCTGCGTGACTGGCCGCTGCCCTACGCGGCGATGGCATGGTGCATCGCGCAGTGCCCGACCGACGTGTTCATCGGCAACCCGCGCGTGCATTTCCAGCACTATGCCGACCGCATGAACGAGCCCCGCAAGGACCAGCGCCGCTGGCGCGCCTGGGCCTGCTGGGCCCTCACGCGCGCGGTGCGCCCGGAGTTGCCCGGAGACCCCCGTCACCAGGTCGTGGAGCCGACGGTGGACGAGATCGACCGGCAGTTGCGGGCATACGGATTGCCTGGTGAGGCGGATGGGTGGCGGCGGGTGCTGGAGGCGGCGAATTGTGCGGGCTTACAGCCCTTGGGTTGAGGGGGCTGCACATTTCCTTGGGCGTTGCCCAAGGCTGTGATGGCGGCGCGCCGTTGGCGCTCTAGTTTCACCGGGCCGAAGGCCCAGCACCATAACAGCCTGGGGCAACGCCCCAGGATAATTTACCGCGCATCGCCCAAGGGCTGAAGGCCCGCCCCATCCCCGGTCGGCCGTTCCCTCTTAGAACTCGTCGTACGCGATCTGCTGCGGCGTGACGCCGAGACCGGCCAGCATTTTGGTGCAGGCCTTGATCATCATCGGCGGGCCGCAGAGGTAATATTCGACCGCCAGCGGATTCGGGTGGTCCTTCAGGTACTGCTCCAGCACGACCTCGTGAATCATCCCGGTCGGACCGGTCCAATTGTCCTCCGGCAGCGGTGACGACAGCGCCAGCTCGAACCTGAAGTTGGCATGCTTCGCCGCCAGCCCGCGGAAATAGTCCTCGTAGAACAGTTCCTGCCGCGAACGCGCGCCGTACCAGTAGCTCACCTTGCGGGCCGTGTTATCCGTCTCGAAGAGATGCGAGAGGTGCGCGCGGAGCGGGGCCATGCCGGCGCCGCCGCCGATGTAGACCATTTCCTTTTGCGTCGGCTTGACGTGGAAATCGCCGAACGGACCGATGGCCGTGACCGTGTCGCCGGGCTTCAGGTTGAACATGTACGCCGAGCCCACGCCCGGCGGGCAGTCCTGGCCGGGCGGCGGGGTGGCGATGCGGACGTTGAACCGCAGCGCGCGCTCGGTCTGCTGGTTGCTTGCGAGCGAGTAATTGTTGCGGCGGCCGGCCTGGGGATTGCGCGCGACCAGGTCGAACACGTGCTGCCGCTCCCAGACCTCCGCGTAAGGCGCCGGGATGTCGAACTCGCGGAAACGGACGTTCTCATACGCGGGGATGTCGAACTGCAGGTAATCGCCCGGGGTGAACGCCACCGCCTCCGCGGGGTCGAGTGGCTCGAGCACGAGTTCCTTGATGAAGGTCGCGACATTGCGGTTGCTCACGACCCGGAGGCGATACGTGCGCTCGGGCCGTGCGCCGGCGCCGCCAGGGCGGGCGACGTTGAGGTGGATGCGGCCGTTGCGCTCCTCGATGGGGTAGGTGGCCAGCCCGCGGCAGATGGGGGAACGCGCGGGCGAGCCGTCCGCGAGGTGGAAGCGGCCGTTGTGCTTCGGACACTCGATGATGCCGTCCTTCACGAGTCCGCCGGAGAGGTGCGTATTGCCGTGGGTGCAGATGCCATCGGTGGCGAAGAGCCGGCCTTCACCGTCGCGGATGAGCGCGTAGGTCTTCTTGCCATGGTCGAACCGCAGCACGTCTTCGCGGCCCAGGTCCGCCGCGGCGCAGATCTCGATCCAGCCCGCGGCGTCGGGCTGGGCGTCGCCGACCAGTCCGGCCGCGGCCACGCGCGGCTTGGGCGCGGGGAGCTGACGCTTCACGTAGTGCGCCGGGTCCTTTACCTGCCGGAGCACGTTGGGCACGATCTCCTTCCACGCCGCGAGGATGCTCGGGTACGGCACCGGCATGTCGTCCTTCACGATCGCGTGGAGCTTCGGCAGGTTGTGGTACGGCACCAGCGGGAACATGTGGTGCTCCACGTGGTAGTTCATGTTCCAGTAAAGATACCGGTGGATGAAGTTCATGTAGACCGTCCGGCAGTTGAGCCGGTGGTCGAGCACGTTCTCGGCGAGGCCGGCGTGCTGGGTGTAGCCGTAGATCACCATGAGCCAGGACCCGAAGATATTGGTCAGGCCGATGTAGAGCAGCGGCAGGATGCTCTGCGTGGTGATCGCGAGGGCGATCACGCCGGCGTAGATCGCGACGTAGATGCGGGCGCGGAGGTAGATCTTCGGGAACTCACTCTCGGGGATGAAGGTCTTCTCGTCGGGCAGCATGCGGCCGGTCGCGTGGGTCAGGATCTTTTTGAAGTACACCGGGTACACGCCGATGTTGAAGAACGAGAGGATCAGCGCGCGCACGTTCGGCGGGCGGGGGACGGCGATCTCGGGGTCGCGGCCGACGATGATCGTGTCGCTGTGGTGGCGCGTATGGCTCCAGCGCCAGAGGGTGGACTCGCGCATGACCATGAACGACGCGATCTCGTAGAGGGCGTTGTTCATCCAGTCCGTGCGGAACGGCGTGCCGTGCTCCGACTCGTGCCAGCGGGAATCGGACGTCGAGGCGTAAAGGACCGCGTAAAGCGCGTAGGGCAGGGCGGCCCACCACGAAGGCCAGAGGACGTAGGTGGCGTAGCCCGAGCCGATGATCAGGCCGAACCAGATGAGCGTGTCGCGGATGGCCGGGCCATTGCGGCGCTCGAGAAGCTGGCGCATGGTCTCGCGGGACACGGGGCATTGGTACCAATCGGCCTCGGCGAGGCCCATCTCGACGGCGCGGCGCGCGTTGACGCCGACCAGGCTGTAATCGAGCGAATCAGTCTTCCGGGTAAGGCTGGGCATGGGGGTGTGGGGGCTGCGGGGCGGGTCCCCGCGGGCGAGATGCTTCAGGCATTTCACGGCCGGGAACAAGCGCGGAGTGCGCTGGGATGCCGGGGGTGCATCCTAGCTGTAGACGGCCGGCGGGCTGGCGCGACCGCCCTACCGCTGCTCCGCCGTCTTCAAGCCCTTCACCTGCATCCAATCCCGCACCTGCACACCGGTCAGCGCCTGTGCCTTGAGGCCCTCGCGCACCAGCAGCCCGCTCGCGGCGCCGGCTGCGTAGCCCATGCCGAAGCACTGGGCCGTGACGCGGGCCGAGGCCAGCGCCTCGTGCTCGGCGCAGAGGCAGCGCCCGGCCGCGATCAGGTTGGGGCCGGCCTGCGGGACCAGGGTCTCGAAGGGAACATCGTAGGTCTGGTCCTCGAGGTAGACGATCTTCAGCGCCCCGGCCCCGTGGGCCTCGATCGGCCAGGCGCTGAAGGTCGCGGCGCCCGGGAACTTGGCCGCCTTGAGGACATCCTGGTTCTCGAGCCGCTTGAGCCCGACAATCGACCGCGTCTGGCGGATGCCGACCTGCGCGCCGGTCTCGACCATGTAGGAATCCGCAAACCCGGGCACGTTCTCGCGCAGAAAGGTCGCATAGGCCCGGGCCTGCGACCGGCCCTCGATCTCGGCAAAGGTGAGATCGGCGCTCTTGAGCCCCGAGGGCACGGTGCCGTCCGGGAACGAAATGCGCGTCATGTTGCACAGCACCTCGCGGCCATTGGGCATCGGGAAGAGGTAGACGTGGTGACGTGGCAAGCGGTAGCGGCCGGCCTGATCGGCGGCGATGGCCAGCCGGTCGATCTCCCGCGGGTCGAGTTCCAGGAAACGCGGCATGTCCACGCCGCCGACCCGGAAGATCATGGTGGGCGTCTGCACGACGCCGTTGGCGCCGAAGGTCGTCTGCCCGCCCAGACGGTGGATGACCTCGGCGTCACCCGACGCGTCGATCACGCAGGTCGGCTGCACCGCGACGGTGCCCTCCCGGCATTGCAGCACGAGCGTGCGCACGACACCGGCCTCGTCGGCGAAGGCGTCGAGAAACGCCGCATGGTAAAGCACCTGCACGCCCGCCGCCCGCAGCAGGGCGTCGGCGGTCTCTTTCCACACAAGGCTGTCGTGCGGCACGAGCTTGGTGCGGCCGAACTTCACCGCGGCGGCCGCGCCGCCCGCGCGCTGCAGCCGGTCGTGAAACTCGCCGGCAAAACCGAAGACGATCTGCTCGGGCCGGTCGCCGCTGCTGTGCAGGCCGCAGATGGTGCCGCTCAGGCCGGCAACCGTGGCCCCTCCGCAGAAGCCGTAGCGCTCGACCAGCAGCACCTTGAGCCCGATCCGGGCCGCCGCCATGGCCGCCGCCAATCCCGCCGCGCCGCCGCCAACGACACAGACCTCGGGCCGGGCGATGATCGGGACGTCACGGGCGGGCAGGCGGTAAACATCGGCATTCATGGGTGGTCCCTTTGGCCGCGGCCTTTCACGCGAACCAGGTCCGGATGATGGCCTTCTGGATCTTGCCCACCGAGGTGCGCGGCAGCGTCTCGACGAAGCGGACCTGCTCCGGGACCTTGAACGCGCTGAGATGCGCGGCGCAGTGGCTTTGCACCGCCGCGGCGGCGAGCGTCTGGCCGGGCTTGACGACGATCACGGCGGCGACGGCCTCGTCCTTGATCGGATCGGGCAGGCCAATCACGGCGACATCGGCGACGGCCGGAAGGAGGGCGATGACGCCCTCGATCTCCGACGACGAGATGTTCTCGCCGCCGCGCTTGATCAGGTCCTTGCCGCGATCCACGAAATACACGAAGCCGTCGGCGTCGCCGCGCACCGTGTCACCGGAATAAAGCCAGACGCCGTCGGCGTGCTGCTGCAGGGTCCGGGCCGTCGCCTCGGGATTCTTGAGGTAGCCGGCCATGATCGTGCGCCCCGGGGTACCGCGGACAATCAACTGGCCGGGTTCGTCCACACCGACCTCGCGGCCGGCCTCGTCGACGATCTTCACCTCGTAGCCAACCACCGGCCGGCCCATGGCGGCGAGGCGGCGGTCGCCGGTCAACGGGCTCATCAGCGGCAGTCCCGTCGTCTCGGTCATGCCCCAGAGCTGCTGGAGCGGCGCGCGGAAACGCCGATGCCACTCGTCGTACTGCACGGAGGTGAGGTTCTGGGCGAAGGTGACGTTGCGCAGGCGGTGCCTGGTCTGGTCGGGGTGCGGCGGCTGGCTCAGCAATATGCGCAGCGGGGCGCCGAAAAGCGCGGCCATCGTGCAGTCGTGCCGCACGGCCTGGCTGAAAAACCGGCGGCCGCTGAAGCGGGCCGTGATCGTGATCCGGCAGCCGGTGACGAGTGATGGCCACAGGGCGTGGCACTGGGCCGCGGCGTGGTAGAGCGGCAGGCTGATGAGGTGATGGTCGTCCTCGCGCAGGCCCGTGGCGCCGCGGAAGACCTCGGCGCCGTAGATGAGCGCCGTGTCGGTGAGCATCACGCCCTTGGGGCGCGACGTGGTGCCGGAGGTGTAGAGGAGCTGGACGACATGGCTGGCGGCGGGCGAGGCCAGCGGGGCGGTGGTCGGGTGGCGGGCGAGTTCGGATTCGTAAGCGGCGGTGGTGAGGACGCTCCGCGGCGCCGGCGCGGGCAGCCGCGCGATTGTCGGCGCGAGCTCGGCGGTGGTGATCACCAGGCGGGCCTCGGAGTGGTCGAGCAGGTAGGCGATTTCCTCGGTGGACGCGTTGGGCGCGCTCGGCAACACGGTGGCTCCGAGGTATGAGGCGGCGAGGATGAGCTGCGGGTAGGCCGGGTGGTTGGCGAGGTGCAGGTTCACCACGTGGCCGGGACCGATGCCGTGGGCCTGGAGAAACCGGGCGGCCTGATGGACGGCGCCGAGTCCCTCGGCAAACGACCAGCGGCGAATGCCGCCATCCTCCTCCTCGAAGGCGAGCCACGCGGCGTCGGGCTTGCGGGCGGCGTGATCGCGCAGGCAGGTGTAGAGGGTGCGTTGGCCGGCGATGTCCATGCGGTCAGGCGTCCTTGGGCTGGCGCTGACTGAAGCGCGCGAGGGCGGCCCGGGCCTCGGGGCGGGCGACGCACGCGGCAAAGGCGGCGCCGGACTTGGCGTCCCACGCGGGGTCCATGAGCGGCGACATTTCGCGGCAGAGCGCCTTGGTGCGCCGCACGGCCTCGGGGGCGAGGGCGGCCAGGCTGGCGGCGAACGCGGTGCCGCGCGCGGTGAGCTCGGCGGCCGGCACGGCTTCGTTGACGAGGCGCAGGGTGGCGGCGCGCGCGCCGTGAACGCGCTCGCCCGTCAGCGTGAGCTGCAGGCCGGTGCTGTAGCCGACGACCTGAAGGAGCGGCCCGAGGGCCCAGGGCGGGGTCCAGCCGAGCGCCACTTCGGGCAAGCCGAGCGTGGCGTCGGCCGCGGCGATCCGGAAATCGTGGTAGAGCGCGAGGCCGAGTCCGCCGCCAAGCACGTAGCCGTGGAGCAGCGCGACGGTGGGCTGGGGCAGGGCGGCGAGTTTCTGGCCGGCGGCGGCGTGCCGGGCCTCGGCCTCGGCCATGGCGGCGGGGGTCATGCCGGCGAGTTCCTTGATGTCGCTGCCGGCGCAGAAGGCGCGGCCGCGGCCGCAGGTCACGACGACGCGAATGTCGGACCGCACGGCGATCGCCGACACGTGGGCGTCGAGCGCGGCGATGGTCGCGAGGTTGAGGGCGTTGAGCGCCTCGGGGCGGTCGAGCGTGAGCCAGGCGACGCCGGCGTCGACGCGGAGTTCAACGTTGCCGGGGTTCATGGCGTTCGCCGCGGGCCTTGGCCGCCACGCGCTCGAGGAACTTGGGCATCGAGCCGACGATGTACCGCTCGATGAATCCCGAGGCGATCTGCTCCTGCTCGTCGTGCGCCTCGACGTCGACCTGGATGCGCTTGCCGTCGATGGCGGCGACGCGCGCCGTCGCGCGGACGCGCATCCCGATGGGCGTGGCGGCGAGGTGGTTGACGACGACCTTGGTGCCGACCGTGCCTTGGCCCGCCTCGAGCGCGGGCAGGAGGCACTCGTGGGCGAGCACGTCGAGCCAGCCGACGAGGGCCGGCGTGGAGAAGACATCGACGCCGGGGTTGCCCATGCGGTGGGCGCTCCATTCGGGCGGCACGGTCAATTCGCGGGTGAGGGACAGGCCGAGTTCGAGTTTCGCGGGCATAGGGGAAGGGAGGGATTGCGGCAGTTTCGCGCCGGAAAGACGAGCCCCGAGGCGGTCACAATCCAGCCATCGATGTCCGGATTGGCCGGTGGATCGGGGCGGAAACAGCGGCGCCGGCTTCCTCTGCAGCGACCTCGCGCTCGATGGTCGTCATGGGCGGCGTTCGTTCAGGCGGCGGGAAACGTGACCGTCGCGACCGCGGCCGGCGGCAGGTCGGCGCGGAACGCGGCCCCGTCCCACGCGAAGCCCGTCCATGGCCGCGATGCCACCCGGTCGGGCGCGTCGGGCGTGTTGCACGCGGTGAGCTCCGGCGAGGTGAGGATCTCCGCGACGGGTGCCCGCAGCGCCGCGCCGCCTGCGAAGCTGAGATTGACGGCGGTGGCCTGATCCGGGTCGGTGTTGGTGAGGCTCACGCTGATGGAACGGTCGGCCGCCTGCGTGGCCACCGCGGAGAGCGAGGGATAGGGATAATCGCCGTGCGTGCGGCCAGGGGCGTCGCTGGTGACGGACAACCGCGTCGCATCGTGGTGCGGCGTGTAGAGCTTGAAGACATGCCAGGTCGGCGTGAGCACCAGGTCGCGGCCGAAGGTCAGGATCATCGCCTGCAGCACGTTGACCACCTGCGCGATGTTGGCCATGCGCACGCGCCCGGCGTGGGTGATGAAGGCGTTGAGGGTCAGGCCGGCGAGGACGGCGTCGCGGATCGTCTGCTGCTGGTAGAGCTCGTTCGGGCGGCTGCCGGGATCGGCGGTGTACCAGGAGCCCCATTCATCGACGATGAGGGCGATGCGGCCCTTGGGATCATGCTGGTCCATCTGGGCGGTGTGCTCGCGGAGTTTCGTGTCCATGTGCCAGCCGTGGCCCATGACGAGATTCCACCCCTCGCGGTCGAACTTCGTGGCATAGAACTCGGGCGGCAGGCCGCCGTTCATGTAGTAGTGCAGCGTGAGCCCGCTCATCACGTCGGGGAAGCAGCGGGGCGCGGCGCAGAGCCTGAGCAGGGTTTCGTTCCAGGCGAGGTCGTGACCGCAGGCGATCCGGAACAGCGCGGTCTTCTCGTAGCTGGGCAGGTAGGTGCTGTAGCGGCGAAACTCGTTGGCGTAGAAATCCGCCTCGAGATTGCCGCCGCAGCCGTAGCTCTCGTTGCCCACGCCCCAGTAGCGCACGCGGAAGGGCTCAGGATGGCCGTGGGCCGCGCGGAGGTCGGACAGCGGACGGCCGAGCGGGGCGTTGAGGTACTCGATCCAGTCGCGCATCTCCTGGACGGTGCCGCTGCCGAGGTTGCCGCAGATGACGGGTTCGCAGCCGAGCTGCCCGCAGAGGTCGAGGAACTCATGGGTGCCGAAGGCGTTCGACTCCGGGATATTCCAGACGTCGTTGTGCTGCTTCGGCCGCCGCTCCCGCGGGCCGATGCCGTCGCGCCAGTGGTAGGCGTCGGCGAAGCAGCCGCCGGGCCAGCGCAGGTTGGGCACCTTGATCGCGCGGAGGGCGGCGACGACGTCCTGGCGGATGCCGCGCACATTGGGGATCGGGGAGTCCTCGCCCACCCAGATGCCCTCGTAGATGCAGCGGCCGAGGTGCTCGGCGAACTGGCCGAAGAGGTGGCGGCTGACCTGGGGGCCGGGTTGGGCGGGATCGACGGTGAGGTGGACGGTGTGAGCCATGGCAATTCGGATTCAGCGGCGCAGCCGCGCATAGCCGTCGCGCACGGCGGCGAGGGCGGGCTTGGGGGCGAAGGGGTAGGCGATGTAGGCGTCGGACATCTGGGGCCAGCTGTCGGCCAGGTTCCACAGGAAGATGCCCCAGCAATCCGGCTGGTGGCCGTAGAACTCAATCCAGAACTCCGTCGCCTCGGCCTGCAGCTGCTGGGTCATCCGGATGAGCTCGTCGAGGTCCTGCGGGTCCGGCCAGCCGCGGGCGCGGATGCTCTGCCACAGGGTCTCGTAGCGGCCGGTGCGGTCGCGCCGGTTGCAGTCGGCGCCGTGCATGAGGTACTCCTCGTGCCAGATCGGCCAGAGCCGGTCGCGGCTGACAAACGACTCGACGACCTCCCTCGAAGGCATGCCCAGGTGGCCGATCTCGGTGATCATCCGCGGCTGCAAGTCCGTGTAGAACGGGTCGCGGTACGATTTGCCGTGGGCCCAGAGGTGGCAGTCGCCCTGGAGATCGGAGTTGGCGTCCGTGATCTCGGGCGAGTACGGCGAGGTCGGCACGTACGGCGAGCCGGGGGCATGGGTCTGCACGGCCTCGCGGAGGACGACCTGGCCGAGCGGGTTGTGCCGGTATTCCGGCGCGAAGAGCCGCTTGGCGGCGGTGTCCTCGTTCTCGTTGTCGCCGAACCAGCCGCAGATGCACGGGTGGTGGCGCAGGCTGCGCACGATGTGGTCGGCCTCGCGACGCGCCTCCGCGAGGAACCCGGGGTCCTGCGGGTAGCAGGCGCAGGCGTACATGAAGTCGTGCAGCACGATCAGCCCGAGCTCGTCGCAGAGCGTGTAGAAATCCTCGTGCTCGTAGATGCCGCCGCCCCACACGCGGAGCGCGTTGATGTTGGCGGCCTTGGCGGCGTGCAGCAGCGCGGCGTAGCGGGCGCGGTCGACGCGGGCAAAGATCGCGTCGGCCGGCGTCCAGTTCATGCCCTTGAGGAACAGGTCGCGGCCGTTGACGCGCAGCTTGAACGAAACCGTGCCGTCGGCGCCCGGCTCCTGGATGAAGGCGCTGGTGCGCAGGCCGCAGCGACCGGACTGCCGGTCGAGGATCGCGCCGTCGCGACTGAGGGTCGCCGACCAGTCGTACAAGGCCTGCGTCCCGTGGTCGTGGGGCCACCAGGCGTGGGGCGAGTCGATGCGAAAGCGCACGGTGGCGCGGCCGCCGGCGTCGTCGCACGGGATCGCGAGCGTGCGCGCCTGGCCGGCGACGACGAGGTCGCACGCGACGGTCCCCGGGGCGCCGGCGTTGCGTCGCACCTCGACGAGCGCCTCAACCTCCGCGGCGTCCGGGCCGAGCTCGAGGGTGCGCACCCACACGCGGTCGATCTCGACGGGCTCGGCGACGATCCACGAGACGGGCTTCCAGATGCCGATCGTGACCAGGCGCGGCGAGATGTTCCAGCCGTGGCACGACTGGGCCTTGCGCACGTGCAGCCGGTTGAAGTTGCCCGAGCCGCGCACGGCGGCGTCCTGGAAAAACTGCGGCGGGAAGGCGGGCGCGCCGAGGCAGACCTCGAGCCGGTTCGCCCCGGGCCGCACGTGCTCGGTGACATCGAGCCGCAGGGGCGTGAACATATTGGCGTGCCGCCCGACCTCGGTGCCGTTGAGGAAGACCGTGGCAAAGACATCGAGGCCCTCGAAGTGCAGGTGCAGCCGCTGGCCCGGCGCGAGGTCCGGCGGCGTCACGTCGGCGCGGTACCACCAGTCCCAGTCCTCCATCCAGCGGCAGTGGTCGGTGTTCCGGCCGAAGAACGGGTCGTCGATCTTCCCGGCGCGCATCAAGTCGAGGTGCACGTCGCCCGGCACCTCGGCCGGCAACCAGCGCCGGTCGAGCGGCATCGCGGAGCAGCCGCGCGTCGGTCCGAGGCGCGGCTCGGCATACATGACCTGCCAGTCGGCGCTCAGGGGGAGGATGTTTTTCATGGGCGGGGGCGCGGACGGGCACAGAACTCGCGGAACACGTGCAGCATGTACTCGTAGTTGCGCAGCGGCATGCCGGGGAAGATGGTGTTCGACGTGCCAAAGATGTAGCCGCCGCCGGGGCTCGCGTTTTCCAGGCAGTACAGGGCGGAGCGGCGGATGGCCTCGTCGGGCCCCTCCTGCAGCAGGCTGCACTGGACGTTGCCCATGAGGGCCAGGCGCCCCTGGCAGCGGCGCTTCACCTCCGCGATGTCCATGCCGGCCATCGGGTCGACCGACTGGAAGCAGGCGGCGCCGAGGGCGAGAAAGTCGTCCAGGACCGGCAGGATGTTGCCGTCGGTGTGCACAAACGGGATCATCCCGCGCCGCCGGATGTGCGCCATCTGCTCGGCGAGGTAGGGGAAGACGAACTCGCGGCAGTCCGCCGGCGCGATGAACGGGCCGGAGTTGTAGGCGATGTCATTGACGACGTGGATGAAGTCCGCGCCGGCGTCGGCCATGCGGTCGATCGTGGCGCAGGCGGTGCGGCTGCGCTCGCGGGCGATCGCGTGGACGCGGTCCGGCCGCTCCTTGAGGTCGCAGGCGAACTCCTCCCAGTCCGGCACGCTCTCGATGGCCCAGACGCTCATGCCGACGACACCGCCGACGAGGATGCGCTCGCCAAAGGTCCGCTTCGCGGCCCGCACGCCGTCGGGATCGCTCCACGGCCAGTACACGAGGAGGGCATCCCATTGGAAGCGCTCGATGATGCGCTCGTAGATGTCCAGGCATTGCCTGATGGCCTCGGCCTTCCGCGGGGCGGTCATGTCCGCCCATTCCCGGCGGTCGGGAAAGCGCACGCCGAACGCCTCATGCTCGAGCTCGAACATCGTCTCGAAGTGCGGCGGCCGGTCCGGCTCCTCGAACCGGAGGGTCTTGAGCATGCGCTCCTTGCCGGTCATGGCGCGGGTGACGGCAAACGCGGGTGGCGCGGGCTCAGGCGAACTTCTCGAGCTTGGTCCAGTCGTAGTCCTCGCCGCAGGGGCCGCCCATGGCGGAGGAGCGGCGCTCGATGACCCGGCCGTTGAAGTCGTGCAGCGGGAAATACCAGCTCACGATCTCCTCGGCGGTGGACGGCATGTAGTGGGCGATGAAGCTGCGGCGCCACAGCGTCGGGTGGGTGTTGGGCTCGGAGCCGTGGATGACGCTGCCGTTGAAGAACAGGACGTCACCCGGGTCGAGGACCGCGGGCACGGGCTGGCGGCCGTCGGGCGGCGGGACGTAGTTGTTGACGAAGCTGCGCTTGCCGTCGGCGGGCTGCGGGCACTGGATCGCGAGGTTGTGCGTGCCCGGGACGACATTCAGGCCGCCATTTTCCGGGATGGCGGGGTCGATGGCGGTCCAGGCGGCGATGCAGGTGCCGGGCTTCACCATGAGGTAGAAATTGTCCTGGTGCAGGGCCTGGCCGCGGCTGCCGGGCGGCTTGAAATAGACCATGGACTGGCAGGCGATCGGGTCCTCGTCCTCGAGGAGCGCGCGGACGATCGCGCCGATGCGCGGGTCGAGCATCATCTGCTTGCCGATCGGCTGGTGACGGTGGAGGTGCAGCATCCGCGGGTAGCGCTTGAGCGGATCCGGGTCGAGGGAGCCGTCGGGGTTGACCTTGGGTTCCCAGTACTCGGGGATGGGCTGGCCGGCGGCGGCGAGGTCGTCGATCACGCGCTTGATCGCGGCGATCTCGGCCTTGGTCCACAACTGGCGGACGATCAGGTAGCCCTCGGTGCGGTAGAACTCCCGTTGCTCCGGGGTGAGGGTGTAGGCGGGGGCGGTGTTCGCTTTCATGGGGGGTGGGGGTTGGGAATCAGATGGCGGTCATGGTGTTGCCGCCGCAGACGGGCAGGAAGACGCCGGTGATGTAGCCGGCGAGGTCGGAGGCGAGGAAGGCGACGGCGTTGGCGATGTCCTGTTCCTCGCCCCAACGCTTGAGCGGGATGCCGTTCACGTACCAGTCGGGGCGGCCGGCGGCGGGGCGGTTCTCGCTGACCATCCAGCCGGGGGCGACCTGGTTGACGGTGATGCCGTGCTCGCCGACCTCGCGGGCGAGGACGCGCAGGACGCCGTCCATGCCGCGCTTGCCGGCGACGTAGGCCGACTGGTTGGCGGTGTTCTGCAGGGCGCACTCCGTGTTGATGGCGATGAAGCGGCCGTGCCTGCGGGCCTTCATGTCGGGGATGAAGGCCTGCGCCATGAGCACGTTCTGCAGGACGCAGCTCTCGAACTGCGAGCGGTAGTCGTCGGGCGACTGCTCGAGGACCTTGGTCCATTGGTATTGGATGACGGCGTTGGTGACGACGATGTCCGGGGCGCCGAGACGCGCCTTCACCGCATCGCGCAGGCGGTCGACGTCGGCCTTCACGGTGATGTCGGCCTGGAAGCTGGCGGAGCCCGGCAGCTCGCGCTCGAGCGCCGCGGCCCGGTCGGCCGCCTTGTGGTAATGGATGGCCACGCGGGCGCCGCAGCCGGCGAGCGTGCGGGCGATGACGCGGCCGAGTTCGCCGGTGGCGCCGGTGACGAGGGCGGTGCGGTTGCGGAGGTCGATGTTCATGCGCACACGGCCTGGTGGCCGCCGTCGACGATGAGGCCCACGCCGTTGATGTAGGCCGCCTGGGGCGAGCAGAGCAGGGCGACCGCGTTGCCGATGTCCTCCGGCGTGCCGATGCGGCCGACCGGGACGCGCGTCTTGATGAACGCGGCGGGCTCGGGCTTCTCCCAGTGGAACCGGGTGAGATCGGTGAGGATCATGCCGGGCGCGACGCCGTTGCAGGTGATGCCCTTCGGGCCGAGGGCGATGGCGAAGCTCTTCATCAGCATGTGCAGCCCGGCCTTGGAGGCGGCGTAGTCGCCCTGCTGGGCGGAGGTGACGTTCACCGCGAGGGAGGTGATGAAGACGATGCGGCCGCCCTGGCCGCGCTTGATCATCTCGGCGGCGACGAGCTGGGTGCAGTGGAACGCGCCGTTCAGGTTCACGTCCATGGTCTTTTTGAACATGGCCTCGCTCATCTCCATGATGTCGACGAACGGGCAGATGCCGGCGTTGTTCACGAGGATGTCGATCTGGCCGAAGCGCTTCACCGCCTGGCGCACGACCGCGGCGACCTGGGTGCGCCGGGTGATGTCGCAGCCGACGCCGAGCGTCTTCACGCCGGTCTCGGCCGCGAGTTGCTTGGCGGAGGCGCGGGCCGCCTTGGCGTTCACGTCGGCGATGACGATGCTCGTGCCCTGGCGGGCGAGGCAGGTGGCGATGCCGTAGCCGATGCCGCGCGCGGCGCCGGTGATGAGAGCGACTCTTTTCTGCATGATCGGGGCTGGGGTTGAGGATGGGGAAACCGGCAGGCCGGGTGGGGCCCAACCGGGGGATAATTCAGACAATGATGGCAGGATCGGGCAGGACGCGAGCCAGGTTGTCGGCGAGCAGGCGGAAGCCGGCGTCGGTGGGGTGGATGCCGTCCGTGAAAAGTTCGGGCCAGGCCGGCAGCAGGCTGAGGCCGTCGAGGAGGCGGAGCGACGGATCGGCGACGGCGGCCACGGCTTCGGCCGCGGCCACGCGGTACGCCTCGAGGCCCAGGCCCCGGTGCTTCGGTGCGTCCTCGCTGCTCCACAGCGGCGTGATCACGACGATGGGCCGGCGGGCCGGCCCGCCGCGGCGCAGGGCGCGGATCATCCCGGCGAGCTGATCGCGCGTATCGGCCGGCGACCGCTGCTGGAAGTAGTCGTTGTAACCGAGCAGGATCGTGACGAGGTCGGCCGGGATTGCGGCGAGCGCCTCGCCGTCAACCGCCTCGGCGAAGCGCCCGCCGATCCCGGCATTCAGGACGGACCAGCCGCGACGGGCCCCAACAAGGGCTGGGTAGGTACCAAGGAGCGACGAGGCCCGGAAGCCCTGCGTGATCGAATCGCCGCAGGCGAGCCAGCGCGGCCGCGCGGGCTCAGGCCCCGCCGGCACCACGCGGGCGCCGTCGTTCAGGGTGAAGCCGCCGCAATCGACCGACTCGGCATAGGGGAAATGAAAACGCAGCGCGCGGGGTCCGTCGGCTTTCGGCAGGGGGATGGCCCAGTCGTATGCCGCCGGGCCGCTGGCGGGAACGGCTCCCGTGGCCACCACGGCGCCCCCGCACGTGAGGACGACGGTGCCGTCGACTGCATCGCGGCGGGTGTGGCGGCCGTTGCGCCGGAGGTGCACGATCAGCGCGACCGCGTCGGTGACCAGCTCCAGCGTCGCGCCCGGGGCGTCGGCACTGAGTCCGCCGTCATCGGTCGTTGGCCGGTCGACGCGCAGCCAGCCGTCCGCGTTCGCGGAGCGCAGGGCGCCGCGCAGGACGAGACGCGGATCGGTCGCGGCGATTTTCACCAGGAGACCTTGCGGTAGGCTTGGATGACACTTGCACCGATCCGGTCAACGTCGGTGTCGATGAACCGCGGGCCCATCGCCAGCGGGGTGTAGCGCTGGAGCCACTCCTGGGTCGCCGGGAAATCCGCCGGGGCGGGAGGCGCCGGGGGCCAGTCCGGGGTCTTGACGCCATGGATGCACGAGCGGGAGCGGACGTAATCGGCCTCCAGCAGGTTCGTCATGCCCGACGAGGGGCCGACCTGGATGCCGTCCGCGAGGAGCATCGCGGTGGCGGCGGCGGCGCGGGCGCGCTCGCCCCAGTCGATGAACAGCGTGATCTGCGAGTCGCCGGCGGCGTCGCCGGTCGGGCGGAAGCCCAGCCGCGGGCACGCCCGGCCCAGGAGGGCCCGCAGGCGCTGCGTGTGGCGGCGACAGCGTCGGATGAGCCAGGGCAGGCGGGTGAGCTGGACGAGGGCCACGGTCGCGGTGATCTCGCTCATGCGGTACTGGTTGCCCGGGAAGGGGGCGGTGAGCGCCGTGCCCTGGGTCTGCTTGAGGAAGACCGGCCGGATGATGCCGAGATCGTGGTACCGCACGGCGCGCTCGAAGAGGACCTGGTCCTGGCAGAGCAGGGCGCCGCCCTCGCCGCTGGAGATGATCTTGTTGGCCTGGAAACTGAGGATGCCGATGTCGCCCAGCGTGCCCAGCGGCTGGCCCTCGTAGCGGGAGCCGAGGGCCTGCGCGCAGTCCTCGATGACGCGGAGGCCGTGGCGGCGGGCGGTCCGGAGGATGTCGCCGAGGCGGGCCGGTCCGCCCTGGTAATGCACGACGATCACGGCCTTCGTGCGCGGCGTGATGCGGCGGGCGAAGTCGGCGGGATCGAGGTTGAGCGTGGCGTCGATCTCGGCGAACACGGGCGTGAGGCCGAAGTGGAGGATCGCGTTGTAGCACGAGAACCAGCTGAACGCGGGCACGATCACCTCGTCGCCCGGCTGGGCGCCGAGGGCGGCGATCGCGCAGTTGAGCGCGGCGGAGCCGGATGAGACCGCGACGGCGAACGGCGCGCCGGAGCGCCGCCGCAGCAGGTTCTCGAGATCCTCCGAGCTGCGGGGGTGGTCGATGCCGTAGTGGCGGAAGAGGGTCTTGCGGCGGACCACCTGCCGGAGATTCAGCGTCTCCTTCACGCCCAGCCAGTCGGCGCCGAGCATCGTGCGGGGGAGGGCGGCCGGGTGACCGGCGCGCCGGTGCTGCACGGTGCGCCAGGTTTTTCGCAGCGCCGCCAGGCAATCCGCGCGGCTTTCGCCCCAGGCCCAGTGGAGGTTCCCGTGACAACCGGCCCAGCGCTCGAAGCAGTCCATCTCGTCAAGCACGGCGCCCTGCGCGTCGCGGGGATTCAGCAGCAGGAAGTGCACGTCGGGCGGCGGCGGCTGCCGGCCGAAGACCTGGGCGCAGGCATCGGGCCGGGCGCCGGGCAGGACGAGGTCCTCGATGACGACGAGGGCGACGCCCAGGCCGGCGAGGAAGGACTCCCAGCCGGCGGGCAGGAGGCTGCCGTGGAGGATCAGGAACCCGGGCGCGCCTTGGTGTTGCGCGGAGGAGTGGACCAGGCGACGCACGGCCCGGTCGCGGGTCCGGCTGGGGCCCGGGCTGGTCGGCGCGCTGGACCACAGGGCGGGGTGCTCGATCCGACGCGGGTAGACTGCCAGCCCGTTGACTTTTCGGTTCAGCGCGACGCGCTCGGCGTTCAGGTTGGTCGATTGGGATCGGGCCACGGTCGGTAAAGGCGAAAGACGCAGGGGTTTGGCGGATTGCACGCGAAAATTGAACAGATATTTTGAAATCTGAGTATATACAGAAAAGTCAAGATGTGTTTTACATCGACGCGAGCGACGAGGGTGCCCGTGGCGGGCGGACCGACCGGCGCGGCGGGCGCGTTCAGCGAATGGCGGGCAGCATCGTGCGGCCGAGGCGCAGCTGCGGGATCAGCGGCGTGGTCTTGGGGACCGCGGTGCCGTTGATCCGCTGGATGAGCTCGGCGACGATGCGCTCGCCCATCTGCTCGAGGGGCGGGGTGATCGAGGTGATGTCGCGCGACAGCGGGATGTTCAGCACGTTGTCGCCGTCGAGCACGTTCAGGAGAAAGGAGATCCGCTTGATGGGGTGGTCGGCGGCGGCGCGGCGCCACAGGCGGTCGATCGGGCCGAGGCCGAGGGAGTCGAGGATGATGTAGCCGGTGATCTCGGGGCGCTCGCGGACGAAGTGCTCGAAATTGTCCGTCACCGTGTCGAGCTGCAGGTCGGTCGACTCGGTGAAGATGAAGCAGGTGGACCGGTCGATCTTGATGCCCATGCGGCTGCCGACCTCGACCAGGCAGGCGAACTTGCTCGAGTAGTACTCGTCCTCGAGGACGTGCAGGACCATGCCGATCGTCCGGTGGCCGAGCGCCTGGAAGGCGGTGATGATCTGGACGGCGAAGAGCCAGTTGTCCTCGCGGATCATGAAGCTGCGGCGGCCGGGCCACTGGCGCATCGTGGTGGCGACCGGCGCGCCGCCGGCGGAGATGCGCTCGAGGATCGCCTCCTCGCCCTGGCTGTAGTGGAGCCACACGAGGCCGTCGGCCTTTTCGCCGTTGATTCGCTCGATGTCGTCCGGGTGGTGCCGCATGCGCGCGTCGGGCGGCTGCCGCCGCTGGATGATCGCGACGCTCGCGTAGTTCTGGGCGGCGGCGTTGACGATGCCGGAAATGATGCGGCCGGTGAACCAGGGCTCCGTCGGCGCGGAGAACACCGGGGTGATCACGGCCAGCCGGATGGCCCGGTTCGCCGCCTGGCGCGCACCGAGCGCCGTGACGAAGTAACCGCTGCGCGGCGAGCGCTCGAGCAGGCCCTCGTCGACCAGGATGTTGAGGGCCGACCGGACGGTCGGCAGCGATCGCCCGGTCTTGGTGATCAGGTTGCGGATCGAGGGGAAGCGGTCCCCCGCGCGGTACTCGTGGGCAAACAGTTCCTGCCGCAATTCCTCGGCAAGGCTGCGATAACGCAGGGAAGGGGCGGCGGATTCGTCCATGGGCGATGCTCTCCGGCCCAGTTTCCAGCAAACGGACCGGAACGCCAGAAAGTAAATGGTCTGGCTGAAGTCGAAGAAAAAACAATTGACTAACTAACTGTATGTAAACAGACGGATCAGCATTCGATTTCTCCCCCCGAGAAAAGCATCCGGCGCGAACCCCTTCGTCCGGAGGCGAACTCCGGGGGCGGATCGTGAAAATTCAACCACCACCACTACCCCTATGCAGCCCATGCAAATCGTCAGTCGCTCCCGATTCAGTCGGCTCGCTCTCACAGCCTCGCTGCTGTTTGGTTCGCTCTCAGCCCAGACCACCCAGACGGCCACGACGCCGGATCCGTCCGCGGCCGACGCCGAGGAGGAGACCGTCAAGCTCTCGCCCTTCGAGGTCACCTCGGAGCGCGCGCGCGGCTACATCTCGCCCAACTCGGTTGGCGCCACCAAGATCAAGACCCCGCTCGAGGACATCCCCTCCGCGGTGATCGTGCTCTCGCGCAACCTGATCGACGACATCGCGCCGTTCAAGCCGATGGACGTCCTGAAGTACGCGAGCGGTGTGACCGAAAGCTTCGACACCTCGGACCGCTACGTCCTGCGCGGCCAGCCCAGCGGCAACTTCTACCGCGACGGCTTCACGACCCGGTTCATCCGCTCCGACTTCAATGATGTCGAGCAGGTCGAGGTGCTCAAGGGCGTGCAGGGCGTGCTCTACGGCAGCGTCGGTCTCGCCGGCGTGATCAACCTTGTCTCGAAGACCCCGACGTTCCAGCGCGAGGGCAGCGTCAATGTCCAGGTCGGCAACGGCGACCTGATCGCCGGCTCGCTCGACTACACGGACAAGCTCTCGGACCAATCCGCCTACCGCGCCGTGTTGAGCGCCCAGAATGACCAGCAGATCACGTTCGACGACCTCCACAACGAGCGCTTTTCCGCCTTCGGCAGCGTGACCCACCGGTTCAGCAAGACCGTGAGCTTCACCGGTCTCGTCGAGTATGTCTACGTCGACGAGTCCCTGCTCGGCGGCACCTGGTTCGACCCGGCCACCGGCCAGCCCGCCCAGGGCGGCAAATACGTCAACCGCAACAGCTCCATCGCCGCCGACTCGTACTTCACCGACGAGACGATCCGCTTCAACGGCAAGCTCGACATGGAAATCTCGCCCGATTGGAACGCGCGCCTGAACCTCAGCCACTACGACCAGGAGTTCATCCGCAACCAGTCGGACTCGCGCTTCTCCCCGCTCGCCGCCAACGGCGATCTCACCCGCTTGGACGCGCGCTACCTGACCGAGGGCAAGTTCAGCGACGTCGCGCTCGACATCACCGGCGAGTTCACCCTCGGCGGACTCAAGAACCGCCTGGTGTTCGGCGCGGCCGCGCACCGCTTCAACAATGACGACACGATCTGGGTGTGGAATACCTTCAACACCAACATCAGCATCCCGGAGAACACGCTGCCCAGGTTCGGCGCGCGCGCCCCTTACTGGTTCACGCAGGTCGCCACCCTCAAGACCTACAACTACGGCGCGTACTTCCTGAACACGACCAACTTCCTCGATGACAAGCTGCTCCTCGTCTACGGCGCGCGCTACGCGACGTCGGACCAAGGCGGCGGCCTCGTCAACCTCGGCGCATTCGGCGACACCACGCCCGTCGCGCCCGGCGAGCGCGAGACGGTCCCGGACAAGAACATCACCCGCAACACGAACTCGAAGACGCTCTACCGCGTCGGTCTCGTGTCCAAGCCCTGGAAGGGTGTCTCGCTCTACGCCAGCTACAACGACACCTACTATCCGTCCAACCGCATCGCGCAGGACCGCAACGGCGACCTGAAGCCGTTCCCGCCGGAGACGGGCTACGTGACCGAGGTCGGCTTCAAGGGCGAGTTCGCCGATGGCCAGGTGGTACTCAACGCCAACTATTATTGGAATCGCCGCGGGCCGTTCATCTACTTCGACGCCGCCGCGAACCTCTTCAAGGAGGCTCCCGCCACCCCGATCAATGGCTTCGAGTTCGATCTCAACGCCTACCTCAACAAGAGCTGGAGCGTCATCCTCACCTATGCCAACACGAAGACCGAGGGTGTCGCCTCCTACGCGGTGCCGCGGTATTCGTGGAGCGCGTGGACGAAGTATGACTTCTCCGCGGGGGGGAAGACCGGGCTTTCGGTGGGCCTGGGTGTCGATTACATGACGGACCGCACCCTCTTCATCTCACCCCTGCGCGGCGATGCCCGCACGCTGCTGGCCGCGATGGTGACCTACCGGGTCAGTGACCGCTGGTCGTTCGCCCTCAACGGCAGCAACCTGACCGACGAGTTCTTCGTCATGTACGACACGGGTGGTTACGATGCCGTCGTGCCGGGCGAGCCGCGGCGCATCAAGCTGTCCACCACCTACAAGTTCTGATTTCTTATCGGGACGCCGGAGGCTGCCGCTCCAGCCTCCGGCGTCTTTTTTGCGATTGTTGAAATCCATCCTGCGGTGCCTCCTCTCGCTGGCCGCCGCCCTGGCCGGCCTCTTCTTCGCCGCCGGGCTGCTGGGCGGCCTTTTTGTCTGGCTGCGGCCCGCCCCGGGCCCGCCGCCGCCCGCGGCCCCGGCGCCGGTCACCGCCGCCGCGCCTGACCTGTCCTGGCGCGAGGCGCCGCTGCTGGCGCCGCTCGTCGCGGCCGGCCGGCTGCCCCCCGCCGCCGACCGCACCGGGCCGAATCCCCTCGTGCTCCCGGGCCGCGGCGCCTACGGCGGCACCTGGTTCCGCGCCTCCGACTCGATCGGCCAGGCGCTCTTCGACCTCTCGTTCCGGCTCGCCGGCGCCACCCTCGTTTGCTGGTCGCCCGACGGTCGCGGGGTGGTCCCGGCCCTCGCGGAATCCTGGTCCCACGACGACTCGTTTCGCCGCTGGGAATTCACGTTGCGGCGCGGCGTGCGCTGGAGCGACGGCCAGCCGCTCACCACGCGCGACGTGGACTACATGTACCGCCACGAGATCCTGCCGGAGCATGTCGCGGTGCCCGGCGGCCTGGCTTTCCGCGGCGGCATCGGCCGCCTCACCGTCATCGACGAGCGGCGCTTCGCCGTCGCGTTCGACGAACCCAATCCGCTGATGCTCGAGCGCCTGGCCAGCGACTACGAGGGACTGGCCCAACCCGCCCATTACCTCGCGCGTTTCCATCCGGACCTCGGTGATCCCGCCTTCATCGCCGCCGAGACGCGCCGCCGCGGTCTCGGCAGCCCGCGCCAGCTCTACGCCCAGGTCCGCGAGCTGGGCAACCCGGCCCACCCGCGCCTCTGGCCGTGGATCATCCTCGAGCAACCCGAGCAATCCCCGGTCAAGGCCGTGCGGAATCCCTACTATTGGGCCGTGGACGAGGTCGGCCGCCAATTGCCGTACCTCGACCAGGTCGTGATCGACATCCGCGCCCCGCGCATGATCGCCCTCGCGGCCGCGCACGGCCAGCTCACCTTTCAGGAGCAGTTCCTGGAGCTGCGCGACTACAGCTACCTGCGCACGATGGAGGCGCGCGGCCTCTGCCGCGTCCACGGCTGGGAATCATCGTTCGGGGCGCGCTGGACGATTTATCCGAACCTCAACCGCCGCGTCACCGCCGAGGATCCCGCTTCGCCCGCGAAGGCGCGCCTGCTCGCCGACGCCCGTTTCCGCCGCGCCCTCTCGCTCGCGCTCGACCGCACCGAGCTCATCCGCGTCAACAACCTCGGCTTCGGCGAGCCCGGCCAGATCTCGCCGCCGGCCGACTCGCCCTACTTCGACCCGCGGTTGCGGAACGCCGCGATCGCGCATGATCCCGCCGAGGCCCGGCGCCTCCTCGACGCCCTCGGCCTCACGGAGCGCGATGCCGAGGGCTTCCGCACGTTCCCGGACGGCACGCGCATGGCCTGGTACCTCGACTGGAACGAGCTCGGCGGCCTGCCCCCCGCGATGCTCGCCGAGCAGCTGCGCGCGGTCGGGCTTCGCTTCGTCCTGCGGCAGCGCTCCACCGCGCTGTTCGAGACGGAGCGGGCGGGCGGCCTCCAGGATTTCATCGGCGGCGCCAGCTACCCGGACATCGATCCCGCGGTGTTCCCGATGGCGTACCTCCCGACGAGCCCCAACTGCTACTTCGCCTACCATTACGGGCTCTGGTTCGCGACCGGCGGACTCTGGGGCGGCCGCACCCGCGAGGTCGGGATCGAACCGGCGCCCGGCACGCCGGTCCGGCGGGCTTTGGAACTTCACGACCTGATGACGCGGACGCCGGACGCCGCGCAACGGCAGGCGATCTTCCGCGAGATCGCGGGGATCGCCGCCGAGGAACTGTGGTCCATCGCCGTCCTCCCGCAGCCGCCTGCGCTCGTCGTGACGGCGCCCAACCTGCGCAACGTGCCGGCGGTCGCGATGCAGGGCTTCTGGCAGGCCACGCCGGCCAATGCCGGGGCGGAGGCCTTCTGGCTGGAGGGCGCGACGACCGATGCGAGCCTGGCTGCCTGGGTCGAGACGGAATGGAGCCGCCGGGAGCAGGATGCGGGTCCGCGGCCGGCGACCCCGTCCGGCCGCTGGCCATGGGGCACGATCCTCGGCGGAGGCCTCCTCCTCGGCCTGGCGGCGGGCGCCTGGCGCAGCGCCTACGTCGCGCGCCGCCTCGCGATCATGCTGCCGTCGCTCGTGATCGTGTCGCTGGCGGTCTTCACGATCGTGCAATGGCCGCCGGGCAGCTTCGTCGAGGCCAAGCAGCTCCAGCTCGCGGCGGTGGGCCGCGACTACGCGGAGGCGGAGATCCGCCTGCTGCGCGAGCAGTTCCACCTCGATGATCCGGCCTGGAAGCAATACCTGCGCTGGAGCGGGCTGCACTGGTTCACCTCGTTCCGCGCCGAGGACCGCGGCCTGCTGCAGGGCGAGCTCGGCCGCTCGATGGAGAATGGCCGGCCCATCGCGGACATCCTCGGCGAACGCCTGCTCATCACGTTCATCCTCGCCTTCGCCACGCTCGTCTTCACCTGGGCGCTGGCGGTGCCGCTCGGGCTGTTCTCCGCGGCGCGGGCGGGCGGGTGGGGGGACCGCGTCATCGGTCTGGTCGGGTTCCTCGCGGTGAGCATTCCCGGTTTTCTGCTCGCGCTCCTGCTGCTGTTCCTCGGCAACCGCCTGTTCGGCACGGTGTCGGTCGGCCTGTTTTCCCCCGAGTACGCGGCCCGGCCCGGCTGGAGCGCCGGCAAGGTGGCCGACCTGCTGAAGAACATCTGGCTGCCGCTCGCCGTGCTCGGCCTGGGCGGCACCGCGGGCATGATCCGGCTCCTCCGCACCAATGTGCTGGAGGAACTGCGGCGCCCGTTCGTCTTTGCCGCGCGCGCCCGCGGGATGCGGCCCGTGCCGCTGCTGGTGAAATACCCGCTGCGGGTCGCGCTCAATCCCTTCGCCTCCGGCATCGGCGCCGTCTTCCCGTACCTCGTGTCGGGTGAGGTGATCGTCGCGACGCTCCTCAGCCTGCCGACGATCGGTCCGGTGCTCCTGACCGCCCTGCTGTCGCAGGACATCTACCTCGCCGCCTCGATCATCATGCTGCTCACCCTGCTGGCCATGGCCGGCACGCTAGTGAGCGACCTGCTGCTCGTCTGGCTCGATCCGCGCATCCGCCTGGGAGGGCGCGGCTGACATGGCCGCTCCCGTCAACGGCGAGGGTCTCTGGTCGCGGCTCCGGCGCGGGCGCCTCGCGATGGCCTGCCTCTGGCTGCTGGCGGCGCTCGGCGTGACCGGCGCCGGCGCCGAGTTCTTCGCCCCGCACGCGCCCGACTGGCACAACCGCGACTTCCTCCACGCCCCGCCGCAGCCGCTGCGGTTTTCCTGGGCGGATGGATTGCACGTACAGGCGCTCCGGCCGGAGATGGATGCCGTGACGCGGCGCTGGCATTACCGGCCCGATCCGGATCGCCGCGTGGCGATCGGGCTGTTCGTCGCCGGCGAGCCCTACCGGTTGATGGGCCTGATCCCGCTCGAGCATCGCTTCTGGGGCCTCGGCGGCGGGGCCAGACCCGGGGACACGTTCTTTCTGCTCGGCGCCGACGCGCAGGGGCGCGACGTGTTCAGCCGCCTGGTCCACGGCACGCGCATCAGCCTCGGCCTGGGCCTCGGCTCGGTGGCCGTCATGATGGCGATCGGTGTGTTCATCGGCAGTGTCTCCGGCTATTGCGGCGGCTGGATCGACGGCGTCGTGCAGCGCGGCATCGAGATCATCAATTCGTTCCCGCACCTCCCGCTGTTCCTCGGTCTCTCGGCCGCGCTGCCCCGCGACTGGTCCATCCTGAAGACCTACGTCGCCATCAGCGTCATCCTCACGCTGCTGGGCTGGACCGGCATCGCCCGCGTGGTGCGCGGCAAGGTCCTGTCGCTGCGCGAGGAGGAATATGTGCTCGCGGCGCGGCTCCTCGGCGCCGGGCATGGACGCATCCTCTGGCAGCATGTCCTGCCGGGCTTCTACGGCCACCTCGCCATGAGCGCCACGCTCTCGGTCCCGGTCATCATCCTCGGCGAGACCGCCCTCAGCTTCCTCGGCCTGGGCCTGCGCGATCCCGTCGCCAGCTGGGGCGTGATGATCCAGGACTGCGTCAGCTTTGAGACCATGGAAAACTACCCGTGGCTTTTTGCCCCCGTTCTGCTCATCGTCCTCACCGTGACCGCCTGCAATTTCCTCGGCGAAGGCCTGCGCGAGGCGGTCGACCCCCAATCCCTGCCATGATCCGCGACGTTTCCGTTTCCGACCCCTGGTACCTGCCGCCCGCGCCCGTCGCCGACCTGCGGTGCATGCTGCGCCGACACATCGCGGCCCGGGCGCTGCGACAGCTGGAAACGGCGGCGCAGCAGCGGAAGCGCCTGCGCACGCCTGACCAATGGCGCGCCTACGCCGCGGGGATTCGCCGCCGCCTGGCCGCCTCTCTCGCCGCGCCGTCGCCGCAACTGGGCGCCAAGGGGCGCGTGCAGGTGCGCTCGCGGCGCGAGATGAACGGTTTCAGTCTCGAGCACGTCTGGGTCGAATCCCTGCCCGGCTGCTGGATGAATGTGACGGTGTGGAAGCCCGACCCCGCCCGCTTCGCGCCGCCCTGGCCGGCCGTGGTCACCCCGGTCGGGCACAACGGCAAGTACAACCCCAGCGAGCAGCACCCGCCGCAGGTCTTCGCGGCCAATGGTTATCTCACCGTTTCCTTCGATCCCCCGGGCTTCGGCGAGAAGGCCGCGGGCAACAATCATTTCGAGGACGGCGTGCGCGGCTACATGACGGGCCAGAATCCGCTCGCGTTTTTCATCGCCGATGCGCTGCGCGCCGTGGACTACGTGCTGGCGCGGCCCGACGTGGATGGGCGCGGCGGCGTCGGCATGACCGGGGTCTCGGGCGGCGGCTTCACCTCGGTCATCTGCGCCGTGCTCGACCCGCGCATCACCGCGGTGGGCCCGTCCTGTTTCGGCCTGCCCGACGAGGCGCATCCGATCCGGAACGGTTATGCGGCCTGCCCGGAGACGCTCTGGTTCAACCGCTTTGGCCACGGGCTCGGCCTGGTGGACCTGCTCATCGGCGCGCGCTTCACGCCCATGCTGCTCATGGCCGGAAGCCGCGACACCGTGCTCACGGCTCCGCGGCTGCGCGAACTCGCCTCCGCCGCCCGGCCAGCCTACGTCGGCGTGGGTCGCGCGCCGGCGCTCGCGCTGCTGGTCGACGACTGCGGCCACGAGTACACCGCCGCCCAGGCGCGCGCGTTCGTCGCGTGGATGCGCCGCTGGCAGAACAACGGCCGTGATCGGTGCCTGCCCGTGCGAATGCCCCGCCGGCTCGTGTTGCTGCCGGAGGCGGACCTCCGTTCGCACCCTCCCGCCGGGCTGACTATGGCGCGGGCCGCCGCCGCTTGGGTGCAGGCCCGACGGCCTTCGACCGATGCGGCTCGCGTGCGGCGCGGGTTGGCGGGCCTGATCCCGGGCTGGTCCGCCGATCGGCGCCGGGGTTTGCGCGCGGTGGCGGCGCCGGGTTCGAAGGCGACGCTTTGGGTGCACACGCTGCAGGAGCTCAGCCTGCGCGATGGACCTGGCTGGGAACTGCCGGCGACGGCGTTGTGCCCGCCGCGGCCGGAAGGCGGCGTGCTGGTGTTCTTCGACGAACGCGGACGCTGGGCCGCCTTGCACCAATGGGGCTGGCTCAATCGCGCCGCCGGCGTCTTCAGCCGCGGCGACCGGCCGCGTGCCGTGCTCACCGTGGACCTGCCCGGCTGGGGCGACACGCGTCCGCTGCCCGGGCCGTTCGACGTCGTGGGGTGGGGCGGGGTGGATCGCTGGACCGGTTACATGAGCGCGGCGACGGGCGAATCGGTGATGGCCCTGCGCCTGCGCGACGCGGTGCGGACGATCGACTGGGTGCAACGCACCTGGCGCGTGCCGGCGCAGCGGATCACGGTCGGCGGCTTCGGCCTCGGCGCCACGATCGCCGGGTTGGCTGCGGGCCTGCACGGCGGCATAGGCGGTGCCCTGCTGGTCGAGCCGCTGGCGGAATTCGCCGACCTCGCCCGGGCCGCGCGGCCGACGCGACCGCACGACGCCTACTTCCCGGGGATCCTGGCGGTCGCCGATCTGCCGGAGGTTCTCGCGCTGCAACGGGCCCCGGTGCTCGTACTCGGTCCGCGCGACGCTGCCGGTGCCCTCCTCGGGGCGAAAGCCCGGCGGACCTTCCGCGGCCGCCGCGTGCAGGTGCTCCCCGGTGCGTTTGATGCCAAGGCCGAGACAGCAGCCCTCGCGTGGCTGCGCACCCATTGAGATTCCTCCGTTCCCGGTTTCCTGGATTCCTTCTTCATCCCCATGCCCCCGCTCAAACTCATCGCCTGCGACCCGATCGTCGGCCTGCCGCGCAAGCCCTACCCGTGGCTGCGGCCGGACGTGCCCGACCTGCTCGGCGAACTCGCCCGCCTGCAGATTTCCACGGCCATCGTGCGGCACCGCCAGTGCCTCGAAAACTTCGCCCACTGGGGCAACGCCGTGCTCGCGCGCGAGACCGCGGCGCACGCCAACCTGATCCCGGCCGTGAGCCTCACCCCCGACGGCGCGCCGGACGCCCATGATTTCGACGCCGCCTTCCGCGACGCGCTTGGCCGCGGCGCCCGCGTGGGCTGGATCAGCCCGAAGGAGCACATGTTCTCCCCGCGCCCCTGGTGCTCAGGGCGGCTCTACGCCGCCTGTGCTGCGGCGCGCCTGCCGCTGCTGCTCGACTACCGCCAGCTCACGCTCGACGAGGTCGACGAGATCATGACGGCCCATCCGGATCTGCGCCTCATCCTCGTGCAGGTGCCGCGCCTCGGCCGGCATCGCGCGTTGTATGCGCTCTTGGAGCGTCACCCCTCGCTGCACCTCTGCCTGAGCAGCGCCTACTCGGTGCACGAGGGCCTCAACGACCTCGTGCGGAAATTCGGCCACACGCGCTTTGTGTGGGGCAGCAATTACCCCGAGGCCGAGGGTGGCGCGTCGGTCACGCTGCTGATGTACGCCGACATCCCCGACGCCGCCCGGGCGGCGATCGCCCACGGCAACATCGAACGCCTGCTCGCGGAGGTGAAATCATGAACGCACCCGACCATTTCCAGATCGCCGGCCGCCTCGGCCAGCCCATCCGTGGCGAAGTCCTCATCGACACCCACGGCCACCTCGGACACGGCCCCGACTTTCCCATCGTGCGGCCCACGGCTGCGGCGCTCGTCGCGAACATGGACCGGCTCGGCATCCAGTTCACCTGCATCAGCTCGATCCCGGCCATCTTCGGCGATGCCGAGTACGGCAATGCGCTCGTGGCCGACGCGATCGCGGCCTTTCCCGACCGGTTCTTCGGCTACCTCGTGCTCGACGTCGGTTATCCCGAGAAGGTCGCCGCGCAGCTTGCCCGCGGCCTCGCCGCCGGGTTCCGGGGCCTGAAAGTCTGGTCCTACGGCGCGCGACCCGGGCTCCCCTACAACCATCCGAACTACGAGCCGGTGTTCGCCTTCGCCCAGCAGCATGCCCTGCCGGTGCTCGCGCACGTCTTCGGTCCCGAGCTCGACGAACTCGAAGGCTACATCAAGCGCTACCCGCGCATCCGCTGGCTGCTCGCGCACATCGGTTCGGCCGAGCTCGAGAAATACATGCGCTTCGCCCGCGAGTACCCGACCGTCTGGGTCGAGCTGTGCCTGTCGAGTTGCCCGCGCGGGCTGGTCGAGCATCTCGTGGCCGCGGGGCTCGAGGACAAGGTCGTGTGGGGCAGCGATGCCGTCTTCCTCGACCAGGCGTCCCAGCTCGGCCGGGTGCTTTTCGCGCAGATCCCTGTCGCGACCAAACGAAAGATCCTCGGCCTCAATGCCCGGCGCGCACTCGGGGTGGAGGCGGGCCGGTGAGCACCTTTTCCGCCGAAACCTCCGCCGGCCGGATGCTGCGCTACCTGCGCACCTGGCAGGCGCCCGACGGGGCCCTGCATGGCGTGCACACGCATCCGGTGTGGCGCCTGCATCCCGCGGTCGTCGAGGACCACTACACGGGGTACTCGGCCTGGGGCGCACCGGGTTTGCTCGGACTGGCCGATCTCGCCGCGCGCACCCGCTTGCCCGCTGTCGAGGCGATGGGCCGCGACTGGGTGCGGTTCGTCCTCGGGACCTTCCTGCCCGGAGACCGCTGGGACAACTGTGGGGCGGAACTCGGTCGACGCTTCAACGCCGCGGCCGTGGATAATTTCCTCCAGGACCTCAGTCTCGCCTACTACGCCCGCGTCGCCGGTCATACGCTCACGCCGGCGGAGCGGTCGCAGATCGGGGACTGCGTGCGCCGCAACCTCGAGAGCTACCTGCGCGAGGCCGGCCAGCCCGAGAAAGACGGGCACCTGCTCGTCGGCACCGTCAACCAGGACTGCGCCGGCCTGTGGGCCATGGCCGAGTGGATGGAAACCTACGGGGCCGACCCGCACTGGCGCGACCTGCTGGTGCGTGGCCTCCGGGCGCACTTGCGCGAGCATCTCGTCACCGGCCTGCCCGACGCCGAGAGTGGCGGATTCCTCCGCGCGACGTCGCTGCCCGATTACATCGAGCCCGCTGAATACTACGGCGTGATTTTGCCGGCCTACGTGCACGGCTGGAAGCTCACCGGCGACCGCGCCTTCCTCGAGGCGGCGGCGACGATGGCCCGGCATGTCATGCGCAACGCCTGGCGCGATGATCGCGGATGCCTGCGCCTGCACCGCACCTGTGACCGCGTGAAGGGTCAGTGGCGCGTCAGCCAGGCGCCGATGCTCGTGGCCGGCGGCGGCTTGTTCCTGCGGGTCCTGCGCGAGCTGGCGACGCTCACGCCGCTGCCCGAGGCGGAGGCATTCCTCGCCGGCATGGATGCGACGGTCGCCCATTACCAGAACGAGTACGGCTTCATCGTCGCGGCCACCGAGTGGCACGACGACTACGACCTCATCTGCGGCACCGTCTGGGAGGCGCACGATCTCGCCTACCTCGGCTCGCGGGTGGCGGACGCCAGCGCCTTTGCCGCGGCGTTCAACGCCCCGGCGCCCGACCTCGGCATCGTGATCGGCTGGCACGACCTCTGGGTCGAGAGCGCCCGCCAATGGGCGCTCGTGCGACCGTGGTCGTACGGCTTCGGCTATGCCGGCGAAAAACACGGCCTCGAGGCGGCGGTCTCGGCTCCGGCCTGGTGCAACCCCAAGCGCCCGGAGATCCCGTTCCTCCCGGCCGTCAAGGTCCGCATGGTCGGCAACGAGATCGTCATCCACGCCCCCGATTACCCGCGGGTGGCGGTGACCTCGATCTACGGCAAAAAGTGGCTCCGCGAAGCGTGAATAGGATGAACCGCGAAGGACGCGAAGGAACGCGAAGCGATTCCAGACCGTTTCTCATGACAGTCTTCCCGGCCGCGCAACGATTGCATCAGGCCGGGCAACCGTTGTTTTAGTCTTCGCGCCCCTTCGCGTCCTTCGCGGTTCAAAATCCCCGCCCCCTTTACCCATGAAACAATCCCTGCCCCTGAATGCCTCGTGGAAACTCATGCCGACCGAGCCCAACCTTGGGCTGACGGCCGGCTGCTCGGCCCTGCCGTTCGACCAGCGCTGGATCGACGCGCAGGTGCCCGGGGACGTACATCTCGACTGCCAGCGCGCCGGCCTGATCGGCGATCCGTTCGTGGGGATGAACCACGACCAGATCCGTTGGATGGAGGAGTGGGACTGGTGGTATCGCACCGACCTCACGCCGCCCACGCCCGGGCCCGGCCAACGCCTGCACCTGCTGTTTGAGGGCCTCGACTGTTTCGCCACCGTGCAGCTCAACGGCAAGGTCGTCGGGAAGAACCAGAACATGTTCACGCCGCTGCGCGTGGACGTCACCGACCACGTGCAGCCCGGCGCCAACCGTCTCGAGGTCTGTCTCGGTGCCCCCGTCTATCCGCCGGACCGCCCCGCCCGCAGCCCCGAGGTGCGCGGCTACGGCAACGCCCTCCGCCTGCAGGTGCGCAAGGCCCAGTCCTGCTACGGCTGGAACATCGCGCCGCGCCTCGTCACCATCGGCATCTGGAAGCCCGTGTCGTGGCTGCTGGTGGATGAGGTGGAGATCGCCGATGTGTTCGTGAGCACGATCGCGCTGCGTCCCGACGGCAGCGCTGAACTGGAAGCCCTCGTCGAGCTGCGCCACAACCACGGCGCGCCCGGTCCGGTCGAGGTCGAGCTCACTGTCGCGGGTCAGGCCCGCCAGCTTGCCCTCGCCAGCGATCCGGCGGGCACGCGGCACGTCGAACGCTTCGTCGTGCCCCAGGCGAAGCTCTGGTGGCCGCACAATCACGGCGCGCAACCCTTGTACGAATGCTCGGCCGTGCTCCGCCGCGGCGGCCGCGAGCTCGACCGGCGCACCCGCAAGTTCGGCATCCGCACCGTGGACCTCATCCAAAAGCCGGACGACGACGGCGGCATCTCGTTCGTCATCGCGGTCAACGGGAAGAAAATCTTCCTCAAGGGCATGAACTGGACGCCGGCCGACGCGATCTTCGCCCGCGTGGACGCCGCCCGCTATGACCTGCTGCTCAAGGCCGCCAAGGACACCCACATCAACGCCATGCGCGTCTGGGGCGGCGGCGTCTACGAGCAGGATCACTTCTACGCCCGCTGCGACGAACTCGGCATCGTCATCACCCACGACTTCATGTTCGCCTGCGGCTGCTACCCGCAGGATCCCGCCTTCCTCGACGAGGCGCGGCGCGAGGCCGAGTTCCAGGTGCGGCGCCTGCGGCACTATGCGTGCATCGTGGCCTGGTTCGGCGACAATGAGAACGACGTCCTCGCCGACAACAGCTTCAACTATCCGACCTACCGGCACAACCGCCTGAGCAAGGAAGTCCTCCGCGATGTCGTGAAGGCTCACGCGCCGCTCACCCCGTACGTGCCGACCTCGCCGTACTCACCGCTGACCTACGACCAGAACGCCCCGATGGAGGGCGACTGCCACATCTGGGGTCACGGTTTCTCGTACAAGTCGGACTTCTATGTGAAGCAGAAGCCGCGCATGGTGACCGAGATCGGCTATCTGAGCTTCCCCGACCGCAAGGTCATCGAGTCTTGGGTGTCGAAGGACAAGCTCTGGCCCGTCTGGCACGAGGAATATCTCACGCACGGCGCCGACTGCATCCGCCTCGACCGGCAGGCGCGCTACCGCCTCAACTGGGACAACATCCGCGAGCGCGGCTGGCCGGAGCCGAAGGACCTCGACGAGGTCATCCGCATGACCCAGCAGGTCCAGGGCGAGGCCTCGCAGTTCTGGGTGGAGTTCTACGGCAACCAGCCGAACTGCTGGGGCATCTTCCTCTGGAACCTCGCCGACAGCTGGCCGCAGATGTCCGACGCGTACATCGCGTACCCATTCGCCCCCAAGGCCAGCCTCGACTACGTGAAAAAGGCCTACGCGGCGCTGAAGCGCTGATCGGTGAAGACGAGCACGATGCACTCGTCTGGCGGCACCTCCACCGCACCCGGCAGGGTGCACACCGCGCCCGCCGGGTCGCCGGCCGCGATCCGGTGAAGCCGGGCCGAGGCACTGCCGCCATTCCTTAGGGCGACCTCCACCCGCAGGCTCTCCGGCGCAAAATGATTCAGGATCAGCGCATAGCTGCCCGGCGTCCTGCGGCTCGCGTGCAGCGTGTAAAGCACGCGGTCGTCGCCGGTGACGACAAGGTCATGGTGATCCACGATCCGGCTGTCCCACATCACGTCCCGCAGCCGTCGCCGCAGCGCGAGCGCGGCCTTGACGAAGGGAATCATCGCCGGCGCGTCGGTCGCGCAGCCGTGCAGGTTCTTCGCCTCGAGGTTGACGATGAGGCCGAGGCGGAGCGCGTTGGTCACGAGGCGAAAGTCGCTGTGGCCCGTGATGCAGGCCGTCTGCCGCAGTTCCGGGAAGGTCACGAGGGTCGTCTGCGGTCGGTCGGTGTACCAGTGCCGCGAGTAGGTGGCCGAGACGTAGGGCACGAGGCGGTCCCAGTAGGTCTCGCCGGCGATGCGGTACGCGGGGTCCACGCGCTGCGCGGCGGCGAGGTGCTCGGCGACGCAGCGGATCATGGGGTCGGTGACGTTGAGGTCGGGCGCCTGCGCCAGGTCGGGGTTGAAGTCGACGCCCATGCCGCAATGCAGCTTGTCGATCTGCGTGCCGGCGGCGCCGGCGCGGACGACGTTCATGAGCTGGTCCTGGACGATGGCGTTGAACCGGGGATGGGCCACGTTGGCGTTCGTCATGAGGTGACGCATCGGCAGGACGTGGCCGCCGATGTAGCAGTAGTCCCAGCCGAACGGGGACATGATCCCGCCGTGGTAATCGCGCACGGTGTAGGCGTGCAGTTCGCGGCGGTACCAGTCGGTGTTGACGTGGACCTGGACAAGATTGGTGAACAGCAGCACGCGCACGCCGAGGCGTTGACACTCCGCGACGGCTGCGCGCAGTTCCTCCGGCGTGCCAAGGCGGGGATCGGGCTCGTACTGGGGGTAGTTGCGGTCGAGGCCGCCGCAGTTCCAGCCGTCCACCTGGATCACGTCGATGCCGGCGGACAGCGCGGCCCGGGCGAGTTGCGGCAGGTCGCGGAAGCGGTAGCCGATGGTCCCGTCCGGGAACTGGATGATTGTGCTCTGCCACGCGTCCGCCGCGTCGAGCCAGTCGCCGGTCCGGTCGATCTTGAAATGGCGGTCATACCAGCGCCGGTAGAGGCGCGCCGCCTCGTACCAGATGCCGTCATGGAACCGCACCGCGACGGGGGCCGAGGTGTAGTCGGCGCCGGTGGCGACGAACGGGAACGTGACCCAGCCCAGGGCGAGGCCGATCGGCTCGGACTCGTGCCGCGGGTCGGGCCACTCCCAGTGCGTGCCGCCCCAGTTGACCGTCGGGCGGAGCTGCAGCACCCACGAGCCGAGCCGCGGCTCCGGGTCCTCGGGGCTGAAGTACACGCCGTGCCGGCGCGTGCGGTGGTAGAGATCCAACCAGGGCATCGAGAGCAGCGTGGGGTAGGGCAGCAGCTCGAGCGGGTCCGACGTGCCGAGGTAAGCATGGTTGAACTCGCGGTAAAAGCGGCGCTCCTCGCCGGTGCCCGTGATGCGCCCTGCGCCGCTCACGCGGTGGAAGATCCAGTCGTCGCGCTCGGCGGCGTTGGCCAGTCCGCCCAGCATCGGCGTGAACACCTCGGCCACCGGGTACGGCGAGCGGTTGGCCACGCTGCTGCGGAAAAGGACGCCGTCCGGCTCGAGCGTGAGCGTCAGCGTGAAACGGATGGGAAATATGCCGTGGGCCGACGTGAGGTTTTCCCAGGTGAGCTCGAGACGATCCGGGCCGCGCGTGACGGCGGCAAGGGCCTGCTCGGAGCCGCGGATGTAGTGACCCTCCCAGTCGGGGAGGGGGACGCGGATGCGGAAGTTCTCGGCCAGGCGGGGTTCGCCGACCAGGTGGATGCCGCGGCGGCGGTCGTTGAGCTGGACGATGCGGCCGTGGACCGGTTCGATTTCGATGTGGACGGTTTCGTTGGCGAGGACGTGATTCATGGGGGTAGGGGAAGCGCGGGAGTTCGCCTGATGTTAGGCGTGGCGCGGGGGTTTGCCCATGGATAATCCGAACAAACGGTTGGACATCCCCGACGTGGCGGAGCCCAGGCCGAACTTCGTTTCCATCGGCCGCTTCGACGGGCCGCAGCGCACCTGCCGCCGGCACCAGCACGTGACCTGGGAGATCGTGCTCTACACGGCTGGCACGGGCACGGCCTACATCGGCGACCGGCCGGTGCGGTTCGAGCCGGGCGTCGTCATTTGCATGCCGCCGCACGTGCCCCATGCGGAGGTGTCACGCGGCGGCTACGGCAATTTCCACACCCACGTCCGCTCGCTGCCCTGGCGGACGGATGCCTTTCCGGTCGTACCCGCGCGCGACGGCCAGGCGCTCCGGCAGCTCACGGAGCTCCTGCACCAGGAGTATGCGCTGCGCCGGCCCGGCTGGGAGCGAGTGACCGAGGCCCTGCTCGAGGCGCAGCTGGCCTACCTTGAGCGCCACTGGCCGGAGTCGGCCCCGGACCCGGCCGCCGACCTGCGGCGTCGCATCGAGGCGCAGTCGGCGCTGCCGGGCTTTGATGTCGCCGCGCTCCTCGGGCAGGGTGAGGTCTGTGCCGGACACCTCATCCGCCTGTTCCGCCAGCGTTATGGCTGCACGCCGCGCGCCTTTGACCGACGCCTGCGCCTGCGCCGGGCGCAGCGGCTCCTCGCCGCGGGCTACCCGGTCAAGGTCGCCGCCGCCGAGCTCGGCTTCGCCGATTCAGCCTACTTCTCGCGCTGGTTCCGCGCCGGGACGGGCATGGCGCCAAGCGACTGGCGCGCCGCATCACCACGCCGCTCCGGCGCGTGACGGCTACACCTTGCGCAGGTGCAGCTCGACTGTCTGACCGGCCGGTAGCTGATACCGACGCAGGCCGGCCGGCGCGCGCTCGGCCGCGAGCGGCAGGTTCACACGCTCGCCGCGCGGGAGGACGAGCTCGGCGTTGGCGCCGGCCGGAATCTCCAGCGTGATCCGCCGGTCGCCCCGCAGGCCGCGTGAGGCGAAGCGGATGGGGCCGTGGATCGTGTGCGCGGTCAGCGCGAGCTCGGCGATGTCGGCCGGTTGCGGGCGGATCTCGATCCGGCCGCAGCCGGGCGTCAGCGGCCAGATGCCGGCCAGGCTTTGGATCGCGATGTAGAGCGGCACCACCGGGCAGTGGCTCCACTGCTGGTTGGAATCATGCCGCGCCTCCCAGTCCTCCTGCAGCGTGTTGTTCTCGATGACCGATCCCATCGTCGCCCAGCGGCGGCGCAGGTCCTGTGCAATCACGTCGGTGCGCCCGCCCTGCGCCAGGGCCCAGAGGCGCCAGCCCGCGTTGGCCGGGTAAGAGAGTCCCATCTCGGGCGGGACCTCGACGAGCATCTGCAAAGCGGCCCGCGTGCGCCCGCCGGGGCACTGGCCGAACAGCACTGCGGTCGCAAGCGAACGATCGCAGCAGCGCACCTCGCCGTCCTCGGCCAGCCACGGCCGGTTGTTCACGAAGACCTGACGCTCCGGGTCCCAGAAACGCGCCACCGCCGCCCGCCGCAACCGCCGCCCGAAGGCGCGACCGCGCGCGGCCCGATCCGTCTCGCCCATGGCCTCGCACAGCGGGGCGAACGCGTGCTCCAGCATGGCGGCGGCGTAGAGGTTGAAGGCGCACTGCTTGTGGCGCTGCTGCCGGTACGCGATGTGGTCGATCCAGACCGAGGGGATGCCAAGGTTGTCGACGGCGAGCAAACCGTGGTCGTCGACAATCGTGGCCAGATAGTCGATGAAGCGCACCAGCCGCGGGAACGGCTCGCGGATCGCCGCGAGGTCGCCCGTGTACAGGTAGTGATACCAGCAGTCGAAGTTGAAGCCGACGCCATGGTCGAGGATCGGACCCCAGCCGGTGAGGTCGAGTTGGCGCTCGACGAGCCGCGCGAGCCGGTCGAAACCGGGCCAGCAATCGAGGAAGAAGCCGTCCTTCGTCATGCCCTGGCTGTACGTCGCGAGGAACCGGGCGGGCAGACGCTGCTCGCCGAACGCCAGATGGATGGCGTGCAATTGGTGGCTGCAGTCGCCGCTGTACTGCTGGCGCTCGCGCGCCATGCCGTCGACGAAGGCCTCCTGCGCGCAGTTGTGCAGGGTGTTGATGGTGGCGTCCATCAGGCGCTGCAGCGCCGGCTCGCCGATCCGCACCTCGGCCTGATGCGGCCAGGGGAAGACCCGGCGGCGCACACCGATGCGGCCGACCCGCACGCGGCCGGCGGCACCGTGCACATGGAGCTGCAGCCAGCGCAGGCTCTCGAAGTCGAAGGTCTCGAATCGGTTCACTCCCGGCCGGCAGGTGAAACGTGACCACGCATCGAAGTGCGTGTTCAGCACCGGCGGGCCGTCGGGTCGGTGCGCCTCGTGCACGAGGAGTTCAATGACCGTGCCCGCCGGCGCCTCGATCGTGAAGCCCGGCCAGCCGACGACCTGCTCGGCGAGCTCGAAGGTCAGCAGGACGCCGCGGTCCGACGTGAGGTCGAACTCCCAGGCGGCTGCGCCGTCCCAGGTCACCGCCTGCGCGACCGGACCGGCGGATTCCACGGTGCGGTAGGCCGCGGGGGCGCGGCATTCGAAGTACTCGCGGACCGGCCGCAGCCATTCGAGCCGGCGCTGGTCGTTGAGGCGGGCGATCGGCACGAACGCGTCGTCTTTCAGCATCGGGATGCTGCGGGCGCGCAACCGCGCGTCCGCCGGACCGCCGGCAGCCAGATCCATCTGGTACTCGACATACGAGGTGTTGAGCGCCGGCAGGTTGGGCGAACCGCCAAGCGGCATCGCCGGCAGCCAGTCGGGGCCGGTCGCGAACGCGGCCTCGTTCCAGCCGTACGGGTAGAGGTTCGCGTCGAACTCCTCCTGCAGCGAACGCAGGTACCAGCGTTTGTAGTGCCCGGGCGCCCAGGCGCGGCAGAGGTGCGCGAGCCACGAGGAATCGGAGGCAACGGTCCGGGTCGGGCCCGAGGCCTCCTCGATTTCGAGACGGAAGAGGAAGCCGGGTTTGCCGATGGGCCAGGTGCCGTCGCCGTGGCCGTAATAGAGCACGGTTACGGCGATGACGTTCAGCCCCGGTTGCAGATGCGCGGTGAGGTCCACCGGGTCGGCCTCGGGCCAGCGGGGATCGGCCGGGGCGGGGCCCCATTGGATGCGGTGGCCGTTGACCTCGAGGCGATAGCGGCTGTCGGCCGCGATCCAGCCCGTCGCGCGTCGCAGCGGCGCGGTGATCTCCACCGTGCGGCGGAAGAGAACGAACGTATTCGGCAGGCAGCGTTCGCTCGGATACCAGATCCACTGGGCCGGACTCAGGTCCGGCAAGGCGGCGGTTGGGCTGGGCATGGGAAAGGGATAGATTCGCCGCGACGCCCGGCGGCAGCAACGGAGTTTTTGGGTAGCGCCCGGCCTCTGGACGGGCGGCTCGGCAACCGCATGCGGACGATGCTCCGCCCGTCCAGAGGCCGGGCGCTACCCAAGGCCCAGGGCCTTGAGCAACTGCCGGTACTGCGAGAAATCCGGCACCACGAGATGCGCCCCGGCGCGGATCACGCGGGTGCGCTTTTCCGGGGCGAGGCCGAAGCGCTGGACCTCGTTGCTCGCGAGGCCGACGGTCACGCCGCCGCGCTTGCGCGTCTCGCGGATCTCCACCGGGCCGTCGCCAAACGTGACGATGCGCGCCGCGTTGGCCGGGCCGAGTTCGCCGAGGATGCGGTCGAGCACCATGCGCTTGGCATCGTGGGTCATGTCGGAGCTGGCTCCATAGATGCGGCCCTCGAACAGCTCGGCATAGCCCAGCGCCTGTGCCTCGCGGATGACGTCTCCTTCGTCGGTGCCGCTGGCGAGGTAGAGCTTCAGGCCGGCGCGGTGCAGGGCCTGGAGGAACGGCACGGCATTCTTCAGCGTGTAGTCGGTGACGTCGCGCTCGCCGCGCGAGAGGCGCGCGAGGCGATCCTCGACCAGCGCCATGAGGGCGTCGTTGTAGATGCGCTTGTAGCCGTGGGCATCGAGCACGCGGTCGGCCGGGACGTGGCCCGCCTCGCGCACCATCTGCGCGAGCCCGTGCATCTGCTGCAGCGTCTGGATGCCGGTGGTCTTGTCGATGAACTCACGGACCTGCCCGACGACGCGCTCGAAGACGTCGCGTCCAGCCTGCCGCCAGTCGGGGCCGAGGATCGCCTCGATCATGACCGGCTCCATGACCTTCTCCCAACCCTGGCGCAGGGTGGAGATGGTGCCGTCGTGGTCGAAGATGGCGTACTTGAGGCTGAGGTCCGCCGGCAGCGGCTCGGCGATCTCGATCTCGGTGCCGGGCACGAACCGGGCGCGGCGCGGATCGGCGGCGAGTTCAGGTTGGTAGACGTAGTCGGGGGACAGGCCGATCGCGAGGACCTCGTCCGGCGACGCCGTGCCGGTCTGGTGCAGCTTCTGGACGGTGACGCCCGCGACAAAATTGCCGAAGGTCGCGGCCTCGACCGAGGTGCCACCCGCCGCGAGAGTGGCGGCGATGCCGGCCACCATGCTGTCGCCGGCACCGACGGAATCCGTCTTCTTCAGCAGATGCAGGCCGGGGATTTCCTGGACGCCGGCGGCCTCGGCCACGAGGCACCCGTGGGCGCCGCGGGTGACGAAGACGGGACGCTGCCAGCGCCGGAAGAGCTGCTGGGCGGCGGCGACGACGTGGTCGCGCGGGATGGCGGTGCGCGGCTCGGCGCGGCCGCCGGCGAGGCGGACCGCCTCGAGGTCGTTCAGCTTGTGCAGCGCAGCCGGGTACGCTTCGGCGAGATGGCGGCAATCGACGAGGGCGATCACGCGCGGGTGCCGGGCGAGCAGGGCGTTGAGGCCGGCCTGAAACTCCGGCGTGTGCAGGCCGCGCTCGAACTGCTGGTTGATGACGAGGGCATCGAGCTCGGGCAGGGCCCGCTCGAGGGCGGCAAGGACCGCGGCGCAGGTCGCGGAGGCGAGGCGGTTGAAGCACCCGAAGTCGAGGCGGTTAAGTTCGGCCTGGCGGTGGATCGGCTTGAGATAGGAGTGCGTCTGCCAGTCCTGCGGTTGCGTGATGATGCCGGTCGCGTCGGCGCCGGCCTCGCGCAGCAGGCGCTGGAGTTCGGTGCCCTGGGGGTCGGGGCCGATCACGCCGAACGCGTGAAGGCGGGTGACGCCGAGCGCGCGCAGGTTGGCGAGCACGTTGCCGGCGCCGCCGAGCGAGTGGCGCTGCTCGCGCACGGGATGGGTCGGCAGCCCCGTCTCGAGCGAGGCCTCGGAGGCATCGGCGTCGATCTGGTGATAGACATCGACGCAAAAGTCGCCGACCACGCCGATGCGGGCGCGGGTGATGGATTGCAGGAGGGAGGGGAGACGGGTCGGGCCCACGGGAGTCCTTTGCCCGAGCAAGCTCGCCCGGACCCGGCGAGGCTAATGCAAAGCCGGACCGCAGGGCAAAACCTGTAATGACATTATATCTGAGTGGGACCGGCCTAGGCCCGTAGCCACGAGCGTGAGCGAGTGGACGCCTGGCATAGCCTGTGGCTACGAGCGTGAGCGAGTGGAGGATTGCAGATTTGGCATTACGGCCACTCGCTCATGCTCGTAGCTACACTGGCGAAGGCCGGCCCTGCGGCCAGGGATTGTCGAACGGGATCCAGCCGCCTGGATAGCGCGCGAAGTGGGTCAGGTGGATGCCCTGACGGAAGTAGTGCATCGTGCGGGCAAGGGGGATGTGCTCAGAGAGTTGCGTGATCCCCGCGGCGATGGCGTCGGCCTCGAAGGCGTCGAGCAGGTGCGCGCGATCGGGCGCGTCGAGCGGCAGGGCGGCAAGCTGCGCGAACCGGATGGGCAGGCGGGCGCGCTTGATGCGGGTGAGGGTGGCCGCGTCCTCCGCGAGGCGTTCGGCCTTGTCGAAGCACGCGGCGGCGGTCTGGAGCAGCTCGGGCGTCAGGTAGGCGGCGTCGGGGCGATCGTAGATGCTCGCGTGCAGGTTGTTCTCCGCCACGAGGCGTTGCAGGACTTGGACGTAGTGGAGCAACGCGGCGCCGCCGCGGCCGTAGACGCCGTGGAGATATTCGGCGATGAGCGCATCGGCATCCTGCGCCGGGTCCCAGAGCAGGCGGGCGAGCACCCAGGCGCGCAGGCCGGCGAACTCGCCGCCGCCGCCGGGCGGATTCGCGCCCTGCTCGAAGACGCCCTTCACGCCGTTGCGGGCGAAGAAGCGCACGTTGGCAGCGAGGACGCCGAGGTTGGGGAAGGGCTGCACGTAGTTGGCGAAGTTCGTCACGTAATCCCACACGTAGAGGCGGTCGCAGATGCGGCCCCAGGCGATGAGGTCCTCCGGCAGCGTAGCGCCGGTGCCGCGCTGGTGCTTGAGGAGCATCTTCTCGCCGCAGGCCTCGAGGGGATGGGAAAAGCAGCACTCGATCGTGCAGAGGCGCACGATGACATTGGGCCGCGGGCGGACGCAGCGCGGCGCCTTGCGCGTGTACTGGTAGGCGAGGGTGTCGATCGCGACGTGCGGGTAATCGGGCTCGATGGCCTCGGCGACGCGGTTGACGAAGCGGATCAGGCTGCCGCTGAAGTTACCCTCTTCGGCGTCGACGGCGCGGCACGCGGCGCATTGGCAGGGATTGAACCAGTCGTTCTGCGAGACTGAGACGATGCTGACTTCCGGGTGGGCGGTCAGCCACTCGCGGACGCGTGCGATCGCGAGGGCGAGCACATCGGGGTGCGACAGGCAGAGCTGCGTCTCGTGGCGCACGCGGACGCCATTCACCTCGGAAAAGTACTCCGGGTGGGTGTCGAAGTATTTCTCGACCGGCACGAGTTCGTTGAAGGAGTGGACGAACGGCACCGCGTACCGCACGCCGCCGCCGTGGTGCGGGGCAAACTCGGGGAAGTGGCCGTTGCACTTGTTGCGCGCGGCCCAGTCGGGATCCATGGCCTCGAACGCGTAGGCCTCGCGGTATTCGAAGGCGGGCGCGCGGCGCTCGTCGATCGGATCGAGCGCGATGTGGTCGCGCCGCGGGATGTGCGTGACGCCGGGCGTGTACCAGCGGCAGCCGAGGTGGCGCTCGAGGAAGTCGTACACCGCGTAAAGCGTCCCACGGCGGCCTTCGCCGGCGAGGAGCAGGTGATCGGCGCCGGTGCGGATGATGAAGCCTTCGGCGCCGGGAGCGGTGCGCAGATGCTCGGCCGCCGGCGACCAGCGGTGGCTCGCGCCGACCCAGATCTCGTGGGGTTGCCGCGGGGAGGCATCGGTCGCGATGGGCAACTCGGCGCCACCGATCAGGCGCAGATGGGTCTGCAGTTCGGTTGCGGCGTGTCGCTCCACGGGCGTGGCGTCGGCGCCGACGATGATGCGCCAGGCGGAGGTTCCGGCGGCGGCGAGGGTCAATGGGGAAGGCATGGGTCTTGGGTAGCGCCCGGCCTCCGGACGGGCGTTTCGGCGTGCGCAAGCCAAACGCGGCCCGTCCGGAGGCCGGGCCCTACCCACTGAGAGTCCTTTTCACATTTTATAACTCAACCCGATTCGCGACCCGTTGCGCCGTTGACCTTCGCCGGGCGGCCACCATGCTGGCGGGCACCCGAAGCCGGTCCACCCCTGACCTGCGCTTCACCACACCCACCCCCGAAAGGAAAATCCCATGACCGCGCTCTGGTTGCCGATCCTGTTGTCCGCCGTGTTCGTCTTCGTGCTGAGTGGCATCTTCCACATGGCACTGCCCTGGCATAAGAATGATTTCAAAAAGCTGCCCGACGAGGAAGGCATCCGCACGGCGCTGAAGCCGTATTCGATTCCGCCCGGCGACTACATGGTGCCGATGTGCGACGGCGGTAACTACAACTCCCCGGAGTACAAAAAGAAGCTGGAGGAGGGCCCGGTGCAGGTCCTGACGGTCCTGCCGAACGCGTGCACGTCGATGGGGCCGACCTTTGTGCAGTGGTTCGTCTTCCTGCTCGTGGTCAGCTTTTTCACCGCCTACGTGACGCTGCACGCCGTGCCGGCCAACGCCCATTACCTCGCGGTGTTCCGCATCGCGGGCGCCGTGGCGTTCCTCGCCTACGCCGGCGCGCAGTGGCCGCAGTCGATCTGGATGCGCCGGAGCTGGTGCACGACCGTGAAGTGCACGATTGATGGTCTGGCCTACGGCCTCGTGACCGCGGGCACCTTTGCCTGGCTCTGGCCGCGGTAGCGCGGAGCGCGCGACGAGGCCGGGGTCGCCCGGTAGCTACGAGCGTGAGCGAGTGGCCGCTTGGCGAACGCCGCGTGCACGCCACTCGCTCACGCTCGTAGCCACGATTCCGCGTCTCCGCTCTTTCGCGTTTCCGCGATTAGCCGGTTCAGGATTTTTACTGCTTGGCGCCCAACGAGGCCTAGACTCGTTCCGTGAACGTGTCTTTGCCTTGGTGGGCCCGCCGGGTGGTGGGTTCCGTGCTCGGGGTGTTGCTGGCGCTGTCACTGGCCGCGTCGGCCCAGGCCTCGGGGCCGCGCTGGTTGATGGTCCCGCTGGCGCGTTACTTCGGCGTACCGCCGGAAGCCGAGCTGGCAAAATGCCGCGAGGCGTTCCGTCGCTATCAGGCACAGCCGACGGAGATACCGGCGGAACTGTGGCCCGTTCTGCGGCTGGCCTCCGACGATTCCGGCCGCCACCGCGAATGGAGTGCGGACCTCGCGCGGAGTTTCGCCGCCCGCCTCGAAACCGTGGGCGCCACCGGGCTGCGACTCCATGTGCTCGCCGAGGCGCCAGCCGTCCCCTCGGCAAAGATGGGCCGTAACCAACTGAGCTACCTGTGGCAGCGCGGAAGCCAGTACGCCGCGGTCGTGCGCGAGCAAAAACCATCCACGAACTTTGTCTGGATCGTCGAGGTCTGGGCCTCGCAGGGCAAGGTGTCGGCGCTGCAGATATTCCTTCTCTCGGCCGATGGCCAGATCGCCTACCTCCGCGCCTACAACTCGCACCAGTTCGGCAAGAACCTGCCGCTGGCAGGCGAGGCCTGGGTGGACTTCCTCATCACCCGCCTGCGTCAGGACCTCGTCCGCCCACCCGAGGAAATCTTTCCGCGTGACGGGGTGGGCTGAGCGAAACGGACGCCGTCAGGCCGTCATTCCTGCGCGACGACCCGGTCGACGATGGCCTGGCGCATCTCGGGTGAGAGGCTCGCGAAGTAGGCGCTGAAGCCGGTCACGCGGACGACAAGGTCCGGGTGCGCGCTCGGGTCGCGGTGGGCCTCGAGGAGCATTTTCTTGTCGAGGATGTTCATGTTGATCTGCGTGCCGCCCAGCGCGAAGTGGCCGCGGACGAGGGCCACGACCTGCTCGATGCCCTCGCCTGACCGGGACAGGCCGGGGTCGAGCTCGATCTGCATCGGGGCGGTGTTGCCGTAGCCCGGTTGAACCGCCGCCACGGCCAGCGCCAGGGCGGTCGGGGCGGCGTCGCGGCGGAAACCGGGGTCGGGATTCGGCCCGTGGGAGATCGAGCCCCGCGCGTGCCGTCCGTTGGGCGTCGCGCCGACGTCCTTGCCCATCGTGATGGTCGCGGCCCAGGAGAAGATCCCGGGGATCAGGTTGTAGCCGTGGGGGGTCGGTTTCTCCTTCACGATCGCGGTGAAGGACCGCGCCACCTTGACGCCGAAGTGGTCCGCCCGGGAACCGCCGCTGCCGAAGCGCGGCACACCCTTCATCAACAGGCGGGCCTGCTCACCCTCCAGTCCGGCCCAGCTCGTTTCGAGCCAGTGGTTGAGCTCGGCCCAGGTGAGCTGCCCCTCGCGCTCGACCCGTTGCTCGACGGCCGCAAACGAGTCCGCGACGGTCGCAAGCCCGGCCGCGTCGACGCAGAGGTTGTAGAACTCGACGCCGCCGTGCGACGCGTCGCGGCCGCGCTCGATCGGACCGTGGCAAAGCAGGTCGAGATGCAGCTCGGGGAAGACCTCGTACATGTGGTCGAGGTGAAAATCGAGGCTGCGGCCGACCGTCTCGACGCTGCAGCGCAAGTGCTGCTCGTAGCGGCGCCAGAGCTCGTCCACGCTCGGGGTGGCGGCCGGGTCGGACATCAGGTCCTTGAAGGCGACCTCGAACACGGCGGCCAGGTTGACCTTCACGCAGTCGTTGACCGTGTATTCGCGCCCGGGCAGCGCGCACCAGTGGCAGCCCGAATACGCGCGGAGGCGGCCCAGCTCGATGGGGTAGCCGTTGCGCGCGAAGCCGGCGCTCGTGTTGTCCACGCCGAGGAATTTCGGGGTGCCGGTCCGGTCGGTGAAGAGGATCTCGACCCCGCGCCGGAGGAGCTGCGGGTCGGTGTTTCGGCCGACGCTCACGCCCACGTTCACCGGGATCCGGATGCGGTGCGCGGCCTCCAGGACGAGGTGCGAGAGCGCGTTGGTCAGGTCGTGGCCGTCGGCGTCGGGCCCGCCGATCTGGGTATAACTCGTGTCACGGAGGAAATAACACGCGAGATGGAAGATCGCCTCCTCGCCCGACAGCGTGCCGTTGGCGCGGTCGCGCTCGAAGAACGGATACAGGAACTGGTCGATCCGGCCGAGCGCGCCGGCCATGTTGTACACCTTGCCGGCCAATTGGTAGTAAAGGGTCCACTGGCAGGCTTCACGGAAGGTCTGCGGGGGCGCGGCGACCAGCCGATCGGAGATGGCGGCGATCTCCTCGAGGTTCTGGCGTAGTTCGGGATCAGGCTCGCGTGCGGCCATTTCCCGGGCGGCGGTCGCGTGGCGGCCGATCCAGGCCTGCGTCGCGAGGACGAAGTGCTCGAGTCCGTCGTAAAGCGACTGCGCCTCGTCGTCGCGGTTGACGGTGCGGTAGTGGCGAATCCGCGCCAGGATCCCGCCCCATCCCTGCCTGAGCCCGATCGTCTGGTCCTGGCAGAAGTGCTGGATGGCCCCGACGCCGTGGTGCAGTTTGTATTTCTGCTGCAGCGCGTGGAGGTGGGAGTAGTCGAACTCCGGTCGCCACGCGGGCTGCCGGTAGGCGGTGAAATGCGACATGTAGCCGCCCGCCAGCGAGCTCGCCGCGTCGACGCACGCCGGGTGCAGGTCGAGCAGCGCGCGGAAGTTCTCGCCGCACGCTCGGGCGCCGAAGATGCCGCCGCTCGGGTGATCGCTCTTCACGACGAAATCCTTGAAGAGCGCATCGAAGGCCATCACGCCCGAGGCGTTCACGCCGCGGACCATTTTCCGGGCGGCGGCGGGCGGCAGCCGGATCGGCAGGTCGTCCATGTCGGACGCGCCCAACTCGCGCACTTTCTCCTGCGTCAACCGCAGCTTGGTCGCGCGCAGTCGTTCGATGCGTTCGGCATAGGTCAGGGGCGAGACGGTGGCAGTGGTCATGCGTTGCGGGCGGTTAAGGTTGCCGGCCGTCGCCGCGGTTCACGGTGGCGATGCCCTGTTGCCGCGCGACCTCGGCCAAGGCGGCCATGGTGGCGGGCGAGGGCGGCTCGATCGCCGCGGCGGGGTAGGCCTGTCCCAGACTGGCGTACTTGCCGGCGGCGAGCCGGTGAAAAGGCATGATCTCGTAGGTGATCGCGGCGTCCGCGGCGGTCCGCGCCTGCCGCTGGTCGCGGAGCTGGCGGACAAAGGCGGCGATCGCGCCGATGTCGGCCGGCGTGTCGTTGACCGTGGGCACGACGGGCGTCCGGAAGACGAGGGGAACGTGCGTGGCGGCGAGGCGGCGCGCGTTGGCGAGGATGCGCTCGTTCGTCTGGCGCGTCGCGGCCCGGTGCTTCGCGGAGTCGATGACCTTGAGGTCCATCATGAACTGGTCGGTGTGCGGCACCAGCGCCCGCAGCGCGGTCCACGACACCGCCCCGCAGGTCTCCACCGCGGTGTGCAGGCCTTGGGCCTGGCATGCGCGCAGCACTTCGCGGGCGAACCCATGATTCAGCGCCGGTTCGCCGCCGGAAAGCGTGACGCCGCCGCCGGACAGCTCGTAGAACGGCCGGTCGGGCAGGATCTCGGCCATGACCTCCGCGACGGACATGCGGCGGCCCTCGGTCTCGAGCGCGCGGGCGTTGCAGACCGTCACGCATGCGGCGGCGAAATCGCAGCGCGCCCGGTCGAAGGTGTGCACGCCGTCGACGAGCGCGTGGGCGTGCTGCGGACACGCGGCGACGCACTGGCCGCAGGCGATGCACCGGTCGGGATAATAGCGCACCTCGGGAGTGGCGTGCTGGCCCTCGGGGTTGTGGCACCAGAAGCAGCGCAGCGTGCAGCCCTTCAGGAAAACCGTGGTGCGGATCCCCGGGCCGTCGTGCAGCGAGAACCGCTGGACGTTGAAGACGACGCCGGACGGCGTGGTCTTGGGGGTGGGCTGCCTCGCGGGGCGCATGGGGCGGGAGGGCTGATTGTTCAGGACGGCTGGCGCCGTCGGACGACGAGGTTAGTTGGATTTGCGCGAGAGTTTAAGCGGAATCCGATCCGCGGCGGAAAACCGTGAGAGCAAGATCTGAGCAGCAATCCGGTTTGCGGGCCGGTGGGGCGCGCCGCAGAATCAAGCTCCCGGCGCGCTGCGCTGGCGCCCGATGCTCTCGGCGATCCGTACCCTCCTGTTCTGGCTGACCACGCTCGTACTGGTCGCGACGGGATTCTGGTGGGCCAGCCGGCGCTGCGAGCCGGCGGCCCCGCCGGGGCGGACGGTGATCACGTGGATGGGTTACGTCTCGCCGTTGCGGGACCTGTATGAGGCGGAGGTCGCGGAGTTCGAGCGGCTGCATCCGGACATCGCGGTGAACCTCATCCTGACGCCGCCCAATGAGTATCACATGAAGTTCAAGACGCTCACGGCCTGCGGTCAGTGCCCGGACCTGTTTTTCTCGGGTGACGTCTGGATGACCTACCTGCAGCCGTTCATGGCCGACCTCAGCCCGCTGGTTGAGCGCGATGCCGCCGAGATCGGACTCGATGACTATTATCCGGAGATCCGGTCGGCGATGCGGCACGAGGGCCGCTATCGGGTGCTACCCGAGTCGATGAACATCTCGCTGTGCTACTTCAATCGGCGCCTGTTCCGGGAGGCGGGCGTGGCCGAGCCGACCGAGGACTGGACCTGGGACGATGTCATCCGCGCCGGGCAGAAGCTGACGCGCCCGGCCGGGGGCGGGGCGCCGGCGGTCTGGGGTTGCTCGCGACTGGAGAGCTGGTGGGGCGAGTGGCTGATCTACGTGCGGCAGGCGGGCGGCACGGTGTTCACGCCCGATGGGCGGCGCTGCCTGCTCGATTCGGCGGCGGCGATCGCGGGCCTGCGTTTCTTCCAGGAGAAGTCCTCGCGGTACGGCATCAGCGCGCCGGCGGGTTTTGAGCCGCCCAACAGCTTCGTCAACGAGCGGGTGGCGATGAACATCGGCGGGCACCTCGACTTCTGGCTCAACTACAACGTCGTGCCCGAGCTGGATTGGGACGTGCAACTCCTGCCGGCGGGTCCAGTGACCCGGGCGGGCGGCGAGATCGCGATCGGCGGTTACTCGTTGAACAAGAGATCCCGGCATCCCGAGGCAGCCTGGGCGCTCATGAAGTTCCTCACGCGGCCGGCGAAGATGGCGGCCATCACGGCGCGGGGCGGCGTGTCCGTGCGCCGCTCGGTGGCCGAGGTCCAGCTTAGCGATCCCGCTCGGACCGATCGGCCGCGCAACCTGGCCGCCGTTTACCGGCAGTTGGAGTTCGCCCGGCCGATCCCGCGCCACCCGCACTACATCGAGATCATGCTCCAGCTCGTGCAGCCCGAGGTGGACCGCATGGTGTCGGGCGTGCAGACCCCGGAGGAAACCGGCCGGCGCGCCGCCGCGGCCGTCAATGCTTTCCTCGACATCTTCTATAACGAGTCCTGATGAACTGGGAACAGGCGGTTGAACCGCGAAGAGCGCGAAGGGGCGCGAAAAGATAACAAACCCGCGATGAGGATTGGATCTTCGCGAGTCTTCGCGTCCTTCGCGGTTTTCCCCTGAATTGTTCCAGATGACTGCGCCGGGACCGGTCGAGGATTGGCTTTGCGGTCCTTGCGATCTTTGCGGTTAATCCAAACCAAAGGCCGAAACATGAAGCGCGTCCGCATTGGAATTGTCGGTGCCGGGTTTGCCGCCCGCTACCACGTCGCCTGCCTGCGCCGGGTCTATGGCGCGCAGGTCGAGATCGCCGGGGTGACCTCCGCCCGGGCGGAAAGCCGCGAGGCCTTTGGCCGGGCGCACGGGTTGCGGGTCTTCGAGCACGCGGAAGCCATGCTTGGGCACGTGGACGTGCTCGACATCTGCTCGCCGCCCGCGGCGCATGAGGCGGCCATGTTGGCGGCCGCCGCGGCGGGGAAGGGGATCATCTGCGAGAAGCCGCTGACCGGGTATTTCGGGCCGGCGGGCGCCGACGAGACCTATCGCGGCGATCGAGACTCGAAGCAGACCATGCTGGCGGAGACGATGGCCCGGCTCGCGCGCATCGCCGACGCCGTGCGGCGGTCCGGGGCGTTTTTCGGCTATGCGGAAAACTTCGTCTACGCGCCCAGCGTGCAGAAAGAGCGCGAGATCATCACCAAGACCGGCGCGCAGATCCTGCGCATGGCCGGCGAGGAGTCGCACAACGGGTCCGCGTCGCCGACCTACGGCATCTGGCGACAGGCCGGCGGCGGGTCGCTGATCGGCAAGGGCTGTCATCCGCTCGGCGGCATGTTGTACTTGAAGCGCGTCGAGGGCCTCGCGCGCCATGGCCGACCGATCCGGCCGACCAGCGTGAGCGCGCGCACGCATCAGCTCACGCGGCTGCCGGCGTACCGCGATGCCGGGTTCATCCGCACCGATTACCACGACGTCGAGGACTACGGGTTCATGCACGTCGTGTTCGAGGACGGCACCGTGGCCGATGTCCTGGCCGGCGAGGTGACCCTCGGCGGGATCTACGACTACATCGAGGTCTGCGCCAACAACCACCGCACGCGGTGCAATATCAGCCCGGTCGGCGTGGTGGACACCTACAACCCGCGCGGGCGGCAATACGAGGACATCTACCTCGTCGAGAAGGCCAGCACGCAGGAGGGCTGGTCGCACGCGGCGGCCGATGAGAATTTCACGATGGGTTACCAGGGCGAGATCGAGGACTTCGTGACCTGTGCGGCCCGCGGCGAGCAGCCGCAATCGGATCTCGACCTCGCGCTCGACACGACGGCGACGATTTACGCGGCGTATCTCTCAGATGAGAATCGCGGCGCCGAGGTCGCGGTGCCGCGGGTGTGAGGGTGGGCGAAAAGGAGGGCGTGGTCTTTGACCCGCCCTGGGTGCGCTCAACCGCGGAGATACGTCAAAGGGCAGGTCAAAGACCTGCCCTACTTGGGGTGGCACATCGATCCAGCTCATTAGTTATGCAAACGTTCGAGCGCAACTAGGCTGCTAATTTCTTATCGCTATTGGCAGTTTGCGCTCGAGGGAGGATAACCGGAAAGGCGCGAAGCCTTTTGTGTGACAATGACAACGGCGACCTCCTCCCATCCTCTGAAAGTGGCCATCGTCGGTCTCGGCCACCTGCATCCCCGCTCCTATATGGCGCTGTTCGCCCAGCTGCCCGACGTGCGGGTGGTGGCGGTGGTCGAAGCCAACCCCAGCTTGCGGGAGGCGTTTGCGAAGGAGTTCGCCGTCCATGGTTACGCCGACCTCGACGCGATGCTGAAGCGGGAGAAACCCGACATCGCTGCGATCTTTCTGCCCCACATCGACTGCCCGGCCGCCGCGATCAAGTGTGCGCGCCACGGGGTGCACCTGATGGTGGAGAAACCGATGGCCGTGAGCGCCGCCGCCGCGCAGTCCATCGTGAAGGCCGCGCATGCCGCGAAGGTGAAGATGACCACGGGCTACTGCTGGCGGCTGCACCCGGTGGCCCGCGAGATCCGGCGGTTGGTGGCGGAAGGGATCATCGGTGACGTGATCGGCGCCGAGGGCCGGTGCGCCGCCGGGCGGTTGACGCGGTACCTCGATGGCCATTCGCCGTGGATGCTTGAAAAGGCGAAGTCCGGCGGCGGCCCCATCTACAATCTCGGGGTGCACTGGATCGATCTCTTCCGCTGGATCCTCCAGGACGAGGTCGCCGAGGTGTCGGGGCAGAACGTGAAGATCAACCAGCGCTACGACATCGAGGACAATTCCTTCGCCCACCTGCGGTTCAAGCGCGGCACGATGCTCGCGCTCGATATCAGCTACACCGTGCCCGACAGCTACCCCTGCGGCCGCGAGCTCTACATCGGGCTGCGCGGCACGCGCGGCGTGCTCTCCTGGTCGCCGGCCTACGAGGGGCAGAGGGACGTGCTGCACATCTGCAGCGACGACCCGGCGCTGAGCGGCTCCCCGCTGCGCAGCGAGGATTTCAACCTCGAGGCGGTGAAGGGCTACTCCGGCTACATGGGCCGTGAGTACGTCCGCGCGTTTGCCGAGGCCATCCGCCACGGCGGCGAACCCCCCATCACGGGCGAGGACGGCGTCGCGGCCCTGCGCGTGGTCGAGGCCGTGTACGAAGCCGCCGCCGAGAAACGCTGGGTCGCGGTCAAACGCTGAGGATTCACCCATGCCCGCCACACCTGGAATGCCTGCCTTTGTAGCCGGGGTCGCTGACCCCGGCGTAGGGGCGCACCTTGTGTGCGCCCTTGGGCTTCATCCGCGAATGCCGCGTGAGGGCGCACACGAGGTGCGCCCCTACATCAATCTATGAAGCTGGTCGTCACCGACTACATCGAGGAAAACCTGGACTGGGAAGCCGAGCAGTGCCGCAAGGCCGGCATCGAGTTCGCCGCCTACCAGTTGAAGTTCAAGCCCGAGGCCGAGGTACTCGCGAAGGTGGCCGATGCCGACGTCATCGTCGTCAACATGGTCAAGTTCGACGCCTCCCTCGTTTCGAAACTGACCAAGTGCAAGGTGCTCATCCGGCACGGCATCGGCTATGACAACGTCGACGTGGACGCCTGCACCCGGCGCGGGATCGTCTTCGCCTACCAGCCCGACTACTGCAAGGAGGACGTCGCCGAGCACGCCATCGCCCTGATCTTCGCCTGTGCGCGCAAGGTCGTGGCCAGCCGCCGCACGCTCGATCGCTCGAGCGCCGCCGGTCAGTGGGACTTCGGCGGCCTGTTCCCGATCCACCGCATGCACGGCAAGACGCTCGGCATCGTCGGCGTCGGCCGCATCGGCAGCCGCGTCCACCGCAAGCTGCAGCATTTCGGGCTCAAGATCATCGGGACCGACCCCTATCTCAGCGAGAAGCGCAAGGCCGAGTTCAAGGACCTGCAATGGGTCGACAAGGAGACGCTGTTCCGGACCTCCGACTACATCACGATCCACACGCCGCTGAATCCCGAAACCCGCCACCTCGTCAACGCCGAGGCCCTCGCGTGGATGAAGCCCACGGCCTACCTCGTGAACACCTCGCGCGGTCCGATGGTGGACGCCGTCGCGCTCGCGCAGGCCTGCGCCGAAAAGCGCATCGCCGGCGCCGCGATCGACGTGTTTGACGTCGAGCCGCCGCCCACCGACCACCCGCTGTTCGGCCTCGATAACGTGATCCTCACGCCGCACATCGGCTGGGCCTCCGCGGAGGCCGGCTGGGAGATCCGCGAGAGCATCATGAACGACGTCCTCGCCCACCAGGCGGGTCGTCCGCCCCGCTGCATCGTGAACAAGGAAGTGCTGAAAGGAGCCGCCTCATGAGCGTCACCCACGTCAAAGGCCCGCTGCCCGGCCCGAAGGGGCAACTGCTGCTGGAGAAATGGCACAAGTACGAAGCCGATGTCACCGGCTACCAGGCCCCGGTGGTCTGGGACCACGCGCGGGGCTGCGTCGTCACCGATGTGGACGGCAACACCTACCTCGACTGGACCTGCGGCGTGCTCGTCACGAGCGTCGGCCACTGCCACCCGCACCTCGTCGCCGCGGCGCAGAAGGCGACCGCCCGCCTGCTCAACAACTACGAGTGCGCCAACGTCGAGCGCATCGCCGCCGCCGAGCGCCTGGTGAAGGCGTTGCCGCCGCACCTCGACAAGTGCTTCTTCCTCTCGACCGGCAGCGACGCCACCGAGGCGGCCGCCCGCCTGCTCAAACGCCGCGCCGGCAAGTTCGAGCTCCTCACCTTCGAGGGTGGCTTCCACGGGCGCACGTTCCACGCGGCGTCCATGGGCGGCATGGCCGGGCCGAAGCGCGGCTACGGGCCCACAGTCCCGGGCATCATTCGCGCGCCGTTCCCGAATCCCTACCGCGATCCCTACGGCTGGTGCAGCGACGGGCCGGAGTTCAAAAAGTACTTCGCGCACCTCGATGCCGTCGTCCTCGCCAACTCGACCGGCAGCCTCGCCGGCGTGATGGTCGAGCCCTACCAGGGCGCGGGCGGCTTCATCTTCCCGCCCACCGGCTGGCTCAAGAAACTGGAGGAGTGGATCCGCGCCCGCGGCCTGCTCTTCGCGCTCGACGAGGTGCAGTCCTCGTATGGCCGCACCGGCAAGATGTGGGCCATGGAGCACGAGGGCGTGAAGCCCGACATCGTCGCCATCGGCAAGGCCATCGGCTGCGGCGTGCCCGTCTCGGCCATCGCCGCCACGTCCGAGGTGTTCTCCTGCCTCGGCAAGGGGGAACTCTCCAGCACGCTCGGCGGCAACCCCGTCTCCAGCGCCGCCGTCTGCGCGGTGCTCGACATCTACGAGCGCGAACCGCTGGTGGAGAACTCCGCCAAGCTCGGCGCCTACATGAAGGCGCGCCTGCAGGAGATGGCCGCCACGTGTCCGTACCTCGGCGACGTCCGCGGCCAGGGCCTCGTCATGGGCCTCGAGCTGGTGAAGGACAAAGCGACCAAGGAACCCGCCCCGGAACTCATCAAGCCGCTCATCAACGACTGCGCCAACCACGGGCTGCTCATCGGCTCCGTCGGCGTGTACGGCAACGTGGTCCGCGTGGCGCCGCCGCTCGTGATGACCCCGGCCGAGGCCGACGAAAGCCTCGGCATCATGGCCGGCGCGTTGTCCCGCCTGAAACTGTAAGGCTCCCGCCACCCGGCGGATGCGGGCTGCCGCCCGCGTTTACCCACCAATCCATCCCCCGATGAAAGACTCCATCCCACAAGCCGTGGATAAACTGCTGCCCGACGCGCAGCGTTTCCTCGCCGATCTCATCCGCATTCCTTCTCTGCCCGGGCAAGAGCACGAGGTGATGCTCTTCTGCGAGCGCGAGTTCGCCAAGCTGGGTGTGGAGGTCGAGCGCATCCCGTTGTCCGACGCGCTGATCCAGGACCCCGATTACTCGACGCCGGTCCCGGGCATCACCTACGACGGCCGCTTCAACCTGCGCATCGTGCGGCGCGGCACGGGTGGGGGACGCAAGCTGATCATCAACGCGCACACCGACGTCGTGCCGCCCTCCGAGGGCATGGCCGATCCCTTCAATCCCCGCCTCGAAAACGGCATCATCTACGGCCGTGGCGCCTGTGACGACAAGGGGCAGGTGGCGCTGTTCTATCTCACCCTCAAGGTGCTCGACGCCATCGGCGCCAAGCTGCCGGGCGACCTCGTGGGTCACCTCGTCGTGGAGGAGGAGAACGGCGGCAACGGCTCGCTCGCGATGGCCCGCACGGGCGAAAAGGCCGACGGCTGCATCGTCCTCGAGGCGTCCGACGGCAAGCTCTTCACCTCGATCCGCGGCGCCGTGTGGTTCCGCCTCGTGCTGCACGGCAAGGCCGGGCACAGCGGTCAGGCCGGGCAGACGCGCAGCGCGTTGCTGATGGCGCGCGACGCGATCGCGATCCTCGAGGCCTATCACGCCGAGTTGCTCGCCGCCTCGTGGGGTTACCCGCTCTTCGATCCGTACCCGAACCCGATGCCGATCACCTTCGGCAAGCTCGAGGCCGGCAACTGGCCCGCCGCGGCGCCGAGCAAGGCGGTCCTGGAGGGCGTGCTGGGCCTGCTGCCCAACCGCACCAAGGAGCAGGTCTGCGCCGAGATGCAGGAGGCGCTGGCGCACGGCGGCGACGAGGTGTTCACCCGCAACTTCGAGCTGAGCTTCATGTACCGCCACGACTGCAGCGTCGTCGATCCCGACCACGCCTTCCCGCAGGCCATCCTCGCCGGCGCCAAGCAGGCCGGCGTGCCGCTGGTCGTCAGCGGCATGACCGCCTCGTGCGACGCGTGGTTCTACAACAACCAGCTGGCCATCCCGACCGTCGTCTACGGCGCCGGCACGCTCAAGGTGGCGCACTCGAAGGAGGAGCAGCTCGCCCTCAAGGACCTCGCCAACGCCGGCTGCGTGCTCGCCACGTTCGTCCGCGATTACTGCGGGAAGAAGGCCTGAACCCGGAAATGGATTATGTGGAAAGCTGGAAAGCAGGAATTTTGGGTAGCGCCCGGCCTCCGGACGGGCGGTTGGATGTGCGCACGCCAAGCGCGGCCCGTCCGGAGGCCGGGCCCTACCCAAGAAGATCCCTGCTCCCGCCTTCTGCCTTTTTTCCAGCCTTCCTGATTTCCACATCCCATGAAAGCCCTCGTCAAAACCCAGAAAGGCAAAGGATTCCTCGAACTGCGCGACGTGCCCGAGCCCCAGGTCAAGGCGGGCGAGGTCAAGATCGAGATCGCCGCGTGCGGCATCTGCGGGACCGACGTGCATGTGAAGCACGACGAGTTTCCCTACTGGCCGCCGGTGACGCTCGGCCATGAGTTCGCCGGGACGGTGGTCGAGGTCGGGCCCAACTGCCGGTCAGCCAAGGTCGGCGAGCGCGTCGTCGCCGAGCCGCACAATCTCTCCTGTGGCGTCTGCTACCTCTGCCGCACGGGCAACACGCACATCTGCGCGGCCAAGCGTTCGCCGGGGTGGGGCGTCGATGGCGGCATGGCGAAGTTCATCTGCTACCCGGAGAAGCTCCTCCACCGCATGCCCGACGGCATGACCTTCGACCAGGCCGCCGTGGTCGAGCCGACGGCCAACGCCGTCACCGACGTGATCGAGCGCGCGCGCATCACCGCGGGCGATTTCGCCGTCGTCATCGGCCCCGGCCCGATCGGCCTGCTGGCCGCGATGGTGGCGCGGGCCGCCGGGGCGAGGGAAGTGGTCGTGATCGGCACGCCCGCCGACGCGGCCCTGCGGCTCAAGAAGGCCAAGGAGCTGGGCTTCACCACGGTCAACCTCGGCGAGGCCAATCCCGTCGACGTCGTCATGGGCCTGACCGGCGGCATCGGCGCCGACCTCGTGATCGAGTGCAGCGGCTCACCCAAGGCGATCCCCGGCACGATCGACCTCGTCCGCAAGCTCGGGAAGATCTGCGTGATCGGCCTGACCGGCAACCGCCCGGTCGAGGTGCCCTGGGACAAGTTCAGCTTCAAGGTCGTCGAGGTGATCTTCAACCTCTCCACCAGCTACACGTCCTGGGACCGCACCATCGCCCTGATTCACAAGGGCCTCGTCCCCGCCGAGAAGATCATCACCCACCGCCTCCCGCTCGCGCAGTGGGAGGAAGCCTTCACCGCTGTCGAAAACCTCACCGCGCTGAAGGCGCTGCTGATCCCGTGAAACCCCCTCACTCCCATGGCTAAAACAATCGGATTCGGCCTTCTCGGCGCCGGGCTCATCGCTCCCTTCCATGCGAAGGCCGTGCGCGACACCCAGGGCGGCAAGCTCGTCGCCGTGTGCGACCTGGCGCGGGAACGCGCCGACAAGCTGGGCGCGGATTTCGGCGTCAAGGTCTACTACCAGCTCGACGATATGCTGCGCGACCCGGAGATCGACGTCGTCAACGTCGCCCTGCCGAACCACCTGCACCACGTGTCGGTCCTCAAGTGCGCGGCGGCCGGCAAGCATGTGCTGACCGAGAAGCCGCCGGCGATGAGCCTGCGGGAGACTGACGAGATGATCGCCGCCTGCCGGCAGGCCGGGGTTAAGTTCGGATGCACGGTGCAGTGCCGCGTCCGCAAGTCCATCCAGGCGATGAAAAAGGCCGTGGACAGCGGCCGTTTTGGCAAGCTGCTGCACGCCGATGCCATCATGAAGTGGTACCGCTCCACCGAGTATTACCACAGCGATGCGTGGCGCATGTCGCGCAAGTCGGGCGCCGGCGTGACGGTGCAGCAGGCGTTTCACTACATCGACCTCCTGCAATACCTCGTGGGCCCGGCGCGGCAGGTGCAGGCCCGCATGACCAATCTCGCGCACCCGGGAATCGCGCTCGAGGACACGCTCATGGCATTCGTCGACTTCGGCTGCGGCGCACAGGGCGTGGTTGAGGCCTCGACGGCCTTGTGGCCGGGCACCGACGTGCGCATCGAGATCAACGGCGAGAACGGCACCGCCATCATGGCCGGCGAGAAAATGCTGACCTGGAAATTGCGCGACGAGCGCCCGGAGGACGCCGAGATCCGCGCCTACGGCAGCGCCTCGTCCGCCACCGGCGCCCGCGGCGCCGCCGACCTGGGCCACGCCGACCACACCGTCGTCATCCAGGACATGGTGGATGCCATCAACCAGAACCGCGAGGTCATCATCCCCGTCGCCTCGGTGCGTCCCACCCTTGAGATCGTCCTAGCCATGTACCGCTCCGCCGCGCTGGCCCAGCCCGTGACCCTGCCGGTGCAGGACGACGAGAGCATCTGGGCTTGGAAGGCTTGAGGGCGGTTTCCCGCATCATCCACGGCCAGCGCGCTGGTCGGGCGATCCGGAGGTATGCAAATCTGCCTTGGCTGAGGCCCGGGTTCCTGTGTTCCTGATTGCGGCACAGCATAATACCCCACACCCCCGATGCCACCGCGCCACGTCCACCCCTGGTTGTTCATGATTCTCATCATCCCGTATGGCGTGGCTTCCGGCTACGTCACGGTGGCGCTGGAATATCAGTTCAAGGAGGCCGGCGTCTCGGTCGTGCAGCTCGCCAGTCTCGCCGCCCTGACCGTCCTGCCGCACACGTGGAAATTCTTCTGGGCTCCGGTCGTGGATGCCACGCTCGACCCCAAGCGCTGGTATCTCATCTCCGGGTTTCTCACCGCCATCGGCATCGGCGCCCTCGGGTTTTTTCCGCCCACCAAGGCCGGCCTCGCCATCCTCTCCATCGTCGTCTTCACCAGCAGCCTGGCCACCACCGTGCTCGGCATGGCGGTCGAAAGCCTCATGGCCCACTGCACGCCCGATGAACTCAAGGGCCGGGCCGGCGGCTGGTTCCAGGCCGGCAACCTTGGCGGCGGCGGCATCGGTGGCGGCGTCGGCCTCGTGCTCGCCCGCAGCCTGCCCTCGGCCTGGATGGCCAGCGTGTTGGTCGGCGGACTCTGCCTCGTCTGCTCGCTCGCGCTGACCGGACTGCCCGCGCAGAACCGGCCGCACGGCCAGGCCAACATATTCGCCGGGGTGCTGGCGTCCCTGCGCGAGATCTGGGACGTCGCGAAGCAACGCTCCGGGCTCACGGCGCTGATCCTTTGCTTCCTGCCCATCGGCGCCGGGGCCGCGGGCAGCCTCTGGTCCGCCCTCGCCTCGGAGTGGCACGCTTCAGCCGAGACCGTGGCGCTGGTCACCGGCCTGCTCGGCGGCATCGTCTCCGCGGCGGGCTGCATTGCCGGTGGTTTCGTCTGCGACCGCTACAATCGCAAGGCCGCCTACGTCTGGTTCGGCATCCTGCAGGCCGCCGCCGCGATCGCCATGGCCGTCATGCCGCGCTCCGAGTCGATGTTCGTGCTCTGGACCCTCTTCTACGCCTTCACCACCGGACTCACCTTCGCCGGCTTCACGGCGTTTGTCCTCGAGGCCATCGGCAAGGGTGCGGCGGCGACCAAGTACAACGCCTTCGCCTCCCTCTCCAACATGCCGATCTACTACATGACCATCGTCAACGGGCACACCCACGACTGGTGGAACTCCCGCGGCATGCTTTTCGCCGAGGCGACCCTCTGCGTCGCCGGCGCCGTCGTCTTCGTCCTCATCGCCCGCCAGTTGCTGCCGCGTAGGGCGGCATAAAGACAAAGACGCTGCCCGGAGCGGGTCGGCGTCCCTCTGGGTCTGCTTCAACTGATCAGCATCAGCCGCACCTCGCCGGGCCGCGTTGCCGGGGCGCGGTGGATGCACGGCGGCACGGGATTGCCGGGGTAGGCCAGGGCGATGCGCCAGAGATTGAAGTGCCCGAACGAAAACGGCCCGGCGCCCGGTGCCGCGGCGTAGTGCAGATCGTAACTGTGGTCCGCCAGGAATTCATGGAAGCCGTCGTCGTCCGCGCCGCCGTAGAGTTGCAGCAGCTTTGCGCGCGTGGCCGGATCGTCGACGCGCCGCGTGGCCTCCTCGTTGCGCAAGCCTTCGCTCGGCCGGCCGAAATAGGTGCACAGGTAGGTGTCGGCCGGCACCGGTGCGCGATCGGCGTGCCAGGAGAACACGTCCGTCGCGACGATCGCCTGCGGGTCGTCATGCTCGCCGCCGTTGAGGTAGTTCAAGGCCGGGTCGAGCTGCCGATCGCGCAGCAGGCGGAAATCGCCGAGCATCGCCTCGATCGCGACGCGTCCCGCCGCGCTCAGCGGCAACGCTTGCAACTCCTGCTCCTCGAGCACGTGAATGCCTGCCTCGCTCCGGGCCAGCTTCGCCGCCACCTCCGCGAAATCGCCCGGCAGCGCCCGCGGCCAGCAGAGTGCATTCACGCCATCGCGCAGCGGCGTGCCGACGAGTTCGGCGAAACTTGAGACGCGGCGGACGCGACGGTAGTCAGCGGGCAGGGAAGGCATGTAGAGGTCGGGCGGGGAGGATTGATGCCCAGGTCGTGGAGGGCACGGTAAATCCAGAGGCACGGAAGATAGAGCCACCCGCGAATCACGCACCTGATCCGGGCCCAGGCAGTTGAACCGCGAAGGGCGCGAAGGGTCGCGAAGGAAACCAGCGAAATTCATGATCAAAGAGATAGGCACCGATCGGTGATCCGGGCGCTTGCCAGAAGTGATTCCATTTTACCTGCGACCCTTCGCGAGTCTTTGCGTCCTTCGCGGTTTTCCACTGAATTGTTCCGGCTGATCGCGAATCCCCGGCCGACATGCCGAACGCGGCGGGTTAGCGGTCCGCGTAAATGACCCGCTTTTGCGCGTCGATCGACAACACGCATCACGACGACGTCTCTCCCCGCCATCGGCTTGCTCTTCCCGGCTTTACAGGAGTCAGCGATTGACTATCAACGAGGCCAGTTTCGCGTCGCTTGGGCCAGCGCCGCATTTTTTTTACCCTGGCCATGCCGCTTGAATCCACACCTGGAGCGGGCATGGCAGGTTGGCCCGATGCCGACCTGCCACCGGTTGTGTCGCGTCTGGTCGCGGCGGTGCAGGATCTTTCGCGGGCGCGAAGCGCGGAGGAAGTGCGCGACATCGTACGGCATGCGGCGCGGGCCCTGACCGGGGCGGACGGGGCGACCTTTGTCCTGCGCGACCGCGACCAGTGCCACTATGTGGAGGAGGATGCGATCGCGCCCTTGTGGAAAGGGCAGCGGTTCCCAATGACGGCCTGCATCAGCGGCTGGTCGATGCTCCACGGCGAGCCGGTGGCGATCGAGGATGTGTTCGCCGACCCGCGCATTCCGCACGAGGCCTACCGGCGGACCTTCGTGCAGAGCCTGGTCATGGTGCCGATCCGGTCGGACAGCCCGGTGGGAGCCATCGGCACTTACTGGTCGGTCAAGCGGAAGGCGAGCAGCGGGGAGGTCGCGATCCTGCAGGCCCTGGCCAACACGACGGCGGTGGCGCTGGAGAACGTGCGGGTGTATGCCGAATTGGAAACGCGGGTGCGGCAGCGGACGCGGCAACTGGAGCAGGCCAACGAGGAATTGGAGGCGTTCGCGGCATCGGTATCGCACGATCTCCGGGCGCCGCTCGCGGTGATCAGCGGGTCGGCGGAGCTGCTCGACATGAGGCTGGGGGCGAACCTTCCGCCCACAGAGCGCAAGCTCCTGACGGCGGTGCCGGTGCAGGTGAAACGGATGTCCCAGTTGATCGAGGACCTGCTCCGGTTGGCGCGCTTGCGGCAGACCGAGCTCCGGCTGGCGCCCGTCGATTTGGGCGTGGTGGCTGCGGAGATCGGAGCGGAGTTGGCGGCGGCCAACCCGCAGTGCGCGGTGGCGTTCACCGTCGAGGCCGGGCCCGCGGTGCCGGGGGATGCGGCGCTGCTGCGCATCGCCCTGGAAAACCTGCTCAGCAATGCTTGGAAGTACACGCGGAAGGCGGCGGAGCCGCGCGTGGCGTTTGGGCGGCGGGAGGAGGTGACCGGCCCCGTGTTCTTTGTGCGCGACAACGGGGTGGGGTTCCCGGCGGAGGAGGTGGGAAAGTTGTTCCGGCCGTTCCAGCGGCTGCACTCGAGCGCGGATTTTCCCGGGACCGGCGTGGGGTTGTCGATCGTCTCGACCATCATCGAGAGGCATGGCGGCCGGGTCTGGGGCGAAGCGGCGCCGGGGACCGGGGCGACCTTCTGCTTCACGCTTGGGCGCGGTTCGAACCCGCCGTTCTGAGCGCGCGGCGGCCAGAGCGGGAACCCTCTGACTACAATAGGCTCGCTGGTTCAGCTATGGAACCGCCCCACCTATCCGGTAGCGAAGTGGGCTGCGACTATCCGAAATCAGGCTAGACCCCGTCGAGCGTACCATGCGAAGCCCAAACCCCAAAGCCTGACCCTGTCAGATTCATGGTAGTCAGCGGGTAGGGAAGGCATGCGGAGGTCGGGCAGGAAAGGATAAATGCATTAGTCGTGGAGGGCACGGATAAATCCAGAGGCACGGAAGAAATATCCGCCTGCTGGTTTTCGCTCGTGGCGACCTTCGCAAACGATGGGTCACGCAAGACTCGGGATCGTTGCTGACAAGAGATGCAAGGTGCCTTCCGAGGCTGAGAGGTTTTTAGGTCAGGGCGCCGTCTACCCGCTCACTTATTTAAGTCAGGTTTGACCGTCTTAGGGTCTCCGATTGGGGCGATTTAGCGCACCGCGATGGATCGAATGAGAAAGCATTGCCCGAAGCCCATGCGAGGAGCAGTCTATCCATGTGGCACTGGATCATTACGTTTCCCAAGTCTACCTGAAGAATTTCAATTCGCCTGTGCACGGCCGACTCAACGCGGTGCGAAAGACCGACCTGAAGGTGTTTTCTCCACGCGCACAGGACGTATGTCGCATCGAGGAGGGAAACACTAATATGTACCTGCGGTATCCTCGAGCGATCGAGGACTTCCTTTCCGAGATAGAGCCGAAATACAACAGTGTACTTACCCGACTGCGGAGCAGTGCAATCGACGACGAGTGTGTCTTCGTCGTCGCGGGCTTTGTCGCGTACATTCTAGTGTGCTCGCCCGGGGGCATGCGCCTCCGGGCTGCACCGATGAAGCCAATCCTGACTGAAATGGCCAGACGACTTGACCGTCTAGGTAGAATTCCGAAGGCGCCTGAGTCTCTCGGAGGAGAAAGTATGACGGATCTCCTCGAATCTGGTGCGGTAAACATCGAGATTGATGAAAAATACCCTCAGGCTCTCGGCATCGGTGCCATCCACGAGCACATTTTACGCTTCGGTAATTTCGGTTGGGATATTCTCTTCAATCCATTTCCGGAGCTCTCGTTTTTCACAAGCGACTATCCGATCGCTATCGAGGACGCGGAAGCACGATTCATAATGAACAAGATTGTCCCGCTGGCTCCTGATCTCGCCGTGCGAATTCGCCCTGATCGGAAGCCACTCCCCGAGACGAAGGATTTTTCCTTTCCGAACTTTCGGAGTGCGTTCACGACTTTGCGTCGATCGGCAATTGGGGAGATTAACGCCAAGATTGTCCGCTGTGCCGAGACGACGGTTTTTTACCGGGATGAAGATCAGGCGACAGTGGACTTCGTGAAACGGCATTCGAACTACCGCATCGAATCCCGAACCGAACGAATTGCGGACGGGGAACGTCTGATCCTGATGGCTGCGGAGCGCATCGCACGGATTGATGAAGGTGGGAATTCCGGCAGAGCGCCAAGCAAAGAAGGGAGGGAGACGATGGTATTGCCTGCCCCAAATATCGGCCACGTGCCCGCTGCCGTATTTCCGGTCGCTAAGCCTGCTGCACGGGCGACCAGAGGGGGTCAAACCTGACTTATTGAAGTGTTTTGGCTCAGTAATGGGACAGGTTCGCCTTTCAGAGTGGGAGATAGGCTACGACTTATCGAAGTCAGGTTTGACCCCCTCGGGCTGCCTTTCGGGTCGGGAGATAAACTGTGCCTAATCGAAGTCGGGTTTGATTCCTTCGGTCTGCCCGTGCGTGTGGTTACTATTTGCGTGGGTCCCAAATCGGGGGTTTTCATCGAATCAGGACCTCATAGATCAGTATGAAACCCACAGGCACCAACCAAGGCGCTGAACACCCGGCTCGAGTCACATTCAATCTCGAGGCCATCGACGAAATCGCGCGGAAAGGTATCCGACGCGCGGCGGTGTTCATGGGCTTGGGCGTCAACGCAGCGGGATCCGCCGAACTCAGGGATTACCATCTGAACCAGGATACAACGCTCCATCTCCTGCCGGCCTCCGTGTCGCCAAAGGTCCTGCAAGATTGGAAAGATCAGTTTCGCCTATGGGTAGTTAGTTCCGGATTCCGGGAGGTCATAGACTCGCTGTGCCGCTATTTCGACAAGATCCATCTGGGATGCTCGATCGTGGCCAGTAAGAGACTTGATAAGCGCGCTCAGCAATGCTTCGAGCGTCTTGGGCTTGATAGAAAGATTGACGCTCTCAGTAGCAAACTAGGCATTACCTCACCAAACGCGGAGCTTGTAAGCTCTTTCTACCCGATCCGCAATTGTCTCGTCCATCGTCTCGGACGGGTTGGGCATGAGGATGTCAGGAATGGCACTGCGCTCACCCTCCGCTATCGTCGTATCGAACTCGTGCACACGGCCGAAAGTGGACGTGTCACTCGGTTGCCCGATCTGATGAATCCCAATGCGGAGGGGTTTCGCACCGAAGAAGCAGGCAGCCTGGGCCTCCAATACCCGGAACGCTGCTTGGAATTTCCGCTAGGGACGATTGTCACATTTTCACCAAAAGAGCTGACCGAGATTCTGTTTTTTACTCACCATTTCCTGTTCGAATACAACAGAGCGGTCCTCGATTTTGCGCAGCGACATGGAGCCTACCGCCCACCCGCCTCAAACCTCGCTCCTGCAGACCTCGGCGCACCGCCGACGGAGAACTGACTTGGGGTATTGGGGAGCGAATTGAGCTCCCTCATTGACAGGTTTCCTCGAATCGGCGCGGATGGGACCCATGGCCAAGCAGGAGATTTCTGACCCTTGTGCCCCGATGTCGGCCGAGGCGGTTCGGGCTTTTGTACGGCAGAACGACGATTTCGCCTTCGAAATGCAAGTCGCCGCAGAAATCAAAGATATCCTGAGAGTTGAGGTCCGTCACGGTGCAAGCTACGTCGATCCGGTTACGCTCAAGCCGCGACAGTTTGATGTACGGTTCCGAGTCGAAGAGGACTGCAAGGCGGTGTATTATGCGGTGGAATGCAAGAACGTTGCCCCGGCCTATCCCGTAATCGTTTGCGGCCGGAAGGCGGACGCGAACGAGAATTTCCACGACGTGATCGTGTCGCGCGGACAGCTTGGAACCCTCCATGCCTCCGTAAAACGTGCCGGGGCGACGTATTTTTGCGCGGGCGAGTTTGTCGGGAAATCGATCCTCAAGCCTGGAAAGGGAAGGGATGGCGAGATTTACGAGGGCTGGTCGCAGGCCCTTGCGTCTGCGCATGAGTTGGTGGAGGAAGCGGTTATGATTGGCGCGCCATTGGACAAGACGAGCTTCGGCGCTGTATTTCCGTGGCTGGTTGTTCCGAATGGGGCTCTTTGGTGTGTGGATTTCGACCGTAGCGGGCACATGAATGAACCCAAGCTTGCGACCTATTGCCGATACTTCGTAGGCCATCGAGTTTCCAATCTGTTGCACGTGAGCGAACCGATTTGTCTTTCGCACGTCGAAATCATGACGATCGGCGGCATGCGTGAACTTTTGGGCCAGCTGCGCAATATCCGCTATGACTGGGACGATTGGATCCCGCAGAAGATCCGATCCGCTTTTGTTGGAGGGGCTTAGAGCAGTCCGAGAGGGTAAACTTCGGATTTTGATCCCGGATCGACTGTCCGTCAAATCAGGGCAACCCTAGGCTTTTGGGTTTGGGCTGCCGTGAGGCGATCATCCGTCGCTGCGTTCGTTTATTCCGCCCGATCGGGCAGCAGGAGCGCCCATAGGGGGTCAACCTGACTTCTATATGTATCCCGGCTCGATAATGGGACAGGTTCGCTTTCCAGGTCAGGAAATAGGCCGCGACATATTGAAGTCAGGTTTGACCCCCTCGAGCTGGGTGTTGAATTGCTATTGCGGACCAGGGCTTCTGCCTTCCTTAAAAACCTGCTCATGGTCGTAGAGGCTGCGTAACGTCCGCCGGAGTTTGCTCTTGAGGGAAAAACTGGGTGGGAGTTGGGGCGTGAAATAGCCAGCGTTAGTTTTCAGACGGGTCTCGATCTTGTCGAAGAAAGTACGCAGGAACGGAGCCAAGGATTCCTCGGTGTAATCACACCACTTGATCTGTGCGCCAATGACTTCCTCGAAAAGTTGTCGGGCATCGGTCCACTCCCCTGTTTCCTGAGCCTTCCGTACCGCCTGTTTCACCTCACCTTCCCGGGGATAACCGAGGTAGAGTTCATGGTGGTTGTGATTGCGCTTGTCGGATAGAAGCGGGTTGAAGAAGCGTAGCACATCGCGGTCGAGCGCCTTTGTGAAGACCTTGTCTTCGATGCCGTTGGCCAAAAGTGAAATCAGACGCTGCAAGCGTTCCATCAGGATGATGAGCTCGTTCAGGTAAGAGCGGAGCAGGAAATGGACGCCCACCTCGTCGATGTTGTCGGAAGCGATGAGATCGAGGAGTTGGAATTTGATCCAGCGGCGTGTGCGGATGTTGGTGAACACGTCCCCGAATATGAAATCCACCATGAAGTAGAATCGGTCATGCAGTGCGATGCAGTCATCGTCAGCTTCCTCGATGCGCCGCGATTGAGCGAAAGGATACTTGGCACCCATGGAGACGATGTAGGGCCGTAGTTCGAGGTAGAACTTCGATTCCCGCAGCGTAGTCAATTCGGGACTGACGTTGATGCGGGCGTCCATGACTACGGGGTGCGATTCCGATGCAATTGCCCGACTATCTCCGTCAATTGTTCACGTATGATCCGCGCCGGTTCGGAAGTGATGATCTCGTTTCCGTCGATCGCGCGGACCACGACGTTCAGAACCAGCCGGGAATTCTCAATCAAGTCTCGCAGGTCGTTCCACTTGCTCGAGGTCTTCCCATAGGTTTCCTCGAAGGTCAGCTTGCGGTTCTTGTGGATGTGATAGTTGGATCGGAGCAACGTGATGTCCCGGGCGATCTTTTCCGAACTGGCGAGGATCGCGCGCATTTGATACAGTTCCTCACTCCAGTCCTGAGAAGGGTCACTGGCGAGTAGGTCCATGAAATGGTGTACGTTCACGGTGTGCACGTTTGTCTCGTAGAACTTGGAGAGCGAAACCACGGTGGCCGTCCAGGTGACGGAGCTGCAACTGGACCACCAGAAATTCCATTCGCTCAAAACGTCGTCGAAGCGGGTGACCGTTTCGTGGGCTGCGAAAAACCAATGGTGTTCAAACTCGACTGCCGCGTGCAGGACGAATTGCTCCAGGTCGAGCAAGACCGGTTCGGCTGCTTTCGGGAGTTTCTTCGGCACGTCCGGAAACCTGTCGTGGCGTTAAGCGGGATGCAATCTTCGGCCAAGCTGGTAGTTTGGGTTCGGCATCCGTGGTGCAGTTTATATCATTACTCTCAGATGCTTGATCTCCATCTTTTGGCCTTCGCGCCCGACCACGCCAAGCCCGATCCGACCATGCTCGCGACCCACAACCGCGCTCGCAAGCTCCGGAATGAATTCATGCACGAGGGGACTTTTACCTCAGAACGGGCGACGATCGAGGAATCTATTACAACGTCCGAGACCTTCCTCCGGTATCTCAGGCAACTGAGGCAACTGAAGAGCGAATAGCCATGGAACATCGTCCCCTCCAGTCCCTCGTCATCCGTCGGACCGACCGCTACACCACGGAAAATCCGGTGGACTTGGGATTTCTCTGCGAGGCCATGTTGTTCTACGGCCATGTCCTGGTCGTCGCCGATCCCGTCGTTATCAAGCAGCTCATTCGAAAGGTGGGCATCGATACGCTCCTGGCCCTCATTTCCTCCGGCTTCCTCAAGGTCCATTTCTGCCCCAAGCAGCTCGGGCTGATGAATGGCGGGCAAAAGAAGCTTAACCACTACTCGCCCCTGCGCTTCGCCTTCGTGAAGCAGCCAATCGAGATTTTCCAAGAAGTCATCTTCGAATCAGTCCCGAAGGAAGGCCGCAGCCGCCGGCTCGCCCAACGTTTAGCTACCGCACTGCCGACCACCGACTACTCCCTCTCGGTTGAACCTGCGTTCCGCTCCGCCATCCAGGACCGCACCTACCTCAAGCGTGCCTTCCTTGAACTCCTCCGCTACAACCTGCGCACTGAATCCCCGCCTGACTTCGATTTCGATTTGAGTATGGAGGGGGACGACATCGTCTTCCGTTCCACGCTCGACTACACGCGCTTGAACGAGACGTTCCAAAAAATCCTGCCTGGGCATTCCCTTACGGATTCCCTGCTGCTCTGCGATTTGATGGAAATTCAAGCCGACATCCGTTTCGCCGCGGAATACGCCTCCGAAATCGCCACCGATCCCCGCAACCAGCTCCTCCATCGCCTCGAAGAGGACCGAGCCTTGGCCCAGTTTAACCGCAGCCAATCCGAACTCGAACGCTTCCACGAAACCGTTTTTCCTGACTCACGCGACATCCGCACCGCAATCAATTCCGGAGCGAGAACCATCGATGAATTCCTCCCACTCCTGGAAAAAGCCGCCCGCTTCCGTTCCTGGCTCAAGGAGCGCCCGGATGATGTGCCCCTGATTGCTGATTATTTCCGAGCGGCGACCGAGGAAACGTGGATTTCGCGACTGCCCGCCAAGACGGTTCGCTGGGCGGTCTTCGTGGCGGCGGGGGAGGCAGTCGCTCCAGGAGGATGGATGGCGGGAGCGGCGCTTTCCGCCGCCGACACGTTCTTCCTCGATCGTTTCTTGAAACGCTGGTCGCCGAATCAATTCATCAACGGCGAATACAAGCGGTTCCTCAGCGATCAGGGCTAATCCTTGAGGGTCAGGCTTTGGGGTTCGGGCCTCTTCGAGTCCGAGCATTGGTCGCGCGTTCGCTCAAGCCGCCCGATCGGGCAGAGGCGCAGCAGGGGCGGGGCCGAGGTGCTGGCTCAGGCGGGATGAGGCCAGTTGGGTCACGATGACGGAGAAGGTGAAGAAGTAGAGCCCGAGGCCGATTTGGATGCGGGCGAGGCCGGCGGCCTTGATGGTCACGATCAGGATCGCGACGACGAAGACGTCCAGCATGGACCACTTGCCCAGGGACGAGACGCGCTGATGCAACCGCCGCACCCGGGCGAGATCCTTGTCGTGCTCGAGCCAGATGATGCCGAGCAGGCCCAGCTTCACGCACGGGAACACCAGGGTGAAGAGGGTCAGCACGGCGAACAGGAAGTACTCGCCCTCCTGCAACAGCGTGATGATGCCCCCGACCACCGACACCGACTCGGAGAACACCCAGAACTTCGAGACATGGAAGAACGGGAAGAATACGCCCGTGAAAAACAGGCTGACCGCGAGTCCGAGCAGGATCGGAGCCATGAGGCCCTTGCGGTTGGCGTTGTTCCGGGGGGTGGCCATCCGACCAAACAGGACGAAGGCCGCGTGGCTGACAAGGCAATCGGCGAGGGAGAACCGCGAAGGAAGCGAAGGGACGCGAAGAGATCCCGTCCGTAGCTACGAGCGTGAGCGAGTGGATGGATTGGCAGATCGCAGCTGAGAGATCGGAGTTCGAATCCTCCACTCGCTCACGCTCGTGGCTACCCCGCCTGCTCCGCCTTTCTGCGCCTCTTCGCGTACCTCGCGGTTCAACTGCATGGTTTCGGCCTATTGAAGATTGCTTCCGCCGACCGCTGGGCTTGCGCAACAGGGAATGCTTGTCCGCGAGTGCAGCGAGATGGAATCGCAGCGCCCAAGTGCCTAGATCAGGCCATCCATCTGCCGGAGAAAAGCGACCGTTTGCGGTAGTTGCTGGCCCGCGAGGATGGCCAAGTATTCTTCCGTGGTCTTTGGCGGGTTTTTCAGTCGAGCGCGGCAGCGCTGGGCGGAGAGCGTGACTGCTTCCGGCGCGAGGTCGGTGAGGTGATAGATGAATTCGTCGGGATGCTGGGCTTCGAGACCGTAGGCCTTGAGCACCGCGGCGGGGAAGTCGCCCAGATTGTAGGTCACGATCACGTCGGCGCGGGCGTGAATTGCAGCGGCCAGGACGTGGCGGTCATCGGGATCGGGCAAGGTCAGGCCCGCGATCAGCGGTTCGTAGCCGTCAACGAGGCAGTCCCGCACGTGCAGATCCATCAACTCGCGCGTGCGCTGGAGTTGGGCGACGGTCAGGTCCGGGCGTTGCTGGAGCACGTTGCGGATCCACTCATCATGGATGGCGTCGGTCCACTTGGCCCGGAAGCGATCGGTCAGCGCCAACTGCAGCAACAGGTCCCGCAGCGGCGCGGGGTAAAGGACACAGGCATCGTAGAGGGCCGTGAACGCCATGCAGCAACAGGTTCAATAACCTTGGTTGAGCTCCTGCGCCTGCTTGGTCAGTTCATCCAGCACTGCGGAACGCTTGGCGTCGATGGATTGCTTGTAGTCCATCAGATCCTTGAACAACACCCGGCGATGGGTGCCGACTTTGCGAAACGGGATTTTCTTCTGGTCGAGCAGGCCGACAAGGAAGGGGCGGGAAACCTGGAGCAGGTCCGCCGCTTGCTGGGTGGTCAATTCGGCATGGACCGGGATCAGGGTGACGGCATTTCCGCGGGCCATTTCGGCCAATAAATCGACCAGCAGCTTGAGCGCCGCTTTGGGCAGCAGGACGTTTTCGACCGTCGTACCTTTTTCGATGACGCTCACGTGGGCCTCGGAAAGCGTGCGCAGATGACCCACCAGCGAACGGCTCGATTTCTCCGCCAATTCGCGATCGTTTTCATCCGGAAGGACCGGTTCGTAGATTCGGGAGGCAATGGCAGTCATGTGAGTAGGAGGGCTTTATGGATATAATCGAAACAATCGAAATAAACGCAATAAACGGCGAAAATCAATGAAAGAGATTGTTAGGAGCTACCAGCCGAAATGATGCAGTGGGAAACCGCGAAGGACGCGAAGGGACGCGAAGAGACCAAATCCGTAGCTACGAGCGTGAGCGAGTGGATGGATTGGCAGATCGCCGTCGGGAGATCGGAGTACGAGAACACCACTCGCTCACGCTCGTGGCTACCCTGCCTGCTCCGCCCTTCGGCGCCTCCCGATTCGGATCGAAATCTTCGCGTCCCTCAGCGTCCTTCGCGGTTCAACTGCATGGTTCCGGCCTGAGGATTAGCGGTTTTGGCAGCCCGGTTGGACCAGTCCTTAGGTCTTCCGTAATCCCATGGAGCTGTTCCGTTTCGACTCGCGTCCACTCGGGGGGCGGCGTTTAAGCGACCACTCATGGTCTTGTTACTGGCGGTCGATTCCGGGGGCTCGAAGTGCGAAGCGATCTGCGTCGACACGTCGGGGAACCTGCTGGGGCGGGCGCATCGTGATTTTCGGACCGTGACCGGGGCCCGCTTCATCGGCGGGCTGGGGCGGTCCGAGCGGTTGGTGACCGAGACCATTCGAGCCGCGTTGCCGGGTACCCTGGATGCGGCCGAACTGCACGTCTGCGGGCCGTTGCCCAACGCCTTGGTGCCGGAGCTCGGCCAGGTGAAGAGCATCGCGCAGCATGTCGTCACGGAGAAGGATGGTCCGCTGGCCTTGGCCGGCGCGCGGGCGGGCATCGTGGTCCTGGCCGGGACCGGGGCGTTTGCCTACGGCCGGCGCGCCGACGGACAGGAGATTCTTTTCGACGGCATCGGTCCCCTTTACGGCGACTACGGCAGTGGGTTTCAGATCGGGCTCGCCGGGATCCGCGCCGCGGGTCGCTCGTCGTGGAGCCGTCGGTACGAGACGGCCTTGGCCGGTCCGATCTTGGAGGCCTGCCGCGAGCAATCCGGCATGGGGAGCGAGTTCAACATGGTTTCATACATGTGCGACATCCGGGACCGGTCGGAAATCGCCGCGCTGGCCCGGATCGTGGATCAGGTCGCCAATGCCGGGGACCCCATCGCCACGGCGATCATCCGGAGCTCCGCGGCCGACATGGCGGAGACCGTGCGCTGCGTGGTGGATCACCTGGGCGTCGCCGGGGAGAAACTGCCGATGATCGGCACGGGCAGCGTGGCCACGCATTCGCGGCTGTATTGGTCGACGTTGGCGGAGGCCGTGCGGGCCTTCGCTCCGGGCCTCACCCCGACCTTGCCCAAGGTCCCGGCCGTCTTTGGCCTGTGTCTGGCGCTGGCCGATCAGGTTGGAGTGGCGTCCCCGGAATTCCGGGCCACCCTGCTGGCGAAGGCCCAGGGCTGAATCCCTATCCGCTGACCGGCCGCAACGAATCTCCCCCATGTATCTGCAATCCATCCGCAACCTGCTCACTCATCTGGAAACGACCCAATCGGGCGCGATCCGCGAAGCCGGCGCCATCGTGGCGAAGGCCCTGCTCGGCGACGGGGTCGTCTATTGCTACGAGATCGGGCACTCCAATCAGAACGACTTCCTCGACCGGGCCGGTGGCTTGGCGGCGGTCCGCCCGTTCACCTTTTCCTTCACCGTGACGGACCCGGTTCCGGAATGCCGCAAGAACCGGCCGGGCGCCCGCGATGTGCCCCGCGACCTGGAAATGGTGCGCCTGGCCGTCATGACCAGCAATCTGCGGGCGGGCGACGTGCTGCTGCTGGGCTCGGTCTCCGGGAAGAACCGGGTCCCGGTCGAGTTGGCCAAGACCTGCCGGGAGATCGGCGTGAAGGTGATCGCGTTCACCGCGATGGCCTACACGAGCAAAGTGGAATCGCTCCATCCCTCCGGGAAGCGGCTCTTTGAAATGGCGGATGTCGTGATCGACGTGGGCGCGCCCTACGGCGACGCCGCGGTCAAGATCGAGGGCCTGGAGATCAACGTGCTGCCCGTCTCGGGCGCCGGGGCCATCATCGCCGGGTGGGCGGTTTGGGAAGCGGCCATCGAAAAGATGATCGCCGCCGGCAAACCGCCGACGGTTTTCCAAAGCATCAATCGGGCGGGAGGCCCGGAATTCTACAAGAAGATGAAGGAGCAATACGAGGCGCGGGGGTACTGAACCATGAAAGGTGAATCCTACTTCGATGCGGCCATCGCCGCCCTGACCCAGGTGCGCGCCACCCAGTCCGCCCCGATCAAGCAGGCCGCCCAATTGATGGCCGATGCCATCGTCGCGGGGCAGAGCCTCTTCAGTTTCGGGGCGAGCCACTCGTTCATCACGACGGAGGAATTGGTTTACCGCACCGGCGGGCTGATGCTGATCAACCCCATCTATCCCCACGGGATGAACTTGTTCGTCCGGCCGCTGACCGCCACCTCCGCGACGGAGCGCGTGGTGGGCTTGGGCACGCAGATCCTGGAGTCATCGCCGGCCAAGCCGGGCGATGTCCTGCTCCTGACGTCGACCTCCGGGCGCAATGCCGTGATCATCGACATGGCGCTCACCGCCCGCAAAAAAGGCATCAAGGTGATCGGATTGACGGCCCTGGCCTACACCGCGGGCGTGTCCAGCCGCCACCCCTCCGGGAAGAAGCTCGCCGAGCTTTGTGATGTGGTCATCGACAACGGCGTGCCCTACGGCGACGCCGCGGTGGCGATCGAGGGGCTGGAGCAAAAGGTCGGCCCCTTGTCCACGGTCACCGGTTGCGCCATCGTGAACGAGCTGGTCGTGAGCGTGGTCAGAAACCTGATCGAGCGAGGCGTCGAGCCGCCGGTCTTCGTCAGCGCGAACGTCGACGGCGGCGACGAGCGCAACGCCCGCCTGCTGGCGGAAAATCGTCACCGCATCCACTACATGGATTGAGGCAGCGGCAGGTCGGGCCCGGCATTGGCCGACACTCGGTCGACACCTGGGAATTGCGCGCTCCGGTCCGGTAAACAAAAATCCCCTAACTCTTTAGGAGTCAGGGGATAAACTGGCGGGATGGACGGGACTCGAACCCGCGACCTTCTGCGTGACAGGCAGACGCTCTAACCAGCTGAGCTACCACCCCGAGAACGGGAAAGAGGCGGAACGTAGAATCGCCGAAAGGCAAGTCAAGCGTGGTTTTACAGTTCGGTCCAGAGGGCACCCGGACGGTGCTCGAAGCGTTGGTCGCCGCACTGCACGAAGGTGCCGCCGTGGAAGAAGACGTGGGCGATCTGGCCGGCCGCGTCGCGACGGATGAGGCAGAAATCGGCGTCGGTCGTGCAGGACCAGTCCGGCTGCGTGAGCGTCGGGCGCGGACCGCTGGCCGGCTGCGCAGTGGCGATGAGCAGGTCGGTGCGGCCATCGGCCAAGGCGACGGCCACGGCGACCTGTTGGTCACCGGCCGCGGCGCCGGCGGAGGTCTGCAGGGCGAGGCGACGGATGGTGCCGAGGTTGGATTTGCCGGAATACGGTTCGAGAACGCCGACGAAGGTGGACGCGAGCGGCTCGGCCGCGGCCTGCCGCCGCACGACGAGGCTGGGCAGCCAGGCCTCGTGGTTGGCGCCGTGATCGTTGTAGGCGAGCCAGCTCTCGGCCATCGCGGCCTGGGCATCGGTCGTGAGGTCGGTGTACCGCAGGTGAACGTCCGCGCCGGGCGGCAGGGTCTTCAGCCGGTCCTCGATCTGCCAGTCCACCGACCAGCCGGCGGCCGGCCGGCCACCGCGGAAGTTGCGCATCTGCACCTCGGGGCCGAAGCCGGGCTGCGGTTCCGTGCCGAGGCCGGTGACCGTGGCGGTGCCGATGTTGCCGTGCAGGAGCTTGGCGTGATCGCGGCCGCCCGCGACGCGGAAGACGTCGAGGACGTAGCTGTCGTCGGCCGAGATATCCACGAGCAGCAGCGAACGCTCGAATTGTTCCAGCTTGGCCGTCTGCACGAGGTGCGGACCGGTGGCGCGAACGAGCTGCACCTGCCGGCCGACGGCCCAGGCCGTGGTGGTGCCGCGCGCGAGGCCCTTCTGCGGATTGAGCTGGATGGCGAGCGGCTCGGTCTCGGGCGTGCTGCGGATGGGCGTCTGGTCCTGGCCGTCGACGACGACGGTGTTGTGCGCGGCGGTGCGCTTGTACCAGAGCGCGCGTGGCGAATACCAGCCGCCGAAGTGCACCGGCGGATAACCGAAGCCGGGCAGGAGCTCGATGCCCTTGGCGTAAAGGCCGATCGCCATTGCGTCGGGCCGGCCGTGGTTGCCGCCGACATCGTAGTCGAGCCAGAGGGCGCGCGTGGCCTCGCCCTGGCCAGAGCTCAGGATCGCGAGCGCCCACTGCTGCTTGTTGATCGAGCCCGCCACCGGCGCCGCGCCGTGCTGGCGGATCACGTCGGCGACGCCGCGCTGGAACTTGGCGGGATCGGCGTCGAAGGGATCGTAGGGCAGGCCGTCGACCCGGTGGTCGTTGGCCTGATAGAGCAGTTGCACGAAGGTCGGGTCGCCGGTGATGCGGTAGAGCTGCCAGAACAGGGTGAAGTCCGACGTCAGCGGGATGCCGCCGCGCAGCGGATCGAACGGGTCGCGACCGAATTGCGCGCCGATGTAGCGCGGGTCGCGCCGGCCGAAGGTGCCGGTGTCGCCGATCTTGGGATAGATAGTCCCGCCGATCCACGTGTCGGCATGGAACCGGTACAGGTTGGCGACCGCCGGCACGCGGCGGACCAGGGTGGGCAGCAGGTCGGGGTCGAGGCTGCCGAACAGGCAGAGGGCATCGGAAACGGTGCGAGGCGCGATCGAACTGTAGCCGCCGAGGCCCTTCTCGCCGGTGAGACCGTCGACGGCCGTGGCCTTTTCGAGCATGGCCTGCATCTCCGAGAGCAGCTCGTCGCGGTTGCCGGGCCAGCCAAGGATGGCGCGGGCGGTCAGGAGGGTGATCTCGGTGTTGGGGAAATTGCTGAGGATCTTGTCGGGGCGGCGCAGGACCTCACGCAGGATGCCATCCTCGATGTGGGCTTGGATGCGCTCGGGCGTGTCCTTGGGATAGGGTAGCTGGTGGCGAGCGGCTTGCGCGGCGAGGAAGCGGACGAGGTCGGGGTCGTGTGCGATCGCCGGGGCGATCATGTCGTAGGCGAGGGCGAGTTCGAGGGTCTCGCGGCAGGCGTCGTGCCAGACGGACACCATGCCGGCGCCGGCGATGGGGTCGGCTTTTTCGTAGGACAGGCCCTGCGTGAGGAAGTCGAAGGTGCCATAGACGTCGGCCACGCGGTCGAGGAGGATGGCGGCCTTGTGGGCGTAGACGGGCTCGCCGGTGAGGACGTAGGCCATCGCGAGAGAGCGGACGCCCTCGAGCACGTATTGCTTCCATTGGCCGCGGATCAGGTAGGCGCCGATGAAATACCAGCGGTTCGTGCCGTCGAAGTAGCCGGTGCCGTCATCCACGCCGAAGCGGTGCTTCGGGTCATTGGGCGAGGGGTGGGCGGGGTTGAACAGCAGCGAGCGGTCGGCGCGGGCGGGATCGAAGACGCCGTGGATGTCGAGGCCGGAGCGGTGGAAGGCGGCGAAATCGTTCTTGGGAAACTGCTCGGCGCAATGGGGGCAGGTCACCTTCCAGGGCGTGCGGAGGGCGTCGACCTTCCACGTGTACATGGGCACGTCGCCCTTGCACGCGGGGCAGTGGCCGTTGGACCAGACCATCCACGAGCGCTTGATCGTGGGGCCGAACATGGCGGACCACAGGTCCTCATCGGAGCGGTCGCGCCAGGCCTGCGCGGTGGCAATGGCCTGGTCGGCCTGGCGCCGGGCGATGGGATTGGCGGCGAGATGGGCGCGCAGGGCGGCGGTGACCTGCGCCGGGAAAAAGACCGAACCCATCCGCGGAGTGTGCTCAGCCGCCCGGGCCGGGGCGAGGGCGAAGAGCAGTGGCAACAGGAGTGATGGCAGGACGCGGGAACATGCGAACATGGATGGCCGCCGACGGTGCAGAAACGCGGCGCAAGGTGAAGGCGGATGTTTGCCCTTGTCCCTCGGGCGGGCAGGCGCTACCCGTGCCGTCCAGCCAACGCGGTGGTAGCTCAGCCGGATAGAGCAACGGTTTTCTAAACCATGTTAATATCTATACAACAGGTTGTTGCATAGGTACCGTTGCTAACCGATACGAACATGGCCGAATAGAATGGTTGTCAGAACTGGCAACAGAGTGGCAACGGAATCCACGGCAGTGATGGCCCCAACGCGACGGGACTACCAGCACCGCAAACGATGCCCGCCTCTTAGCTTCCTCGGGCCTCTGGAGCGCCGGCTGCACCATGCACCACCCCGGGGGAGGGGGTCAGCGATTCGGGCGGGCCGGAAAGCCACCATTGATTAGGTGGCATCGAAGAAACCGGGACAAAAAGAAGGACGATCTCCTGCTAGAGTCTGTCGTTCACCTCTAGTATCCGGGGCGAACCCTTGCCCGTATCCTCAACGATGATCTCGAAGTCGCGATACCCCCTGCCGCTTCCGCCGCTACCTTTACTGAGGATCGTACCGCCAAAGGCCCTGCCCTTTACGCGCCAACGATTCGACCAGCCCGGCACCTGCTCCGGGTCATCGTATTCAATGCGATCTGTCTTGAAGTAATTGTTCGCCCTCACTTGGGCGGCGTTGAGCACTAATGCCGGAGTGTCGCGTTCACGGTCCATCTCCTTTTCGACCCTCTTTTCGTTGATCCGACGGGCGGAATCCTCGTCCTTCCGCAACTTCTGCAAGGCGCGTTTTTCCTGAGCCTGCCTCGCCTTCTCCGCTTTGGCTAACCTTTCCTGCTCTCGCTTGATAGCAGCGGCCTTTTCTTCGGGCGTCTTTTCCGGCGCCATTGCCCTTAGCTTCGCCTGCACCTCGTCTGGCAGCGCGGCCATCTTAACCGAAAGCAGAGACTTTCCAACCTTCACGGAGACATTGCCCGTAAGGTCGTCGAACGATTTCACAGTGGCATCGGCAAGAACCCTGCCGTCACTCAACTTGAGTTCGGCGTAGCGCAGTTCTGCGTAGATCGTCCCGGCCTTCGCTTCCCCGCAAAGAGCCAGCAGGCATCCAACGAATGCAATGGTTGCGCGCATCGTGTCAGCCCCCGCAGATTTTGCACGCCCGGCCC